>JBBQXK010000004.1:0-147594 GCA_038209775.1 Rhodobacterales bacterium | reverse complement strand
TGGGGCGATGTTGATGAAGTTTGCGGCGCAACCCCTGTTGCGGCGGTTTGGCTTTCGCGGGGTGGTGGTGGGCAATGCCGTGGTGTCGGCGGTTCTGTTGGCGGGGCCTGCGCTGTTCACGCCTGTCACGCCTGTCGTGATCATGCTGGCGGTGCTGTTCGTGGGCGGGGTGTCGCGGTCGTTGCAGTTTACCGCGATCAACGCGATTGCCTATGCCGAGGTCGAACCGGCACGGTTGAGCCAGGCCACCAGCTTGACCGCCGTGTTGCAACAGTTGTCGGGGTCTATCGGCATCACGCTGGCCGCGCTGACGCTGGAGGTGACGGGGGCGTTGCGCGGGGTGGCGGCGGTGGATGCGGGCAACTTTGGCGTGGTGTTCGCCATGGTGACGGTGTTGGCGCTGGGGTCGGCGCTGGGGTTCCTGCGGTTGGACAAGAGCGCGGGGGCGGGGTTGGTGCGGCATTGACAGGCTGGCCGTATGCGGCAAGTCTGGCGGGGAAATTCAAGGGCGGATCATATGGAAATCAACGTCAGTTTTGACCGGCCGGACGAGGGCCCGAAATCGGGGCCGGTGACGGTGGGGTGGTTCCTGACCAGTGACAAGGGGGCCATATTGTATGATGCGCCCGAGCGGCTGATGTTTCGTCAGACCAACAAGGCCCATGCCAAAAGCGCGAGCCGCTGCCCGGCGGTGATACAGATGGAAAGCCGGTATTTCGTGGTGAAATGCCCGTTCGACCTGCACATCGGGTTTTCGCGGGACGACAAGGGCAAGCCGGTGCTGATCAACCGGGCGGGCACGGCCAGTCCGGTGCGGTCGTCCAAGCTCAATCAGGTGCTGACGCTGGTAAACGAGGCGGAGTGGCGTTACCCCGACCGCCCGACGATCCAGTTGTCGCTGCCCTATTGTTTCATCGCGGATGAGCTGGTGTACATGACCCAGCTTGGCACCTTTGCCCACTATCGGCGCGAAAGCCTTCCGGGCACGATCTTTGGCGGGCGGTTCCCGGTTTCGGTCTGGCCGCGCCCGCTGATGTGGGCGTTCGAGTGGCATGAGCCCGAGCGCGACCTGATCCTGAAACGCGGCGAGCCGCTGTTCTATTGCCAGTTCGAGGCTGTCGGGCCGGAGCGTGCGGTGCAACTGGTCGAGGCGGTCAAGACGCCGGAATTGCTGGCCTATCTGGAGAAGATTTCGGGTGTCGTGAACTACGTCAACCAGACCTTCGGGCTGTTCAAGGCCGCCGAAGCGATCCGGCCTGCGAAGTTGTTGGTGCCGAAGGCATAGCGTGGCACTTGTGGGACGGAGCCGGGGGCCAGCCCCCGGACCCCCGGAGTATTTGTGCAAAGAAGAAACGGCTGGTCAGGCGAAGGCGGCCGTCAGCGCGATCCTGACCATGTCGCCAAAGCTGCGTTCGCGGTCGGCGGAGGGGAGCGCCTCATGCGTCAGGAGGTGGTCGCTGATCGTCAGCACCGACAGCGCACGCGCACCGTGGCGGGCGGCAAGATGATAGAGTTCCGCCGTCTCCATCTCGACGCAGAGGGTGCCGTGGCGCTGCAGTTCGGCCTGAAGGTCAGGGCGTTCGTCGTAGAAGGTGTCGGACGACAGGATTGCCCCCGCATGCACCGGCACGCCCTGTGCCACGGCGGCGGAGTGGGCGGCGGCGAGCAGGGCGAAATCGGCGCAAGGCGCCACGGCCATGTCACGGAAGATGCCGCGCGAGGGGGTGGAGAGGGTGCTTGCGGTCATCGCCAGCACCACGTCGCGCAGGTTTACATGCGGTTGCATCCCCCCCGCCGAGCCGATGCGGATCAGGGTTTTGGCACCGTAGTCGCGGATCAGTTCGTTCACATAGATCGACAGCGACGGCATCCCCATGCCGGTACCGTGGATCGTCACCGGGTGGCCATTCCAGGTGCCGGTATAGCCCAGCATCCCGCGCACCTCGTTCACCAGTCTGACGTCCTTGAGGAAGGTCTCTGCCGCCCATCGGGCGCGGTAGGGGTCGCCGGGCAGGAGAACGGTTTCAGCGATGTCGCCGGGTTTGGCGCCGATGTGGACGGTCATGGGGCAGGCCTTTCTGTGGGTAGCCCAAGGTTAAGGCAGCGCAGTCGCGGGGAAAAGGGGGATTGGCACATGGACAAGGCGTTGTCTTTGCGGTCAGAAGGCGGCACTGACCCAAGCCTTGGTCCCGGAGGGACGCATGACCTATGACGCGGTGATCTTTGATCTGGACGGCACGCTGTTGGATACCGAGGCCATCACCCACAAGGCCGCCATCGCGGCCTTTGCCGCCTGCGGTGTGACGGTGGACGAGGGGTTCCTGCTGCAACTCGTCGGTGTGGATGACGTGACCGGTGGCGGGCGGATCATGGCGGCCTATCCGGCGCTGGACCTTGCGGTCTTTCACCGCGAATGGAAGGCCGCGTCGATTCTGGGGCAGGCGGGGGGGATCACACTGAAGCCCGGGGTGACCGACCTTCTGGCGGCGTTCGACCTGCCGCGCGCCATTGCCACGTCATCCACCCGGGTGCAGGCCAGCCGTAAGTTTGCCGCCTGCGCCCTGCCCCCGTTCCGGCATGTGGTGACGGTGGACGATGTGACCCGGCCAAAGCCCGCACCGGAACCCTATCTGCTGGCAGCCGCCCTGTTGGGCGTGGCCCCCGCGCGCTGTCTTGCGTTCGAGGACAGTGACACGGGGGCGCGGTCGGCCCATGCTGCAGGGATGACCGTGGTGCAGGTGCCGGACCTCGTGCCCGCAACCGGGGATTTCGCCCATCATGTGGCGCGCGACATCCTGTCAGGGGCACGGGCGGCGGGGCTTATCGCAGGGTGATGACCTGTGCTGCATCGAACAGGAACGGCGCGATGATCCCGCAGGTATCGGCCAGCGGCAAGAGGGTGTCGGGCACATCAAGGCCGATCACCCCGCGCATGAAGGCCGCGCGGTCGGCACAGCGCGCGGCCACAGCGGGGAACCGTGCGGCAAGGTCGGCGCGCAGGGCCGCATCCGCGATCACATAGCCGTCTTCCATCCGGGTCGACGCATAGACGGCATGCGACGGGATCACGTCGCATTGCATTGCCATGCCCGAGGCAAGGGGTTCCGCCGAACCCTCGGCAATCGGCGATGACATCCATTCGTCGAGGCCGATCAGGTGGCCCGGGTTCAGGCTGATCCCGAAAGTTTCAAAGGGCAGCATGCCTTGCATCCGCGCCCAGACCTGCCCCCCCTTGACGCCGGGCCGCATCAGGCCGCACCAGTCGGACATCGCCCGCATGTAGGGAAAGGCGAAGGCGTCCAGATACCCCCGCGCGGCCTTGGGCAGGTCATCCGCCGTGCGCGCCAGCCACCCGGTCCGGCAGATGTTCGCCCCCCAGTGACAGATGTTGAACCCGATCGGCTGGCCAAGGGTCAACACCTGCCCGGTCGGCCCCGACAGGCCCTGATCCGCCCGCGCGCCGGTAGCAAAGGTGGAATGGCACCCCAGCGGCAGCCCCCCAACCTGCGCCGCCTGATAAGCCGCGAAATCGGTCATCCCTTCACGAAAGGCAAAGACCATCCGGCGCAGGGCGGCTGCGGCCATGTGGTTGGCAAACTCCAGCCGCGCAATCTCGGCGGCATCGACGCGGGCGCGCAGGCCGTGGCCGGGGTGCATCAGGATGTCGGTCGCATTCTCGACCCGATTGGCGATACGGCGCAGGGGGTCGGCCAGAAACGCGGGGATGTCGAGGGCGGTGGCGGGGTCGTCCACCTCATCCGCGCCGAACCATTTCCAGCCGATGGCCCCGATTGTGCCGGCAGGCACCACCCCCACCAGAATGTCCGCCAGAATGTCCACGAGCCGCGCCGACCCCCGTGGCTGCGATGGCAGCGACAGCGATGCGCAATGTGCCACCCGCACCTCGCCGGCCGCCACCATCGGGGCCACCGCAGTGTAGGGCAGGCATTCGTTTCCGGCGAGCAGCAGCGCATCCGACGGCGTGACCACCAGCACGGCCTCTTCGAACCGGGGGTCGAAACCCGTGGCCCAGTGCAGGTTCGCCGCGTGTTCGCGGTCGCCGTAGATCACCAGCGCCTGCAACCCCCGCGACACCGCAGCCGCCCGCAGCGCCGCGAAACGCGCCCGGTAGTCTGCCAGTGTCGGCGGTTCCGGCACCGAAGGCGCACCAAAATCGGGCCAGTCGATGCGGGTCAGGCGGGCGGTCATGGCAGGTTCTCCTCCATCGGAACCCGCGCAGCCTAGACCGGCAGGCACCCCTGCGCCAAGGCTTGCGAATCCCGCCCCCCCATCCTATATCCCCGGTCGAGAGGTTGGCGCGGGCAGGCGCCTCGCCAACCCGGTCAGGTCCGGAAGGAAGCAGCCGCAACGAGACCCGCTTGGGTCGTGTTCCAGCCTCTCACCCTCCCCCCATCGCCAGCAATTGAAACTGCGCGCCATGTCTCAAGGGTATCTGCTGCAAACAGCGGTGGTTCGGTTGATGTGAACAGGTTGCGGGCGGTTTCCAGGTGGCTTTCCGCCTCGGCCCAGCCGCAGCCGTTTTTGGCATAGCATGGTCGACGCGGGCCCGGTCCCGTGCCCGCTTGCCCTTGACCTTGCGACCCATCAGGTGATGGTTGGCCCATCCGCGCAAAGGGCTATCCGTGCATATCCGCATCCTGAACCCGAACACGACGCTCGCCTTTACCCGCGACCTTGCAGCCACCGCCGCGCGCAATGCCGCATCAGGGACTTTTGTCGACGCCCGCAGCCCGACGCAGGGCACCCCAAGCGTCGAGAGCCATATCGAAGAGGCCATCGGCGCAATGGGGGTGATCGAGCAGGTATTGGCGGGCGAGCGCGAGGGGGTGGACGGCTATGTCATCGCGTGCTTTGGCGATACCGGCCTTGCCGCCGCGCGCGAGATCACCGGCGCGCCGGTTGTCGGAATGACCGAGGCGGCGTTTTACACGGCCGCGCTGGTCGCCGCCCGGTTCAGCGTCATCACCCTGCCACCGCGCACCCGCATCCACAGCGAGCGGGTTCTGCGCGAAACAGGAATGGCGCACAAATGCGTGCTGCGGGCCATCGACCTGCCGGTGCTTGACCTGCTTGGCGAAGAGCAGGCCGTGCTTGCGGCCTTTCTGACCGAAGGGCAACGCGCCATGGACGAGGATCACGCAGAAGCCATCGTGCTGGGCTGTGCCGGGCTCAGCGGGCTGGTCGGGCCGCTGACCCGGGCGTTGGGGGTGCCGGTGATCGACGGGGTAATGGCGGGGCTGAAGATGGCAGAGGGGCTGGTGACGCTGGGCCTGCGCACCAGCAAGCGGTCAAGTTACGCGCCGCCGCCCCTGCAAGGGTTGACCGGGATTTACGCGGGGCTCATGCCCGACGACTGACCGATCTCGCGGCACTCGGGCGCCCAGGTATCGAACCGGCGCAGGATATCGGCAGGGTCAGCGGCAAAAAGCGGGTCCGCGCCGTAGCCACGGACGGTGAACGACGCGGCCACTGCGCCGGCGCGGGCGGCGCGAACCGGATCGGGCTGTTGCAGATAGGCGGCCATGAAGGCCCCGCAAAAGCTGTCCCCCGCGCCGGTGGTATCAATCACGGTCGGCACTGGAAACGCCGGCACCAGCGTGCTGCGGCCCGTCGCACCCTCATGCACCAGACAGCCGTCAGCCCCCAGCTTGATGACCACCAGTTGCGGCCCCAGACCGGCAAAGCGCCGCGCCGCTGCCAGCCAGTCGGTGGTGCCCAAAAGCCGCACCACCTCTTCCGCGCTTGGCAAAAAGATATCGACCGCCCCGATCATCCGCAGGATCGCCGCCTCGTTGCCAAGGATGTAATCCTCTTGCGGATCGAGGGCGACGAGCGCGCCCGGTGTCGTCGTCAGATCGGCCACCAGCCGTTGCTGTGCGGCAAGCGTCATCGCCAGCACCAGAAAGCCATCGGCCTGCCGGAAACCTGCCGGGATGTCGGCGGGAAGCGGCGAAAGCGCATCAAAGGTGCTTTCTTCGGCAAAGAGCGTCCATTTCCGGCTGCCGTCGGCAAAGTACTGGACCCGGTTGTGCAGCGTTGGCAGGTCGCGGCGGGCAAGGCCTGCATCACTCAGGCCACGGGCCGCCATCGCCACAGTGACCGACGTGGGAAAATCCGCGCCGATCGGGGCCACGATCTGGGTTTCGGGCTGCCAGGGCCGGGCCGCTAGGGTGGCATAAAGCGCATCGCCGCCGGTGCAGCCCGGACGTTCGGTCAGGTCGGGCAGTACCACGTCATCGATGGTGAAATTGCCAAGACAGACAAGACGCGGCGGCATCATGCCCGGGCTTCTGCGGCGCGAAACTTGGCCATCGCAAGGTGATAGGCGTAAAGCTGTACCGGAATGCTGTAGACCAGCGCCGACAGCGCCTCGGGCACGGCCGGCAGCCGCAGCACGGCATCGGCCACGTCATCGAACCGGCTTTCGTCCTCGGTGACCAGCGCGTAAATCTGCCCACCCCAACGCCGACCTTCCTGCGCCGTATCATGGGCGCGCGGCACCGACGGACCGGCCGGCGCGATCAGCATCAGCGGATCGCCCAGTTTCTGCGAGTTATAGTGGTGGAATTCCTCTTGCGGGATGGCGATGGCATGGTCGGGGGTACATTCCCGTACCTTTGCCGCGCCGAACAGGGCTGCGGCAAACGAAGGTCCGCCCCCGGCAAACAGATAAATGTTCCGGTCACGCTCTGCCTCGGCCATTACCGCGATGCGGTCCTGCTGCGCGGCGATCACCTGGGCGATCTGGTCCGGCACGGCGTCCAGCGCCACTTGCAGGCCGGACACATCCAGCCCCCGCGCAGCACCTACGCCAAGCGCAAGCTGGCACAGCAGCGCCATCGCGGCAGTGCTGGCCTGCGTCGGCCAGCCCTTGCGCTGGGCGTGGATCGTCAGGCGGTGGTCCGACTGCTGCATCAGCGCCGAGCCGGGCGTGTTGCTCAGCGCCAGCGTCTGCGCGCCGCGCGCCTTGGCCATCATCAGCGCCTCGACCGTGCGGGTGGTTGTGCCGCTGGAACTGAGCGTGATGACCAGAACGTCGGGGCCCAGCACCCGGTGCTGGTAATAGGCCAGATCCAGCGCCTGGATCGGTTCGCAGGGCAGGCCGGTCATATCTTCGAGCAGGCTGCGCACCCCGGTCATCACGGCAAGCGAGTCACCGCAACCAGTCATGCAGATGCGGCGCAGGCCCGATTGGGCAATGCTGCGGGCAGCGGCGGCAATGGCTTCGCGCTCACGGTGCAGGGTGGTGCGGATCACCTCGGGCTGTTCCAGAATTTCGGGCAGCGTGAAATCCACCCGGCGGCGACGCTTGGGATCAAGCGGATCATCGGTCGGCAGCGCCGCCATCAGCGATTGCTCGCGCGCGAAAAGGTCCGCGATCAGCGCCTTTTGCGCATCATCCAGCGGCGAGGTATCCGCCAGAAGCGGGGTAAGATCGGCATAGGACATCAGGCGTTCCCCTGTCATTCACTCGGCGGCCCGGACCGGTGAGCGGTCCGCGGCATCCATCAGCCGAAGAACCTTTTCCCGGTCCCACAGCGCAAAATCATCAGGGTTCGCGCCGTCGCGCAGCAATGCCGTGCTGACAATCACCCCATCCGCCACCGCCAGCGCCGTGCCGATGTTGGCCGTGGTGACGCCGCCGCCAATCAGGATCGGTCGCACCACCCCCGCCTTGCGCGCGGCTGCAATGCGGGAAAGCGTGTCGTCGAACCCCGATCCGGTGACGATCACCGCATCGGCACCCAGCGACTGCGCCCAGACAGCCGCCGTTTCGGGGGCCATGCCGGCCAACGGCACACAGGTGCGGTCGTGCACGTCGGCATAAATCCTGATGTCGGGTCGGCCAATTGCGGCACGGTACTGCGTCGCTGCGATGTTCAGCGCGTTGCGCAGGCCCTCTGCATTCACTGCGGCACCGACGAACACCTTCAACCGCACGAAATCCGCGTCGCAGGCATCGGCGATGGCCAGCGGCGCGACCGCATCATGCGCCTGCACGATGATGCCAAGCCCGACCTTCGGGAACTCCTTGCGAAAGCTGCGGCCCAGAACCGCCATCCGCGCGACGGTCTGCATCGCGGCGGCACCTTCCTCGCGGGTTTCGTCCTGCACCTTGATCGCGGTGATCCCCGCCTCGACAAAGATTCTGGCGTTGGCCAGCAGGAAATCCTCATACCAACCAATGGACCGGGCCGCGCCGCCCCTGAACGGTGGAAGTTGCAGGGCGGCGATGACGCGGGGGACAGGCATCAGGTTTCTCCGCGAAAGCCCCGCAAACCGGCCGAACCAGCAGCCTTTGCCGCAGGAAGAAACCGTTTATGCTGCGGCAGGCCAGACAAGAATCAAAGTCACAGGATTTTTAACAGATGCCAGCTTTGAAAGCTACCGAAAGACATCAGCATATCATGGCGCAGCTTGGTGCGCATGGTCGTGCCGATGTGATGGCGTTGGCGGATAGTCTGGCGGTTTCGACCGTCACGATCCGCGCTGACCTTCTTTTTCTTGAGAAAAGTCAGGTGTTGCGCCGGATACGCGGTGGCGCCATCGCGGTGCGACCCAGTCGCTATGAAAGGCCGGTCGATATCAACGCCGCGCTGCGCAGCGCCGAAAAAAGCGCCATCGCGGCGCTTGCGGCCGGGATGATCCGGGATGGCGAAACCATCATCATGGATACGGGATCGACGGTGGCGGCGCTGGCCAATGCCTTTCCGCGTGATCTGAGCGATATTGCGGTGGTGACCAACTCGCTGGCCGTCGCGATCGAGCTTGTCGATCACGCGGGTGCAACCGTGATTGTCACCGGGGGCACGCTGCGCCCGCGCCTCAACTCGCTCATCTCACCATTTGGTGACCTTATTCTCAAGGAAATCAATGCGGACATCGCGTTTATGAGCTGTGCCGGCGTCGATCCGGCCAAGGGTTTCACCAATGGCAACTGGGAAGAGGCCGAGATCAAGAAGGCGATGATCCGCGCGGCCGGGCGGGTGGTGTTTCTGGCCGACCATACCAAGCTGGGCCATATCGCGACGGCCCGCATCGCGATGCTGGATCAGGTGGACACGCTGATCACCGATTCCAATACATCGGTCGAGATGCTGCGCGACCTGCGCGCGGCGGGATTGGAGGTACTGGTTGCCTGAGGCAATGGTTGCCGAGTTTGTTTCGAAAGATATCGAAAGAAAAATAATCGCAAATTTTTCTTGTCTTTTGTGGTGGAAACCCTGACCTTTCTGCCAACCCGGCGCAACCAGCCGGCCGCAAGGGACAAGACCGCCATGACCGACCGCCTGCTGCCAGTGATCGCGCCGATGCTGGCCGACATTCGCCGCCAGCCCGACCTTCTTGCCGGTCTTCTGTCCCGTAACGAGGAGATCGGCAGCTTTGCCGAGGCCAACCTGCGCCCGCAAGGCGAAGGCCGCGCCTGGGTCTTCGGGTCGGGTGACGGCTGGTTTGCCGCGCGCGCGGCCCTGACGGGATCAGAGGTGGGGCGGGCGGCATCGGGCCTGGACTTTACCCTGAACGTCGCCCCCCGCCTTGGCCCTGACGACCGGGCACTGGCAATCTCGATGTCGGGCAACGTCGACCGCACGCTGGAAGGCGCGCAGGTGGCGCTGGCGTTAGGGGCGAACGTCGCGGTGCTGACCAACGATAGCGGTGGACGGCTTGGGGCGCTTGGCCTTGATCGTTTCTCGCTGGGCATTTCCGACATTGCGCCGTTCCTGTGCGGCACATCCAGCTACACCGCCACGCTTGCCACGCTGCAACTGGCCTTCCCGTCGGCATGGCCCGGCTTTGCGACACGTCTTGCGGCAATCCTGCCCAGCCTGACCGATCTTATCGACCGGGCCGACGCGTTTGCGCAGAGTGTTGCCTTGCGGTTGGGCGGCAACTGCAGCGGCGCGCGGTTCCTCGGTGTCGGCACAACGGTCGCCACCGCCGACTACGCTGCCGCGAAATGCGTCGAGGTGACGAGGATTCCAGCATGGAGCGACGACATCGAGGAATTCGCCCACCGCCAATACTGGAGCATGCAACTGTCGGAACTGGTCGTCCTGCTGCCCGCCGATCCGGCGACGGCGGCCTATGCCGAGGCTACGGCGGACGCCTTGGCCGATCTGGGTGTTCTGACCGTGGCGCTGGAGCCGCAGGGCGCGGCCGTGCCCAGTGCCGCCATGCGCCTTGCCTTGCCCGGCGCTGCTGACATGGCGGGGATCACGCAGGCCATCGCCATTCAGTTGCTGGCCTATCATCTGGGTATCGCCAGCGGCACCGACCCCAACCGCCGCGCGCATCTGCGCGATGATACCGCCCGCTTTGCCGTAAGCCGCAAGCTCACCCGCCGGTCACTGCTTGGCACCGGCCAGTAAGGATACCGCCATGCTGCCCCGCCAGACCCGCTATGCCTACAGCCCCATCACCCGCAGACCCGACTACTGCTGGCCCGGGGGCAAGCGGCTGGCGGTTTATCTGGCACTGGGGATCGAGGAATACATCTTTGGCGAAGGGCTGACCGAAGACCTGTTCCCCGGCGCGTCAAAACCGGATTACGCAAATGTGTCGTGGCGCGACTATGGCAACCGCGTCGGCGGCTTTCGCCTGATCGAACGGGCGCGGCGCGAGGGGTTTCCGCTGGCGATCCTGCTCAACACCGAAGTTTACGACCACGCGCCGGATCTGGTCGACTTCGCCCGCGCCCAGGGCTGCGAGATCGTGGCGCACGGGCTGACCAATTCGCATACGCTGGCCGGACGCAGCGCCAAAGATGAGGGTGCCTATCTGCGCGCGGTGGCCGACGCGATCCGGCGTCACGAAGGCATCGCCCCGGCCGGCTGGTCAAGCCCGTGGCTTGCGCATACCGACAACACGCCCGACCTGCTGTTGGAGGCGGGGTATCGCTATGTGCTGGATCTGGGGATGGATGACCAGCCGGTCTGGCTGAACGCCGCCGGGGGCAGGCTGTTGTGCATTCCCTATGCGCTGGAGGTGAACGACAGTTCCACCATCATCGGGCGCCAAACCAGCGCCACCGACTTTGCCCAGATGGTCATCGACCAGTTCGACGAGATGCTGGGGGCCTCTGAAGATCAGCCGCTGGTGATGCCCATTGTGGTGCATTCGTTCATCTCGGGCCAGCCGTTCCGCCTTCGGGCGCTGCGCCGCGCGCTGGAACACATCGCGGCGCACCGGGACCGGGTCTGGCTGACGACGCCGGGCCAGATTGCCGAGGTGATCCATGCCAATCCGGCACTTGCCGTCTAGAGCCCCTGTGCCAGCCAGACCTGTGCGATCTCGTCGCGCCGCGCCACCCAGGCGGTGCCGACGCGGGCCAGATGCGCCAGAAACTGCTCCAGCCCCCCGATCCGCCCCGGGCGCCCGATGATGCGCGTATGGAGGCCGACCGTCATCATCCGAGGTGCGGCTTCGGCTTCACGTGCCAGCCAGTCGAAGGCGTCACCACAATAGCGGGCGAAATCGCCGCCGTGAACGAAGCGCTGGCTTTTGTAAAAGTTCATGTCGTTGGTGTCGAACGCATAGGGCAGCACGACATAGGGCCGCTCTCCGCGCCGCACCGTCACCGGCAGGTCGTCATGATAGGCGTTGCAATCATAAAGGAACCCCTGCTCCTGCAGCAGCCGCCGCGTGTTTTCAGACGGATAACTGCGCACATGCCAGCCGCACGGTCCGGTGCCGGTCGCGTCCGTGATGGCCTTGGCGCAGCGGCGGATCAAGGCGCGCTCTTCTGCCTCGGCCAGATGCGCCTGATCCTCCCAGCGCCAGCCGTGGCACATGATCTCGTGGCCATTTGCCACCGCGTGGCGGGCAAGCCATGGCGTCGCGGCCAGCGTGCGCCCGCACAGGTTCAGTGTCGCCTTCACGCCGTAGGCGTCAAGCAACCGAAGGATGCGCCAGTACCCGGCACGGCTGCCATATTCGAAATGGCTTTCCATGCAGAAATCGCGCGCGCCTGTCAGTTCCTGATGCACCTCATAGACCGCCTCGTTGCGCGCGTCCCCCGATGACAGGGCAAGCTCTGCCCCCTCTTCGATGTTCAGCACCAGCGACACCGCCACCGCCTTGTCACCCGGCCAGCGCACGCGGGGCGGGGTCGCGCCATAGCCCAGGAAATCACGATCCGGGTGCGGCGTCATTGGCCGACCCAACGCGAAAAACCGACATCGGTCGCTGCCGCACGGGCGACCATTTCGCGGTAGTAAGGCTCTAGTTCCGCAGCACCGGCACGCAGCGCCACAGCCTCGGCGCGCAGTTCGGGCTCGATCCGGCGCAGGTCGGCCCGCAGCAGGGCTTCGTCGATCCGGGTCAGTTGCCCATCGCGCACCACCACCACGCCGTCGACAATGGTGTGCCGCACCGACCCACCCGCTTCGGCCAGAACCAAGGCGCGGCGGATGTCGTGCAGTGGCTGGAATGCGGCGGCGCCGGCGTCTAGCACCGCAAGGTCCGCCGCAGCACCCACTTCGATGCGCCCCAGTCGCACCGGGCGCCGCATCGCGCGGTTGCCCCCGTCCCAGACCGCCGCAAGGATCTCTTGCGCCTTGGGCCATTTGGCATAGTCACTGCCGGTGATGGCATGGACGATCCCCGCTGTCTTGATCGCCCCCCAGAGATTGTGGCTGTCGTCGCTGACTGCCTCATCGGTGCCAAGGCAGATCGGCACCCCCGCATCGCGCAGCGCCCGGAACGGCATGACGCCGCTGCCAAGCCGCAGGTTGCACACCGGGTTGTGCGCCACACTGGCACCCGAGGCCCCGAGGATCGCGATATCGGCTTCGTCGACCCAGATCGAATGGATCACCAGCATCCGTGCGTCCAGGATGCCCAATTGCTGGACAAAGCGGATCAGCGACATGCCGAATTTCTCGATGCCAAGGACGCGTTGCAGCTTCGTCTCAAGGATATGGCAGAAGAACGGCAGATCATGGGTCTGCGACAGCCGGTGCAGCGCGCGCAGGTAGTCGGGCGTCGCCCGCTGCGGGGCCGAGCATGACACGGCGGCGGCGATCCGCCCCTGCCCCGCGCCGTGCCAGCGCCCGATCAGGTGATCGTAATGCGCAAGCATCCCTTCGGCAGTCTCGCGCGGTGCGGCGTCCATTGTCCTGCGGACGGTTTCGGGCAGGATATCCTTCAGGAACGGGTATTTGTCGTATTCCACCACAATCGGCTGGTCCAGCGCCAGTGTCGCGCGGATGCCGATGTCGTCGTAGGCGCCGACGATGGCGTCGATGGCCTCGGGCGTGGTCAGCGGCACGAAAAAGGCGTCGTCCATCACCGAGGTGATGCCCAGCTTCAGCATTTCCGCCGCCCCGATCATCGTGCGCAGCCGCACCCGCGCCGGGTCTTCGCGCCCCAAGGCAAGGGGCGGCACCTCGTACAGCATGAAAACCTCGAGCGGCAGCCCCTCCAGCGTGCCGCGCATGAAATTGCCGGGCGAATGGACATGCGCGTTGATGAGGCCGGGAATGACGATATCGCCATGCGCATCCAGCGTCTCGACGTCGGCCGCGATTTGCGGTGCAATGTCGGCAATCAGCCCGTCGCGGATCAGGATATCGGCCTGCAACAGGTTTTCATGGCCAGCCGACAGCAATAGATTGCCATTGCGGATCAAGAGGTCGCGCATGGGGGTGTCCTTTCGGGATGGGTCAGTCGGTTCGCAGAACGATCATCGGCACCGGACCAGAGCCGCCGCTGAGCTTTGCGTTCTGGGGCGTGCGGCCCGATGTGGTGACGGACAACCTTGCACGTTTCGCCGCCGACGCGGACGAGCGGATTGTCTGCCATGAGATCGGTGGCGACTATGGTGCGTGGCTGGACGGGGCCTTTGCCACCGACAGCGCGCCAATGGTTTTCTATGCCCAGCGGGCAGAGGCATCGGCATGGGACGCGCGCGGCCTTCTGGCGGAACTGGACGACGCCGGGGCTTTGGGTCCGTCGTTGAAGGGCATGGACAGCCGGCTGGATGCCGGCGCGCGGAACGCGGCGGGGCGGCTGATCGGGCTGACCTATTACAACGGCGGGCCCTTTGCGCTGTACCGGCACAGCGATGCCGAAGGTCTTGACAACCTGACAAGCTGGGACGCGGTGCTTGACGCCCTGCGCCGCCTGCGCCGTGGGGGCATGGCGCATCCGTTTGTGCCGCGCTGGCATGAAACCCAGACCGGTCTGATCTGGAGCCTGCTGTGTCATCTGGCCAGTGAGGGGGTTCTGACACTTGACGACCCTGCGGCACCAAAGGCAATGACGGCCGCGCTTGGCTTTTTCCAGAACCTGTGCCGCGAAGAACTGGTGCCGCCCGCCTCGGTTGGGGACAAGGGCGATGCCCCTGCCCTGATCCGCTGGGCCAGCGGTCGGCATGCGCTGACCTTCACGATGGACTACCTTGCCGCCGATGCGGCCCAACGCGCCGGCCGCCCGGTCAGCGTGCCGCTGCCGCTTCCCGGTGCCACGGGCACGGCTTTGATGCCGGGCCATGCGCTGTTGTGCCTGAACGCGCGTCACGACCCGGCGCTGCGTCCAAGGGCCGAGGCACTGCTGGCTTACCTGGGCGGCAGGGCATCTGACGGCAGCCCCGCCGTGCATCGCCGCTGGCTGTCCGAGTGTCTTTTCGCCGTGCCCTACCCCGAACTGGACCACGACCCACAGGTCCGCGACAGCATCCGCCGGTTCTTTCCCGACGCACAGGCCGACGAAAGCATCGCATGTCTTGTGACCGCGCGGGCCGGGGCGCAGGTGTCGCCGCTGACCCATGCGCCATGGTTTCTGGGCTGGTCTGCCAAGGCCGATGCCCTGATCCGCAGCCACCTTTTGCGCAACGACAACCTTGACCCCGAGGCTGTTGCCGAGCGTCTGCTGCATCGCTGGGCGACCCTGCGCGCATCGCACCACTGATCGGGCGTTGCGCATCGTCTAGGGGCGCGTGACAAGATGGCAGGCGACGGCGTGCCTGCCGCCGATGCCCAGCATCGGCGGCTCGACCTCGGCACAGACCGGCATCGCCATCGGACAGCGGGTGTGAAAACGACAGCCCTTGGGCGGATTGACCGGGCTGGGAAGCTCGCCTTGCAGCGTCAGGGCATCGCGCGCCGTGCTGCGCGCCGGATCGGGCGAAGGTGCTGCGGCGATCAGCGCGCGGGTATAGGGATGGACCGGCGCGGCATAGATTTCGCGCGCCGTGCCGATCTCGACGATCTTGCCAAGATACATCACGGCGATCCGGTCGGCGAAACCGAACACCCGTGCCAGATCGTGCGAAATGAACAGATAGGTCAGCGCGAACTGGGCCTTCAACTGGCGGAACAGGGTCAGGATCTGCAGTTGCAGCGATACATCCAGCGCCGACAACGGCTCGTCAGCCACGACGAAATCGGGGCGCAGTATCACCGCGCGGGCAATCGCCACCCGCTGCCGCTGTCCGCCCGAAAACGCATGCGGATAGCGGTCGGCGAAATCGGGTGCGAGGCCCGCCGCCGCCATCATCTCCATCACCCGGTCGCGGATGGTTGCGGCGTTGTCCGTGGTGTGCACGCGCAACGGTTCGGCAAGTGTGTCGAAGATCTTCATCTTGGGGTTGAGCGACGCATACGGGTCCTGGAACACCATCTGAAACTGCCGCCGCAGCGCGCGCAGCGGCTCGCCCTCAAGCCGGGTGATGTCGCGCCCCATGAACTCCAGCCGCCCCGCGGTGATCGGCACTGACCGCAGCAGCGCGCGGCCAAGGGTGCTTTTGCCGCAACCGCTTTCGCCGACCACGGCCAGCGTCTCGCCACGTTCCACGACAAGATCGACATTGCTGACCGCCTGAACCGCGCCGGCCTTGCGACCAAGGATCAGCAACCGGCGCACGCCGAATTCAACCGTCAGCCCCTCGGCCCGGATGACACTGACGGCGGTCATGTGCGTGCCCCCGGCAAGGGGTTGAAGCAGGCAAGGCGGTGGTCTTGGCCCTGCGCCACAAGGTCCGGCAGTTCATTCAGGCAGCGCGGCAAGGCGCGGCTGCACCGCGGGGCAAAGCTGCAACCGGGTGCGATGACCCGTGGATCGGGTGGCGTGCCGGGGATCGGGGCCTGTTCGGTAAAGGGATCGTCAATCCGCGACGTGCTGGCCAGCAGCCCGGCGGTATAGGGGTGCCCGGGGGCCGCGTACAGCGTTCTGGCCGGGGCATCCTCGATGATCCGGCCGGCATACATCACCACCACGCGGTCGGCCAACCGCGCCAACAGCGCCAGATCATGCGTGACCCAGACCATCGCCATCCCGCGCTCGGCCTGGATCGACTGGACCAGACGTACGATTTCCGCCTGTACCGTCACATCCAGCGCTGTCGTCGGCTCGTCCGCGATCAGCAGTTTCGGATCGCAGGCCAGCGCAATGGCGATCATGACCCGCTGCCGCATCCCGCCCGACATCTGATGCGGCAACTGGTTGATGCGCAGTTCCGGTGCCGGAATGCCGACGCGGCGCAGAAGGTCCATCGCCCACGCCCGCGCCTCGGCCCGCGACAGGCCCCGGTGGCGGCGCAGCCCTTCGGTAATCTGGCGTCCGACGGTCAACAGCGGGTTCAGCGCCGTCAGCGGGTCCTGAAAGATGTAAGACACCACCGGCCCGCGCATGTCCTGCAATGCGCGGCCCGACAGACCCAACAGCGACCGCCCGTCAACCGCCAGCCGACCTGCCGTGATCTCGGTGCGCCGGGTGTCCAGAAGGCGCAGTACCGACATCATGGTGACCGACTTGCCAGAGCCGCTTTCGCCGACAATGCCGATCACCTCGCCCGGGGCCACCGACAGCGACAGGTCGCGCACCGCATGGACCGGGCCGCTGTCGCCTTGAAACGTGACGGAAAGGTTCTGCACCTCAAGCACGGGTCCGGTCATTGGCGCAGCCTCGGGTCCGTGCGGTCCTGCAACCAGTCACCACACAGATTGCCCGCCAGCACCGTCAGCGCCGTGGCAATCCCGGGCATGGCTGTCATCCACCAGGCGTTCTGCAGGTAATTGCGACCGTCGTTCAGCATCATCCCCCAGGATGGCTGCGTCCCGCCGACGCCCACGCCAAGAAAGCTGAGCGCGGCCTCGGTCAGGATCGCCTGTGCCATCGAGAAACTGGCAACAACGATGATCGGCGACAGGATGTTCGGCAGGATGTAGTGCCGCAGGATGCGCAGCGTCGGCACCCCCACGCTGCGGGCCGCCTCGACATAGTCCTGATTGGTCACGCTCATCACCTGACCGCGCACAACGCGGGCATAGTTCACCCAGGTCGCCAGCGCCACGACCACGACAACCGACAGAAAACCGCCGCCGAAGGTCGCAAGCAGGAAGATGGCCAGCAGGGTAAAGGGAAAGGAAAGCTGTACGTTGATGAGAAACGACAGCACGGCATCGACCCAACCGCCAAAGTATCCGGCCAAGAGACCGACCGATGACCCGATGATCGCACCGATCACAACCGCCCCCGCGCCCACCGACAACGATATCTGCGCGCCGTAAATCACGCGGCTCAGGATGTCGCGGCCCAGATTGTCGGTGCCAAGGACATGCGAAAATGTGCCGCCCTCGACCCATGCAGGCGGCACAAGGCGGGCCATCAGGTTTACCGCCGAGGGTGGGTGCGGCGCGATCCAGGGTGCAAACAGGGCCGAGGTCACGACGAGGAACAGGATTGTCAGCCCGATCAGTCCGATCGCGTGCCGCCCGAAAAATCGCCTGGCTGTCGCGCGGGTCATTTGAGTTTCACGCGCGGGTCGATCACGACATAAAGCACGTCGACCACGAAGTTGATGACCACAAAGAACACCGCCGCCATCAGCACGACCCCCTGGATCAGCGGGAAATCGCGCTGGTAGACCGCATTGACCGCCAGTCGCCCGACCCCCGGCCAGGCAAAGATCGTCTCGGTGATGAAAGCACCGGACACCAGTTCGGCCAGTTCCAGCCCTGCCATCGTGACCACCGGGATCATCGCGCCCCGGAAGGCATGGATGAACAGGATCGTCCGCTCGCGCAGGCCTTTTGACCGCGCGGTGCGGATGTAGTCGGCATTCAGCACCTCCAGCATGCTGGCGCGCACCAGTCGCGTCAGCCGCGCCGCCGATTGCAGCGCCAGCGTGATCGCCGGAAGGATCAGGTACAGCGGCCCGCCATAGCCCGACACCGGCAGGATCTGAAGCTCGACCGCAAACAGAACCACCAGCATGAGGCCAATCCAGAATCCGGGTGCTGCCTGACCCACCATCGCCAGCGCCGTCACCACCACATCCCAGACCGTGTTGCGCTTCAGCGCGATGACGATACCCAGCGGCACCGATATCAGCAGCGCCAGCAGGAACCCGGCGGCGGCAAGCTGCAGCGTCGCGGGCAGCCGCTCGGCGATCAGTTGGGTCACCGGGGCGCGCTGGACAAAGGAATATCCCAGATCGCCCTGCACCGCCTTGCCAACAAAGCTCAGATATTGCTCGGCCAGAGGCCGGTCGAGGCCCAGGAACGCCCGCAACTCCTGCTTGTCTTCCAACGTGGCATTCTCGCGCGCCATCAACTCGACCGGGTCGCCGGTCAGGTGCGCGACGATGAAGGTCAGGAAAGAGACGCCGATCAGGACAAGGACCGCTTGCAGGAAGCGTTTGAAAAGAAACAAGGGCATGCAGCGGACCTGTCGGGTTGCCCCTGCCCCGGAATATCCGGGGCAGGGATTTACCGTCACTTGTAGGTGATCAGATAGGGCTCAAGATAGTTGTCAGCGCGGAAGTCATAGCTCAGCTTTTTCGAGATGCCGAAGAAGCTCGGCAGACGCCAGAGATACAGCCACGGCGCATCGTTCCAGATGATCGCCTGCGCGGCGAATTCCAGCTTCTGGCGGGCAGCATCGTCCAGCGTCTGCGCCGCCTCGATGACCAGCTTGTCATACTCGGGGTTGCAATAGCCGCTGGAGTTGTCGACGTGGCCGCAGGTCAGGATCACCAGTTCCACCGACGGGTTGATCAGCGCGGCCCATCCCTGAAAGTAGATGCCCTTCAGCGAGGCCGAGGAAAGACCGGCGCGGAACTGGCCGATCTCGACCGCCTCATAGGAAGGCTTGATGCCGACCTGTTCCAGATAGGCGCCGACCACCTCGGACACTTCCTTGCCGCCGTCAAAGCGGGTGGACCATTGCAGCGTCAGCGGAAAGCCATCGGCAAAGCCCGCCTCGGCCAACAGCGCCTTTGCCTTTTCCGGGTCATAGGCAAAGGGGGTCGGGTCGGGATTGTTGTTCGGCGGGTTGACGATGCTGACCAGCGGCGAGGTCGATCCGCCCATCAGTGACGCCACAATCGTCGGCACGTCGACGGCATGGTTCAGCGCCTGACGCACCCGCACATCGGCCAGCGCGGGCTGTTCCCCCTTGATCGAGATGCCCATGTGCATCTTGCGCAGGCCTTCGATCTTTACCAGTTCGCTTACGTCCGAATTCGCCTGTTCTGCGGAATCCGGGGTGATGCCGACCACCAGATCGACGGTGCCCGCGCGCAGTTCGTTCAGCCGTGACGACACTTCCGGGATGGCACGGAAGGTGACGGTCTTTACCGCCGGCGCGCCACCCCAATAGGTTTCATTGACAACCAGCGTCAGCGCATCGCCGCGCTTCCACTCGCCCAGCAGATAGGGGCCAGAGCCGACCGGCGCACCGGCCACCACGTCGGGCGCGGTGTCGGTAATGTAACCGGGCGCCGCGATGAACGCCTCGGCCAGCCAGTACAGCATGTTCACCGTCGGCTTTTCGGTCACCAGTTCGATGGTGTAATCGTCGACCACCCGCACCTCGGTCAGCCCGGTCTGGTCATGCAACTGCTGAACCGAGTTGAAGGGGGCGGTGTCCATGCGGGCAAAGTTCACCACCACGGCCTGCGCATTGAAGGGCTCGCCATTGCTGAACGTCACACCTTCCCGCAGCTTGAAGCGCCAGGTCACATCATCGACCCGCTCCCATTCGGTCGCCAGTCGCGGCTGGGGCGATCCGTCCGACCCGCGTCGCACCAGACTGTCGAACAGCGACCAGATCACCGATCCGGTCGGGTTGTTGCTGTCCAGCATATGCGGGTCAAGGCTGATCACGTCCTCGGACGAGGCGATCACGACCGGCGCGGCATCCTGCGCCCACAGGCTCTGCGCGGGCAGTGCCAGGGTCAGGGCGATCAGCCCTGCCGTCAGGCTTCGATGTATCCTCATGATGGGTCTCCTTGCTGGATTGTCATGTTTTTGGTTGTGGTGGGAAACGAAGGCGGAAACAGTGCGGGCCAGCCCAGCCCCTGCGGATGACGCGCGGCAAAGCTGTCGCGCAGTTGCCCGAAGATGGCCTGCATCGCGGCGGCAAGTGCCGCCTCATCCGTGCCCACCACGCGCGCATCGCGAACGACGTGCCGCCCGGCCACCCAGACGTGACGCGGACGCAGGCCCGGCGGCATCAGGAACAGCGCCTCGACCGGATCATGCACCGGCTGGACGTCCAGTGCGGACAGGTCCCAGACCACCAGATCGGCAGCGGCACCGGGCTGCAGGCGCCCCAGATCGGGCCGGCCGATGGCCTGCGCACCGCCCAGCGTGGCGGCCCGCAAAAGGTCGGCGGGGCGGGTGCCGGGATCGTTGATCCGCGCCATGGCAAGCCCCATCTGCAGGTTCATCAGCATGTTCGGCGGCGCGGTGTCGGTGCCCATCCCGATGCGGATGCCCTGAGCCTGAAAGCCCGCGAAACTGTTCAGCCGCTTGCCGCCGCGCCCGATGACCAGCGGGCAATGCACCACCGTGGCACCGCTGTCCGCCAGCGCCTGCCGGTCTTCGGCAATCAGCACAGGATCGGCCCGCGGCCCGCCCAGCAACTGGGCATGCGGCAACAACGCCAGCGGCGACAGCACCCCAAGGTCGCGCAACAGCCCGATCGAGGAAACCCCGGCCCTGTCCCATATCGCCTCGGTCTCGGCCTGTGACTGGCAGCAATGCAGCCGGAACGGCACCCCAAGTTCCGCCGCCTTCTCCGCCGTGCGCCGGATCAGCATGTCAGAGCAGGTGTCGATGGTCGAAGGTACCAGCAGACCAGACACCAGACCGCCCCGCTGCCGTTCGATGAACGCCACCGCCTCGGCGAGCCCTGCCAGTCCTGCCGCCTCATCCCGGACTTGCCCCAGTGTCCCGTCAGCGCGAACGACATTTACCGCCGACCGGAAGCTGGGGCCCAGCACCAGCCGCAGACCCAGCGCATCAGCCAGCGCTGCAATGCCATCGAACTCTGCCGCCGTTTCGGCCCATCGCCGGAACAGAAGCGAGGTAACCGGAAGGGCGGCCGTGACCCCTGACAGCAAAAGCTGGCAAAACGCGCCACGCGCCGCCATCAGCATCTGGTCGGTGGTCAGCACATCCTGCGCCGCCGCAACATGCTCTGCCCGCACCGCCTTGGCATTCGGCGCGGCGGCACCGGCAAAGCCCAGGATCGTGGTATCCGCATCGGCAAGGGCATTGAGGTCGATGAATCCCGGTGCGATCAGGGCCTGCCCGAAATCGTGCCCGTCGTCCCCCGGGCCATCTCCGCGTGGGCCGATGCTGACAATCCGGCCTGCGTCGATGACGATTTCGCCATCCTCGACCATCACATGATCGCGGCCGTCATGGGCCAGAACCCAACGCGCTCTCAGCTTCAAGCTCAACGCCCACTCCTGCCTGCCCAGACTCGGCCATGCGTCCGCGTCACCAGCGTTACGTGTTTCGTACCATGTGACAACGAAAAAAAACGTAGATCTTGGGATTCAGGGCTTTCTCACGCTAGCCGTTCATTTTCGGCTGCTAAAATAGGCTTGCCTGCGCTCTGCAGCAGCTTCTTCTTGACATGTTACTTTCAATATTTTTCGCAAAGCGTAAAATACAAAGATAGCGGAAATTGGTCTGCCGCGCTTTTCGCAGGCTTGCCAGAAACTGCGCAAGGAACGCGCCCAGACCGCACGCAGGAACGCCAATGCGCGGTTTGTCCGTCTGCGACGGACCCGGCCGCTTGATTTTGCTGTGGTGGCCAGCGTGTCTGCACGTTGGCACGACACTGAACGCGCACCGGCAGCCCCGGGCGAGGTCATGTTGATGTGCTGCACCGCCGCGCGTCAGCCCATGGTATCAGGGCGGTTATGACGGTGTCATCGTCAGGCTGATGTCGAACTTGCGTTTGCGCGCTTCGACAAAATAGGTGTCGACATCGTAATACCCCTCACAGGCATAGACCCCCGGCTTGCGGGCGTCGCGCAGGATCAGTTGCGCTGCAATCGACGCGTTCATCGAGGTTCCGGCGTCGATATAGCCGTCATAGATCGGGTCAGGGTGCAGAATGACCTGACACCGCACGGTTGCCGGTTTGCCGCCGATGCGCCCCTTGCCGATGGCAAAGTGAATCTCGTGGCTGTCCTGCGCGGGGATCTTGTCGGCGTTCTCGGCCATGTTGCGCGCGATGACGGCATTCAGCACATCCAGCGGGCGCACGTCTTGGCCGTTGATGCTGACCGGGCGGTCGTAGTCACCAAAGCCCGCCTTGACCAACCCGATCCAAGCCTCGTTTTCGCGGGTGGGAAGGTGCAGCTTCCAAGTGAACTCCTTGATCCCCTTGTCGCGGATACCATCGGCCAGGGGCACGGTCAGCGGCTCGGAATGGGCGGAATACATGAATTCCAGCGGTCCCCAGGGAGCTGGCAGGTCGATGACCTCCTTCCCGGTCTGGGGCGCGCATTCCACATGCCGCCCGTTCAGGAACTGCACGCAAGGGTCGGCATATTCGGCCAGCACGGTGGACACGCTGTAGGGCGGGCGCAGGACCGGGCTTTCAGGGCCGGTGAATTCGGCGGCCCAGTAAAGGTTGATACTGTCGATCTCGTCCAGCTTGTCGGCCACCGCCCGGCAGATCACGTTCGACAGGCCGGGGTCAGACCCCACACCCAGCACGGCCACCACCCCCGCATCGGCAAAGCGGTCATGCCAGGCCATCTGCTTGACCGTATAGGTACCCAGCCCACCCAGATCGACATAATCGACGCGGGCGGCCAGTGCGGCCTCGAAAATGGTCATCTGGTGGCCCGCCATCGTCGGCACGCCGTTGATGCAGATGTCAGACCCCGCGAGGACGGCCTGCAAGGCGGCGGGGTCAGTGACGTTCAGGTCATGCAGGGTCAGGCGCGGGTCGCCCATCCGGGCCTGCAACGCCTCCATCCGGTCCCGGGCGGTGTCGCAGACCCGAATCCCGGCGATGTCGATGATGCCGCGGTCCGACAAGAGGTCTTTGATGATGCCCTGGCTCATCATGCCGGCGCCGCCGATCAGAGTGATAACTTTGCTCATTCCACGCCCCTACACATGTTTCCGCCCGCCACCCTGCAGGAACCAGTCGTCGGGATAGGGATACCACCACCCCTGCCGCACCGGTTTGTGGTCGATGATGACCATTTTGGTGCGCCGGAACGCATCCAGCCCCTGCCGCCCCAACTCACGTCCAAGGCCCGACGCCTTCCACCCGCCAAACGGCAGCGCGTCATTGTCGATCAGCGGATTGTTCACCCAGACCATGCCCGATTGCAGCCGTTCCGCCGCCTCCATCGCCTCATCCAGCCGGGTGGTGAACACCGACGCACCCAGACCAAAGGGCGACGCATTGGCCCCAGCAATCGCCGCATCGAAATCCGGCACCCGGACAACGGCGGCCACCGGGCCGAAACATTCCTCGTGCAGGATATCCATGTCGGGCGTGCAGCCCGTCAGGATCGTCGGCGCATAGAACCAGCCGGTATCCAGCCCCGCAGGAATACCCCCGCCACACTCCACCCGCGCGCCCTTGGCCACGGCGTCGGCCACCAGACGCATCACCTTGTCACGCGCAGGCTTGCTGACCAAGGGCCCGATCTCGGACTTGTCCAGCCCGTTGCCGATGCGAAGCGCCAGCGTCTCGGCCACAAAGGCCGCCACGAAATCATCATGCACGGCGTCCACGACATAGATGCGCTCTGCCGAAGTACAGACCTGCCCCGACAGATGGAACGCCGCCGTCACCGCCCCCGCCGCCGCGATGTCCAACGGGGCGCTGGCGGTGATAATCATGGGGTCACTCCCCCCCGCCTCGATCACCGCCGGTTTCATGCGCTCCGCCGCGGCCATCGCCACCGCGCGGCCTGCGGCGACGGATCCGGTAAAGGCCACCGCATGGGTCTGGTCGCTGGCGACCAGCGCGCGGCCCAGATCGGCCCCGCCCGGCAGGCAGGCCACCAATCCATCCGGCAGACCCCGGAACACCCGGCAGAAATCCAGCGTGCACAGCGTGGTCGCCTCGGCCGGTTTGATGATGCAGCCATTGCCTGCGGCAAGGGATGCAGCCACCGTCCAGCACATCAGAAGAATGGGAAAGTTGAACGGCATGATATGCACCGACACGCCCACGGGTTCATAGCGCGCATACTGGAACGACCCCGCTTGTGTGGTGCCCGCCACCTTGCCCGCCTCGTCCCGCGCCATTTCGGCGTAATAGCGGAACACCGGGGCGCAGTTGGCCAACTCGCCAATCGCCTCGGGGTATGGCTTGCCCATCTCGCGGCTCATCAGGATGGCGCAATCGGTGAAATCCTCGGCCTCGATCCGGTTGGCCAGACGGTGCAGGTGCTGGGCACGGGTTTTCGCGTCCAGCGTTTTCCAGCCGGACTGGGCGGCGTTGACGGCGGCCAGGGTCGTCGCCAGTTCGGCGTCGGTCGTATGCGCATAATGCCCGACCTGTCCCAAAGTGGCGGGGTCGGTGACCGGCATGGGTCTGCCGGTGGACGCGTGATAGTCCGGTGTCAGGAAACGGCAGGGCGTGGCGGGGCTGAACATCGGATTTCCTAGCGGATCATGTAGACCTTCTTGATCGTCTCGTGGACGGTGCAGACACCTTTCCAGTCCTTGGGGAAGAACGCGGCGGTGTCGGGGGTTACCTCGATCACATCGCCGCTTTCATGGACATAAGTGCAGCGGCCGGCCAGAAAGTGACAGAACTCATCGCTGGTCACATGGCAGAACCATTTGCCGGGGGTGCAGATCCACAGGCCGGTTTCGGACGCGCCACCCGGCCCCTTGGACAAAACCTTGCCCGACACTTTCGACACGCCTTCCAGCATCGTGGGGATCGTCCCCCAATCGACCAGATCGTTTATTTCCAGCGGGTTGTGAAACACAGGGGTCATCGGCGGCCTCATACCAGCATGTAAATGTTGCGGATGGTTGCGTGGACGGTGCAGTGCCCGGTCCAGCCTGCGGGAAAGCTGACACAGGTGCCGGCGGTCACCTCGATCACCTCACCGTCGTCGCGGGTATAGGTGGCGCGACCGGCGACGAAATGGCAAAACTCATCGCGCGGGATCGACAGCGTCCATGCCCCGGGCGTGCAGACCCAGATGCCGGTTTCGGGCCGGTTGTCCGGCCCCTTGAACAACAGCCGCCCGGTGTTGTGCGACCCCGGTGCTGTGGCATCGGGCTGCGGTCCCCAATCGACCAGATCGTCATAGGTGGTGGCCGCGTGGATATGCGGGGCCGTCGAATTGAGGTTGGTCACAGCAAGCCCTCCAGCAACGTGGCGGCCTTTTCCGGGCCGTTCTGCGATTGCATATGTGCCGAGGTGGCCCTGAGCCGGGCCTGCATCGCGGGGTCGGTCAGGCAAGCCTCAAGCTTGGCCAGCAAATCCGCATCGGTCCATTCATAGCGGTCAGACCGGAAACCATGCCCGGTTTCCTGCACCCGCATCGCATTGTCATGCCCATCCCAGACATAGGCCATGATGACCGCAGGCTTGCCGAAATACAGGCATTCGGTGAACGAGTTGTTGCCGCCATGATGGATCACTGCATCGACCAGCGGAATGACCGACGGCTGCGGGAACCAGTTGGAGATCACCACATTGGGCGGCAGATCACTGTATTCCGCGCCATAGTCGCCGACATTGACCAAGGCCCGGAACCGGGATTTCCCGACCATGGCAATCAGCCGTTTCAAAAGGTCCGTATCACCCGCGCCAAGGCTGCCGAAAGAGATGTACAAAAGCGGGCCGTCGGGGTTGGCCCCGAACGCAGGCACCTCATAGGGGGCCTCGTTGCGCACGCAACCCTCGAGATACTGGAACTGTGCCGGGTCCAGCGGCACGGCCCGGTCGAATTTCACAGCCTCGGGGTACAGCAGCAGGTTGAGGTACGGCGAGGCTTCGAAGAACTGGCCCAACGGATAGTGGTCCTCGTTGTTTGCCGCAAGGAATGCGTTGAAATCATCGTGGATCGGCTGGATCACCCGGTTGAATTTCTCGCGAAACGCGTGGTGCCCCGTGTGGTCATGCACCGACATCCCCGACAGGTGCGGCGGGATCGCGTCGTCCTCGATCTCGTTTTCCGAACAGGAAATGATCCGCACCCATGGCTTGCCCGATTGCTTGATCGCCGGGAACAGGATGACGTTGTCGACACAGATCACTTCGGGATTGATCCGCGCCAGAATCGCGGGCAGGTCCTGTTGCGCCCATTTGGCGCTGTCCACGATCGCCTCCCAGCAATCGCGCACATAGGTGTCGATCTGGTCCATCGGCGATTTGCGGAAGTTGGGGATATGGCCGTTGATGAAGTTTTCCCAGAACTTGGCCAATTCGTCCGGCGGCATCGGGGCCGACAGTTTCACCGGATGCGCCTCGAACCCGTACCCCTCATAGACCGGCACGAATCCGGGGTCGGACAGGAACACCGCCCGGTGCCCGCGCGCGGTGACCGCCTGCGCGATGCCGACCGAATTAAGCGCGGGGCCGTAAGCCGCTTCGGGGAAAAAGGCGAATGTTTTCTGGGTCATGACGGGTCCTTCAGGCCGGGAATATGCGGGTGTCTTTGGCAGACCAGCCAAACGTGACCGGATCGCCGATGTGCAGCGATTGCGCCTCGGCCATGTCGGCGGTCAGGCGGATTGTGACGGGTTTTTGCGACGCTTTGGTCAGGACATGCAGTTGCAGGTCCAACCCGTGATAGGCCATCGCCACGACCGTTCCGGTCAGGCTGTTTTCACCGGCACCCAGCCGGATGCGTTCCGGGCGGACCGCCGCCACGGCCCGGCCCAGCGTCAAGCCCGGCGCTGCGATCCGGGTGCCGTCGTCCGCCAGCAACCCCTGCGCATCGGCCACCCCGGGGAAAAAGTTCATCACCCCGATGAAATCGGCGGCAAAGCGGTTGACCGGGTGTTCGTACACCTCACGCGGGGGGCCGGATTGCAACAGCTTTCCGTCCTTCAGGATGGCGATGCGGTCGGCCATGACCAGCGCCTCTTCCTGATCGTGGGTCACGACGATAAAGGTGATCCCGACCTCATGCTGCAGCCGCTTCAGTTCCAACTGCATCGCCGCGCGCAGTTTCTTGTCCAGCGCTCCCAGCGGTTCGTCCAGCAACAAAACCCGGGGCCGTTTGACCAGCGCCCGCGCCAGTGCCACGCGCTGTTTCTGCCCGCCCGACAGTTGCTCAGGCTTGCGGTCGGCAAAGGGCGTCAGTTCGATCACCGACAGAATTTCGTCCACCCGGGCGGTGATCTGCGGCCGGGGCAAACGTTCCATTTCCAGCCCGTAGGCGATGTTGGCGCGCACCGTCATATGCGGAAACAGGGCATAGGACTGGAACATCAGGTTCACCGGGCGCTTGTTCGGCGGGACGTCAGAGATGTCCTTGCCGTCCAGCAGGATCTGGCCCCGCGACGGCACCTCGAACCCCGCCAGCATGCGCAACAGCGTGGTCTTGCCGCTGCCCGACGCGCCAAGAAGCGCGTAGAATTCGTTCTCGGCAATGTCCAGCGACACGTCATCGACTGCGGTTACGGTGCCAAACGACTTGGCGATGTTCCTGATCTGCAAAAGCGGGGTCATTGGCCGGACAGCCCCCCCTTGTTCAGCCGCTGCGCCAGCGCCAAAGCGGTCACGCTGACGCCCAAGACCAGCGTGGCCAGCGCGTTGATCTCGGGTGTGACGCCAAAGCGGATCATGCTGTAGATCTGCATCGGCAGGGTGGTCGACCCGGCCCCGGCCCCCGCCGTGAAGAACGCGATGATGAATTCATCGACCGACAGGGTAAAGGCCAACAGCGCCCCCGCAATGATCGCCGGTGCCAGCACCGGCACGACGATACGGCGATAGGTGGTGAAAGCGGGCGCGCCAAGGTCACGCGATGCCTCGACAATCGACCAATCAAACGATTTCAGCCGGGCGCGGACCACGGCGCAGACAAAGGCCAGATTGAACACCACATGCGCCCCGATGATCGTGTGCAGGCCCATCGGCACCTTCAGAAGCGAGAAGAAGCTCAGCAGGGCAATCGCCAGAACGATATCGGGAATGACCATCGGGGCAAAGATCAGCGCCTCAAGCCAGCGGCCCCTGCGCACCCGCATTTCGATGCCGATGGCAAGGCCGGTGCCCAGCACCGTGGCCAGCGTCGCCGACACCAGCGCCACGATCAGGGTGTTCAGCGCCGCCGCCAGAACCTGCGTGTTCTGCCACAGTTCCGCATACCATTTCAGCGAAAACCCGGTCCAGGCCGTGGGCAACCCGCCCTCGTTGAACGACAGCGCCACCAGCACCGAAATCGGGATGTAGAGAAAGGCGAACACCACCCCAAGGATGGTGAACATCAGGGCGCGGTTATGCATTCCGCCCACGCTCGACCACAAGGGTTTGCAACAACAGCAACCCCATCATGATGGCAATCAGCACCATCGACAGCGCGGCCCCAAACGGCCAGTCGTTGGCGGTCAGGAATTGCGCATAGACCACATTGCCGATCATCTGGAACTGCCCGCCGCCCAGCAGTGCGGGCGTCACGAAATTGCCGATTGACAGCACGAACACGAACACCGCGCCAACGGCGATCCCCGGCAGGGTCAGCGGCAGGGTGATCCGCCGGAATGTGGTCCAGCGCGATGCGCCAAGGTCATGCGACGCCTCGGCAATCTCGGGGTTCAGGCGGGACAGGGGGGCATAGCAGGCAAGAATGACGAACGGCAGATAGCTGTAGACCAGCCCCAGGATCACGGCACTTTCGGTATACAGAAACTGCGGCAACTCGTCCGTGTAGCCCAACCAGCGCGCGGCCTGGGTAATCAGCCCCTCACGGTTCAGCAGCACGATCCAGGCATAAGTGCGGATCAGGTAGTTTGACCAGAACGGCAACACGGCCACGAACAAAAGGATCGGTTGCAGACGCCGCGGCATGGCGGCAATCGCATAGGCCGCCGCATAACCCAGAACGCAGGCGATGATGACCACGATCCCCGCGATCCGGGCCGAGTTCACAAAGATGCCAAAGTACAGCGGGTCGAACACAAGCCCAAGATTTTCAAGGGTTAGGGTGTATTCGATCCCGCCATAGATGCCCCGCCGAAAGAACGCGAGGATCAGGATCAGCCCGCAGGGGATGATCATCAGCGCCGTCAGCCAGGCCAGCGCCGGGGCCATAAGTGCCGCTGAACCCCGGTTCGACATCGCAGGTTATTGCGCCGCCATGATCTCGGTCACGACACGGGAATAGGCACGCTGCGCCTCGCCCACATCGCGCAGTTGCTCATAGGTCAGCAACTGCGCAGGCGCGATTGCCATGTTCGGGTACTGGGTCAGAAGGGCGGGGTCCAGCCCGTCCATCGCCGCCTTGTTCGGCACCTTGTACAGGATGTTCTCAGCCGCCCAGCGGTGGTTCTGCGCATCCAGAATGTAGTTCACAAACGCATAGGCCGCGTCCTTGTTTTCCGACCCTTTCAGGATGACCATTGTGTCTACCCACAGGTCCGACCCCTCGGACGGGATCACGTATTGGATGGCAGGGTTCTCGCCGATGCCATAGTTGCACCAGCCATCCCATGCCTGCACCATCACCGCCTCGCCCGACACAAGCTTGGCGTAGAACGTGGTATCATCATAGGCCAGCAGGGTTTTCTTTGCCCCGATCAATGCATCGCGCACGGTGTCCAGCTTGGCCGGATCGGTTTCATTGACCGACATGCCATTGGCCAGAAACCCGGCAGCCAACAACCAGCGATCGGTGGCCAGCATCGTCGTCTTGCCCGAAACCTCGGCGGCGGGGGTCAGAAGGTCGTTCCAGGACGTCGGCGCGGCCATCAGGTCAGACCGGAAACACAGGCCCGTGGTGCCCCAGGCATAGGGCACGGAAAACGTGTTGCCCGGATCATGGGCCAGTTGCATGGCCTCGGGGTACAGGTTCGCCAGATTGGGGATCTTGGTCGCGTCCAGCGTCTCGGCCAGACCCAGATTGTGCAGGATCTCGGCAAAGGGCGACGACACGAACACCACGTCATAGCCAGCCCCGCCCGACGCGATCAGCTTGCCCATGATCTCTTCGTTGGTGGCATGCAGGACCAGTTCGGCACTGATCCCGGTCTCGGCGGTGAATTTGGTGACGGCGTCGGGCGCAAGGTAGCCATCCCAGTTGGAAATCGTCAGCGACTGCGCCGCCGCGACGCCCGTCACCAGAAACAGCGCCAGCAGTCCTGCAGTGACCTGCGGCAAACGTGTGAATGTCATGCAGAAACTCCCTGTTGTGGATGACCCGCGCGGGGTGTGATGCCCGTCACCGGAAGATGTTGCTTTATTTCGGCCTGCGTTGATTGCAGTATGTTTTAGAAATAAAATACGTCAATCTGTATTCTTGGCGCGGCCATCAGGACCGCGCCGCGACACGTCCGGGGGACCGTTGTGCAAGGCCGGGAAACCACCGTCAAAACCCATACCGGCCTTGCCAGACAGGTGCTGGAACACGCCCGCGCCCGGCGGATGCGACCGGGGGATCATTTGCCGGAACAGGTGTTTTCGACGCTGTGCGACGTGTCGCGCACGCCCGTCAGATCAGCCTACAAGATATTGGAGAAAAACGGCTTTGTGACATGGCGCAAGTCCGAAGGGTACTTTCTTTGCGTCGATCTTGATGGTGACGCCGCCGTGGTCGAACAACACCTCGATGCCGCAAGCGGGTCCCTGGCCGAGACGATCCTTGCCGACCGGGCGGCGCGGCGGCTGGACGATGATCTGTCCGTCAGTTTTCTGATCCGGCGGTATTCCACCAGTCGTGGCGCGGTACTGAATGCGCTAACAATACTGCAACAGGATGGAATCATCGACCGCGTCCCCGGCCAATCGTGGAGCTTTCGGCCCATTCTTGACACCCCGAACGCCGTCGCCGACAGCCACCATTTCCGCGCGATTCTTGAACCTGCGGCAATTCTGGCACCGGGGTTCACCCTCGACCTGACCAAGGCGCGGCAGCTGCGCCTGACCCTGACCGACGCTGTGACACAACGCATCGGCAATGCGGCGTTCCACAAACAGGACACGGATTTTCACAGCCTCATTGCCCATGGCTCGGCCAACAGGTTCCTGCGCGATACCCTGCTGGCCCATCACCGCCTGCGCCGGATCACCCAGAAAGACCTGAGCACGCCGGAATTCCGGCTGCGGCAGGCGCATGAAGAGCATCTGAATATCCTCGACAGCCTTGAGCGGCGGCAGTTCGACGTGGCCGCCGACCAGATGACCCTGCACCTGCGCCTGTCGCGCAACCAGCGGCCCGATGCGGCCAACCGGGGCAGCCCGCCGATGCCGCGCAGCGCCCGATGACCAAAGGCCGGACCATCGCGCTGTTCCCCGAGGCCAGCTTTGGCGCGGCACTGAACTGCGTGGCCATCGCACAGGCGCTGGCCCGTCGGGGTGCCGTGCCGGTGTTTGTGTGCCATCCGGGCTTTACCGGCGTCTTTGCGGACTATGGGTTCAAGGAATACCACCTGCCGCCCCCGGCCTCCAACGGCAACCCGTCCGACTATTGGCAGGCGTTCATCAAGCGTCACCTGCCGCACTTCGGCCTGACCCCGCTGGAACAGGTGGCGACCTATGTCGGCCCGACCTGGGGGGCGATTGTCGATACCGCAATCGCCGCCGAAGACGGATTGCAGACGGTGCTGGCCCAGATTCGCCCCGAGGCGATTGTTCTGGACAATGTCATCATGTTCCCGGCGGTGGCGTGGGCCGGATGTCCCTGGGTGCGGGTGGTGTCCTGCGCCGAAACGGAATTGCCCGATGCGCAGGTGCCGCCCTATCTGTCCGGGCAATCCGTGGCCGACACCGCCGGACGGGCCGCGTTTGAAGCCGCCTATCTGGACGCAACAGCCGCCGCCCATGACCGTTACAACGACTTCCGCCACAGCCATGGCCTGCCCCGCCTGCCCGCCGGTCAGTTCATGGAAACCTCGCCCACGCTCAACCTGCTGCTGTCGCCGGCCGCGGTCAGATATGACCGCGCCGTGCCGCTGACCCGGCCCACGTTCCGCTATCTGGAAGGCTGCGTGCGGGACGAGGCGCAGTTTGACCTGCCCCGGTTCCCCGACAACGGCAGCCCGCTGGTCTATCTGAGTTTCGGGTCACTCGGCGCCATGGATACGGTTGTGATGGACCGGATGATCCGGGTCTTTGCCACGATCCCGGCCCGGTTCATCGTCAATGTCGGCGGCTTCCCCGAGGCTTATCGCAATGTGCCGGACAACGTTTTCATGGGGTCGTGGTTTCCGCAGCCGTCGGTCGTGGCGCAGTCCGATCTGTTCATCCATCACGGCGGCAACAACAGCCTGTGCGAGGCGCTGTTTTTCGGGGTGCCATCGCTCATCATTCCCTATTGCTGGGATGGGCACGACAACGCCATGCGGACCAGGCAGACCGGGCTTGGCCACAGCCTCGCGCGGGGCGGGTTTACCGATGACGACGTCCGCCAGTCGATCCTGACACTGCTTGCAGATCGCGCGATGGCGGACAGGCTTGCCGTGATCTCTGCCCGGATGCAGGCCGATCCGGGAAACCAGACGGCTGCGCTGGCGATACTGGGCCTGTTCTGACGCAGCGCCCGGGGTTCCGCCCGGGACGTTCACAGCCTAGACTGCACCCGACCGCAGGAAAGCCCCCCATGTCCGACACCCCCGCCTATCAGGTTCTGGCCCGCAAATACCGTCCCCAGACCTTTGCCGACCTGATCGGCCAAGAGGCGATGGTGCGCACGCTGAAGAACGCCTTTGCCGCCGACCGGATCGCGCATGCCTTTGTGTTGACCGGGGTGCGTGGGGTGGGCAAGACCACCACCGCCCGGATCGTGGCCAAGGGGCTGAACTGCACCGGCCCGGATGGCACCGGCGGGCCCACGACTGAACCCTGCGGGGTCTGCGAATCCTGCCGCGCCATCATCGAGGGGCGGCATATCGACGTCTTGGAAATCGACGCCGCATCGTCGACCGGCGTCGATTCGATGCGCGAGATCAACCGAATGGCGGCAGGCCGCCCGATGATGGGCCGCTTCAAGATCTTCATCATCGACGAAGTCCACATGCTGTCGACGGGGGCCTTCAACGCCATGCTCAAAACGCTGGAGGAACCGCCCGGCTTCACCAAGTTCATCATGGCCACCACCGAGATCCGCAAGGTGCCGGTCACTGTCCTGTCGCGCTGCCAGCGCTATGACCTCAAACGCATCGAACCCGAAATGATGATCGCCCATCTGGCCGGCATCGCCGCCAGCGAAGGGGCCACGCTGACGCAGGATGCACTGGCGCTGATTGCCCGCGCGGCAGAGGGGTCGGTGCGCGATGCGCTGTCGCTGATGGATCAGGCGATTGCCCATGGCGCGGGGGAAACCACCGCCCTGCAGGTGCGCGCCATGCTGGGACTGGCCGACCGGGGCCGCACGCTGGACCTTTTTGACCTGGTGATGCGCGGCGATGCGGCGGCGGCACTGGGCGAGATTGCGGCGCAATATGCCGACGGGGCCGATCCGATGGCGGTGCTGCGCGATCTGGCCGAGATCACGCACTGGATTTCGGTGGTCAAGATCACCCCCGCCGCCGCCGATGACCCGACCACCCCGCCCGAGGAGCGTGACCGGGGCCGCGACATGGCCGCACGCCTGCCGATGCGCGCACTCAGCCGCGCCTGGCAGATGCTGATCCGCGCCATTGAAGAGGTGTCGCAGGCCCCGAACGCGATGATGGCGGCGGAAATGGCGATCATCCGCCTCACCCATGTGGCCGACCTGCCCGACCCTGAAACCCTGATCCGCCGGTTGCAGGGCCAGACGCCCCCCGCCCCCGCCCCTGCCCCCCGGCAGGGTGGCAATGGTGGCGGCCCGGTCCTGTCGGCGGTGGCCGGGGGCGCGGTGCTGGCGCAGGCCGAGGTGGCACCCGATGTGACCACCGCACTGGCGCGCTATGCCACCTTCGACCATCTGGTCGAAATGATCCGCGACGCGCGCGACATGAAGCTGTTGTTCGATATGGAAAGTCATGTGCGGTTGGTCCGCTATGCCCCGGGCCGGATTGAGTTTCAGCCGACCGATGACGCCCCCCGCGAGCTTGCCCCCCGTCTTGCCCACCGATTGCAGGGCCTGACCGGCGCGCGCTGGGGCATATCCGTCGTGTCGCAGGGTGGGGCGCCCACGATTGATGAGGTACGCAAAGCCGATCTCGTGGCCGAACACGCGGCGGCATCATCGCTGCCCTTGGTACAAGCGGTCCTTGCGGCCTTTCCCGGGTCGAAAGTGGTCGAGGTGCGCGACCCCGCCGCCATCGCCGCTGCCGAAGCCCTGCCCGAGGTTGAGGATGAATGGGATCCTTTCGAGGCCGACTGAACCTTGTGGCACAGTGGCGGGATGCCTATTCTGGACGGTGAAACGCGAACGGAGTGAACGTAATGCTCAAAGGTTTGGCCGGAATCGGCGACATGGCCAACATGATGAAGGCCGCACAGGAACTGCAGACCAAGATCAAGGACCTCGATGCCGAACTGTCCCGCACCGTCGTGATCGGCGAAAGCGGCGCAGGCCTCGTGCGTGCCCGCGCCACGGCCAAGGGTGAACTGACCGGCCTTGATATCGACCCCTCGATCCTTGTCGCCTCGGAAAAGGAAGTGACCGAAGACCTGATCCTGGCCGCCATCAAGGACGCGCAGGCCAAGGCCACCGCCCGGCACGCGCAGGAAATGGCGCGCCTGACGCAAAGCATGGGCCTGCCTGCGGACATGAAGCTGCCCTTCTGACCATGACGCAGGCCCCCCGCGACATCGAGGCGCTGATCGACCTCATGGCGCGGCTGCCAGGCCTTGGCCCCCGTTCGGCACGGCGCGCGGTGCTGATGCTGCTGAAAAAGCGCGAACAGGTGATGGTGCCGCTGGCGCAGACCATGGCGCAGGTGGCCCTGTCGGTGCGCGACTGCACCCAGTGCGGCAACATCGGCACCACCGACCTTTGCCCCATCTGCACCGACCCCCGCCGCGCCAACGGCGAAATTTGCGTGGTCGAGGATGTGGCGGACCTCTGGGCAATGGAACGGGGCGGTGCGTTCAAGGGCCGCTATCATGTGCTGGGCGGCACCCTGTCGGCGCTGGATGCGGTCGGACCCGACGAATTGCGCCTGCCCGCACTGGTGGAACGCGCACGTGAAGCGACCGAGGTGATCCTGGCCCTGAACGCCACCGTCGACGGCCAGACCACCGCCCATTACATCGCTGACGCGCTGTCAGGCACCGGCGTCGCGGTCACCACTCTGGCGCAGGGCGTGCCCATCGGGGGCGAACTTGACTATCTCGACGACGGCACCATCGGCGCCGCCCTGCGCGCGCGCAAAAGGGTCTAGCCCTTGGCAGGCGGGCCATGACGCAATTGTGCTTTCACCTGCCCGAACGTGACAGTAGGCTTCGACAGTGGGGCGCAGTGACTCGCCCCGCAGTTGTCAAATAGTTGGAGTGACATCATGGCTGACGATTTCAAGAAGAAGTTCGAGTCCCTTGTGGACAAGCTGAAAATCGACCCGAAAAAGGATGCAGACCTGAAAAAGTCCATCGCTGACGTCAGCAAGGGCGTGCAGAAGGCGGCGGATGATTTCGACCAGACGCTGAAGTCCTTCCTGTCGTCGCTGGGCAAAAAAAAGAAAGACGCCAAGGACAAGGACGAAAAGAAGATCATCGATCAGCTTGAGGCGTTGGCGAATGACGACATGGCCAAGCGCTTTGCGTTCAAGGACACCTCTGGCGCGCCGTCCTAGGCCGTGGCACGTGGTTTCGTAAATTCAGACATTGATTGATTGATCGGAGACAAGAATGGGTGATGCCTCTGCCGACATGATCGGCGCCATCGTCAACGCGGGCAAGACCGCGTGGGACATCGTCAAGGACAACAGGGCCGTGTCGGGCGCCGCGTCAAGCTTTTGCTCGGCGGTGCCGGAGAATCTGAAGTTCACCGAACTGTCGGGCTGGAAGACCAAAACCGGATCCTGGCCCTACAAGATCACGAACCTCTACGGGATCGACTGCGTCGAGATCGAGCTGGTCTACAGCTTTGATTACAATGGCACATCGGACAAGGTGAAGGGCGCCCTCTTCGTCAACAACTTTACCGTCTATGCCAAATCTGCGACCGCGCTCTGGGGCTATACCGGCAACGTGAACGCGACGGTCAAGGGCAACCCCACCAACGTCGGTTCGGCCAAGGCGGTCATCGGGTCGGTGCCGCTGCTCGTGACGGCATCGGTATCGACCGTGTTCAAGGCCGGTTCGACCACCTGGATGATGCGGGCGCGCGGCGACGGCAAGCTGGACGTAAGCTGAACCCGGTCACGGATAACCAAAACGGGGGGTGCGAGGTTTCGCGCCCCCTTTGCGTCAGCCGCCCGTGGTAACGGGGGCCGGTCCACCCGGCTGCGCGTCGCCAAATCCGCTGTAACCCAGAAACAGCCCCAGCAATACCAGTGTCACCACCGACACCAGCGCCCCGCTGCGCCCCGGCCCTTTCAGACCGGACAAAAGGCCCATCACCAGCCCCGCTACGGCCAGCACGCCGACCACCCAGACAAGGATGCCCAAAAGCCGCACCGTCGTCGCGGGGTCGACAAGCTGTGTCACCAGGACGCCGCCGATGGCCAATACCAGTGCTGCGATCCCTGCAAACAGGCTGACACGGGCGGTCACGGGAACGGGTTGCATGGCTGTAGGTATCCTCGGCATCAGGGATCGCGGCGATCACCTTTTGCAGGGTTTCTACCGGCTGTGCCGCATCATGGCCAGACACAACGCAGGCAGGCCACCACCACAGGTGGCGATCCGCCGATCACCTCAGCGTGCAACGCCGTCGTCATCCTCGTCCTCGTCCTCGTCATCATCATCTTCGGGCAGGTTGAAGAAGCTGTCGGCGTCCGAATAATCTGCCGCCTTCTTTTCCGGCTCGGCCGTGGCCGCGAACTGCTCCAGCCCGGCCATCACGCCCGGGATGCGCGCCTCGGGGGCCATGCCAAGGCTCTGCTCGGTCGACACCAGCTTGCGCCGTTCGTCATCCGACATGACCTTGCCCTCGGCGGCCTTCTTGCGCGCTGCGACCTGTACGGCGGCGTCAAGCTCGGACTGGCGGCACAGGCCAAGGGCGACGGGGTCGATGGGGGTGATCTGGCTGATGTTCCAGTGGCTGCGGCTGCGGATCGACTGGATCGTGGGCTTGGTCGTGCCGACCAGCTTGCCCACCGCGCCATCGGTCAGCTCGGGGTGGAACTTGACCAGCCACAGGATCGCCGCCGGCCGGTCCTGACGCTTCGACAGGGGGGTATAGCGCGGCCCGCGCCGCTTTTCCTCACCCACGGCGGACGCGTTGAACTTCAGCCGCAGGTGGTACGCCGGGTCATCCTGACCGCGCGTGATCTCGATCGGCTCAAGCTGGTTGTTGGCCACGGGATCAAACCCCTTGACCCCGGTCGCCACATCACCATCGGCGATGCCCTGCACCTCCAATTCGTGCAGGCCGCAAAACTCGGCGATCTGGCGAAAGTTCAGGGTGGTGTTGTCCACCAGCCAAACGGCGGTGGCCTTGGCCATCAGGGGCTTGTTCATCGGCGGTCTCCGTTCACATATCTTCCCCGGGCCGTCAAATCGGCTGCAGAAGTCGTTCTGCAAGGTCCGCGATTTCGGGGAAATCGCAGGCGGTATAGGCCGGAATCGCGCGCTTGAAAAGACCCGATTGCTGGCCGGGGCCTCGTTGGCTCAACTTGGTGGCCTGGGTACGCGTTTCGCGTTTTGAATACGCAGGAATTTGCCGCCCGCCACCTCGTTGACCACGGGCGTGACCCGCCAGATCGCAGATGCAGATCAGGATGAAGGCGATGCGGACATCGGACAAGGCCAGGGCACCGCGCCTACGCAGGATGGGGCTTGCCGGAACCGCGACAGGGCGCGCGATCCTCGCGGCCTGTCGGAAACCGGTTTTTTCAACGAAGTAAGCCCGGCATTTCATGAAAACGCCGCGGCAGCGCTCGGGTCAATCGCTGCGATGCCGCAAAGGGCCATCCCGCACCAGACGGGACTTGCCCGGCGGCGGCGCTTCGGGTCTGATCCCGGCAAACAGCGGGCGGGGGTCAGGGTGCGGGTGTTGGACGTTCTGCGGGCGGCGGTTTTGGCCATGCTGGCCCTGCCCGCCCACGCCGAAGGCGAGCGGGCCGGGGATTTCGATTACTACGTCGCAGCCCTGTCATGGTCGGCCACCTGGTGCGATCTGGAAGGGGCCGCGCGGCGCGAGCCGCAATGCGATGCGGGGCGCGGGATCACCTTCGTGCTGCACGGCCTCTGGCCGCAGGACGAGGAAGGCTGGCCGTCGTACTGCCGCACCGCCGAACGTGACCCCTCGCGGGGCGAGACGGCGGCGGTGGCAGATGTGTTCGGCGGCGCAGGTGCCGCGTTCTATCAGTGGAAAAAGCACGGGCGCTGTTCCGGCCTGCCCGCGCGTGACTTCTACGCCAAGGCGCGGCGGGTGCGCGACGGCATCCGCATTCCGGCGGTGTTCGCGCAGGTCAACCGCCGCCTGCAGGTGCCGGCATCGGTGGTCGAGGGTGCCTTCATCGAGGCCAATCCGGGGCTCGCACCCGACATGATTACCGTGACCTGCCGTCAGGGGATGATCGAAGAGGTGCGCATCTGCCTGACCCGCGACCTTGGCCCCCGGCGCTGTGGGGCGGATGCGCTGCGGGACTGTCGGCTGGAGGACGCGGTGCTGTTGCCGCTGCGCTGAGTGGCCGGTGCCGGACCGGGGGCCAGCCCCCGGACCCCCGGAGTATTTGGGCAAGGTGAAGCGGCAAGGGCACGTCGGGCATTCGGTTTGTCCCGGGCCCCACTACGACCGGCGGCACCGGGCGCGTTTTGCCCGGCGCTTGGCCTGCGTGCGGCTGTGGACGCATCAACCGTCACGCCACATCTTCGGCGGGCATTTCGGTGTGGATCGGCAACGCCCCGGCAGGGCAGAATTCCGTCATGACATCAGCGATGACCGACTTGCGCAGCGGTTTGGTCATGTAGCGGTCGATGCCGGCCGCTAGGATGCCTTCGGCGTCGCCGTCCATCGCATGCGCGGTCAGGGCCACGATGGGCACATGGCGACCGGTGCCGCCCTCGGCGCGGCGGATGGCGCGGGCGGCGTCGCGGCCGTCCATTTCGGGCATCGAGATGTCCATGAAGATGAGGTCGGGGTTCAGGCTGTGCCACAGATCGACCGCCTCGCGCCCGTTGTTGGCAAAGGTAAGGTCGATCGCATAATCCTTGACCATCTTGCGGAATACCAGCTGGTTGGTGCGGTTGTCCTCGGCGGCCAGCACACGCATCCGGCGTTGTCCGGCGGGCGGCGGGGCGGGCAGCGCGGCGGGTTCCGGGGCGGGCACCGACAGCGATTGCAGGCGTCGGTAGAGTTCCGACCGCAGGAGCGGCTTTTGCAGGATGGCCGCCAGATGCGCCGACCCCGGCCCTTCGCGTGCCGCCGCCGGGTTCGACGACAACAGCACGATGGGCATCCCCCAGCCGCCCGCGCGGACCGCCTCGGCCAACGCAAGGCCGTTCATGTCGGGCATGTCGTGGTCGGTCAGCACCACGTCAAAGCCTGCATCCTGCGCCAGCGTCGCCAGCGCATCGGCGCCCGACCGGCACAGCACCGCCGACATGCCGCAGGTTTTCAACTGACGCTCAAGGATAGTGCGGTTGATGAACTGGTCATCCACCACCAGCGCCCGCGTCAGCGTGACGGGCAGGCGCACCGTCGCATCCTCTTCCGCGACCGGCAGTGACAGGCGGAACCCAAAGCACGACCCGCGACCAAGCTCACTGTCGACCCAGACCGCGCCCTCCATCCGCTCGATCAGGCGCTGGGTGATGGCAAGGCCCAGACCCGCGCCCTCAAACTTGCGGTTCGAGGCGTTCTCGACCTGGTTGAACTCGCCAAAGATCAGGTCAAGCTGGTCCGCCGGGATGCCGATGCCGGTATCCTCGACCGTCACATGCAACTGCTGGTGGCCGGGGTCGGTTTCAAGGCCCACGACGCGAATGAGGACATGCCCCGTATCGGTGAACTTGACCGCATTGCCGACAAGGTTGGTCAGCACCTGCCGCAACCGCCCCGGATCGCCGACATAGCGGGTGGGCATGAACATGTCGAAATCGATGATGATGTCGATGCCCTTGCTGCGCGCCTTGGGCTGCAACAGCATCGCCACCTCGTGGATGGTGCGTTCCAGATCGAAGGGTTCGGGGTGCAGCGTCAGACGTTCCGCCTCGATCTTGGAGTAGTCGAGGATGTCGTTGATGATGACCAGAAGCGCCTCACCCGAAGACCGGATGGTTTCCGCGAACAGGCGCTGTTCCTCGGTCAGGGCGGTGTCGCACAACAACTCCGCCATGCCGACCACGCCGTTCATCGGCGTGCGGATCTCGTGGCTCATGTTGGCAAGGAAGGCCGACTTGGCGCGGTTCGCGGCCTCGGCCGCCAGCCTTGCGGCGGTCAGTGCCTCTTGCTGATGGCGCTCATCCGAGATGTCCACCCGCAGGCCCACCCGGCCACCGTCGGGCGTCGGCCGGTCGATGAACTTGAGCCAGCGGCCATCGGACAGGCGGGTTGTCATCTCGCCGTCGGCGTTGTCGTGATGCGCCAGACGTTCGGCCAGCCATTCCTCTTCCCGCCCCAGCGCCGCCTCATAGGCGTTGATCGACAGACCCGTGCGCAGGATCGTCTCCAGCGTCACCCCGGGCTCGATCACATGCCCGAAACCGGGCGCCGTTTCCTTGTATTTCTGGTTTGCCATGATGACCTTCTGATCCCTGTCGAAAAGCACAAAGCCATCCGGTATGGCCTCGATCGCTGCATAAATGCGCATCTGGTCGGTGATGTTGAACGCGAGGCTGACCATGCCGCCATCGCGCGCGCGCCGGTCCATCAGACGCACCCAGACGCCGCTGGAAAACTGCACCACCTGATGCGGAATGGGGTCGGCGTCCCAGCGGGCCAGCATCTCGGCCACCCACTGGTCGACGGTGCGCCCGCCAATGTCGATCAGCCCGGTTTCGCCGGTCAGCCGCAGAAGCTGGGCATAGGTGATGCCCGGGGCCACATCATGCCCCTCGAACGCCGCCAGATAGGCGCGGTTGGCGGTGACGAGACGGCTTTCGGCATCGAACACGGCGAAACCGTCGCGGATGGTGTCGATGGAATCGCGCAGACGCCGTTCCGCCACGACCGACGCTGTATGCGCCGCCTCAAGATCGGTCACAAAGCGTGAGTTCAGGCCCTTCAGTTCCGCCGCCTCGGACTGGGCCGCGCGCGCGACGCTGCGCTGTTCCACCACCTGAACGGCCAGACCACGCGCATGCAGCGCCAGTTTTTCATTGGCGGCAAACAATTCGCGGCTTTTCTGTTCCAGCAGGCGTTCGGCGGCCATGCGTGACCGCCGTTCCTTTGCCAGCCGTTCCATCATGTCCATGCGATAGCACCTCTGCCGAAGGGGGCACCGCCGCGACCCCCGACAGCCGCCATCCTTGGCCGAACAAGATGAAGCGAGGCTTAACGTGACAAAGCCGTTCATGCCGCTGCGGGCCTGCCCGAATCCTTGCCATCGGACCGCCGCCCGTGCCAGTCTGCGCCAATTGCAGGCATGTTCCCCGGGAGGTTTCCAATGCGTGGATTTGGTATGGCGGCGGCGCTGGGTGTTGCCCTTTCGGTATTGGCCGGGGCGGCGGTTGCGCAGGATGTCGTGCCCCTCAAGCGGCTGATCTACAGTGAGAATGCCGATCTGGCCGGGGGCGATATCGCCAACCTTCTGGATGTGACCATCGAGGCCTGCGAAACCGCCTGCCTGTCGAACGCGCGCTGCGATGCGCTGACGTTCAACAGCCGCGTGGGTGCGTGTTTCCTGAAATCGGGGCCGGGTGGGGCCACGTTCTATCAGGGCGCCTATTCGGCCCGGGTGATTGACGGCACGCCGGGGGCTAATGACCTTGCCACCGACCGGGCCAAGGAAATCGAGGCTTTCGTGTCGGTGTCGGATCTTGACGACGCGCGCAGGCTGGCGCTGGCGCTGGGCGGGCTGCACATCACCGACAATTACACCGCCGAGGAGCACAGCCAGTGGGCGCGCGAGGCTGAGGCTGCGGGCGATCCCGCACGGGCCGCGTCATTTGTGGGTGCGGCACTGAACCTGACCGATGATCCTGACGGCTGGCTGGATTACGCGCGCCTGTACCTTTTGGCGGCGGGCCGCGACAACAACAACGCGCCCCTGTTCCGGGGCCGGGCGCTGTCGGCCGCCGTCAACGCCTATCTCCGTTCCGGGCAGGCGCCGCAACGCCACTCGATCCTTGTCGTGATGGGGCAGGCGCTGGAACAGGTTGGCCGGGGCCGCGACACGGTGCAGGCGCTGCGTCTGGCGCAGGACCTGCAGGCGCGGGATGACACGGCGACCGCACTGGACGATGCCATCGGCAAGTACGGCTTTCGCATCACCGAAAACGAAACCCAGGCCGACAGCCTTCGCCCCCGCGTCTGCGTGCAGTTTTCCGAAGATCTGGTCAGCGCGGGCGTCGATTACAGCACCTTCCTGCAACTGCCCGAGGCCGGCCTGACGGTCGAGAAAACCGGCGACCGCCAGTTGTGCGTCGAAGGGTTGCAGCATGGCAACCGTTATGCGCTGACCTTCCGTGCAGGGCTGCCTGCGGCGGACGGACAGGAAATGGCCAAGGCCGTCACCATCACCTCTTACGTCCGCGACCGCGCGGCGGGCGTGCGCTTCCCCGGGCGGGCCTATGTGCTGCCCAAGGCCGCAGGCGCGTCGATCCCGGTCGAGACGGTGAATGCCACGGAACTTGACCTGCGCCTTTACCGCGTGTCCGACCGCAACATCCTGCGCGCCGTGCAGAACGACTATTTCGGCACGCCCATGGCCTATTACCAGGAGGATGACTTCCGCGAGCGTGTGGGCGAGGAATTGTGGTCGGGTGCGGCCACCGTCACCCAACAGGTGAACAAGGACATCACCACCCGCCTGCCGATGGATGCGGCGCTCGCGGGCCTGCCTGCGGGCATCTATGCGCTGAAGGCCAGCGTTGCGGGCAAGGACGAATACGACTTCCCCCCTGCATGGCAGTGGTTCGTGATCTCTGATCTTGGCATCACCACGCTGTCGGGGGTCGACGGGCTGGATGTGATCGTGCGCTCGCTCGGCACGGCTGCGGCCAAGCCCGGGGTCACGGTGGAACTTCTCAGCCGCGCCAACGCAGTGCTGGCCACGGCGGTGACCGACGACGCGGGCCGCGTGACCTTTGCCGCCGGACTGGCACGCGGCACGGGTGGGGCGTCGCCGTCGATGGTGGTGGTGAAAGAGGGCGACAGCGATCTCGCCTTCCTGCCCCTGACCGATCCCGAGTTTGACCTCTCTGACCGTGGCGTCGAAGGCCGCGAACCCGCCCCCCCCGTTGACGTGTTCCTCACCACCGAACGCGGTGCCTACCGGGCGGGTGAGACGGTCCACGCCACCGCCCTTGCGCGCGATCCCCGGGCCGAGGCCATCGCGGGCCTGCCCCTGACCGCCGTCCTCAAGCGCCCCGATGGCGTGGAATATTCCCGTCAGGTCATCACCGATGCGGGTGGCGGCTACGCTTTTGCGCTGCCCATCGCGGAAAGCGCGCCCCGTGGCCAGTGGCGGCTTGAGGTGTTGGCCGAGGCCGACGCGCCCCCCCTGACCGCGACCGATTTCCTGGTCGAGGATTTCCTGCCCGAACGCATCGACTTTACCCTGACCCTGCCCGACACCCCGCTGCGCCCCGGCGAAGTGGCCGATCTGGCGGTGAACGCCCGCTACCTCTTCGGCGCGCCGGGCGCTGACCTTACCGTCGAGGGCGAGGTTCTTTTGCGCGCCGCCAAGGGGCTGGAGAAATACCCCGGCTATGTCTTTGGCCGCGAAGATACCCCCTTTGACGCCCGCCTCGAATCCTTCGGTGGTGAGCAGACGGATGATGCCGGTGCCGCCCTCGTGCTGGCCCTCGTCCCCGAGGCCGGCGACGCCGACCGGCCTTTGGAGGCCCGGTTCACCGTGCGCGTGGCCGAAGGATCAGGCCGCCCGGTGGAACGGCGCACCGAAAAGGTGCTGCTGCCCGATGCCGCGATGATCGGGGTCAAGCCGCTGTTCGATGGCGTCGTCGGCGAAAACACCGAGGCGCGGTTCAACCTTCTGGCCATCGGCGCCGGTGAGGCACCGGTGCCGATGGCCGTCAAATGGGAACTGACCCGGATCGAGACGCGCTATCAGTGGTATCAGCAGTACGGCCAGTGGAACTGGGAACCCATCGTCAGCCGCGTCGCGGTGTCCGAAGGCACCGCCGATCTGGGGGATACCCCTGTCGAGGTTGCGGGTGCCGTAACCTGGGGCGAATACGAACTGGCCGTCAGCCAGACCCAGGGTGGCAGCGCCGAGACGACCACCACCTTCTACGCCGGCTGGTACGCGCCCGCCGATGTGTCATCGACCCCCGACACGCTGGAATTGTCGCTGGACAAGGCCGACTACAAACCCGGCGATACCGCCATGCTGCGCGTGGTCCCCCGTGCCGCCGGAACCGCAATGATCGCCGTCCTGTCGAACCGCGTGATCGCGATGCAGGCGGTTGAGGTGACGGCAGGCGAAAACCTGATCCCCGTCCCCGTAACCGATGAATGGGGTGCGGGTGCATACGTCACAGCCTCTGTCATCCGCCCGATGGACGTGGCCGCAGGCCGCAACCCCACCCGCGCGCTTGGCCTTGCCTATGCGAAAATCGACCCCGGCCCGCGCGCCTTGTCCGCGACGGTCGAGGTCGCGGCAGAATCCGCCCCGCGCGGCCCTTTGGACGTGGCCATCAAGGTGGATGGCATCACGCAGGGCGATACCGCCTATGTCACCATCGCCGCCGTCGATGTCGGCATCCTCAACCTCACCGCCTTTGACGCCCCCGATCCGCAGGGCCACTACTTTGGCCAGCGCAAACTGGGCGTCGGCATCCGCGACATCTATGGCCGCCTGATCGACGGTCTGTCGGGGGTCGAGGGGCAGGTGCGGTCCGGGGGTGATTCAGGCTCGCAGGCCCGGCTCAAATCCAACCCGCCGACCGAAGAACTGGTGGCCTACTTCACCGGCCCGGTAGAGGTCGGCCCCGACGGCTATGCCCGCACCACCTTCGACCTGCCCGCGTTCAACGGCACCGTCCGCGTGATGGCCGTCGCATGGTCGGCCAAGGGCGTCGGTCAGGCGCAGGCCGATGTGCTGGTGCGCGACCCTGTCGTCGTCACCGCTTCGGTCCCCCGCTTCATGGCCCCCGGCGATACCAGCCGCATCCTGCTGGAGATTGTCCACGCCACCGGCCCCTCGGGCCGCATGTCGATGGACGTCTCCTCGGCAGGCATGACCGTGGGCGATGTCCCCTCGGGCTTTGACCTTGGCGACAAGGCCAAGGCCACCTTCGCCGTCCCCCTGACCGCCGGCAACCCGGGCCTTTACACCATCGACGTGGCGCTCGTGACCCCCGACGGCAAACAGTTGCGCAAAACCCTCACTATCCCGGTACAGGTGAACGACCCCGAGATCGCCCGCACCACGCGGCTGGAACTGGCCGCCGGGGCCAGCTTTACCTTCGACGCCGACGCATTTGCCGGCCTGCAACCCGGTACGGCCAAGGCCACACTGGCCGTCGGCCCCATCGCGCGCCTGAACGCGCCGGGGCTTCTGGCGTCGCTTGACCGCTATCCCTACGGCTGCACCGAACAGATCACCTCCAAGGCGCTGCCTCTGATCTACTTCGATCAGGTCGCACAGGCGATGCAGCTCAAAGGCGCCGACAACATCCGCCTCCGCGTCGAACAGGCGGTTGAGGAAGTGCTCACCAACCAGTCCGCCGAGGGTGCCTTCGGCCTCTGGTCCCCCGGCTCAGGTGATTTCTGGCTCGATGCCTACGTCACCGATTTCCTCAGCCGCGCCCGCGCCCAAGGGTTCGGCGTGCCAGATCAGGCGTTCCGCAGCGCCCTCGACAACCTGCGCAACCAGGTGAACTACCAGCAGGATTTCGAAAGCGGGGGTGAGGCGCTGGCCTACGCCCTCATGGTCCTTGCCCGCGAAGGGGCCGCCGCCATCGGCGACCTGCGCTATTATGCCGACGTCAAGGCCGACGCCTTTGCGACCCCCATCGCGCAGGCACAACTGGGGGCCGCCCTCGCCTCCTACGGCGATCAGGTGCGCGCCGACCAGATGTTCACCCGCGCCGCCCTGAAACTCGATTTCACCATCGAGAAAGATCAGATCTACCGCGCCGACTATGGCACCCACACCCGTGACGTGGCCGCCGTCCTGACCCTTGCGACCGAAGCCGGCAGCAATGCCGTCGATGCCGAGGTGCTGGCGGCAGCCCTGTCATCACGGCAGGGGAACCTCTCGACACAAGAGGCAACATGGATGCTGCTGGCCTCCCGTGCGCTGGTCGATGGCCCGGGCACGAACGGCGTCACCTTCAACGGCCTGCCCCCCTCCGGCCCCATGGTGCAGGTGCTTGCGGCGGGTCTGGGTGACCCTGTGGTGGTGCAGAACGGCTCGGCCCGCGCCCAGTCGGTGACGGTCACCGCCTATGGCGTACCCGATCAGCCGGAACCGGCGGGCGGCACCGGCTATGCCATCACCCGCACCTACTACACGATGGAGGGTGAACCCTTCGACACCACCGCCCCGGTGCCGCAGGGCACAAGATTGGTGACGGTGCTGGAAATCACCCCCTTTGGCCGTGGCGAGGCGCGGCTGATGGTCAACGACCCCCTGCCGGCGGGGTTCGAGATTGACAACCCGAACCTCCTGTCCGGCGGCAATACCGCATCGCTCGACTGGCTGCAGACGACGAATGAGGTCGCCCATTCCGAGTTCCGTCAGGACCGGTTCCTGACCGCCATCGACCGTACCTCGAACGACGCATTCCGGCTGGCCTATGTCGTGCGCGCCGTAAGTCCCGGCACGTTCCACCACCCCGCCGCGTCGGTCGAGGATATGTACCGCCCCGACTTCCGCGCCATCGGCGAAACAGGGCAACTGGTGATCGAGTGATCCCGCACGCCCCCGCCGGAACACCGGCGGGGGCGGCAGAGGCCGACGCAACCCAAGCCCCGGCCAGCCCGTTGCCGATGCCCGAATGTATGTACGGATGTAATACAGATGCTGTACGGATCGCATACGGAATGAATACGCCAGAATCCGCACGTTTTCAGATGGTTGCACAGCGTGTCGGCACCCGCCGGACCACCCCGCCGTACCCCGCCGCAACCTTTCGTTTACCACCCCGGCACGGATGAAACCCCACCGCGCCCTCCTCACACTGGCGCTTCTCCTCTGGACCGGGGCCCTTGCCCGCGACGCCGCCGACACCTGGATCGACGCCACCATCCTCCCCCCCCTCGGCGTTGAAACCTCGGTCGAGGTCACCGCCCGCGACGGTCGCCTGTTGCGGGCCTACACCGTCGCCGATGGCCGCTGGCGGATGGCTGTCGAACCCCGCGACGTCGACGCCGGCTACATCGCCATGCTGGTCGCTTATGAAGACAAACGCTTCTGGACCCATGTCGGCATTGATCCTGTTTCAATGACCCGCGCGGCACTGCAGGCGGCATGGTCGGGCCGCGTCGTGTCGGGCGGCAGCACCCTGACCATGCAGGTGGCACGCCTGTTGGAGAACAGCGGCACAGGCCGCGTGTCGGGCAAACTGCGCCAGATGCGGGTGGCACTGGCGCTGGAACGGCGGCTGTCCAAGGAACAGATTATCACGCTGTATCTGCACCTTGCCCCCTATGGTGGCAACCTTGAAGGGCTCCGCGCCGCCACCCTCGCCTACTTCGGCAAGGAACCCCGACGCCTGACCCCGGCCGAGGCCGCGCTGATGGTGGCCATCCCGCAGGCTCCCGAATCCCGCCGCCCCGACCGTGCCATTGGGGCCGCGACCGCCTCGCGCAGCCGCGTGCTGGCCCGGGCAGAACGCGACGGTATCCTTGACGCCGAACAGGCCGCGACGGCGCTGCGCGAACCCGTCCCCGCCGCCCGCCGCCCCGTACCCGCCCTCGCCCCCCACCTCGCCGACCGCCTGCGGTTGGCCTCCCCCGCCACCCGCCACCTCCAGACGACGCTGGACGCCCCCCTGCAGATCGCGTTGGAAACCCTTGCCGCCCAGACGGTTGCCACCCACGGTGACCGCATGCAGATCGCGATTGTCGTGGCCGACCACCGCTCGGGCGAGGTGCTGGCCTCGGTCGGCTCCGCCGCCTATACCGCCGACGCGCGGCAGGGCTTTGTCGACATGACCACCGCCCCCCGCAGCCCCGGCTCCACCCTCAAGCCCCTGATTTACGGCCTTTCTTTTGACGAAGGCCTCGCCCACCCTGAAACCCTGCTTGAGGATCGCCCGACCGATTTCGCAGGCTACGCCCCCCAGAACTTCGACCGCATCACCCGCGGCACCATCCGCGCGCGTGAGGCGTTGCAACTGTCGCTGAACATCCCCGTTGTGGCCCTGACGCAGGCCCTCGGCCCCACGAAACTGATCGCCGCCATGCGCCGCGCCGGGGCTGACCCGCGCATCCCCGGCAATCAGCCGGGGCTTGCGGTGGCCTTGGGCGGCGTCGGTGTGACGCTTGAGGAAATGGTGACGCTCTATGCCGCCATCGCCCGCGGAGGTGTGGCGATCCCCTTGCGCTACAACGGAAATTCCCTGCCCGACGGGCAGCGGGTGCTCAGCGAGGTTGCCGCCTGGCAGGTCGCCGACATCCTCGCAGGCCTGCCAGCCCCCCCCGGCGCGCCGCAGAACCGGCTGGCCTACAAGACCGGCACCAGCTATGGCCACCGCGATGCCTGGGCCATCGGGTTTGACGGGCGGCATGTGATCGGCGTCTGGATGGGCCGGGCCGACGGCACCTCGGTGCCCGGCATATTCGGCGCCGAACTGGCGGCCCCGGTGCTGTTCCAGGCCTTCGCCCGCCTCAAGCCCCGCCTTGACCCCCAGCCTGCCGCCCCCCCCGCCACCCTCCTCGTGTCAAACGCCCAACTGCCCCTACCCCTGCAACGCTTCCGCCCCCGCGACGCGGCGTTTCAGGCATCGGCAGACGCGCCGGCGGTGGTCTTCCCCCGCGACGGCACCGAGGTGGAACTGATGCCCGAGGGCCTCATGCTGCGCGTCCAGGGCGGCACCGCGCCCTTCACATGGATGCTCGACGGAACCCCTGTCGCCATCGCCGAACGCCGCGCCGAAACCCTGATCCCCGCCCCCGGCCCCGGCTTTGTCACCCTGTCGGTGATTGACGCCAAAGGCCGGTCGTCGCGCATCCGCATAAGGCTGCGCTGAACCCCTAACCCTTTCATCTTTGTATAAATATCCCGGGGGTCGGCCATCGAGTCCGCCATCGGTTCGAGGACCGATGGACGACGGGGCTGGCCCCCGCTCCTGCCCTCGCCGTCAGACCCGCTCGATGGCCAGCGCGATCCCCTGCCCACCACCGATGCACATGGTGATCAGCGCCCGCCGCCCGCCGGTCCGCTCCAGCTCATGCAGCGCCTTGACGGTGATGATCGCCCCCGTCGCCCCCACCGGATGCCCCAGCGCGATAGCCCCACCGTTGGGGTTCACGCGGGCCGGGTCAAACCCAAGCTCGCGGCTGACCGCCAGTGCCTGTGCTGCAAACGCCTCGTTCGACTCGATCACGTCAAAATCCGCAATGCTCAGCCCCGTCCGCGCCAACAGCGCCCGCACCGCCGGCACCGGGCCGATGCCCATGACCCCGGGCCGCACCCCGGCATGACCATAGCCGATCACCCTTGCCCGCGCCTTCAACCCCGCCGCCGCAGCCACATCGGCCCGCGCCAGCACCAGCGCCGCCGCACCGTCGTTCAGGCCGCTCGCATTGCCCGCCGTGACCGAGCCGTCCTTGCGGAAGGCGGCGCGCAGACCGGCCAGCGCCTCGGCACTCGTGGCCTTGGGATGCTCGTCGGTGTCAAAGATCACCGGCCCTTTGCGGCCTGCAATCTCGACCGGCACGATCTGTTCGGCGAACCGGCCTTCGGCAATGGCCCGGGCCGCACGGGTCTGGCTTTCCAGCGCGAATGCGTCCTGATCCGCGCGGCTAACACCATGTTCTTCGGCCACATTCTCGGCAGTAATGCCCATGTGGCCGGTGCCGAACGGGCAAGTCAACGCGCCGGTCATCATGTCGATGGCCTTTGCATCCCCCATCTTCTGCCCCCATCGGGCGACGGGCAGGGCATAGGGCGACCGGCTCATGCACTCGGCCCCGCCCACCAGCGCAAAATCGGCATCCCCCAGCATCAGCGCCTGCGCCCCCGACACGATGGCCTGCACCCCCGACCCGCACAGCCGGTTGACGTTCATCGCAGGGACCGTATCAGGCACCCCCGCCTGCATCGCGGCCACCCGGCCCAGATACATGTCGCGCGGTTCGGTGTTGATGACATGGCCCATCACCACGGTGCCGATCTGCCCGCCCTCAACTCCCGCCCGTTCCAGTGCGGCGCGGACGGCAAAGGTGGCGATGTCGATCGGTGGCAGGCTTGCCAATGAACCGCCAAAGCTGCCGATGGCGGTGCGCACGGCAGAGAGGATGACGATGTCGGTCAAGGGCTTACTCCTTCAGGGATGTGGCAGTCGGGGTGGGCGGCGGCGATTTCCGGAACGGCTTCGAGGGCGGCCATGATGCCCATGATGCGGGGAAGCGGCGCGAAATCCAAGCTGATCCGGCGCGCGTTGTAAACCTGCGGCACAAGGCACAGATCGGCCAGCGTCACCGTGCCCCCATGGCAGAACCGGCCCGTAGCGGGGTGGTCCAGCATCACCTCGAACGCCGCCAGCCCCGCCTCGTACACCGGCCTAATCCAGTCATCCGCCGTGATCGCCCCGCCCGACACGGCGGCCGCGCGGGTGCGGACGGAAAGGTTGCACACCGGCGCAATCTCCATCGCGATGGCATGCGCCATGGCCCGCACCCGGGCACGTCCTGCGGCATCGGCGGGCACAAAGGCCATCCCGCGCGTTTCACCCAGATATTCGATGATGGCCAGCGACTGGGTCAGCACCAGCCCGTCAATCTCCAGCGTCGGCACCAGCCCCTGCGGATTGCGCGCCCGGTTTTCTGGCGAACGGTGCGCGGCAGTCAACAGGTTCACCGCCCGGCTTTCATAGGCCAGCCCCGCGATGTTCAGCGCCATCCGCACCCGGTAGGCGGCAGATGACCGCCAGTAGTCATGCAGGACGATCATCGGCCTCTCCCATATCGCGCAGCCTCACCAGGGCCCGGCGGAACGGTTCCGCATCGGCGCCAAGGGCCGCCAGAACCTCGGCCTGATAGGCCCCCGCCACCGGCAGGATCCGCGCCATCAGCGCCCGGCCTTCATCGGTCAGCGTCATGTCCAACAGCCTGCGGTCCGCCGCATTGGCGCGCTTCGCAATCAGCCCCGCCGATTCGAGCCGTGCCGCCGCACGGCTGACCTTGGACTTGTCCATATCGACCCGCGCCTGAATTTCGCGCACCGACACCGCACCCGACTGCGCCAGATGCGCCAGAACGCGCCACTCCGGGATCGACAGCCCGAACTCGGTGCGATACCGCGCCGCAAATCCGCGCGACATGCGCGCCGCAGCCGTGGCAAGCTGATACGGCAGAAAGGCCGAAAGGTCGAACGGCGGCGTCACGAAAGGCCCCTTTTGCGCATGCCCCGATCCGGCCATGACTGCATGGAAGCGCCCTCGCGCGCAAGCCGGGCGGGTGCTTGACTTCCCCCACGGCAACGGGCCACCAACACGCGGCAGCTTCGGGGCAGGGCATGAGATCGGTTTTTGCGGCGCATATCGGGCTGGTGCTGGCGGGGCTGTTCAGTTTCGTGCTGATGGGGGCGGGGCAGGCGCTTTATGGCCCAGCCCTGCCGGTCTTTGCGCGTGAATTCGGCATCTCGACCGGGCAGGTGGGGCTGCTGGTATCGGCGCATTGGGTGGGGTCGGTGCTGGGGGTCGGCGGCATGTACCTGCAGGGTGACCGGGTGACACCGCGGATGGCGCTGGCCTGCATGGGCCTTGGCGCGCTGATCGTGGGGCTGGGGGCCGGCTGGCTGGCCACGCTGGCCGGTGCGCTGGTGCTGGGGCTGAGCTACGGGGCCTCGGCGGTCATCTACAACCGCCGGTTCCTGATCATCTTTGCCGCGCGGGGGCCGTCGATGCTGGCCCTTCTGAACGCGATCTTCGGCATCGGTGCCATCGGCGCGCCGCTGGTGTTCCTGGCCCTGGGCAGCGATCCGGCGCGGGCGTTTCTGGTGGTGGCGGCCCTTAGCGCGGTCACCTTCGTCATTGCGGGGTCGGGGGTTGCCATGCCACCCGCATCGGGCATCAGGCGCCCGTTCCGCCCGCGTCCGGTGATCCTGACCTTCGGTGCCATCGCCATCGGCACCGAGGCCAGCCTGATCGGCCTTGGCCCGACCGGCCTTATCGCGCAAGGCCAGTCCGAGGCGCATGCGGCCGAGTATCTGTCGCTGTTCTTTGTGGCCTTCCTTGCGATGCGGCTGGCACTGGTGGGGTTTGCCGCATGGCTGCATCCGTTCACGCTCTATGCGCTGGCCATGACAGGGGCTGCGATGTGCGCAGGGGGGGCGGCGCTGACCGGTCATGCGGGGTGGTTCGTGGCACTTGGCGGATTTGCCGGGATGTTCTTTCCGGCCTATTACATGTCGGGCACCGGCCAGATGGGTGAGGATGGCCGCGTCGCGCCCACGCTGATTGCCGCAGGCATCGCGGGTGGCATCGCGGCCCCGGTCCTGATGTCGGCGGCCATGGGGGTGGCCGACGAGACGGCGTTTTTCGCGATTGTGGCGGCGGTAACGGGGGTGGCGGCGGTGGCGGCCTTTGCCCTGCGACCGGCCATGATCGCCGTGCGACCAGAGGTGCTGACATGACTGGAATGGGGGGAAAACCATGAGCTATCTGTTGCCCGTCGCGGCAATCATCGTGACGCTGGTTCTGGCGGTGATGCTGGCCGGTGCTGTCCGGCGCGGGCCGGGCCTGTTGTCCGACCCCGCGCGTGGTGATGAACGGCGGCAGTTGCGGCAAATGGCGGTGCTGTTGATCGTGATGGTGACCGTGCTTTTGCTGACCCCTGCGTAGGCGATGCTTCCCCAGCACGCCTCTGCGCACTAGACAAGGCACATGCGCCAGACCCTGCCCGAGATTCATGACAGCCGCGTCGCCGCAGGCACCCTGCGCCCCGACGCCGTCCAGCGTGACATCCTGGCACGCCTGGAAGGGTTGCGCGTCTGGCTTGAAGATCAGGGCGAACGCCGCGCGCCCGGCCTGTTGTCGATCTTCCGCCGCGCACCCGATACGCCACAAGGCATGTACATCTGGGGCGGCGTCGGGCGCGGCAAGTCGATGCTGATGGACCTCTTCGTGAACGCGACCGACACCCCCGCCAAACGGCGCGTGCATTTCCACGCCTTCATGCAGGATATCCACCAGGGCATGCACGCCGCCCGCAAGACCGGCGTCGAAGACCCGCTTGCCCCGGTCGCAGACGCACTGGTGCATGACCTGCGCCTGCTGGCGTTTGACGAAATGCAGATCACCGACATCACTGACGCGATGATCGTGGGCCGGCTGTTCGAGAAACTGTTCGCAGGCGGCGTGGTGGTCGTCACCACCTCGAACCGCCCCCCCGAAGACCTGTACAAGGACGGCCTCAGCCGCGACCGGTTCCTGCCCTTCATCGACCTGATCGGTGAACGCTGCCAGGTGGTGCCCCTCGACAGCCCCACCGATTACCGCCAGCACCGTCTGCAGGGCGCGCAGGTCTATTTCCACCCCGCAGGCACCGCCAAGGGTCAGATTGCGGCCATCTGGGCCGACCTCACCGGCGGCGCTGCGGGCGCTGTTCTGCGCCTGACCGTCAACGGGCGCACGGTGGACCTGCCGCATTTCGCCAACGGCATCGGCCGCGCCAGCTTCTGGGAACTTTGCGCGCGCCCCCTTGGCCCCGCCGATTTCCTGGCGATTGCCCACGCCGTCCGCGTGCTGATCCTAGAGGATATCCCGCAGATGTCCTCGGCCAACTACAACGAGGCGAAACGCTTCGTCATCCTGATCGACGCCCTTTATGAGGCGCGGGTGAAACTGGTGGCCTCTGCCGCCGACATCCCCGAACGCCTGTATCTCGAAGGTGCAGGTTCGTTCGAATTCGAACGCACCGCCAGTCGCTTGCGCGAAATGCAGGCGGCGGACTGGGGCAAATAAATGCCCCCCCTGGCAAGCAGAGCCAACACCCGCTGCCCCCTTCTTCTTTGCCCAAGTACTCCACAGGGGGTCCGGGGGGTGTGAAACCCCCCGGTCCTGCCCGTGCCGCAGGCCCTACCCGATCACATAACGCCGATGCACCCGCCCCACGACCCGCCCGTCGCTCAGCGCAAATCCGGGATCATGGTCGAAATCGACAAACCCCAACCGCGCATAATAGGCGAGGCCGGGAATGTTGTCCGCCCTGATGCTGGCAATGATGATCCTTACCCCGGCCCGGCCCACCAGATCGCAGGTCATCGCGAACATCGCGGCCCCGATGCCCCTTGCCTGAATGCCGGGTGCCACGAACGTCCCGATATGCGCCTCGCCTTGCCAAAGCCCCGCCGATTGCCAGCCGATGACCACCCCCTGATCCTCGGCCACCACAGCCCCCAGAACATCGGCCCCGGCAACATAGTCCTCAAGCACAGCCTCCACCGACTTGGCGCTCTCATGCGCCGTGGTGCCGCCTATGGCGATGATCTGGTTGAGGATTTCCGCCATGGCCGGGGCATCGGCGGCGACTGCCTCTCGGACGATCATTGCGCGAACTCGTCCCGGGAATACCCTTGCAGATACAACAGCGCCGTCAGATCGCCGTGGTTCACCCGCAGCGCGCATTCTGCCTGAACCATGGGTTTGGCATGCAGTGCCACTCCCATACCTGCGGCCTGCAGCATCCACAGATCATTCGCCCCATCCCCCACTGCCAGTGCATCGGCGGGTATCAGGCCCAGCCGCGCCGTGATTTCCTGCAGCGCCTGCACCTTGGCGGCACGACCAAGGATGGGCTCGGCGACGGTGCCGGTCAGGCGGCCATCGGCAATATCCAAAACATTGGCGCGGTGTTCGTCAAAGCCCAGCTTATCCGCCACCGGGGCCGTAAACGCGGTGAACCCGCCCGACACCAGCGCCGCCCGCGCGCCGTGCGCCTTCATCGTGGCGACCAAAATACCGCCCCCCGGCATCATCGTGATCCGGTTTGCGAACACCCGTTCGATAACGTTTTCCGGCAACCCTACCAGCAACCCCACCCGTTCCCGCAACGCGCCTTCGAAGCCCAACTCGCCATTCATCGCCCGCGCCGTGATCGCCGCCACCTGCGGGCCAACCCCGGCCTCGCGTGCCAACTCGTCAATGCATTCCTGCCGGATCATCGTGGAATCCATATCGGCCAGCAACAGCCGCTTGCGCCGGTTTTCGTCGGGCACAATAGCCAGATCAACACCGATCTCCTGCAGCGATTGCCACACCTCCCAGCGGTTCCCCGGCACCAGAGGCAGCGCAAACTCTGCCGCCTCGCCGGGGTGCAGCCACTGCGCCGGCCCGCCACCCCAGGCATCGCGCAAAGCCTCCACCATGGCGCGGTCAAGCGTCGGGCGGGCGGGGTCGGTCATCAGGATGGCAACGGGCATGGTGGCGTCCGGGGGCTGTGCGATGCGTCGGTTTTGCGCGGTGATGCGTCGGCTTATCGTCGAATTCCCGCTTGTGCCACCCCCCAAGCCCCGCTAAACCCCGCCTTGGGACACCCTTCCCCAACGAAGGGCATTTATCTGGAAGGATACCATGTCTGATCTGCAAACCCCGGCCCGGCGCCCGGTCAATCCGCGCTTTTCCTCTGGCCCCTGTGCCAAAATCCCCGGCTATGCGCTTGATATGCTGACGGACGCCCCGTTGGGCCGGTCGCACCGCGCCAATGTCGGCAAGGCGAAACTCAAGGAAGCCATCACCCTGACGCGCACGCTTCTGGGCGTGCCCGACGGCTACCGCATCGGCATCGTGCCTGCGTCGGACACGGGTGCCGTCGAGATGGCGATGTGGTCGATGCTGGGCGCGCGCCCGGTCGAGATGCTGGCCTGGGAATCCTTCGGTGAAGGCTGGGTCACTGATGCGGTCAAGCAACTGAGGCTGGACGCGACGGTGCGCGTGGCCCCCTATGGCCAGATCGTCGATCTGGCGCAGGTGGATTTTGACCGCGACGTGGTTTTCACCTGGAACGGCACCACCAGCGGCGTCCGCCTGCCCGATGGCCACGCCATTCCGGCAGACCGCAAGGGCCTGACCATCTGTGACGCCACCAGCGCCGCCTTTGCGATGGACCTGCCCTGGGACAAACTGGATGTGGTGACCTTCTCTTGGCAAAAGGTGCTGGGTGGCGAGGGCGCGCATGGCATGCTGATCCTGTCGCCCCGCGCGGTCGAGCGGCTGGAAACCTATACCCCGCCCTGGCCCCTGCCCAAGATTTTCCGCCTGACCTCCAAGGGCAAACTGATCGAAGGCATCTTTGAGGGCGAGACGATCAACACCCCCTCGATGCTGGCGGTTGAGGATTACCTTGTGTCGCTCACATGGGCGCAGACGGTCGGCGGGCTGGCGGGACTGGTCGCACGGGCCACGGCCAATGCACAGGTGGTGTGGGATTTCTGCGCAGGCAATCCGTGGCTTGCCAATCTGGCCGCCGACCCCGCCACAGCCTCGACCACCAGCGTCTGCGTGACGTTCACCGATCCCCGGATTGCCGATGGTGCAGGCTTTGCCAAGGCGGTCGCCAAACGGCTGGAAACCGCAGGCGTGGCGCTGGACGTGGGCGCCTACCGCGATGCACCGCCCGGCCTGCGCATCTGGTGCGGCAGCACGGTCGAGACGGCCGATGTGGCCGCACTGATGCCGTGGATCAGTTGGGCGTTTCACTCCGAAATCGCGGCGTTGTCCCGCGCCGCCTGACCGCGGAAGTCGGGGTGAACCCCGACCTACGCGCGACATTGTAGGTCGGGGTTCACCCCTGCCCTTCCCCCCTTCGAAGGATTGCCAACCATGGCCCCCAAGGTTCTCGTCTCTGACGAACTCTCTGAAACCGCTGTACAAATCTTCCGTGACCGTGGGGTCGAGGTCGACTACCTGCCCAAACTCGGCAAGGACAAGGACGCCCTTGCCGCCGTCATCGGCCAGTATGACGGCCTTGCCATCCGCTCGGCCACCAAGGTCACCGACAAACTGCTGTCGCTCGCCCCGAACCTGCGGGTGATCGGGCGGGCGGGGATCGGGGTGGACAATGTCGACATTCCGGCGGCGTCGAAAAAGGGGGTGATCGTGATGAACACGCCCTTCGGCAACTCGATCACCACCGCCGAACATGCCATCGCGATGATGTTCGCCGTGGCCCGCCAACTGCCCGAGGCGAACGCGTCAACCCACGCCGGCAAATGGGAAAAGTCCCGCTTCATGGGGGTGGAACTGTTCAATAAGACGCTTGGCGTCATCGGTGCCGGCAACATCGGCGGCATCGTCTGTGACCGGGCGGTGGGCCTTCGCATGAAGGTCGTGGCCTATGACCCCTTCCTGTCCGAAGACCGCGCCAAGACACTTGGCGTCACCAAGGTGGAACTGGATGACCTTCTGGCGCGGTCGGATTTCATCACGCTGCATGTCCCCCTGACCGACAAGACCCGCAACATCCTGTCGCGCGAGGCCCTGGCGAAAACCAAGCGCGGTGTGCGCATCATCAACTGCGCCCGGGGCGGGTTGATCGACGAAGCGGCGTTGCTGGAAGCGCTGGACGCAGGCCAGGTGGCCGGTGCCGCTCTGGATGTGTTCGAGGTGGAGCCTGCCACAGCGAACCCCCTTTTCGGCCATCCTAACGTCGTCTGCACCCCGCATCTGGGCGCCTCGACCACCGAGGCGCAGGAAAACGTGGCGTTGCAGGTGGCTGAACAGATGTCGGACTACCTCTTGACCGGGGCGGTACAGAACGCGCTGAACATGCCGAACGTGACGGCGGAAGAGGCTGCGGTGATGGGGCCGTGGATCCGGCTGGCGGGGCATCTGGGGGCCTTCATCGGGCAGATGACGGATGAGCCGATCAAGGCCATCAACATCCTCTACGACGGGTCAGTGTCAGCGATGAACCTGCCCGCGCTCAATTCGGCGGTCATCGCGGGCGTGTTGAAGGCGCAGAACCCGGATGTAAACCTTGTGTCCGCCCCGGTGGTGGCCCGCGAACGCGGCATCCACCTGTCCACGACGCGGCAGGAAAAGACCGGCGTTTTCGATGCCTATATCAAAGTCACGATGGTGACCGACAAGCGCGAGCGCAACGTGGCAGGCACCTGTTTCAGCGATGGCAAACCCCGCTTCATCCAGATCAAGGGCATCAACATCGACGCCGAGATCGGGGCGCACATGCTTTACACCACCAATGAGGATGTGCCGGGGATCATCGGCCTTCTGGGCATGACCATGGGCAAGAACAGCGTGAACATCGCGAACTTCACGCTGGGGCGGTCGGGGCCGGGGCAAGAGGCGATTGCCCTTCTGTACCTGGACCATGCGATTGACCCCAAGGTAATCGCGACGCTGGAAGGAACGGGAATGTTCAACCAGGTCAAGGCGCTGCGGTTCGATGTGGCCTGAAGCCACGACACGGAGAAGCATATGACCACCTACGCCATCGGCGATATCCACGGCCACATCGACCTGTTGCGCCACGCCCATGACCTGATCGCCCGCGATCAGGCCCGGCATGGGGCGGCACCGGTGGTGCATGTGGGCGACGTGGTGGACCGGGGGCCGGATTGCCGTGCCGTGCTGGAATACCTGGCACAGGGGGTGGCGGCGGGGCGGGACTGGACCGTGCTGAAAGGCAATCATGACCGTATGTTCACAAGGTTCATGAACGATCCCGCAGAACCCGAGGACGGCCTGCGCCGTGACCTGTCATGGCTGCATCCGCGCATCGGCGGCGGGGCGACGCTGGCCTCGTACGGGGTGCGCAACGCAATGGACCGCCCGGTTGCGCGGGTGCATGCCGAGGCGCTGCTGACGGTGCCGCTGGAACACCGCGCGTTCCTGACAGCCCTGCCCGTGATGCACCGGAACGCCGATGCGGTGTTCGTGCATGCGGGCATCCGCCCGGGGGTGCCGCTGGACCGGCAGCTTGAAACCGACCTCGTTTGGATACGCGAACCCTTCCTCAGCGATCCGCGCGACCATGGCGCTCTGATCGTGCATGGCCATACGGCGCTGGACGTCGCCACCCATCATGGCAACCGGCTGAACATCGATTCGGGGGCGGCTTACGGCGGGCCGCTGACGGCGGTGGTGATCGAGGAGGGGCTGGTGTTTCACCTTACGGACGCAGGCCGCGTGCCCCTGTGGCCCGTGGCCTGACCCTCAGGGCCGCCCCAACGCCGCCTTCCACCGCCGGATGATCCGCATCCGCTTGGACTGGTCCAGATAGGCCAGCAACCCCGGGCTGACCGGCACCGGGCGCAACTGGTCCCCCAAAGCCTGCGCCATCGCGCCAAAGCTGTTCTGCCCCGACACCTCCAGCGACACCGCAGGCAGGCGCAGCCGGTCGGCCATCAGCGTCTGCCCCTGCCGCCCCATCAGGAACGACAGGAACGCCGTCCCCAGATCGGCCCGCCCTGCCGCACGCGGCACCAGCGCCACGCGGCTGACCACCACAGTGAAATCACGCGGCAGCACAACCCCCAGATCGGGATGCAGCCGCGCCTGATCGGCGGCATAAGACCCCAGGATGTTGTACCCCAATGCCAGCCGCCCGTCGGCCACCCGCTCGATGATGTCCTGACTGGTGGGAAAGGTCTGCAACCCCGCCACGCCCATCGCGCGCAGCATCACCCAGACATCGGCGAAATGTTCCGCATCGCGGGCAAGGTACAGATAGCCCACGGCGGAACGTTCCACATCATAGGTGCCGACGCGGCCCATGGCGGCAGGGGTGCGCAGCCAGCCGATCACCTCCAGCCGCGATTGCGGCGGGCCGTCCGGGAACGACGGGCGATGCCACACCATCACCCCCGGCTCGATGGTCAGCGCAAAGGCTGTGTCGCGCCAGTTGGCCCAGTCGGGCCATGCCGCCGCCTGCGGCACGTCAACCGCCCTTGCATAGCCGTCATTGGCCAGCTTCACCTGCAGGTCCATCGCCGAGGAAAACACGAAATCCGCCGTAGGCAGCCCCGCATCGGTTTCAGCCACCACCCGGGCCGCGATCTCGTTCGATTGCAGGTCCTCGTAGCGGACCGAAACGCCGGGGTGTGCCGCTTGAAAGCCGGCGATCAGCGGGGCGGCCAGAGGTTCATCCAGCGTCGAATAGATCACCAGCTCGTCCACCCGCGTGCCATCGGGGGCCGGATAGGCGAACACATCCGCCGCCGCCCCCGTGGCGAACCCCAGCCAGACCAGCGCGGACAAGAACCATCTCATGATCCGCAACAGTGCCGCAACTCTGCCCCGTTCACAACGGTCCCTGCCGCGCCTAAGCTGTCCCCCGGGAGGGGAAGCCGATGCGCCTGTTGCTTGTCGAAGATGATCTGCCCCTGGCGGAGGCGCTGACCACGCTTCTGGTGTCATCCGGCTATGCCGTCGATTGCGCGCACGATGGCCCCGGGGCCGAGGCGCTGGAACGGGCCGAGGCGTTCGATCTGGTGATCCTTGACCTTAACCTGCCGGGGCTGGACGGCCTCAGCCTCTTACGCCGCATCCGCGCCCGTCCGGGGTCGCCCGCCGTGATGATCCTGACCGCACGGGGGGCTGCCGAGGAACGCGTGCAGGGGCTGGACCTTGGCGCCGACGACTACATGGCGAAACCGTTTGACGTGCGCGAATTCGAGGCGCGGGTTCGGTCCCTGCTGCGCCGTCAGGCCGGGTTGCGGTCCAGCACCCTCAACCTTGGCGGGCTGACGCTGGACCTGACCAGCCGCCGGTTTTCGGCGGATGGCGCCGACCTTGACCTGCCCCCCCGCGAACGCGCGCTGTTGGAGTTGCTGTTTACCCGCGCGGGTCGCGTGGTGGGCAAAGAGGCCATCGTGCAATCGCTGACCAGTCTGGACGACATCCTGTCGGACAACGCGATCGAACAATACGTCTCGCGTCTGCGCCGCCGCATCGCACCTTACGGGCTGCATCTGCGCACCGCGCGGGGGCTGGGCTATCTTCTGGAAAAACCGGCAGAGGCAGGATGACCGCCTATTCCCTGCGCCGCCGACTGCTCCTGTGGCTGCTCATGGCCACAATGACCCTCGGCCTCTTGGCCCTTGCCGACACCTGGCGCGAGGCTGTGCGCACCGCGCAAGGCGTGTCCGACCGGGTGCTGGCCGGGTCAGCACTGGCAATTGCCGAGCGTGTGACGGTGGACGAGGCCGGGGGGCTGGAGGTGGATATCCCCTATTCCGCCCTCGAAATGCTGGCCTCGACCGCCGAGGATAAGGTGTTCTACCGGGTGGACGGGCCGGTGGGGCATTTCCTGACCGGGTACGACACGCTGATCCCCGTACCCCATGGCGACGACGGACTGGGCTTTGCCGATGCCACCTTTGGCGCGGTAGCAATCCGCAGCGCGACCCTGCTGCGGCAGGTGTCAACGGGGGCGGAATCCATCCCCTTCACGGTGACGGTGGCCGAATCCACGCTGGCGCGGGATGCACTGGCGCGGGCGATCCTGCTGCGGTCCGCCCTGCGCCTGTTGGCGCTGATTGCAGCGACGGCCGGGGTGGTGTGGCTGGCGGTGACGCTGGCCCTGCGCCCCCTTGACCGTCTGGGTCAGGCCATCGCGCAACGCACCCCCGAAGACTTGCGCACCCTGACCGCCCCCGTACCCGCCGAAGCGGCCCCCCTTGTGGATGCCATCAATTCCTTCATGGGTCGCCTTGACACCGCCCTTGCGGCCCTGCGCCACTTTACCGGCAACGCCAGTCACCAGTTGCGCACCCCTCTGGCCGCGATGCGCACGCAACTGGCGCTGGCCCGCCGTGCGACAGCCCCCGCACAGGCCGAAGAGGCGATGGCCAAGGCCGACGCCGCACTGGTGCGGGCCGAGCGCGTCCTGGCACAGCTTCTGGCGCTGGCGCGGGTGGATGCGGCGGCCAGCGCGGGCGGCCTGTTGCCGGTCGATCTGGCGCAGCTTGCACGCGCGCTGACGGCGGAACTTCTGCCCGCCGCCCACGCAAGGGGCGTCGATCTGGGGTACGAGGGGCCGGACAGTGCCATCGTGATGGCCGAACCCGTGCTGGTGGCCGAATTGCTGCGCAACCTTCTGGACAATGCGCTGGCCTATGCGGGCACGGGTGCCGTGGTCACCGCCCGCGTCCGGCCCGACCCGCAAGGCACCTCGCTGGAGGTTGAGGATAACGGCCCCGGCCTGCCCCCCGACCGGATGCGCGCATTGGACGCCAGCGGCCCGCGCAAGATGGCCGCACCGGGGTCGGCGGGGGCGGGGTACGGCCTTGGGCTGGCCATCGTGACCGAGATTGCCGCGCTGTTCAACGCAACCTGCGGTTTCTTTCCCGGGGCCGGCGGGCGGGGGTTGCGGGTTCGGTGCAGCTTTGTTGGGCAGACGGGTGGACCAGAGGCGTGATGGCGATACATGCCCACTTGTCAAACCCCGCCCGGCACCCTTTCCTCGTAACCGCCGCTCCCCTTTACCCCCCGAGGCTCCGATGACCGAACCGGCCCCCCGCTTCAACCAACCCCTTGGCGGCAACGACATGCCCCGTTTCGGCGGCCCGGGCAGCATGATGCGCCTGCCGGTGGCGTCAGATGCGGCGGGGCTGGACGCCTGTTTCGTGGGTATCCCCATGGACATCGGCACCTCCAACCGCTCCGGCACCCGCCACGGCCCGCGCCAGATCAGGGCCGAAAGCGTGATGTTGCGCCCCTACAACATGGCCACCGGTGCCGCCCCGTTCGAGGCGATGCAGGTGGCCGACGTGGGCGACGTGCCGATCAACACCTTTGATCTGAAAAAGACCGTCGACATCATCACCGCGCACCATGCAGGCATCCTTGCCCATGGCTGCATCCCCCTGACGATGGGCGGCGACCACACGCTGACCTGGCCGATCCTGCGCGCGATCAAGGAACGGCATGGCCCGGTGGCGCTGATCCACGTCGATGCCCATGCCGACATCAACGACACCATGTTCGGCGAAAAGGTCGCCCACGGTACCCCCTTTCGCCGTGCGTGGGAGGATGGCTGTCTGCTGAACGACCGCGTGTTCCAGATCGGCCTGCGCGGCACGGGCTACGCGCCCGAAGATTTCGACTGGGGCCGCGCTCAGGGCTGGACGGTGGTGCAGGCCGAAGAGTGCTGGTACAAATCCCTCACCCCGCTGATGGCCGACATAAGGGCAAAGATCGGCGATGCCCCGGTGTACCTGACCTATGACATCGACAGTCTCGACCCCGCCTTTGCCCCCGGCACCGGAACCGTGGAAATCGGCGGCCTGACCATCTGGCAGGCGTTGGAAATCATTCGCGGCTGTGCGGGGCTGAATATCGTCGGCTGTGATCTGGTCGAGGTGTCGCCCCCCTATGACCCGTCGGGCAATACCGCGCTGGTGGCGGCGAACCTCTTGTACGAAATGCTGTGCGTCCTGCCGCCGGTGGTGCGCCACCGGCTGGCCAAATCATGACAATGGGGAGAATGTGAATGAATGGTTCGAAACTGATTGCCGTGGTGCTGGCCACCACAGCACTTTGTCGCCCCGCGATGGCGCAAGAGATCAACGCACTGGTCTGGTGTGACCACACCGACCCCGCTTTCCTTGAACCGTTCACCGCCGCGACCGGCATCACCGTCAACGTCCGCGATTACGAAGGCACCGGCACCGCGCTGTCGCTGATCGACCAGTCACAGCCGGGCGATTGGGATGTGTTCGTGGTGGATACCACGGATGTAAAGCGCGTCGTCGAACGCGGCCTTCTGGCCCCGCTCGACCCGGCGGCGTTCCCCTTGGCCGATGTGTTCCCCGAGGTGCGGCTTGACGATTACCACACCGTCGACGGCGTCCTTTATGCCGTGCCGGAAAAGTTCGGCTACAACGCCATCGCGTTTGACAGCGCCAAGGTGACACTGGAACAGGCGCGCGACATCGCCACCCTGTCAGACCCCGCGATGGCCGGGCAGATCGCGATCTACGACTATTACCTGCCCGTCATCTCGCAACTGGCCATCGCGATGGGCAAGGCCCCGTCCGACCTGACCGAGGCCGACCTGCCGGCCATCAAGGAACAACTGTCCGCCATCCGCGCCAATTCGGCCCTTATCGGCGATGTGGTGACGTCGCAGACCGCGCTTGCCACCGGACAAGTGGGGATACTGGTGGGGGGCGGCGAATACGCCGTGGCGGGGTTGCAGGCGGATCAGCCGAACCTTGACTGGGTGCTGCCCGATGTGGGCGGCGTGCGCTGGCAGCAGGCCATCGGTGTGATGGCCGCGTCAGAGAAGAAAGAGGCCGCAACGCAGTTCGTGCAATATGTGCTGTCGCCCGAAGGGCAGGCGTTGCTGGCAACATCGTCGTGCTACTGGGGCATGCCCGCCAACAGCAAAGCCACGCTGACCGACGCGCAAAAGGCCACGCTGCGGTGGGATGAACAGCCCGGGTTCCTGGCGAAATCCTATCCCTACTATTCGCCGACCGAGGCGATGGACAAAGCGATGCAGGACCTTTGGGCCGAAGTGATCCAGAACTGAGCGTGCTATGGCCAGCCTTGCACGCCCTCACCCCCCGCCCCTCTCCCCAAGTGGGAGAGGGGAGTCACCTGGCACTGACCTGACTCCCCTCTCCCACTTGGGGAGAGGGGCGGGGGGTGAGGGTGATGCGACGGCACCGGAATGGGCCGCGCGATGACCGACCTGTCCCCCGAAATAGCGCTCGACCGCATCGCGCGGCGGCGAGGATTGGTGCTGGTGGCCCCGGCGCTGCTCTGGACGGTGGCGTTCTTCCTCGTGCCAACGCTGTCGATCCTGGGACTGAGCCTGTACGAAATGAAGGGCGGCCGCGTTGGCGACACGCTGACCCTCGCCAACTACGCGCGGTTTGCCGAACAGGGGTACTTCTGGCAGTCGCTGGTCAATTCGCTGATCCTTACCAGCCTTGTCACCGCAATCTCGCTGGCGCTGGCCTTCCCACTTGCCGCCATCATCGCCTTCCGCGTGCCCCCGCATCTGCAGCGGCTGTGCCTGATGCTATGCGTGCTGCCGTTCTGGACGTCTTATGTGGTGCGGTCCTATGCGTGGCTTCTGGTGCTGGCGCCGAACGGGGTGGTGAACCAGACGCTGATCGCCATCGGTCTGACCGACGCCCCCCTGCCTCTGTCGTTCAACCGGGCGGCGACGGTGATGGGGTTCGTGCATTTCTTCACCATGCTGGCGACGCTGACAATCTATGCCAGCCTTTCCCGCATCAACCCCCGCCTGATGCTGGCCGCGCGTGACCTTGGGGCGTCAGGCGCGCAGGTGTTCCTGCGCATCGTGCTGCCCCTGTCGGTGCCGGGGCTGGCGGCGGGGGCGTTTCTGATCGTGGTGGTGGTGATGGGCGACTACGTGACGCCGCAGATCCTGGGGGGGAACAACGACCTTGTCCTGCCGCAGACGATCATGATGCAGATCCAGCGGCGGGGTGACGTGCCGATGGCGGCGGCGCTGTCGGTGGTGATGATGGTTGTGGTGGCTGCGGCCTATCTGGTGCTGGCGCGGCGGCTGACGGCGGACCGGGGATGAGGCGCGGTGCGGTGACCCTGGCCGTGTTGCTGCCGATGCTGGTGTTCATCTATCTGCCGGTGATCACGCTGGTGTTGTTCTCGCTGCACGATGGCCGGGTGCCGGTGCCGCCGTTCAAGGGGCCGACGCTGGAATGGTACGGGCGCATCCTGACCAACCCGCGCGTGACCACAGCCACGCTCAATTCGGTCATGGTGGCCGGGGTGTCGGCGGCACTGTCGACCGGCCTTGCGATGCTGGCCGGCTGGGGCCTTGCCCGCCACCGCGTGCCGGGGCGGGGTCTGATCGAGGCGATGATCCTGATGCCGCTGACGGTGTCGTATCTGGTGGTGGGGCTGGGCCTGTTGGTGGCGACCGGGGGACTGGTGCCGAAATCGCTGGGGCTGGTGATCGTGGGCCACGTCGTGCTGAACCTGCCCCTCGCGTTCGCCATCCTCTACGTCCAGTTCGACGCCCCCCAGGCGCGGCTGGAAATGGCCGCCCGTGATCTGGGGGCGTCCGAGGCACAGGTGTTCTGGCGCGTCACCGTGCCCTCGCTGCGCGTGGCGCTGATTGCGGCGTTTGCGCTGTGTTTCACCTTCAGTTGGGATGAATTCATCGTGGCCTTCCTGCTGTCGGGCTTCGATCCCACCCTGCCGGTGGTGATCTGGGGCCTTCTGCGCACGGGTCTCGACCCGCAGACCAATGCCGCCGGCACGCTGGTGTTTCTGGTGTCGGTGGCGGCGGCATTGGTGGTTGAGGGGTTCCTGTTGAAAAGGCGCAAAGATGGCCCGATCCTCTGACCTGTCGGTCATCGGCGTGACCAAGACCTTCGGTGATACCCGCGCCGTCGATGACCTGTCATTGGAGGTACCTGCGGGCACCTATGTTGTCCTTCTGGGCGCGTCGGGGTCGGGCAAGACCACGCTTCTGTCGATGCTGGGCGGGTTCACCGCACCCACGGCGGGGCGCATCGTGCTGGACGGGCTGGACATCACCCTGATGCCCCCGGCACAGCGCCCGACAGCGACGGTGTTTCAGGACTATGCCCTGTTCCCGCACATGACGGTGGCTGCGAACGTGGGGTTCGGGCTGTCGGTGCGGGGTCTGACCAAACCCGTCATCGCGGCCAAGGTCGACGCGGCGCTGGCGATGGTCGGCCTGCAGGGCTTTGGCCCCCGCCGCATCACCGAAGCCTCGGGCGGCCAGCGGCAGCGCATCGCCCTTGCCCGCGCACTGGTGACCGAACCCGCGATGCTGCTTCTGGATGAGCCGCTGGGTGCGCTGGACCTCAACCTGCGCCGCGCCATGCAGGACGAATTGCGCGGGCTGCAGCGGCGCGAAGGGCGGACCTTCCTGCACGTCACCCACGATCAGGAAGAGGCGATGGCGGTCGCGGACCTGATCGTCATCATGAACAAGGGCCGGATCGAGGACGCAGGCCCGCCCGAACGCATCTACGCCCACCCCCGCACCCGCTATGCCGCAACCTTCATGGGCGAGAGCAACATCCTGCCCGCGACGATCGGGCCAGGGGGGGCCGAAACCGTGCTGGGCCTTCTGCCGGTGGCGGGCAACGGCGGCACAGCGCTGGCGATCCGGCCCGAGAACCTGACGCTGACGGCAGGCAACGGCGCGGTGCATTTGGGCGACTATGCCGTAACAGCGCGGGTGTTTCAGGGGGCCTTTGCCCGCGTCGCAGGCCAGATCGGGCCGCTGACGCTGCACCTGCGTTGCGCCCCGGGTGAAGCCCCGGTGCCGGGGCAGACATGCGCGCTGTATATGGCGCCCGGAGGGGCCACGGCGCTTTCAGACTAGATGCCGGGCAGAGTGACGCCGCCGAGCGGTCCGGCACCGCTGGCCGGGGCTCTGCCCCGGACCCCGGAGTATTTGGGCAAGGTGAAGCCGGAAGGGGGAACTGCCCCCCCTTTCATGCCTTGGGCTTGCGGGGGGGGACAAAGCGTTTTGACGTGTCGCGGGCGTCGACCGGGGGGGTGGCGGGTTTCGGGCGGGGTTTGAAGGCCGGTTTGCCGCCGCCTTCCGACTTGTGCGACTTGAACCCCGGGGCGCGGGCGGGTTTGCCGTCTGTTCCGGGTTTGCCAAAGGGGCGCGGCGGGCGGGCAGGTGCGCCGTCCGGGGCAGGTTTGCCATAGGGACGGGGTGCGCGGGGGGCGGCGCTGTCGGCGTAAGGGCGCGGTGCGGCACCGTCCGGTGCGGGGCGGGGCGCATAGGCGCGCGCCGGGCGCGGGCCATCATCGGCCTTGTGCGATTTGTAGCCGGTGGATTTGCCCGCACCGGCATGTGACCGCGCCCCGTGTGACGCATAGCTGCCGGGTTTCGCCGGGCCGCCCTCAGCCTTCCAGCGCGGTTTCTTCGGCTCCAGCCCTTCGCCGCCTTCACGCGGACGCCAGGGTTTCGTGCCAGCCTCGGCGCGCGGCGGATCGGAAGGCCGGTCGCCGCCATCACGCGGTGCATAGGGCTTGCGCGGTGCATAGGGCTTGCGGTCATCCTCGGCCTTCGGCGCGCGCGGGGCATAGGGTTTGCGGGCCGGGGCTGTGGCCTCGACCGGGGGCGAAACCCGGGCGGGGGCGGGGGCAGCGGGGGATGCTGCGGCCGGGCGCGGGGTATCGGCGTCACCCGGTTCCACGACGCGTGGCGGTTTCGGGACATAGGCGGGTTTGTCGTGGCGCGCCGCAGGGCGGGCCTCGGTTGCGGCTGGAGCGGTTGCCTGCGCACGGGGCGCTGCCGCACGCGGCGCGGCGGGGCGGGCCGCAGGGCGGCCCTCGATCACCGGCTCACCCGGCAGGCGGCGCATTGTCAGACCCGGCGCAATCTCCAGCATCTGGCCAAAGCGGGGCGCGTCGCCATCGGCAATCTGCACAAACGTCTCGGCCTGCTGCACCCGGATGGCCCCGATGCCGTCCTTGGCAATCCCCCCCGCATCGCAGATCTTGGGCAACAACCAGCGCGCCTCGGCCCGCCCCTCGTGGCCCACATTCAGCGCGAACCACACCGATGGCCCGAACTCGCCCCGTTCGCGGGGCGCACGGGCGGCGGCGTCGGGACTGGCGGTGTCGGACAGCACCTCGGGCGCAGACCGCCCTTCACGCCACAGGCGGATGAAGGCGGCGGCGACACGGTCGGGGCCGAACTGATCAAGGAGGGTGGCGGCAAGACCTGCCTCATCCTCGGCTCCGGCGGCAAGGGCAGGGTGCGACAGGATGCGGGTATCGTCACGCTCCTGCACCTCGTCCGCCGAGGGGGCCTTGCCCCATTCGGCCACAACCTTGGCGCCTTGCAGCAACCGCTGGGCCTTCTTGAATTCGGCAGGCGTCACGATCAGGCACGAAACCCCCTTTGACCCCGCGCGCCCGGTCCGCCCCGACCGGTGCAGCAGCACCTCGGAATTGGTGGGCAAGTCCGCATGGATCACCAGATCCAGCCCCGGCAGGTCGATCCCCCGCGCCGCCACGTCGGTCGCGATGCACACCCGTGCGCGGCCATCGCGCAGCGCCTGCAGCGCGTGCGTCCGTTCCTGTTGGCTCAGTTCACCCGACAGCGCCACCACCTGGAACCCCCGGTTGCCCATCCGGGCCATCATGTGGTTCACGTTCGCGCGCGTCTTGCAGAACACCAGCGCCGAGCGCGACTCGTAGAACCGCAGCACGTTGAAGATCGCATGTTCCTTGTCGCGGGGCGCCACGGACAGCGAGCGGTACTCGATATCCACATGCTGACGCGATTCGCCCTGCGCCACGATCCGCAGCGCATCGCGCTGGAACGTCGCGGCCATCTGGGCGATTTCCTTCGGCACCGTGGCCGAGAACATCAGCGTGCGGCGCTCGACGGGCGCACCCGACAGGATGAACTCCAGATCCTCGCGGAACCCCATGTCCAGCATCTCGTCGGCCTCATCCAGCACGACCGCCTTGATGCCCGACATGTCCAGCGAATTACGCTCGATATGGTCGCGCAGGCGGCCCGGGGTGCCGACGACGATATGCGCACCACGGTCCAGTGCGCGCCGTTCGGTGCGGTAATCCATACCGCCCACACAGGTGGCAAGGCTGGCCCCGGCCACGCCATAAAGCCACTCGAATTCGCGCGCGACCTGCAACGCCAGTTCGCGCGTGGGTGCCACGATCAGGGCCAAAGGCTTGTCGGCGTACAAAAGCTGCGCCTGTGTGCCCAGAACCTCGGGGGCAATCGCCAGACCAAAGGCCACCGTCTTGCCCGACCCGGTCTGCGCCGACACCAGCACATCGCGCCCCGCCACACCATCGGCCAGCACGGCCATCTGTACCGGCGTCAGCGCCGCATAGCCCTTGTCGGCCAAAGCCCGCGCCAGCGGCGCGGCCACGTTCATATCCGTCATTGTCAGTTCCCGAATGAGGGGGATGCACCTTGCATCCCTGTACCTGTGCGGCACCTCATTCCCCTTTGGCAGTGCGGCCTCCCTGCCGACTGCACCCGGAATCCACGGGCCGACCGGCGGGGCCTACAGCATTGCAGCCCCCGCGTACAGCGGCAATGCGCCTCAGGCCGCAGCCACGCCCTGATCCAAAAGCGCCTTGATCTCCGCCTTGCCGGTCCCGGCCACAATCCGCGCCAGCTCCTTGCGCCCCTTCAACAGCACCAGCGTTGACCGGCGCGGGATCTTCAGGCTGCGCGTCAGGTCGCTGTCGCCATACTCATCCCAATCCACGTTGATGAATGTGATCGCCGCACCATAGGCCGGGTTCGCGGCTCGCAGCCCATCAATCACCCGTTCCTGCGCGGCACAGGTGGTGCACCAGCTGGCCTTGAAATCCAGAAGGATGATCTTCCCCGCATCCATCGCCGCCTCGGCGACGCCGGGGGCATAGGCGATCGGACCCGCCGCTTGGGCGGTGGTGGCAAACACCGGCAGGGCGGCGGTCAGCATCAGGAAATGGCGGCGGTTCATCATGGGTCTCCTTAAGGGAAAGTGTTTCGGATCAGAGAGATACAGATAGGTCAAGCAACCACGGCGGCAAGACGCCGATCAGCCAGGCTTCGGCCACATGATGCAGGCGGAACCAGATCGCCGCCCCCACCAGCACGAATACAGCGCCCATTACCGGGCGCGACCGGGCGGCAAGGGTGCGCAGCATCGCCTGCCGCTTGCGGATCGCACTGCGCGCGCCCCAGGCCAGCCCCAGGATCAGCGTGGCCACCCCCAGCGCGAATGCGGTCATGATGGCAAATGCCTGCCCCAGCCCGGTGCCCGCCGACGCCAGCGCAATCGCGCCGCCCAGTGTTGGCCCGATGCACGGGCTCCACACCGCTCCCAACAGCGCCCCCGCCACCACCTGCCCCGGCAGCCCGCCACCCGCCACCGCCCCGTCGATCTGTGCATCGGCGCGGGCGGCCATGCCGGCCGTCGCCTGTTCGAACGCGTGGCCAAAGGCCGGCACCAACAGCATCAGCCCGAACGCCACCATCACCAGTGCCGCACCGCGCGAAACCTCGTCCGGGTCCAGCCCCATGGCGGGCCCCGCGACCGAAATCACCATGCCCAGCGCCACGAATGACACGCCCATCCCCGCCGCCAGCGCCAGCGGCGCCAGCCTGTGGCGATGCAGCGCCGATGCCAGCACCACCGGCAGCACCGGCAGGACACAGGGGTTGATCAGCGTCAACAGCCCCGCAAGATAGCCCAGCACAACCTCGATCATCCGGCCCCCATCGGTTTCATCCGTCCCGACTTACGCGCGCCGCGCGCGGGCGGTTACACGCTCACGCAATGGTGACTGCGGCTTGACCCGTGGCGCTGCTCCGCCATGATCGGCGGGCAGCGATTGCAGGAGGCGACCATGCAACTCAGCCCGACCGTCATCATCACCGCCCAGGGCGGCCCCGAGGTTCTGACGCTGGTGGAACGCGAGGTGCCACGCCCCGGACCGGGGCAGGTGACCATTGCCCAAGGGGCGGCGGGGCTGAACTTCATCGACTGTTACCAACGGTCCGGCCTGTACCCCATGACCCTGCCCACCGCCCTGGGGATGGAGGGTGCGGGCACCGTCACCGCCGTCGGCGAAGGGGTGGCGCACCTTTTGCCCGGCATGCGCGTGGCCTATGCGGCGAACCCGCCCGGCGCCTATGCCGCGTCGCGCACCATGCCGGCCGCACAGGTCTGCCCCCTGCCCGACGGGATTTCGTTTGAACAGGCAGCGGCGATGATGCTCAAGGGGATGACGGTGCAGTATCTGTTCCGCCGAACCGAGCCGATCGCGGCGGGCGATACCGTCCTCTTTCACGCGGCGGCGGGGGGGGTGGGCCTTATTGCCTGCCAATGGGCAAGGTCCGAGGATATCACCCTGATCGCCACCGCCGGCAGCGATGCCAAATGCGCGCTGGCGCTGGAACATGGGGCGACCCATGCCATCAACTACACCACCAACCCCGATTTCGCGGCCGAGGTGCGGCGTCTGACCGACGGGCGCGGCGTCGATGTGGTGATGGATTCGGTCGGGGCCTCAACCTTCGAAGGCTCGCTGAACAGCCTCCGCCCCCTTGGCATGATGATTTCCTTCGGCAATGCATCGGGCAAGGTGCCGCCCTTTGACATCTCGGTTCTGGCCGCCAAAGGCTCGCTCAAACTCACCCGCCCCACCCTCTTTGCCCATATCGCCGACCACGCCACCTGTCAGGCAATGGCCGCCGACCTCTTCGCCAAGGTGGCAACCGGTGCGGTCGAGATCCGCATCGACCAGCGGTTCCCCCTTGCCCAGGTCGCCGACGCCCACCGCGCGCTTGAGGCGCGTACGACGACCGGGTGCACGATCCTGACGCTATAGCTGCCGCCTATCGACCAACATGCCGCCTCGCCGCATCGCAGCACCCGGTTGCACCGCCGCTGCGGAGTTTTCAAAAACTCCGGCCCGATTTCTTCGAAGAAATCGTTCTTTCTGACCTGCTACGCACATCCCGATCCCCTTCGTGTTTCCCTCAGGCCTCCGCCGGCCCCATCCGCGCCTCCTTCTGTCGGCAAAGGGATGGGAAGGGGTGGCACTCCGCTGCACACCTCCCCGACACCCGGCCGGTGATGCGTGCCCGCCACGGCGCAGAAAATGCACATGTGTATGTACAGATGTAATACGGATGCTGTACGGCCTGAATACGGATTGTGCACGCCTGAAACACAGCGTTCCCATGGCCTTGCCGACCTCAGCGCCGGATCGTATCGCCCGGTTGCAACAGCGGCGACAACTCTACCACCTCGCCCCCCTCGGTCCCCCGCCGCCCCGCCACGATATCGGCGGCCACACGCCCGATCTCCAGCCGGCAGGCATCCATCGTCGCCAGCCGCACCGGCAATCCGTCCAGCATGTCCACCCCGTTGAACCCCGCCAGCCCGATCCGCCCCGGTACGTCAATGCCGTTGGCCAGACAGTACAGCAACCCCCCTGCCCCCACCATGTCATTGGAATAATACAGAAAATCCAGATCGGGATTGCGCCCCAGGATCGCCGCCGTCATCTCGCGCCCCTTCAGCAGCGACGACCCCCCGGCATAGAATTCACTATCCGCCAGTGCCACCCCCGCCTCGGCCAGCGCCTGCTGAAACCCTTCCATGCGTTTGCGGGCGCGGTGGTCGTCGGGCATCATCGTGCCCAGAAACCCGATCCGCCGATACCCCGCCGCCAAAATCGCATGCGCCATCTGCCGCCCGGCGCGGCGGTGCGATATTCCAACCATGTTATCAACGGCTTGCCCGTCCACATCCATGATCTCGACCACGGGCACCCCGGCATTCGCCAGCATCGCCCGTGCCGCCGGCGTATGTTCCAGCCCCGCCAGGATGATCCCCGAAGGCCGCCACGACAGCATCTCGTACAGCACGGATTCCTCGCGCTCGGGCGAATAATTCGTAACGCCCATAACGGGTTGCAACCCGGTATCGTCAAGGCGTTCGTTGATCCCCGTCATCACCTCGGGGAACACCATGTTCGAAAAGGACGGGATGATCACCGCCACCAGGTTCACCCGCTGGCTGGCCAATGCGCCCGCAATCTTGTTCGGCACATACCCCAACCGCCGCGCCGCCTCGGTCACCTTCTCACGCGTCGCCGCCGACACGTCACCCCGCTGTCGCAGCACGCGGCTGACAGTCATCTCGGAAACGCCCGACGCCTCGGACACATCACGAAGCGTCAAAGGGCGGCGGCCGTCCGCAGCGCCACTGCGGAGGGGCGGCGGTTTTGCGACGGCTTTCGGGGGGGGTCTTTGCACGGGCGGGGGCCTCTGGGGATGCAACGTTATCCGATGTTAGCGCCTTAAGGTCGCGTTGTCCAAGGTGTGGCGCATGCGGTGAATAACCCTGAAAGCTGTTGTTATATGGACGTTTTCCGTCAGAGTTACACGGCAGGCCGGGCTGCCCCGGCCCCGTCGACCCCCCTGATTTCACCCCACCCCCCACGAAACCGTTGCCTTGCCGCCGATTTGGCGGCAGAACCATGGTCGCGCGGGCCGCGTAGCTCAACGGATAGAGCGATCCCCTCCTAAGGGATAGGTTGCAGGTTCAATTCCTGCCGCGGTCACCAGCGCAATCCCATGGTTCGCCCGGCCGGTGTCAGGTTCCTGACAGGTTTTTATGGTCTCAAGTGAAAATGGGACTGGCGTGAGGAGACGCCACCCCGGAACAATCCGGCACCGAAGCGTGCCTTGGGAGGAGACAATCGTGAAACACGCCCTGTTCGGCGCGGCATTTGCCGTGGCCGCTGCCTCAATGGCATTTGCCGAAGACTACATCATCATGGCCCCGGCAGCCCCCGGCGGTGGTTGGGACGCGACGGCCCGCACCATGCAAGAGGTGATGGGCGCCGAAGGTATCGGCAGCGCCCAGGTCCAGAACGTGCCGGGCGCCGGTGGCACAGTCGGTCTGGCCCAGTTCGTGGCCAGTGCGGCGGGCGACCCCAAGCAGTTGATTGTGGGCGGTTATGTGATGGTCGGCGCGATCCTGACCAACGCGTCGCCGGTTTCGCTGGCCGACGTGACCCCCATCGCGCGCCTGACCGGCGAGGCTGTGGCCATCGCGGTGCCGGCGGCGTCGGAGCTGCAGACCATCGGCGATCTTGTGGAAAAGATGAAGGCCGATCCCGGTTCGGTTTCCTGGGCCGGCGGCTCGGCGGGCGGCGTTGACCACATCACCGTGGGCCTTCTGGCCAAGGCGGCGGGCATCGATCCGACCAAGATCAACTACGTCGCCTTTTCCGGTGGTGGCGAGGCGCTGGCGGCGATCCTGGGCAATCAGGTGACGGCCGGCATCTCGGGCGTGGGTGAGTTCCTGCCGCAGGTCGAGGCCGGCTCGATGCGCATTCTTGCGGTGTCGACTGCTGCGCGTTGGCCGAACACCGATGCACCGACGCTGATGGAATCGGGCTATGCGGTGGACGTGCAGAACTGGCGCATGGTTGCGGCGGCCCCGGGCCTGACCGCCGAACAAAAGGCTGTGGTGCTGGCCGACGTGGACAAACTGGCCAATTCGGCGGGCTGGAAGGCTGCGCTGGAAACCAAGGGCTGGGCCAACACCTATCTCGCCGGTGCCGATTTCGACGCACAGCTTGCCAAAGAGATCGAGGCGACGACGGCCGTCCTCAAGGACATCGGCCTGGTGCAATGACCGGCCCGGGGTCCAACCCCGCGCAATCCAAGGAACGCCGCCCCGATGGGGCGGCGCTTCTGATCGCACTTGGGCTTGCGGCGTTCGGGGCCGTGATGATCTGGGATGCGTCCTCAATCCCCGACAAAAGCGGATATTCCGGTGTGGGGGCTGCCGCGATGCCCAAGTTCGTGGGCATCGTCCTTCTTGTGCTGGCGGCACTGACCGCCCTGACGGGATTGCGCGGCACGGCCGGCCCCAGGGTGCCACAGCAGCAGGCCACGCCGATCCTGTGGATCGTCGCGGGCATGCTGTCGATCGTGTTTCTGGTGCATCCCCTGGGCTTTACCATCGCCTCGGGCATCCTGTTCGCCTGTACCGCTTTTGCCTTTGGCAAACGCAATATGGCCCTGACGTTGCCGGTGGGGCTGGTGGTGTCCTTGCTGATCTACGGGGTGTTTGACCAGATCCTGAAACTGAACCTGCCGGCGGGGATCCCCGAAACCCTTGTATTCGGGAACTGACTGATGAGCACGTTTGAATTCCTGCTGCAGGGTCTGGGCACCGCGATGCAGCCGATGATCCTGATGTATGCGCTGATCGGCGTCACCCTTGGCACCGCCGTGGGTGTGCTGCCCGGCATCGGGCCTGCGCTGACGGTGGCGCTGTTGTTGCCGGTCACTTATGGGCTTGACCCTGCCGGATCGCTCATCATGTTCGCGGGGATTTACTACGGCGGGATGTACGGCGGATCGACCACGTCGATCCTTCTGAACACACCGGGCGAAAGCGCGTCCATCGTGACGGCGCTGGAGGGGAACAAGATGGCCCGCGCCGGGCGTGGCGGGCCTGCCTTGGCCACCGCCGCCATCGGGTCTTTCGTCGCGGGCCTTTTGGCCACGCTGGCGCTGGCGTTTCTCGCGCCCCACATCGTCAAGCTGGCATTGGTGTTCGGCCCCCGGGAATACTTTGCGCTGATGGTGCTGGCCTTTGTCACCGTGTCAGCGGCCTTTGGTGATTCGGCGCTGAAAGGGATGACGTCGCTGTTCGTCGGCCTCGGGCTGGCTGTGGTGGGTATCGACGGGCTGACCGGGCAGGCGCGCATGTCGTTCGGCGTGCCGCAGTTGTTGGACGGGATCGAGGTGACGACGCTTGCCGTCGCGATGTTCGCCCTGGGCGAGGCGCTGTTCGTCGCCGCGAAACCCGTGGGCGACGAAGACAAGGTGCAGGAACTGCGCGGTTCGGTGAAGATGACGCCTGAGGACTGGCGTCGGTCGTGGCCCGCCTGGCTGCGCGGCACGGCCATCGGCTTTCCCATCGGCGCGATGCCTGCGGGCGGGGCCGATATCGCGTCATTCCTCAGCTACGGCACTGAAAAGCGCATGTCGAAACACCCCGAGGAATTCGGCCACGGCGCCATCGAGGGCGTGGCGGGCCCCGAGGCTGCGAACAACGCCGCCGCAGCCGGCACGCTGGTGCCGCTGTTGACGCTGGGCCTGCCGACCACGGCAACGGCGGCGATCATGCTGGCGGGGTTCCAGCAGTTCGGCCTGCAACCGGGGCCGCTGTTGTTTGCCACGGCGCCGCAACTGGTCTGGGGCCTGATTGCCAGCCTGTTGATTGCCAACATCATGCTTCTGGTGCTCAACCTGCCGCTGATCCGGCTGTGGGTCAAACTGCTGACGATCCCGCGCCATTGGCTGTACGCGGGGATCCTGCTGTTCGCCTGTCTGGGCACCATCGGCGTCAACCCGTCGCCGGTCGAGTTGGGGATGCTGCTGATCTTCGGGATCATGGGCTACCTCATGCGGCTTTACGGCTATCCCATTGCCCCCGTCGTGGTGGGCCTGATCCTGGGGCCGATGGCCGAGGCGCAGTTGCGCCGGGCGCTAGCCATCGCGCAGGGCGACTTTACCACGCTGGTATCGACGCCGCTGTCAGCCACGCTGCTGGCGATTGCCGCACTGGCATTCTTTGTGCCGCTGTTGTTGCGGCTGCGCGGTCGCGGTCAGGTCCTCAGCCAGTTCGGCACGGATGAGGACTGATCACTCAGGGTATGTTGCCCTGCACGCTGCAATCGGCCCCTCGGCGGCGCGCGCAAGGTCGCGCCGTTTGGCTTGCATGCTGACCAGCTTTTGCCGTTCCGCCCCAAGGTCGATGGCGACGGGCCGGGTCCGGGTGATATCCCGGTCGCGTCGGCAGGCATAGGCAACCGGGGCCGGGCGCACGCCATTCGCTCCTGTGGCCTGCGGCTGATAACAGGTGCCCCAATAATCGACGGTCTCGGTGTATTCCTCGATGGCAAAGCCGCGGGCGATGTTGCCCTCGGTCCCGGCAATCAGCCGGTCCAGCGTGCGCAGGTCGCGGGTTTCGCGCTGGATGCACATTTCCTGCGGCGTCCCGCAGGCGGTCAGCAGGCCAAGCGCCACAATGATCGCCATCCGTTTCATGCTGCCCTCACCCCCCCTTGGCACCCGCCAGCCGATAGCTACCCTCGGGCAGGTCCAGCGCCGCCGCCAGATCGCGCACCTGCGTCATCGACAGGGTCACGCGCCGCACCTCGCCATCGCGCGGGTCGGGTTGTTCCAGCGTCACGCAATCCTCGAAAACGGCCAGCACCACATCCTCTTGCAGATGCGGGGCACCCTCGTCGATCAGCGTCACGATGGTTGCGTCGAACTCGTGCTCAATGGTGAACATGGGGCCAAGGATAGGCCCCGCGGCCGCGCGCCGCAAGCCGGACAAGGCTGCGTGAGCGGGGCTTTCAGGGGCCGGTGCATCTGCTAGGTTTCAAAGGGCCGGGATGACAGGAGTGTGCGATTTGCTGAGACGGGTCCACAGACTTGCCATGGCTGCGGGCCTCTTGCTGGCCGGTTGCGCCGCACCCCTGGCCCTGCCCGCGCCAGAGCCTGCGTCGGGCACCCGGCCCGCCCCGTCCTTGCTTGCGCCGCAAGTGGCCCCCCGTGACGCCGCCGCCAATTTCGTGATGGCGCTGGAACGGGTAGAGCCTGTGGCCGAAGATTTCTGCCGCAGGTTGACCCGCGCCCTGCCCTGCGACTACCGCATCGTCATCGACGACCGTCCGGGACAGCCGCCGAACGCCTTTCAGACACTGGACCGTGCCGGCCGGCCGGTGATCGGGCTGACCCTGCCGCTGATTGCCGGGGCGCGGAACGTGGACGAGATCGCCTTTGTGCTGGGACATGAGGCGGCGCATCACATTCTGGGCCACATCCCGCAGCAGCAGGAAAGTGCGACGGCGGGGGCGATTCTGGCGGGGGTGATGGCCACGCTTGGCGGGGCCGACGATGCCGCCGTGCGCGCCGCACAGGACGTGGGCGCGACCATCGGCGCGCGCCGGTTTTCCCAGACGTTCGAATTGGAGGCGGATGCGCTTGGCACCGAGATTGCCTTTCGCGCAGGCTTCAATCCGGTGCGGGGGGCGGCGTTCTTTGACCGGCTGGGCGATCCCGGCAACCAGTTCCTGGGGACCCACCCGCCGAATGCCCAGCGTCAGGCCATCGTCCGCCGCGTGGCCGCCAGCCTGAAATGACGCGGGAGCCTGAAATGACGCGGGCACTGGATCGTCACAAAACCATCGCATAGCCTGCCCCCGACAACCGCCAAGGGGGGACGGAATGGCATTTGATCTGGGCAGCGAACTGCGCCGCTTTGCCGATACCTGCCGCTGGTCGCTGGACGGATGGCGCAGCGCCTGGGCCACCGAGAAATCGCTGCGCCAGTGGACCATCGCCAATGTCCTGTCCGCAGGGCTTGCGCTGACGCTGGACCTTGCACCCGCCGAACGGGCGCTGATCCTTGCGCTTGGCCTTCTGGTGCTGGCGGCCGAGTTGATGAACACCGCCATCGAGGAAACCGTCGATTACATCTCGACCGACCGGAACCCGCGCGCGGGCCGGGCCAAGGATTGCGGATCGGCGGCGGTTGCGCTGACGGCGATTGCGGCAGGGGTGGCCTGGCTGGTTATCCTGATCGGCTGACCGGCGGCGTGCTGCGCATCGGTGTGCCTGCGGGCTTTGACCTTCCCCGCGCATCGGCTAGGCTTGCGGCCCGATCAACGCCGGACACAAGGCAGACCCGATGCACCCCACCCGCCGCTCAGTGACCCTTGGCCTTGCTGCCACCCTGATGACCGCCTGCGTCGGCGGCGGCAGCCCGATCCCCGGGCGCAGTGTTGTCGACCCTGCGTTCGTTCCGGTACCGAACGCAGGGTTCGATGCCTGGGTACAGGGGTTCCGCCAAAGGGCCGCCGCGCGCGGCATCCCGGCGGGCACCCTTGACAGCGCCTTTCGCGGTGCCGGTTTCCTGCCCGGCGTGGTTGAGCGTGACCGCAACCAGACCGAATTCACCCGCACCCTGCAGGATTACCTCGCCATCGCCGCCTCGGATCAGCGGGTGTCGATGGGACAGGCGGCGCTGCGCCAGTACGGCGGCGTTCTGGCCCAGATCGAGGCGCGCTATGGGGTCGAGGGCAATGTCGTGGCCGCCGTCTGGGGGCTGGAAAGCTTTTACGGCACAAGGCGCGGCGATGTGCCGGTGATCTCGGCCCTCTCGACGCTGGCCTATGACGGCCGGCGGGGTGAGTTCTTTGAGGCACAACTGATCGCCGCGCTGCGCATCCTGCAGAACGGCGACATCACCGCCGACCGGATGACCGGAAGCTGGGCCGGCGCCATGGGCCACACGCAGTTTATCCCCACGTCCTATCAGGGCTTTGCCGTCGATTTCACCGGCGACGGGCGGCGTGACATCTGGTCGGACGATCCGACCGATGCGCTTGCCTCGACCGCCGCCTATCTGTCGAAATCGGGCTGGCAGCGCGGCCAGCCATGGGGGATGGAGGTGCGACTGCCGCCCGGTTTTAACCTCGGCCAGACCGGGCGCGGCAAGGGGCGGGCGACATCTGACTGGGCTGCACAGGGCGTCACACGGGCGGGTGGCGGTCCGCTGCCGGGCAGCGGTTCGGGGTCGATCATCATTCCGGCGGGGGCGTCGGGCCCGGCTTTCCTGCTGTTCCAGAATTTCAACGTGATCCTGCGCTACAACAACGCCGAGAACTACGCGATCGGCGTCGGCCACCTGTCCGACCGCCTGCGCGGTGGGTCGCCGGTGCAGGGCACCTTCCCCCCCGACAAACAGGGCATGACAATCGCCGACCGTCAGGAATTGCAGCGCCGCCTGACAGCCAAGGGGTTCGACACCCAAGGCACCGACGGTGTCATCGGCGCCAAAACCCGCGCTGCGATCAGCGGCTATGAAGGTGCCCAAGGCCTGCCCGTCACCGGCGAACCCACCCTGATCCTGCTGCAACGCCTGCGCGCCTGACCCCACGCTTTCATCTTTGTAAAAATATCCCGGGGGTGCGGGGGCTGGCCCCCGCTCCTGCCCCCTCAGCCCTTCCGAAGCCGCACGATAAAGAACCCGTCGATCCCGCCCCGGTCCGCCCAGTGATCGGGCCGCAGCCGCAATGCTCCGCTTTCGGTCTGCCATCCGGCATCCGCGCCAGATGGCAAAAACGGCTCTACCACCAGCCCCGGATGCCGCGCCAAGGCACCTGCCAGATGCGCCTCGCCCTCTTCGGGCAGGACCGAGCATGTGCAGAACACCAGCCGCCCCCCCGGTCGCAACATTACGACAGCCCGGTCGATCAGCGCCGCCTGCAGCGCCACCAATGCCGGGAGGTCACCCCCATCCCGGACATGCGGCAATTCGGGATGACGCCGGATCGTGCCCGTCGCCGAACAGGGCGCGTCCAGCAGCACGGCATCGGCGGGCACCTCGGGCATCCAGTGCAACGCGTCCGCCGTCACCACGTTTGCTGTCAGCCCCGTCCGCGCGAGGTTCTCGTGCAACCGCGCCAGACGCGGACCCGAGATATCGACCGCCGTCACCTCGGCCCCGGCGGCGGCCAACTGCATCGTCTTGCCCCCCGGGGCCGCGCAAAGGTCGATCACCCGCTCACCCGGTCGCGCGTCCAGCACCCGTGCGGCAAGCGCTGCCCCCGCGTCCTGCACCCACCATGCACCCTCGGCATAGCCCGGCAGCGCCGACACCTGCCCCCCCGCCGCCAACCGCCACGACCCGGTGGGCAACACCACAGCCCCCGCAATATCCACCTCAGCCCCCGGTCGCAGGGTCAGGTCCAACGGCGGCTCGACCGCCTGCACCGCCTCCATCCCCTCAATCGCAGGCCGCCCCCAGGCATGCACCAGGGGCTGGCGCAGCCATTGCGGCAGCTTCTGCACCGGCAGCGCGGTAAACGGTGCCTCGACCGCAGCCACCTTGCGCAGCACGGCATTCACCAGCCCGGCAAACGGCGCACCCCGTGGGGCCCGCCGCACCATCTCGACCGCCGCATTCACCGCCCCATGCGCCGCCGCCCCCCCCAGTGCCATCTCGGCAACCGCCAGCCGCAAGGCATGGCGCACGAACGGCGGAGGAGCCTTGCGCAGATGTGGGGCCAGCACCCGGTCACAGCGATCAAGGTTGCGCAATACCAGTGCCGCCAGCCGCTCTGCCCGGGCGCGGTCAGACGGCTCTGACCCGGCGATCCCGACGCCCGGCAGATGCCCCTCGTCCAGCACCGCCGACAGGATTGCCAAAGCTCCGGCCCTTGCCGCCAGTCCCGCCACTGCCATCCGCCCGCACCTCGCCTTGCCGCCCCAGCCCCCGGCCCTATACCAAGGGGCAGGCCCCGACAAGGAAGGCACCATCATGCCCGATACCAACCCCGACACCCACCCCGACCCCGAACTGCCCGCCGCAGCAAAGCGCGCCCTTGCCGAGGCCGAGGCCCGCCGCCGGGCCGCCTCCGCCCCCGCGCTTCCGCCCGAACACGGGGGTCGCGCCGGGCCGGAACCCGTCCGCTACGGTGACTGGGAACGCAAGGGCCTTGCCATTGACTTCTGACCCCGCCCCCTCTGCTGTCTCCAAAGATCACAATGGGGTGCGGGGGATGTAAGTCCCCCGCTTTCATCGCTGCCGTCTTGGAAATACCGCCTCGAACCTCTACATCCACGCCATGGTCAACTTCATCCCCTTTCGCAAAACCACCCCGCTTGTTCCCGTGATCCGCCTGCAGGGGGCCATCGGGACCGGCGGGCGCTTTGGCGCATCGCTGTCCGATCAGGCCATGGCGCCGCTGATCGAGCGTGCCTTTGCCCGTGGCAAACCGGCGGCGGTGGCATTGGTCATCAACTCACCCGGCGGGTCGGCGGCACAGTCCAGCCTGATCGCCGCGCGCATCCGCCGCCTTGCGGGCGACAAGGGCGTGCCGGTGCATGCGTTTGTCGAGGATGTCGCGGCCTCGGGCGGGTACTGGCTGGCCTGTGCGGCGGATCATATCTGGCTGGATGCGACCAGCATCGTCGGGTCCATCGGTGTCATCTTTGCCTCGTTCGGGTTTCCCGAACTGATGGCCCGGCAGGGGATCGAGCGGCGGGTGATCACGGCCGGCACGTCAAAAAGCCTGGCCGACCCGTTCCTGCCACAGAAACCTGCGGATGTGGAACGGCTGCGCGCCCTGCAGAAACCGCTGCACGACACCTTCATCGCGCATGTGAAAGACCGGCGCGGCGCGCGGCTGGATGGCACGGCGGACCTTTTCAACGCGGATGTCTGGGTCGGGCAGCAGGCGGTCGATCTGGGGCTGGCGGACGGCATCGCACATGTCGTGCCCAAGATGAAGGCGCTTTACGGCGACAAGGTGCGTCTGGTCGCCATGGGTCAGCGGCGCAGCCTTGCGCAGCGGGTTGGCCTGTCGGGGGCTGCGGCATCGGCGGGCGAGGCGGCGGTGTCGGCGGCGCTGACATCGGTGGATGACAGGGCCCTGTGGCAGCGCTACGGTCTGTAGGATGCTGGTCAAGGTCGTCCTTGTCTTTCTGGTCGCGATGATGGGGCTGGCCATCTTCGGGCGGCTGCGCATTCCGCGCCGCAAGCTGCCGCCGGGGGCAGGCAAGGCCGCGGCAAGGGTTGCAGCGCCAGTGATCTGCATCCGCTGCGGCACGCCGATCCCCGGCCCCGGCAATTGTGCCTGCGGTGCCGCACGGCCCGGGGGCAAGGGTTGACCGGGCGGGACAAGGGCTATTTTCTGCATCGCAGGACGGGGGAATGACCATGGGCAAGGCGCTGGTGACGGGTGGGGCGCGGCGGCTGGGCCGGGCTATGGCGCTGCATCTGGCGGGGCGCGGGTTTGATGTGGCCGTGCATTTTGACCGATCCGCGGCCGAGGCGGCAGAGGTGGCCGACGAAATCCGTGGTCTGGGCCAGGTGGCCGCCACCCTGCAGGCCGACCTTCTGGATGAGGCGGCGACGGCCGGCCTTGTGCCCCGCGCGGTGGCGGCACTTGGCGGGCCGCTGACGGTGCTGGTCAACAACGCGTCGATCTTTGAACACGACACGCTGGCCAATGCGACGAAAACCGGCTGGGATCGTCACATCGGATCAAACCTGCGCGCGCCTTTCGTGCTGACGCAAGCGTTTGCGGCACAGGCCGCCCCGGCGGCAACCGATGGCGGCGAACCTGTGGCCACCGGGCTGGTGGTGAACATGATCGACCAGCGTGTCCTGAAGCTGACGCCAGAATTCATGACCTACACCGTTGCCAAGATGGCGCTCTGGGCCTTTACCCGCACTGCCGCACAGGCGCTGGCGCCGGCGATCCGCGTCAATGCCATCGGTCCCGGACCGACGATGCAAGGCGCGCGACAGACCGCCGACCACTTTGCCCACCAGCGCGCCGCGACGATCCTTGGGCGTGGCGCCGACCCTGCCGACATCTGCGCGGCCCTGTCCTATCTTCTGGATGCGCGGGCTGTCACAGGACAGCTTTTGTGCGTCGACGGGGGCCAGCATCTGGGCTGGAAGACCGCCGATATCCTTGGGGTTGAATGACGCCGCGTCAGGCCCGGTCCGAGACTTGTCCACCTGGACGCATAAATTTAACACAACCTTCACAAAGCCCCTGATTTCCCTACAACTTTTCGTGCAAGTAATTATCTTTCGTTTGATTTCAGTATGTTAACAATACGCCTAAAAAACAGGCATCCCGGCGAACCGGGCCGGAAACAAGGAAAATTCAGGCTCGCCGCAACCTTTCTCACAGACTTGTCCACAGAAAACGGGGACAGGTTTTCCCTTGCCGCCGCCTTGCGGACATTGCAGCGACAGGCCAGAATCAAGCCATGACCGACGACCCGACCAACCTTGAAAACCCCGCAGAAACGCCTGCCACCGCCGCCACCGGCCACGCGGTGATTGCGGGCTATCTGCGCACGCTGGACGGCTCGCCCGGCGTCTATCGCATGCTGAACGCGACGAGTGAGGTGTTGTACGTCGGCAAGGCGCGCAACCTGCGGGCGCGGGTGTCGAACTATGCGCGCGCGTCGGGCCATTCGGGGCGCATCGCGCGGATGATCCGCGAAACGGCGTCGATGATGTTCCTGACCACGCGCACCGAAACCGAGGCGCTGCTGTTGGAGCAGAACCTCATCAAGCAACTGAAGCCCCGCTACAACGTGCTGTTGCGCGATGACAAGTCGTTCCCGAACATCCTGATCGGCAGCGAGCACGCCTTTCCGCAGATCAAGAAGCATCGGGGAAAGAAATCTGAAAAGGGCACCTACTTTGGCCCCTTCGCCAGTGCCGGTGCGGTGAACCGCACGCTGAACCAGTTGCAGAAGGTGTTCCTGCTGCGCAACTGTTCCGACGCGATGTTTTCGGGCCGGACCCGGCCCTGCCTTTTGCACCAGATCAAGCGGTGTTCGGCCCCCTGCACAGGTCGGATCGACGAGGCGGGCTATGCGGGGCTGGTGGCCGACGCGCGGCGGTTTCTGGAGGGGAAAAGCACCTCGGTCCAGTCCGATCTTGCCACCGCCATGCAGACGGCATCCGAAGCGATGGAGTTTGAGCGCGCCGCCGCCCTGCGCGACCGTATCCGTGCGCTGACAGCCGTGCAGCAGACCCAAGGCATCAACCCCAAGGGCGTGCCCGAGGCGGACGTGGTGGCGCTGCATCTGGATCAGGGACAGGCCTGCGTGCAGGTGTTCTTCATCCGTGCGAACCAAAGCTGGGGCAACCGCGACTTCTATCCCCGCACCGGCGCAGGCGCGGAAGAGCCTGAGATCATGGAGGCTTTCCTTGCGCAGTTCTATGACGACAAGGAACCGCCGCGCCTGATCCTGTTGTCGCATGCGGTTGAAAATCCCGATCTGGTGGCGCAATTGCTGGCCGACCGGGCCGGGCGGCGGGTGGAACTGGCCGTGCCGCAGCGGGGCGAAAAGGCCGAACTGGTCGAAAACGCCGCCCGCAACGCCCGCGAAAGCCTGGCGCGCAAGATGGCCGAGACGAGTACGCAGACGAAACTGCTGGACGGTCTGGCCGAGGCGTTCGATCTGGAGGCGCCTCCGAAGCGGATCGAGGTTTATGACAACAGCCATATTCAGGGCAGCGATGCCGTGGGGGGGATGATCGTCGCGGGGGCTGAAGGATTCGTGAAATCGCAGTACCGCAAGTTCAACATCAAGTCGGCGGCGGGGGCCAACTCGGACGATTTCGGCATGATGAAAGAGGTGCTGACCCGCCGGTTTGAGCGTCTGCTGAAGGAGGACCCCGAGCGGAAAAGTGAGGCCTGGCCTGATCTTCTGTTGATCGACGGTGGGGCGGGGCAGGTATCGGCGGTGGCAGGGATCATGGCCGAGCTTGGCGTTGACGACATCGCGATGGTGGGCGTCGCCAAGGGCATCGACCGCGATGCGGGGAAAGAGGAGTTCCACCGCGTGGGTGAGCCCGTGTTTGCGTTGCGGATGAACGACCCGGTCCTGTATTTCGTGCAGCGCCTGCGGGATGAGGCGCACCGCTGGGCCATCGGCGCACACCGGGCGAAACGCGCCAAGGGCATCAGCAAAACGCCGCTGGACGATATTGCAGGGGTGGGTGCGGGGCGGAAAAAGGCGCTGCTGGCGCACTTTGGCAGTGCCAAGGCGGTTTCGCGTGCGGGGATTGCCGACCTGATGGCGGTGCCGGGGATTTCTGAAGCCATGGCGCAGAAGATCAGCGACCATTTCAACGTCGGCTGAAACCGGCGCCCTGCCTGCAGGGGGGTTGCGTCTGCCGGCCGAATGACCATCTTGGGCGAAGCGTGGCACGCGCAGGGTGGGACATGACCGGGACAGTTCAGGCGGGCATCGCGGCAGTGCGCAGGGTCCGTCACGAACGCCTGTCACGCGCCCTGAACCGCATCGCGCGTGAGACGACGGGCGAACGCATCACTCTTGGTGATCTCCTTATCGCGTTGAAATTGCGGGCATTTGGCGCGATGCTTCTGGTGTTCGCCGTGCCCAACATCCTGCCGTCACCGCCCGGACTGGCGGCCATCCTGGGGTTGCCGCTGGTCGTGCTGTCGGCGTTGATGGTTGCCGGGCGTGACCCATGGCTGCCGCACTTCATCGCGCGGCGCGGGCTGGCCACGGCCACCTTCCGCACCATGGTGGACCGCGCAAACCCCTGGATCAAGCGCGCCGAGCGCCTGTTGCGCCACCGCATGCTGTCGCTGACCGGGCCGGTCGCACAGCGGGCCATCGGGGTGTTGTGCCTCTTGCTGGCGCTGGTCCTGATGTTGCCGGTGCCGTTCGGCAACCTGATGCCTTCGCTGGCAATTTCGGTGTTGTCGCTGGGGCTTCTGGAACGCGACGGGGCCTGGGTCCTGGGGGGTATCGTCGTCTCGGCGGCGGCGGTGGTGTGGGTGGGCGCGCTGGCCTATGCGCTGGTGAGATCGACGCTTTTCCTGATGCTGAACGCCTTCTGAACCGCCGCGTCCGGGGCGGGTTGTCGGAAAACTGTCACAGGATCATGGTCATGTCGCGCAACAGCAACCCGAGGGATCCCACCATGCCGACCGAAAGCACTGCCAAGGACTGGCTTGAGGCGGAACTGGATGACGCGCTGGCCGAGGACTATGAGCTTGATCTTGAGGATGCCGCCCTTTCGCAGGAAATTGCCCGCATTTACAAGGACAAGAACCCCGACCAACTGGACCGGCGCACCTATCTGACCGAACTGATCCGGCTGCAGTCGGAACTTATCCGGTTGCAGGACTGGGTCAGCCATTACAAGGAAAAGGTCGTCGTGATCTTTGAAGGGCGCGATTCGGCGGGCAAGGGCGGCGTCATCAAGCGCATCACCCAAAGGCTTAATCCCCGCGTGGTGCGGTCGGTGGCGCTGCCGGCCCCATCCGACCGCGAACGGTCGCAGTGGTATTTCCAGCGCTATGTGCCCCACCTGCCGGCGGGGGGCGAGATCGTGCTGTTTGACCGGTCCTGGTACAACCGCGCGGGGGTCGAGCGGGTGATGGGCTTTGCGACCGACGCGCAGGTCGAGGAATTTTTCAACGACGCGCCCGAGTTTGAACGCATGCTGGTGCGGTCGGGGGTGCGGGTGGTGAAATACTGGTTCTCGATTACCGATCAGGAACAACAGCTTCGCTTCCTCATGCGGATCCATGATCCGATGAAACAGTGGAAACTGTCGCCGATGGACCTGCAGGCACGGGTTCGCTGGGAACACTACACCAAGGCCAAGGAAGAGATGTTCGCCCGCACCAACATCCCCGAGGCGCCCTGGTACATCGTGGAAGGCAACGACAAGAAACGCGCGCGGCTGAACTGCATCGGGCATTTCCTGTCGCTGTTTCCTTACGAGCCCGTCCCCCATGCCGAGATCACCCTGCCCGACCGGGTGTTCAACCCCGACTATGAACGCGCCGTGCTGCCGCCCGAGTTGTACGTACCGCAGCGGTTCTGAGCGGACCAGCCAAAGCAGCGGCGTCCCTGTTCCGGCCCGTTGCGGGGACCGGTAAACGAAGTCTTGACCGGGCGTTTTGCCGATGCGGTGGCTGTGGGATGAATCGTGGCCCAACGGACTGGAACCATTGGGTTTTGTCCGTATTCGACGCGTATTCAGACCGTACAGCATCTGTACAGCATCCGTACATACACTTTGCAATTTCAGGCCCGTTGCCGGGGGATGCAGGTTGGCGTTTTCATGGCGGTTCGTTCCGGTCTAGGGTTGCAACCGATGGCTGCCACGACGGAGGACCGAGTGACCGGGGACGCGACCGAGATCGCACATCTGTGCTGGAGTGATTATGTCGGCATCACCCGGTGCCGCGGGGTGCCGGTGTCACAACTTGCCGGGCGGATGGCCAAGGGCCTGGGCTGGGCCGTCGCGGGGCAGGCGCTGACGCCGTTCGACGACATTGCCGACAACCCCTGGGGTCCGATGCTGGAGGTGCGCCAGACGCCGCAGGCCGAGGCCGCCGTGCGGCTGGACCTGTGGCCGGGCACGCCGCCGTTCCACATCCTGATGTGCGATTCCAACACCAATGACGGGGTCAGTTGGGAATGCTGCACGCGGGGGTTCATGAAGGCGGCGCTGGCGGATTTCAAGGCGGAAACCGGGCTGGGATTTACGGCGGCGTTTGAGCATGAGTTCCTGTTGACCGGCCCCGCCCTGCCCCGCGCCACGCCGTTTTCGCTGGAGGCGATGCGGGTGGTGGCACCGTTCGCGGGCGGTCTGGCGCAGGCGCTGCTGGCCGCCGGAGTGGGGTTGGAGACGGTGGAGCCGGAATACGGGATCAACCAGTATGAGGTGTCGACCGCCCCCGCAGAGGGCGTCATGGCCGGTGACCGCGCAGTGCTGACGCGCGAGGTGATCCGCGAGGTGGCGCGGCGGCATGGGTATCGGGCGTCGTTCACACCCAAGCCCGCACCGAATGCCGTGGGCAACGGGGCGCATGTGCATTTCAGCTTTGTTGATGCGGAAGGCAGGAACGCGGCCTTTGATCCCGACGGGACGGCAGGGGCGTCGGTTGTGGCGCAGCAATTCATCGCGGGGCTGGTGCGGTATCTGCCCGAGATCTGTGCGCTGTTTGCCGGATCGCCGGTGTCGTACTACCGCCTCGGGCCGCATCACTGGTCTTGCGGCTATGCCAGTTTCGGCATCCAGAACCGCGAGGCGGCGGTGCGGATATGCCCGTCGCCCGACACCGATCCTGTCCGGCAGCGGTCGGGGTTCAACATGGAACTGCGCGCGCCGGATGCGACGGCCAGCCCGTACATGGTCGTGGGTGCTATCCTGCGGGCGGGGCTGGAGGGGATACGGGCACGGTTGCCGCTGCCCGCACCGGTGGATTGCGACCCGAGCGAGTTGTCACCGGCGCGGATGGAGGCGATGGGCATCGTGGCGCTGCCGTCCAGCCTGGACGAGGCGCTGGACCGGCTGGAGGCAAGCGCGGTGGTGCGCGGGTGGATGAGCCCGACTTTCCTGTCGTCGTACATCGCGGTCCGGCGGAAAGAGATTGCGATGATGGCGGGGCTGACGCCGGACCAGATTTGCGCGAGGTATCTTGATGCCTATTGATCTGGCGGCAACCATTCCGCTGATCGACCACCATTGCCATGGGGTAACGGCGGGGGATCTGGACTTTGTGGGCTTTCAGCGGCTGATTTCGGAAAGCTTCCGGCCCCCGCCCGAGGGGACGACCGAGTTTCAGAAACCCGTGGGTCTGGCCATCCGGCGGTTCTGTGCGCCGGTTCTGGACCTGCCCAAGGGCGTGTCGGGGCAGGAGTATGTGGCGCGGCGGCAGGCGTTGGGGGCGGACGAGGTGAACCACCGCTTCCTGCGCGGCTGTGGGCTGTCGGCGATGGTGATCGATACCGGGCACCGGGCGGGGATGATTCTGGACGTGCCGGGGATGGCGGCAGTAGCGGGCGTGCCGGGGTATGAAGTGGTGCGGATCGAGGCCTTGGCCGAGGAGATTGCACAGGGCGGCGTGGCGGCGGATGACTTTGCCGCGACGTTCGACCGGGTGTTGCGGCAGCGGGCGGCAGGGGCGGTGGGGCTCAAGACCATCGTGGCGTATCGGACGACCTTTGTGATCGACTATGCCCGGCCCGCGGCAGCCGAGGTGGCGCAGGCGGCGGGGCGGTGGATGGCGGCGGCGTCTGTCAGCGGCAACTGGCGGCTGGCGGATGCGGTGGTGATCCGGCATCTGTTGTGGACCGCCGGAGAGGTCTGCCGCGAGCGGCGGTTTCCGTTGCAGGTGCACGTGGGGGTGGGCGACCCGGACATCCTGATGCACGCCTGTGATCCGACGCATTTCACGCCCTTTATCGCCGCGATGGACGACTGGGACGTGCCGGTGACATTGCTGCACAGCTTTCCGTTCATGCGCGAATGCTGCTGGTTGTCCGAGGTGTTTCGGAATGTGTATTACGATGTGGGCTTTACGCTCAACTTCGCGGCCCCTCAGGCCGAGGCGATACTGGCCGAGGCGCTGGAGATGGGGAAGTTCAGCAAGATGCTGTATTCGTCGGATGCCTTTGGCCTGCCCGAGCTGTTCTGGCTGGGCGCGTTCCAGTTCCGCCGGTCGATATCGCGGGTGCTGGACCGCTGGATCGCGGATGATTTCTGCGATGCGTCCGATGCCGATGAAATCGTGGGCCTGATCGCGGACGGGAATGCGCGGCGGATTTATCCCCTGCCGGTGTAGCGGTTACGGCCCGATGGTGATGCAGTCCTGCGCCCGTGCCTGCAGGCGGCGGCAGGCAAGGTCGGCCTCGTCTTGCGTCAGGCCCAGCACCGTCGCCTCATACCCGCCACCGCGTGCCACGACCTTGCGCAGTCCCTGACCGAGGGCAGTACTTTCGGAAAGGCCGGTCTTCATCAGCACCCGCTGCGCCTGTGCGCGTGATGCGTGCTGGCCCAGAACAACGCCCCAGTTGCGGCCACCCGAGGTGGACATCCGCACGACAACCTCGGGGTCGGCCGCGGCGGTTGCGTCGGCCTCTGGCAGGGGGCGCAGGATGGGCTGGGGGGCGACCATGGCCAGTTGTTCGGGCTGGGTGGGCGTCAGTTCCGCAGTTTCGTCTGCGAACATTTCCGCCGGAAGGACGATGCTGCGCGTCACCCCAAGTGCGGCTTCGTCAGCGGGATCGGCCACGCCAAACGGCAACGGCGCGTCGGGCTGGACCAAGGCCATGGCAATCGACGGTTCTTCAACCGGGTCGGCGGCAGGGTCGGGGACGGGCAGGGCTTTGGCCAGTGCGTCTTTGGCGGGGTCGGCGACCATGGCGTCGGCCTCGTTGACCGCCAGTTCCACGGGGGGCGCTGCTTCGGGTGGGATGGGCTGGCCATCAGCGCCAACCACGGCAAAGGGCAAGGGCTCGGCTTCGGCAGCGGCGGCGACGGCGTTGTTGATGCTGTCCTGAAGCGACAGAACCACAGCCTCGGCGGCGGCGGCGGGATCGGCGGGGGCTGGGGTGGACAGAGCCACAGCAACCGCCGATGCATCGGGCCGCGCGCGCGGGCGGGGTGATTTGGTCATACTGGTGACAAGGCGCAGCGTCTTGCCCGCGCCCGCGGCGTCACCGTCAACCGGCGCTTCGGCCACCAGGGCAGACGGGTCATCGGCGGGCAGGTCCACCGGCGAGGGCTTGCGGGTGCGGGCATCGGCGGGGGCCTTGGAGAACCCAAGGTCCAGCAACTCGGCCACCTTGGCATTCCGCGCGGCCGTCGAGGTGCCGCCGAACACGGTGGCGATGATGCGCACGTTGCCGCGTTCCGCACTGGCTGTCAGGTTGAACCCGGCGGGCACGGTGTAGCCCGTCTTGATCCCGTCGGCACCCTTGTAGCTGTCAAGGAAGCGGCGGTTGGTATTCAGCACGTCAGCTACGCCCGCATCCGTTTCACGCCGCGAGAAGATGTTGTAATACTGGGGGAAATCATAGAACAGCCGCCGCCCGAGGGTGGACATGTCGCGCGCCGTCGACAGATGGCCCGGCGCGGTAAGGCCGTTCGCGTTCTTGAAGGTGGAGTTCGTCATGCCCAGCGATTTCGCCGTGCGGTTCATCCGTTTGGCAAACTTGTCTTCGGACCCCGACAGCGCATCACCGATGGCCGAGGCCGCATCATTGGCCGACTTGATCGCCGCCGCGCGGATCAGGTGGCGCAGCGCAATGCGCTGGCCGGCCTTCAGACCCAGACGAGAGGGCGGCTTGGAGGCGGCGTTCTTGGACACCGTCACCATCGTATCCAGCGAAATCTCGCCGCGCTGGATGGCGTCGAACGCGATGTAGAGGGTCAGCATCTTGGTCAGCGACGCGGGGTGCAGGCGGGCGTCGGCGTTCTTGGCATACAGCGTCTCGCCGGTGCGCGCGTCCATCACATGCGCGGCAAAGGGTGCAGCGCGGGAAGGCATCGCAGACAGTGCCGCAAAGGCCGTGGCGATGAACAAAAATAGGAAAATGCGGGCGAATTGCCCCCGGAGCGTTGCCACGTCGCTGGTTCCTTCTGCCTGTATTGCCGTGCCCCGGTTTTGTTATTTGGGGTCGCGGACTTTCTGCCAAGGCGGACGCTAGCACAGGGGTTTCCACCGGAAAACGTCTGATTTTCAATGCCTTTGCTAAATGCCCGGGTGTGGCCTTATCGCCGCAGCGGAATATCTGGGGGCTGTTTTCGTGCGCGACACCAACCCTAGTCGAAGGTCTGCAAATGTTCCGCCAAGGCCCCCAGATCGGGCAGGGCGGCAAATCGCGCATGGCCCGTGGGCGGGTCGGCGTGTTCCAGCGCCCAGGTCAGATCCTGCGGTACATGCACCCCGTAGCCGCCCGCCGCGATCACCGGCAGCACATCGGATTTCAGCGAGTTGCCCACCATCATGGATGATTCGGGCGCCGCCCCATGCCGCGCGAACAGCCGGGCATAGACGGCTTCCGTCTTGTGCGACACGATCTCGACCGCGTGAAAGGCGTCGCCAAGGCCTGACTGCGCCAGCTTGCGCTCCTGATCCAGAAGGTCGCCCTTGGTGATCAGCACGACGCGGTGCCGCTCTGCCGCATGCGCCACGGCCTGCGCTGCATGGGGCAACAATTCGATCGGATGCGCCAGCATGTCATGCCCCGCCGCGATGATCTCGGCAATCACGGTTGCGGGCACGCGGGCATCGGTCACCTCGATGGCGGTTTCGATCATCGACAGCACAAACCCTTTGACGCCAAAACCGTAGGTGCCAAGGTTGCGCCGTTCGGCGGCCAGAAGGCGGTCTTGCAGGTGGTCGGGCGCGGCGTGGTCGGCCAGAAGTTCGGTGAACCGACCTTGCGTCAGGCGAAAGAACGCCTCGTTATGCCAAAGCGTGTCATCGGCATCAAAGCCGATCAGGGTCAGGTGCGGCATCGGCGTGGCATCAAGGACCGATGGCGCGGATGCGGTCGCTGCGCAGCAATCCACTGCGGCGCAGGGCACCGACGGGATAGGCGGGATCATGCGCCATCGCGTCAAAGGTAAAGTTGGGTTCAAGCTGGCGCAGGCGTTCGGCGGCGGCCAGTGCCGCCTCGGGCGCGTTGCGCCCCGCCGACAGCGCCACGATGTAACGCAGCGCCGCGCGGAAATCGGGGGCCTGCGCCGAGGCTGACCGCGCCATCTGCATCGCCAGCGATTCGTTGCCGGTCATCGCCGCCGTCACACACAGCCCCATGTCCCACCAGAACCGGTTGGGCCGCATCGCGCCCATCTTCTGGACGCGCTGCGCAATCTCGTGCGCTTCGGCCAGATGACCCGAGTACAGTTTCGCAATCGACAGGCTGTCCCAGGCCACCGGATTGACCGGATTGATCCGCACGCTGCGCTTGGCCAGTTCGACACTGGCCAGGGGATCGCGGTCCAGCGCGTTGCGGGCATAGGCCACCACCGCCAGCACCATCGAATTGTTCGGTTCACGCTCCATCGCCTGATGGCACAGTTCCATCGCCTCTTCGCGCATCGCGGGGTCGGTGCCGTCGTGGCGTTCGATCATGCGGAACACGCGCAGTTGTGCCTGCCACGCCTTGATGACGCCGCGCGGTTCCATCTGGTCGGCAAGGGCAAAGAGATCCTCGGCCTCGGCCATGCGACCGGGCTGCATCGTCCACATCTTGCGCATCGCCAGCCGCTGCACCGCGAGGGCGTCGTTCTGAACCGCCGCCGATGGTGACAGGGTCAGCGCGTCACCCAAAGCCTCGACCACCTGATTGGCGAAAAGGATGGTTTCCAGATCGTCCGCGATGGGGCCTGAGGCCGGCAAGGGGGCCGAACCGCCCGACCACAGCATCCGCCCCGTCTCACCCTCGGACGCGCGCACGCGCAGGCCGCGCTTGCCGGTGCCGGTGACGAACGCCTGCACCGATACCTCGATCCAGCGCGGCGGCAAGTGTGTCGGGCGGCGGGCGTGGACGTGCAATCCCAACGCCTCACGCAGGCTGAGGGATACGCAGTCGATCAACAGATCCTCAAGCAACGCCAACGCGTCGGACGCGGGCTGTGACCGCAGCATGATGACCATCGGGCGCGCGGCGGGGGGGCGGCGCAGGGCGGGGGTAAAGTGGCTGGCGGCGTCGGCCAGCCCCGCCGGATAGGGCGCGCGCGGCGTCTGTCGGTGCAGCCGTTCCAGCCGCAGCCAGATGCCGAACTCGGGGTCGCGCACGTCGATCCCCTCAAGGAACTCAGGGTTGGGGGCCTCGGTCACCTCGACTGCCACGCGGGCCTGATCGAGCCAGACCTTCTGGCGGTCCGCCCCCAAGAGGCCGCTGTGGCACCCGAGTGCCGCGCGGATGTCGGTCAGCGCCTGGCGCAGGCTGCCGCTGGCCTGTTCGGCGCCCCGGTCGCTCCACAGTTTTTCGGCCAGCCAGCGGCGGGTGCGGGTACGGTCGGGGCTGGTGGCAAGAAGGGCGATCAACGCCTGTGATTTGGCACCGATAGGGGTAAGGCTGCCCAGATCACGTGAAGTCACCGCAAACCGCCCCGAAAGGACGACCTTCAATTCCGCCGGTTGCGCATCCTGCGTCATTGTCACGGGGATAGACCCTGGGATTCGGTTTTTCTACGGGCGCAATGACACCACAACTCGGGCGGGTGTCCTAACCGAAATTGTCGTCAGAGTTGCCCTAACGTCAAAAAATCATCAAGTCTGATGGGTCTAATGCCATTTGCTTGACCGTTGCCGGCTTTGCGGCGGACGTTCGGGGCTGGCAAACCGGGGAATTTCGCGATGGCACAATACGGACGTGGACAGGGGCGCGGGCAGGGCCGCGGGCAAGGGCGCGGGCAGGGCCGGGGTCAAGGAAGGGGTCAGGGGCGGGGTCAGGGTCGCGGGCAGGCCACCGATCACGCGGGCGGCGAATCATCGGCGGGCCTGAGCGATGCCTTGGCGGCAGTGCATGACGGGCTGGGGTTCGCGTGGAACGGGCAGACGCATCTGGCAACCTCCCCGACCCGGATGGGCACGGCAGATGACGGCGACACCCGCTATCTGACCGCCGAGACGCGGGGCAACCTCGTGGATTCGCTTTTGGCGCAGACGTTTTCGGTCGCGCAGTCGGCCGGTGGGGCGATGCTGTCGGTCGGCGGGGTGCCGTCGGTCAGTCTGGCCGCACCTTCGCGCGCGTTCTTTCAGGCGCAGATGGTGTTCGTGCGCAGCTATGCCGACCTGCGCGCCGACCGGATCGGCGAGATCGACGTGCAGATCGACGACATGCTGTCGTTCTTCGGCCTTGTCGGCATGCTGAACGACACGCGGCGGCGCAACACGCTGGAACTGTTGGGCGCAGTGATCCGGCTGGCGGTGCATGTCGAGATGCCGTTCAAGCACTGGTGCCGGTCGCTGCGGCCTATCGACCTGTCACCGATGGTGCATCCGGTGGTGCAGACGCCCGACCATTCGGCGTTCCCCTCGGGCCACGCGATGGAGGCGTTCACGGCGGCCACCGTGCTGGACCGGCTGGCCCGTGGCAGCGCCTATCCAGCGGACGGGCTGCGCAGCCTGCCGTTCCAGATTGCCCACCGGATCGCCACCAACCGCACCGTGGCGGGCGTGCATTTCCCGGTCGATTCGCTGGCGGGTGCGCTGGTCGGGTGCCGGATCGGCGATGCGGTCTGGCGGGTGGCGCACGGGATGGCGCTGTCGGGGGGGCCGCTGGTGGTCGCACCTGTGGGTGACGCGATGAGCCTTGGCGGGCCTGCCTACACCGCGCTGACCGATTTCACGCTGGACGTGCTGGCGGGCGCGCAAACGCCGGACAGCGGCACGGCGGGGGCTCCGGTGGGGGTGATCGGTGCGATGTGGAAAGCGGCGGCGGCGGAATGGCAGGATCCGGCAGCGGCAGCGGCGGAGACGGCAGCATGACCCTGACATGGGGACCATGGCGGGCCGACCCTTCGGCCAACCCGGGTGATCCGGCCACCCATGCCTCGCCCTACGGCGACTGGTACGAGACGTTCGAGTATCAGATTGCGGGGACGTCGGGTGCCTTTAGCACCTGCCCGCAGTCGGGTGCCGGCGGGGCCTTTGCCGATATCCCCCTGCCCCGCATCACCCTGCCGACCCGCGCCCTGCCCCCCGGCGGCGGCATCAACCCGCCCGGGCCGCGTCCGGCTGTGGCGGCCGGCCTGACCGCCAAACTGAACCGCAAAAGCGTCATCGTCGGCGTGATCGACGCAGGCATTGCCCTGTCGCATGAGCGGTTCCGTCGACCTGGGGGTGGCACGCGCATCCTGTCGGCGTGGTCGCAAGGGGGCAAATGGGCGGGGCAGACGCACCTGCCCTTTGGGCGCGAGTTGATGCAGGCGGATATCGACGGCCATATGACCGCCAGCACCACCGGGCTGGGGGTGGACGAGGCGGCGTTCAACCGTCGCGCCGGGCTTGCCGATTATGCCGACGCAGCGACCGAGCGCTGGATCGACACCGACGCCCCGCATGGCACGCATGTGGCCGATCTGGCGGCGGGGTTTTCGCCCGGGGCTACGGGCACCTTGCGCGACCGGCTGCCGATGATCGTGGTCGATCTGGCCCCGCGTGTATCCATCGGGCCGTCGGGCAGTTTTCTGGAGTTCTATGTGATGTGGGCGATCCGGCATATCGCGGTGACCGCCGATGCCATCTGGGACGGCCTCTATGCCAAGGGCGACAAGGCCGGGCAAGGCGGCTTTCCGATTGTCATCAACCTGTCCTATGGGCTTCTGGCCGGGCCGAAGGACGGCACGATGGCCATTCAGAAATACATGGCGGGGCTGAACGCAGCCCGCCCGGGCCGCCCGCCGCTGGCGATGGTGCTGCCTGCCGGGAACGACAATCTGGAACGGGGTGCCGCCACGCTGCAGGTGATGCCTGCGACCCGCCCAAGGTCGATCGGCTGGCGGATCAGCCCCGAAGACCGCACGTCGAACTATGCCGAGGTCTGGGCGGGTGCGATGGCGGGCGCGCCAGTGGCGGGTGCTGTCCATCCTTTGGCGATCACCCTGTCACCACCGGGCGGCCCGGCAGGCCCCGGCACGGCGGGGGCCGAGGGGCAGGTGTGCGACCTGATCTGGACAGGCGCGGGCGCAGTGCAGGTCATCGCGCGCATCTACTGCCGTCAGAGCCACAACGCCGCCACCCCCGGCGGCGCCACCAGCCACCGCTTGCACTATGTCATCTGCGCCGCCCCCACCTGGCGCGCCAGCGGACAGGCGGCACCGTCCGGGACCTGGACCATCACCCTGTCCGCCGCATCCGGCACCGCTGTCGAGGCGCGCCTTTATGTGCAGTCGGATCAGGATCTGACGCCCGGTTCCGGCACCGGCCTCATGTCGCATTTCGACGACCCGCTATATGCCACCCATGATGCCGCTGGGCGGTTGAACGACACCTATGTAAGCGATGCGGTGACGGGGGTGGTGACGGCCAATTTCGGAACCGGCCCTGTCAGGCGGGTAAACACGATCAACGCGATTGCGGGCAGTGGTGGCACGCTGACCATTGCGGGCTACCGGCAAACCGACGGGATGCCTGCGGATTACTCCAGCGCCGGACAAGCCCCGGCCCCGGTGCCCGATTATGCCTGCGTCAGTGACGATGGCATCTGGCGGACCGGGCGAATGGCCGCAGGCGGGCGCAGCGGGTCGACGGCGGTGCTGCAAGGCACCAGTTTTGCCACTGGCGAGGCGACGCGGATCGTGGCGCGCGACCTCATCCGCCAGATGGACGCCGGGGTTGCGGGGCCTGCACTTGTGGTTGCGGGGCCGGGGTTCCTGCCAAACCTTGCCGTGCCATCCTATCCGATGCCCGCATCAGCGATGCCGCTGAAACTGGGGGCCGAGCGGTTGCCGGTGCAGGACCACGGGCGGGTGGCAAGGTAGAGTAGCACATTGCGTGTGCGCCGCACCTTGCCCCAACCGCCGCTTCGGAGTTTTCAAAAACTCCGGTCCGATTTCTTTGAAGAAATCGGCTTTTGCTGCTCAACGCGAATCCCCCCCACTATCGCTTGTGGGGTCGCCCTGTACCGCGCGGGCCACCCGTCGCAGACTGACTACGCCCGCACCAGTTTCTCATAGTCCATCGCCACCCGCTGTGTCAGGGCGCCGACCTCGAACCTGTACGGCCCAATTTCGCCCACCGGCGTCACTTCGGCGGCGGTGCCGGTCAGCCAGCACTGCTGAAAACCCTCAAGCTCGTCCGGCATGATGTGGCGTTCGTGGACCTTGATCTGCATGTCTTTCAGCATCGTTATCACCGACTGCCGGGTGATGCCGTTCAGGAAGGCATCGGCCAGGGGCGTATGCACCTCGCCGTCCTTGACGAAAAAGATGTTCGCACCCGTCGCCTCGGCCACATAACCGCGATAGTCGAACATCATGGCGTCGGAACAGCCCTTCGCCTCGGCGGCGTGTTTGGACATGGTGCAGATCATGTACAGACCCGACGCCTTGGCCGCACAGGGGATGGTTTCGGGCGAGGGGCGTTTCCACTTGGCGATGTCCAGCTTGGCGCCCTTCATCTTGGCGTCGCCGTAATAGTTGCCCCAGGTCCAGCACGCCACCGCCAGCCGGATCGGATTGCGTTTGGCTGCAACGCCCATATCCTCACCCACGCCGCGCCAGGCGATGGCGCGGACATAGGCGTCGGTCAGGCCGTTGGCCGCGAGCACCGCCGCCTTGGCCGCGTCAATCTCGTCCGCCGTATAAGGCAGTGGCATGTCCAGAAGTTCGCCCGAAATGCGCAGGCGTTCGGAATGCTCATGCCCCTTGAAGATGCGCCCGTTATAGCACCGCTCACCCTCAAACACCGCGCTGGCATAATGCAGGCCATGGGTCAGGATATGCACATTGGCATCGCGCCAGTCGACCAGTGCCCCGTCCATCCAGATCTTGCCGTCGCGGTCGTCATAGCCAGCCATCGCATCCCCCTGTTTTGCGATTGTTGCGCCGTATAGGTCCGCTTCGGACATAATATTGCGCCAAATGGGTGGCGGAGGTAGCAGTTGCGCCTTGGAAAGTCAACAAGGCTGACATAAAATCATGGCCAGCGGAGGGGCGGATGATGGCGGACAGCGGCGGCGGTGAGGGACTTCTGTTTCTGACGGACGAGCAATTGCGCAAGGGGATCGAGGCGATGTTCTTTGCCTATCGCGGCTTTACCGCCGACCCGGACCGTATTCTGGAAGGGATGGATTATGGCCGTGCGCATCACCGGGCGGTCCATTTCATCCATCGGTCGCCGGGCACCACGGTGAACAACCTTTTGTCGATTCTGGCGGTGACCAAGCAATCGCTGAACCGGGTGCTGCGGACGCTGGTCGACGACGGGCTGGTCGAGGCGCGGGTGGGGGTGGCCGACAAGCGTGAGCGGCATCTGCATCTGACGGCAAGGGGGGCGGAACTGGAACGGGCGCTGTCGGATGCGCAAAGGGCGCGGATGCGGGCGGCGTATCGGGCGGCGGGGCCGGTGGCGGTGCAGGGGTTCCGGCAGGTGCTGGAGGCGATGATGGACCCCGAGATGCGAAAAGGCTATCACAGCCTGAAAGAGGGCAACCCATGATCCCGGCCGATCCGCAGGCACATCTTCTGGTCGTCGATGACGACGAACGCATCCGGGGGCTTTTGCAGAAGTTCCTGATGCGGAACGGTTTTCTGGTGACCATCGCGCGCAGTGCCGGGCAGGCGCGCAGGCTGCTGGCCGGGCTGGAGTTCGATCTGGTGGTGCTGGACGTGATGATGCCGGGCGAGGACGGGATCGAGTTGACGCGTGATCTGCGGCGGCGGATGACGGTGCCGATCCTGCTGCTGACGGCGCGGGGCGAGACGGCCAGCCGGATCGAGGGGTTCGAGGCGGGGGCGGATGACTATCTGGTGAAACCGTTCGAGCCGAAGGAGTTGCTGCTGCGCATCAACGCCATCCTGCGCCGGGTGCCGCAGGTGCGGGTGGAACCGGGGCCGCGCGTGCTGCATCTGGGCGCCGTGCGCTATGACATCGACCGGGGCGAGTTGTGGCGCGGCACCGACCCGGTGCGCCTGACCGCGACCGAGGCGCAACTGATGCGCATCTTTGCCGCCGCCCCGGGCCAGCCGGTGGGGCGCGACAGGCTGGTGGGTGACCTCAAGCCCGAGGATGACGAGGCGGAAAAGAACAGCGACCGGGCGGTGGATGTGCAGATCACCCGGTTGCGCCGCAAGATCGAAAGCGATCCGAAACAGCCGCGCTATCTGCAGACTGTGCGCGGGTCGGGGTATATGCTGGCGCCGGACTGAAAGGGTCGTCCCGGCGGAGAGGCCGGGGGGCTGTCTGCCCCGTCGCCCATCGGCCTTGAACCGATGGCGGACTCGATGGGCGACCCCCCGAGGATATTTGTGCAAAGATGAAAGGGGACGGGGTTTGGCTACCGCAGTCTATATGCACGATGATTGTCTCTTGCACGTTAACCCGCGCGGGCACCCGGAACAGGTGGACCGGCTGCGGGCGGTCGAAGCGGGGCTGTCAGGGCTGGACGTAGCGCGGCGCGAGGCACCGATGGCCGAGGATGCCGAGGTGTGGCGGTGCCATCCGGCGGCGTATCTGGACGCCATCCGCGCCGCAGTGCCCGAGACCGGGCGCACAAGGCTGGACGGCGAGACGTCGCTGTCGCCGGGATCGCTGACCGCCGCCCTGCGGGGCGTGGGTGGGGTTTGTGCGGCGGTGGATGCGGTGGTGGCGGGCGAGGTGGCGAATGCCTTTGTCGGCGTGCGTCCCCCCGGGCACCATGCCGAGACGGCGACGCCGATGGGGTTCTGCCTGTTCGGCAATGTGGCCATCGGGGCGAGGCGGGCGCTGGATCATCATGGGCTGTCGCGGGTGGCGGTGGTGGATTTCGATGTGCATCACGGCAACGGCACGCAGGATTTGCTGTGGAACGAGGGGCGGGCGCTGTTCGTGTCGACGCACCAGCACCCCTTGTATCCCGGCACTGGCGACCCTTCGGAGGTCGGCGCGCATGGGCAGGTGATGAACCTGCAGATGCAGGCGGGCGGCGGCGGGGCGGCGATGCTGGCGGCGTATGACGGCGTGGTGTTCCCGCGCCTCATGGACTGGAAGCCTGACCTGATCCTGATTTCCGCCGGGTTCGATGCCCATGAGGATGATCCGCTGGGCGGGCTTGGCTGGACCACGCAGGATTTCGGCTGGTTGACCGGGCGGATTTGCGATGTGGCTTCGCAGGTCTGTGGGGGCCGGGTGGTTTCCGTGCTGGAGGGCGGCTATGATCTGGCGGCGCTGACCGCGAGTGTGGCGGCGCATGTGGGGATGCTGACGGAGCGTGGGCGATGACCGATATTGCGGCGATGAGTTTCGAAGAGGCGATGGCGGCGCTGGAATCCGTCGTGGGCCAGCTGGAACGCGGCGAGGTGGCGCTGGAGGCGTCGATCGCGCTGTATGAACGTGGGGCGGCGCTGAAGGCGCGCTGCGCCGATCTTTTGCGCGCCGCCGAGGCCAAGGTGGAACTGATCCGCGCCGCCGAGGGCCGTGCCGTGGGCACCGTCCCGGCGGAGGGGTTGTGAGCTTTCCTGACCGGCTTGCCGTCGTGCAGGCGGCGGTACAGGCGCGGCTGGACGATGCTTTGGCAGGGATGGGCGACGAACCCGTGGTGCAGGCGATGCGCTATGCCGTGGCGGGTGGCAAGCGGATCCGCGCGTTTCTGGTGATCGAGGGGGCGGCGATGCTGGGCGTGCCGCTGGCGCAGTCGGTGGCTGCGGCGGCGGCGATCGAGGCGGTGCATGCCTATTCGCTGATCCATGACGACCTGCCCTGCATGGATGACGATGATCTGCGGCGCGGGCTGCCGACGGTGCATGTGAAGTGGGATCAGGCGACGGCGGTGCTGGCAGGCGATGCGTTGCAGACGCTGGCGTTTGATCTTTTGTGCGACCCGGTGCTGGGGTCGGATGCCGTGCGGCTGACGCTGGTGCGGGGGATGGCGCAAGCCGCCGGCGCACAGGGCATGGTGCTGGGTCAGGCGCTGGACATTGCCGCCGAGACGGCATCGGTGCCGCTGACTTTGGACCAGATCGAGGCGATGCAGGCGGGCAAGACCGGCGCGCTTATCGGCTGGGCCGCTACGACGGGGGCGGTACTGGCCGGGGCCGATGCGGGCCCGCTGCGCCGCTATGCCACGGCGCTGGGGCTGGCGTTCCAGATTGCCGATGACATTCTGGACGCTGTGGGGACCGAGGCCGCGACCGGCAAGCGTGTGGGCAAGGATGCGGGTGCGGGCAAGGCCACCTTTGTTTCGCTTTTGGGCCTTTCCGGGGCGCGCAGCCGCGCTGCGGCGCTGGTGGCCGAGGCCGAGGCTGCCCTCGAACCCTATGGTGCCAGGGCTGACGCGCTGGCAGAGGCCGCGCGGTTCGTGATCGCGCGCAATACCTGAGATTGGACGACCTATGACCGACCGACCGAAAACCCCGCTTCTGGACCGCGTTCACCTTCCCGCCGATGTGCGCCGCCTGACCGACCGCGAGTTGCGCGTTTTGGCCGATGAGGTGCGGGCCGAGACGATATCCGCCGTGTCGGTGACTGGCGGCCATCTGGGGGCCGGTCTGGGCGTCGTGGAACTGACCGTGGCGCTGCACGCCGTGTTCGACACCCCGCGCGACAAGATCATCTGGGACGTGGGCCACCAGTGTTACCCCCACAAGATCATCACCGGGCGGCGCGACCGCATCCGTACATTGCGGACCGAAGGGGGCCTGTCGGGGTTCACCAAACGGTCCGAGTCGCCCTATGACCCCTTTGGTGCCGCGCATAGCTCCACCTCGATCAGCGCCGCTTTGGGCTTTGCCATGGCCGCCGATCTGGGCGGCGATCCCGGGGATGCCGTGGCGGTGATCGGCGACGGGGCCATGAGTGCGGGCATGGCGTTTGAAGCGATGAACAACGCAGGCGCGTTGAAGAAGCGGTTGTTCGTGGTGCTGAACGACAACGAGATGTCGATTGCGCCGCCGGTGGGCGCGCTGTCGTCGTACCTGTCGCGCCTCTATGCCGGCGCGCCGTTTCAGGAACTGAAATCGGCGGCAAAGGGGATGGTCAGCCTGTTGCCGGAACCGCTGCAAGAGGGCGCGCGGCGGGCGAAGGAAATGCTGAAAAGCATGACTGTGGGCGGCACGTTGTTCGAAGAGCTGGGGTTTTCCTATGTCGGCCCCATCGACGGCCATGATCTGGACCAGTTGCTGCCCGTGCTGCGCACCGTGCGCGCGCGGGCGACGGGGCCGATGCTGATCCATGTCATCACGAAAAAGGGCAAGGGATACCCCCCCGCCGAAACCGCCCGCGACCGTGGCCATGCGACCGGAAAATTCGATGTGCTGACCGGGGTGCAGGCCAAGGCTGCGTCGAATGCGCCGGGCTATACCAAGGTGTTCGCGCAGTCGCTGGTGGCAGAGGCGGAAACCGATGCGCGGATCGTGGCGGTGACGGCAGCGATGCCGGATGGTACGGGCCTCAACCTCTTTGCCGAGCGGTTCCCGAAGCGGTGCTTTGACGTGGGGATTGCCGAGCAGCACGCGGTCACGTTCAGCGCCGGGCTGGCGGCGGGGGGGATGAAGCCGTTCTGCGCGATCTATTCCACGTTCCTGCAGCGCGGCTACGATCAGGTGGTGCATGACGTGGCGATCCAGCGTTTGCCTGTACGGTTCGCGATTGACCGGGCCGGGCTGGTGGGTGCGGACGGGGCCACACATGCGGGGGCGTTCGATGTGGCATATCTCGCCAACCTGCCGGGGTTCGTGGTGATGGCGGCGGCGGATGAGGCGGAACTGGTCCACATGGTGGCCACCGCAGTGGCGCATGACGACGGGCCGATTGCGTTCCGTTTTCCGCGTGGCGACGGCGTGGGGGTCGAGATGCCCGCGCGTGGAGTTCCGCTGGAGATCGGTCGAGGCCGCGTGATCCGCGAAGGAACGCGCGTGGCGCTGTTGTCGTTTGGCACCCGGCTGTCCGAGGTGATGAAGGCCGCCGAGGCTCTGGCCGCGCGCGGGTTGTCACCCACTGTCGCGGATGCGCGGTTCGCCAAGCCGCTGGACCGGGATCTGATCCTGCAACTGGCAGCACATCACGAGGCAGTCATCACCATCGAAGAGGGGGCCGTGGGGGGCTTCGGGTCACACGTCGCGCAGTTGCTGGCCGATGAGGGGGTGTTCGACCGCGGGCTGAAGTATCGCAGTATGGTACTGCCGGATGTGTTCATCGACCAAGCCTCACCCGAGGCGATGTACCGCGTGGCGGGGATGGACGCGGCGCAGATCGAGGCGAAGGTGTTGGGGGTGCTGGGGGTGGCAGTGGTGGGAAGGCGGGCGTGAATAAGGCTCTGGATTGACATTGCTGCAGTGTCATGGGCCGCTAGTCAAAAGTGAGGGTTCCATGCCAGTACCGGATTTTCAATCACTGATGCTACCTCTCCTCAAGCTATTCGGCGGGGGGAACACCAATGTTTCACAATGTCTTCCTGCGCTGCAGAAAGAGTTCAACATCAGCGATGAAGAAGCTGCGGAATTAAACCCGAGTGGAACAATGACGACTTTCGCCAACCGTACTCATTGGGCGCGAACGTACATGTCGAAGGCCGGGCTGCTCACCAGCCCAAGTCGCAATCGCCATCTGATCACGAACGAGGGGCGTCAACTGCTTGCCAGCGGAGCGTCCAGAATAGACCTCAAGGCCTTGGAACGTTTACCAGGATACCTTGAATGGCGCGAGCGGGATGCAGAAGGGGTTAGCGGGATTACGGCAAGCACGCCGACAGCAATAACGGGCCCACAACAGGAGACCCCTGAGGAGAGGATTGCCCGAGACTTCAACGCGGTTGACGCCTCATTGCGCGATGATCTTCTTTCAGCAGTTCTGGCGATGCACCCCCAAAAATTCGAACAACTCATTGTCGATCTGCTGCTGGCGATGGGTTATGGCGGCGGGGATCGGGCGATGGGCGAGCGCATCGGCAAGTCCGGGGATGGCGGTATCGACGGGATCATCAACGAGGACGCCCTAGGTCTGGATGCGGTCTATATCCAGGCCAAACGCTATGCGCCCGACAGCAGGGTCGGGCGTCCCGCGTTGCAGGCCTTTGTCGGCTCGCTGACCGGTGAGGGGGCGAACAAGGGGGTGTTCGTGACGACCTCGGATTTCTCGAAAGAGGCGCGGGATTACTTGAACAAGGTGCAGCACCGCATCGTGCTGATCAACGGCGACCGGCTGGCGCGGTTGATGATCCAGCACGAGGTGGGGGTGCGGGCGCGCAAGACCTATGTTTTACGATCAGTGGACGAAGACTACTTTGTCGTGCCGGATGTCGGTTAGGCTCTGCATGGCTTTGGCCGCTGAGGTGACGAGGAACCTGTGATGCCCCTGCCTGCCCGCATCGTCAGCGCCATCACCCGCCGCTTGTCTGACCTTCGCGACCGGCGGCGGGTGGCGGGGGCGTTTCGGCTGTTGCATGGGTCGGGGCGGGTGGCGCTGGCCGACGATCAGGCGGGGCTGGTGGTGCTGGTCAGGGATGCCGAGTGGTTCCTGCCTGCGTTCCTTGCGCATCACCTTGGTCTTGGCGTGGCGCATGTGGTGGTGGTGGACAACGGATCCTCTGACCGCACAGTCGAAATTGCCAAAGGTTTTCAGGCGGTCACGGTGCTGTCGAACCCCCTGCCCGCGAAACGCCATGAGGTGCGGTTGCGGGCGATGGCGGCGGCGCGGGTGTATCGGGGCGGGTGGACGATGTTCGCCGATGCCGACGAGATGGCCGAGGTGCCGGGGGGCCTTGGGTCGCTGTTGCGCTATGCCGGGGCAGAGGGGTTCACGGCGGTGGTGGGCCAGATGCTGGACCTGTGCGCACCGGGCGATCAGGCGGCGCAGGCGGGGCTGACCTACCGCGAGGCGGTGGCGGCCTGTGATACCTACACGCTGGAGGGGCTGACGCGGCACGCCTATCACGATGCCGACGGGATCGGGTTTCACTGGTTCCTGCGTGACAACCTCTGTGCCGATCCGGGGGTGCGGCTGTTGTCGGGGGGGCTGCGGCGGGCGGTGTTTGGCGAGACGCCGTTCCTGTCGAAACACACGCTGGTGCGGAATGTCCCGGGGGTGCAGGCAATGACCCATCCGCATTGCGCCAACGGTGTGCGGGTGGCGGATGTGACGCTGTGCCTGCGGCATTACAAGCTGGCGGGCGACTGGCGGGCGCGGGATGCGGCCTCGGTTGCCGGGGCGACGTGGGACCACGCCGAGGACGCACGGCGGCTGCAGGCCGCAAGGCATGGCGGGTTCGTGCTGTCACCGCCCGGGGCGCGGAGTTGGCGGGGGACGGGGGCGCTGTTGGACGAGGGGTTTCTGTATGCGTCGGGTCGGGCGCGGGAGATGCTTGGGATCTGATCCGTGGCACCTTGCACGGCGGGCAGGAGACGGGGGGTTTCACACCCCCCGCACCCCCCGTGGAGTATTTGTGCAAGGTGAAGGCGGAAGAGGGGGTCAGTCCGGCTTTGCTGTCCGTTCGCGCCAGAGGGCTGCGTAGGGGATGAGGGCGGGGTCGGCCGGGTGGGGCGGGCCGTCGGGTGGGGGCGGGGCGTCGGTGGGGGGGGCGAAGAGAAGGGCCGCACCGATGGCCGTGCCGGTCTGCGAGGCGGAAACCTGTACCGGGCGGGCGGCGGCCACCGCAAGCATGTTCAGGAAATGCAGGTTCCGGGCGAAAGGCCCCTCGACGATGACCGGCCCGCCGCCACCCGTCATCGACAGGCATTCGGCGGTCATCAGCGCCAGATAATACCCCACCGCCACCTCTTGTGCCGCATCGTCGGGCGGGGCGGGATGCCATTGCATCCTGCGGTCGGGGAACGGACTCGACCCGGCCACGACAGCGGGCAACAGCATGATGCCCCGGTCGCGCACCCGTGCTGCATCGTCGGGGGTGGCGATGGCGGGACGGTTGCCGCGCAAAAGATCATGCGCGCGCCCGCCCATGAACTTGGCCGAGGGCACGGGCTGGCCCAGGGCATTGGTGCTGATCATCGCATCGCGCGCGGGGTCCAGTGTCGCCGCGTTGCCGCCCACGCGCATCACCACCACCCAGGTGCCGGTGGAGACGACCGAGAACGGTGCCGTCCGCGCCAGGAGGTGCGGCAGGAGCGAGGCATTGCTGTCGTGGATGCCGGTGGCGACGGGCGTTGCCGGCGGCAACCCGGTCAGCGCCGCCACTGCAGGTGTGATGGTTCCCAGCACGTCAGACGGGCGGCGCGTGGGGGCGATGCGGCCCGACAGGCCCAGACGACCCACCAGCGACGACAGGCACCCGGCGTGAGGGTTCCACAGATCACCGTGGGCGCTGATTGACGTCACATCGGTGGCGCGTTCCCCGGTCAGCCGGAAGCCCCAGTATTGTGGCCACATCACCAGTGTCGCCACACGGTCGCGCAGGCCCGGGTCGGCATCGAACTGCCAATGCAGTTGTGCGCCGACGTTCAGCCCGGCCGGAAGCCGGGGTGAGCCGGTTTCGGCAAATCCGGGGCGGATGGCGTCATAGGCCGCAGCGACCGCCTGCGGCCCGTCGTGTTCATAGTCCAGCACCGGGGCCGCAAGCCTGCCATCTGCGGTCAGGAGTGCCGCCGCCGCGCCATGGGTGGTGACCGATATCGCATCGACCCTATGTGCGGCGTGCAGATCGCGCAAACCGCCGGTCAGGAACTGCCACAGCGCATCGGTGTCATAATGCGGCCAGGGCGGCGCTGGCCGCACAAGATTGGGCCGGGTGGTGACGGCGATCACGATGCGGGTCGCAAGGTCGACAAGTGCCAGCTTGGCATTGGTTTTGCCGATGTCAAAGACCGCCACGTGTTGCATCATCGGGCGATCATGGCAGGGGGACAAGCGGCACCGCACGCGGGACATCGTCGGGGCCGGTCACCATGATGTCGGCCATTTGCGCCCACCGGCGTTGCATCACCGGACAGGCGGGGCGGTGCGCCCGTGTATCGGCCCTGTCGGATCAGGCAATCGCTGATCTCCGGAGCCTGCAACAGCCCCGCCAGTCCCGGCCAGATCGCATCATGGCGGCGGTACGGGTCCGTCATCCCCGGGTTCAACTGTATTCTGCGTGCATATCTCTCCATCACTCCCCCCGCCACCCGAACCACCGTTGCAAGGCAATCACCCCGATCAGAGAAAGCCCAAGGAAGATCGACATCACATTGCCCGGCACATTCAACAGCCCAGACCCGAATGTCACCATCCCCATGATGACGGCGGCAATCACCACGCCCGGAATGCCGGCCCCGCGAAGGACCACCATCGGGACCACCTCCGTCCCCGTGGTGTTCGACGGGCGGGTACACCCGGGGCGCGAGGTCAGGCAGACAGCGACCATACCGCGCATTAACCCGGTCGTGAGGAGCAAGGTGAACCGCACGCGCGCGACGCAGATGCCCGGGAACGGGGCGGCAAGGGGGTCGTTGCCCATGGCGGACAACCGCCCGCAGTGGTCCACTTCAACCACATCGAAACCGATCAGTCGGTGCAGGCGGCAGCTTCGATCGGCCCGGAACCTGTCCGGGCGGCGGGCAGCAGGTCAGTCAAGCCAGGCCTCTTCTTCCAGAAGGGCGGCAAGGCCCGCGCGATAGTCGGGGTGGATCAGGCTGATACCCAGATCGCGTTTCATCCGGTCGTTCCGCACCCGCTTGGAATCGGCGTAAAAGCTGCGCGCCATCGGTGACATCTCGGCGGTCTCCCAATCCTCGGTCGGGGGCTCGGGCAGGCCCATAAGCCGCGCGGCGTAGGACAGGATATCCTGCGGCGGGGCGGGGTCGTCGTCGCAAAGGTTCCAGATGCTGCCGGGTGAAGGGGCGTTCATCGAGGCGTGCAGCGCCTGCGCGATGTCGTCCACATGGATGCGGCTGAACACCTGCCCCGGTTTGACGATACGCCGCGCGGTGCCGTCGCGCACCTTTTCAAAGGGGCCGCGACCGGGGCCGTAGATGCCCGCAAGCCGAAAGATGTGCAGGGGCACGGGCAGCGCCTGCCATGCGCGTTCGGCCCGGACGCGGGCCTGTCCCCGGCGGGTGGTGGGAGCAAGAGTGGTATCCTCGTCCACCCAAGCGCCGCCATGGTCGCCATAAACGCCGGTGGTCGACAGGTACCCCACCCACCGCGCCGGGGATGCGGCGATGGCCGCAGCCTCAACCGCCAGCACCGGATCGCCCGCATCATCGGGTGCGATCGAGGTCAGCACATGCGTGGCCTGCGCCAGAAGGGGGGCCAGCGGCGTGCCGGGCCAGACCACAGGCTCGACCCCCTCCAGCGCCAGCCCGGGCATGCGGCCGGCCTGCCGGGTGGTGCCGATCACGCGCCAACCCGCCGGGATCAGGCGGTGGGCAAGGGCGGTGGCGGAATAGCCGTGGCCAAGGGACAGGAGTGTGCCGGTCATGGGGGTCGTTATCGGCTGGCGGGGTCGGTTCTGCAAGCGAGGGGATTGATTTTCGGTCATCACGGGGTGTGAATGGGCCATGGACGACCCTGCCGATCTGGACGGCGCCTATGCGCTGCGCACACCTGCGGACAACCGGCGCTACTATGCCGGGTGGGCGGCACGCTATGACGGCGATTTCGCCGAAGCGATGGCTTACCGCCTGCCGTCGCTGGTCGCCGATGCGTTTGTGGCGGCGGGCGGTGCGGGGCCGGTTCTGGACGTCGGCGCGGGGACCGGGCTGCTGGGCATTGCCCTTGCGGCGGCGGGTCTTGGGCCGGTTGACGGCATCGACATCTCGCCCGAGATGCTGGCGCTGGCCCGCGCCAAGGGCTGTTACCGCCACCTGTCCGAGGCGGACCTGACGCTGCCCCTGCCACACTTGCATGCACCCTATCACGGCATGGTCAGTTCCGGCACCTTCACCCACGGGCATCTGGGGCCCGAGGTGCTGTTGCCGCTGATTGCGATTGCCGCACCGGGCGCGGTGTTCGCGTTTTCCGTGAACGCAGGCGTCTGGGACACGCGCGGCTTTGCCCCGGCGCTGCATGCCCTTGCGCCCCGCATCGAGGCACTGACGGTGACGGTCGAGCCGATCTATGACGGTGCCACAGGCACCCACGCCACCGATACCGCACAGATCGTGACGTTCCGTCTGCAGCGGGGCTGACACGCGGGCGTCATGTGAACGGGGCAGAGGGGGGCTTGCAGGGCACCCCCCGCCGCATGCTAGATGCGCGATCATTTTTGACGGATGAGACCAATGCTTGACGACGCGCTGCCCCCCCTCACCCCCGACACACCCGCCCCACAGGCGTTCACCGACGCCGCCGAGGCTGTGGCCCTTCTGCAAGACCTGTACAATCAGGCGACCACGTTCCTGTTGCACCACTTCGCCGAAGCCATGGCCCATGGCCGCCCCGACCGGCGCATCCGCGCCTATTACCCCGAGATCCGGCTGGCCGTCGCCAGCTTTGATAAGACCGACTCGCGCCTCAGTTTCGGCCATGTGACGCATCCGGGCGTCTATTCCACCACCGTCACCCGGCCCGACCTGTTCCGCAATTATCTGATCCAGCAGCTTGGCCTGTTGATCCGCAACCACGGCGTGCCGGTGGTGATCGGCCTGTCGGATACGCCGATGCCGGTGCATTTCGCGGTGACGGGCAAGCCGGACATGACGGTGCCGCAGGATGGCGCGCTGAATTTCTCGTTGCGCGATGTGTTCGATGTGCCCGACCTTGCCACCACCAACGACGACATCGTGAACGGCCAGCGGACAAGCAATGCCGACGGTTCGTTCCCTCTGGCCCCGTTCACCGCACAGCGGGTGGATTACTCGCTGGCCCGCCTGTCGCATTACACCGCGACCGATCCGACGCAGTTCCAGAACTATGTCCTCTTCACCAACTATCAGTTCTATGTGGATGAATTCGAGGCTTATGCCCGGCAGGTTCTGGCCGACCCATCGCTGGGTTACACCGGCTTTGTCGTGCCGGGTGGCCATGCCATCACCACCCCCGATGCCGCCTTGCCCGCCCCGACCAAGATGCCGCAGATGCCGACCTATCACCTGACACGGGCCGACGGGCAGGGGATCACGCTGGTCAACATCGGCGTCGGCCCGTCGAATGCCAAGACCGCCACCGACCATATCGCCGTGCTGCGCCCGCATGCCTGGCTGATGGTGGGGCATTGCGCGGGGTTGCGGAACGGCCAATCGCTGGGCGATTTCGTGCTGGCCCATGCCTATCTGCGTGAGGATCACGTTCTGGACGACGACCTGCCGGTCTGGGTGCCGATCCCGGCACTGGCCGAAATCCAGATCGCCCTGGAAAAGGCCGTGGCCGAAGTGACCCAGCTTGAGGGGTTTGAGCTGAAACGCATCATGCGCACCGGCACTGTTGCCACCATCGACAACCGCAACTGGGAACTGCGCGACCAGTCCGGCCCGGTGAAACGGCTGTCACAATCCCGCGCCATCGCGCTGGACATGGAAAGCGCCACGATTGCCGCCAACGGGTTCCGGTTCCGGGTGCCGTATGGCACCCTTCTGTGTGTCAGCGACAAGCCCCTGCATGGCGAGTTGAAGCTTCCGGGCATGGCATCCGATTTCTACCGCACGCAGGTCGCGCGGCATCTGCAGATCGGCATCCGGGCCATGGAACGGCTGCGCGACATGCCGCTGGAACGCATGCACAGCCGCAAGTTGCGCAGCTTTGACGAGACCGCGTTCCTGTAACTTGCGCGAAACTGCGCTGAATGCAGCCTTTTGGGCTTGATCCCCGCGCGGAAAACCTGTGTAGCAAGGCAATTCGCCCCGACAACTGTCGGGACCTGACGCCATTTCCTACAGGAGAGACCGACAATGACGACCAAGCCGATGACAAAGACCCAACTGGTGGCCGAACTGGCCGAAGCGATGGGTTCCGACCGCAAGTCGGCCAGTGCTGCCCTTGATGCCATTGCTGCCGTGGTCGCAAAGACCGTCGCGGCCGGTGGTGCGGTGAACCTGCCCGGTCTGGGCAAGATCGTCTGCCGCGCCCGCCCCGAGCGTCAGGTGCGCAACCCCGCCACGGGTGAGACGGTGACCAAAGCCGCCGACAAGCAGGTCAAATTCGCCATCGCCAAGGCGCTGAAGGACAGCGTCAACCTCTGATCCCGTCCACCACGGAAATGCGGGCCGTCCCTTTGGGGGCGGCCCGGTTTCTTTGGGCTTGCACCGCACATCAAAAAAGGCCGCAACCCGGGTTCAGGGTTGCGGCCAGGTCATCCAGCAGAAAGGGACAGGGAGAGGGAAGTCTGCCGAATGTCGTTACGTCAGTGTCGGGCAGTCATGCCCGACGTGATGTCCCCGGCGGCGCGGATGACCTGATCGGTCGCCTCGTCCGCACTTTCAACCAGCCGGTCTGCAAGCGAAGCTGCCACCTCTCCGGCATGGCGGCGTTCTTCCTCCAGCAACCTTTGCGCATGCGCCAGAAGACGGTCGCGCGACGACCCGAACACCCGGTGCTCGGCCTGGGTCACGGGCAGGGCCATCGCAACCGCCGCCCCCATCACCGCCGCAACGGCACCCGTCGCCATCGGATGATCCTCGACCACGCGACCGACCTTGCCTCGCAGGTCAAGATGGGCGGAATAGGCCGCCTCGCGCGCGGCGATGATCTTGTTCCGCGCCTCGCCCGATAGTTGCGACAGACCGCGCCCCATTACACCGCGCACATCGTCGGTCAGGCGCGACAGGACAGCTACGCGGTCACGCGACACATCCTCGGCGCGGGCCGATTTGTTGCGCAAAGCTGCTTCCAGTGACTTGAGCGTGCGATTCGCGCGGTCGCGCATACCTTCCGCTTCGGCCATCCAGTCGTCATCCAGAGCCGAACCATCTTCGGACGGCGGCGGGCCACCTTCGTCTTCCCAGCGGCTCATCGCCTCGAACCTGGTTCCAGCCAGAACCGGCGCGGGCGCATCGGACACCGGCTCGCGGCGTCCCAGCAGCAGCCACGCCAGTCCGACTGCCGTGACGGCCAGCGCAGCGGGGTTGGCGCGGACGGCGCGGTCGATGGCGCGGGTGTAAGGCCCGGCGTTGTCGCGCACCAGCGTGGTGGCATCCTCGATCAGGCGGTCAACCGAAAACCGCTGGTGCAGTCGTGACATCGCGTCGGACAGTGCGCGGCGGTCGCGTTCGATCTGCTGTTCGATCTGGTCGGGATCATCGTTGCGGATGTCATCATGTGGCATCGGGGGTCACCTTGGTATTCAGGGTTTCGACATCGCGGCGCAGCCCGGCAAAGGCGCGCTGCGGAACAATCGCTTCGGCACCCAGACGACGCAGCCCGGTCATGACCAGAACGACAGCCACCACCAGCAACGCGCCACCCAGCAGAACCGCAGCCTGCCAAGGGCGCAGACCGATATGGACCAACCCCGCCACCCCGGCACCCGCGAACAACTGAATTGCCGTCACCAGCAGGATCACCGCCACCACGATCATCACCAGACCGACCACAGCCGCCCGAAGGCCCTGTTTGATCTCGGCCCGCGCAAGCGCGATTTCGCCGCGCAGCAGGCGACCCAACGCACTGACCACGTCGGTCAGAACGTTGGACGCTTCCGGCGCATGGGGGGGGCGACCCTGCATGGTCACGACCGGCGTTCGATGTGCCGCACGCCCGAAGACGTCGACTGCATGTACCGCGCCAGCGCGAAACCAGCGACCGCGGCAGCGGCAGCGAAGGCGCCCGGATGGCGGCTGGCAAAGCCGCGCAGATCGGCCATCAGATCGGCTGTGTTATGCCCGCGCAGGTTCTCGGCCGCACTGCCGACGGTATCGGCCACGGCGTGCAGCACACGCTCCGGCACGCCGCCGTCATGCACGCGCTCTGCCGCACCACGCAGGCTGTCGGCCAGACGGTCTCCCGCCGATGCCACCGAATCCTTTGCCGCATCCGCGCGGTCAACGACGGCATCCTTCACGGCACCGGCAACCCGACCGGCCCTTGTACCCGCTTCGGACGCCAGCGATTCGCCCGTGTCGCGCGCAACCTCGACAGCCGATTGGGCGGTGGCCTTGGCGGCATCGACGGTGTCGTTCAGGTTCTGTTTCAGCTTGGAGGTTTCCATGATGTCGGTCCTTTCAGGTTTCATTCGCCGGCGCGATGCACCGGAACAGCTAAGGGGTTAACGGCGATCAGCCCAGATCGCGGGTGTCGTCCAGAAGCGTCACCAGGTCATCCTGCATCGCGCGCAGCACATCCGCGTCGGCAGGTGCCAGAACGCCGCCGATGGCCCGGTCATAGGCCGCCAGCACATGCTCTTCGCCCGACCGGATGTTTTCCAGCGTGTCGGCGTCAATGTCGGTGAACAGCGCCCGCACCTTTACCACAGCGCGGTTGACGGTGCCCATCAGCGTGCCGTCCAGATCATCACCCGCCCTGCGCGCCACCAGCATCGCGGCAATGGTAGACTCCTGCGCCTGATGCAGCGCGACAAAGCGTTCGACCACCGGGCGAAACGACGCCTCGGCCTCGTCAGCCATCACGCGAAACCCTTCCAGGGCATCGGTCAGACGGTCGTGCAGGTGTTGCAGCGCATCACGATCCTCAACCACCTCGGGTGAGGTTTCGGGAATCGGGTGCATCGGCAAGGCATCGGGATGCATGGCAGTCTCCGTTTTGGTCACAGGCTCACGTGCCGAACCAACGCCGCAATCCGCGCGGCGGTTCCCGGAAATCTGCGGGGCCACCTCAAGCGGGCGACCCTTCGCGGTGCAGCGCCAGCCGGCGCACCGCCGCAACCACGTCATCGGTTGAAAACGGGCGAAGCAAGACCGTCCTTGACCCCGGATGCGCCTCGGCGGCATCGCCGATCAGCAACACCGGCACCGCCGACACCGGCACCCGGTCGGCACCCGCATGCAGCACGGCAAGGCTTACCGATCCGTCGGCCAGATACCCCAGCGCCTCGGCCAGCGACATGGCCAGCACGATCTCGGCCCCCGGATTGTGGTCACGCAGGCACCCCTCCAGATCCAGCGCCACAAGCATGGTCGGCTCATAGATCACATAGCGGTCGGTTCGGGTCGTCATGCACGTATCTCCGCAAAGCTGCGGCATGCTTGCCTCGGATGCCAGAAGCGCGCATTAACCTGTGACATGGGTATTGGGGGTTCAGATGTCGGTATCCTGTCAGGTCTGCCCGCTGCGCAAGCGGCCCCTGTTCCTGCCAATGTCCGAGGGCGAGGTGGCCTTCATGCAGACCCTGAAGCAGCGCGAACTGCATGTGTCACCTGGCATGACTGTGATCGACGAAGGTGAAACCAGCCCACACCTCTACACCGTGCTGTCGGGCATGGGCACAAGGTTCAAGACGCTGGAGGATGGCCGCCTGCAGGTGGTCAATTTCCTGATGCCCGGTGATTTCATCGGCTTGCAGGGTGGCTTCATGGGCAAATCGCGCCACAGTGCACGCGCGGTGACCGACATGATCCTGTGCGTTTTCCCGCGTGACCGGCTGTGGGAAATGTTCCAGAACCATCCCGAACGCGCCTATGACCTGACCTGGATCGCGGCGGTTGAGGAGCATTTCCTGGGCGACACCATTGCGACCCTCGGCCAGCGCACTGCCGAGGAACGGCTGGCCTGGGCCCTTTTGCGGTTCTGGCAAAGGCTGGATGCGATTGGTCTGGCCAAGGATGGCAGCGTGCCCCTGCCCTACCGCCAGCAGGATATCGCCGATGCGCTTGGGCTGTCACTGGTGCATACCAACAAGACGGCGGCGCGGCTGCGGCGGTCAGGCGTGGCGATCTGGGGCAACCGGCGGCTGCAGGTGCCCGATGTGCGCGCGCTGATGGCGGTGGCGGGTGTCGACCCCGAACGGATCGAGCGCCGCCCGCTGATGTAGTGCCCCCTCACCCCCAACCCCTCTCCCCAGATGGGAGAGGGGCGCCTGACCTGCGCCCCTTTCTGCACCCCTCTCCCATTTGGGGAGAGGGGTCGGGGGTGAGGGGGGATGGGGGTGCGCGCGCTTATCCCCGGTACGGCGACAGGTCCATCGGCGGCAGCGTATCCTCTTCGCCTTCGTCCGCCGGGGGCAGGGGTTTCTCATCCTCGCCCGACAGGAAGTTTGCCAGCATCGCCATGCCCGGCACATGTTCCGCGATGACCCGGATCGCCACCATCAACGGCACCGCCACCAGCATCCCCATGACCGACCAGAGCCAGGCCCAGAACGCCACCGCCACAAACAGCACAGCCGTATTCATCTGCACCTTGCGCGACACCATCATCGGCGTGATGAACTGCCCCTCGATCCCGGTCAGCACCAGAAACGCGGTCATCACCAGCGCGGGCTGGGCAAATCCGTCGTACCACAACAGCGATACCGACCCCACAATCACCACACCGATCACCGCGCCGACAAAGGGGATGAAGTTCAGGACGAACGTCAGCACCGCGAACATCACCGGCACCGGCATCCCCAGCAGCCACATCGCCACCCCGACGGCCACGCCCAGCACCGCATTGATCAGCGTGATCGCCCCGAAGTAGTCGCCAAGGCCGGTCTCGATCCGGCGCAGCACGCGGTACGCGTTGCGCTTGTCGCGGATGGTGCCAAAGCTCTGGATGATCTTGAGATAGAACATGTCGCCCGAGGCGAGCAGGAAATACAGCAGGATCGCCGTGAACAGCACCTGCGCCAGAATCGTCGGCGCCGTCAGAAACACCGACACCACATTGGCACCGCCGATATCAGCCAGCGAAAACGCGGTTGTTCCCGATGCCTCAGGCGTCGGACCGGGCGCAGGCGCACCGCTGGCAGATGATCCGTCGGCGGCAGGACTGTCGCCGGTCTGCATCGCGTCGCCCACGGCGCGGTCAAGCCGTTTGAAGCTGTCGATCACATCGGACAGCTTGCGTCCCACCTGCTGGCTGATCTCGGGAAAGTTGTCGACGATCTGCACAGCCGGACCGCGCAGCGATACGACGATCACGCTGATGATCAGCACCATCGATGTAACGATCCCCGCCGCCGCAAGTGGCCTTGGCATGCCCATCCGCCGCGCCCGCCGCATCATCGGCATGAACACAAGGAACAGCACGCAGGCGCTGACCACCGGCATCAGGAAATCCCGCGCCACGCTGATCGCGCCGATTACCATCATCAGGAAAATGCCGATTATCGCCCAACGGGGATAGTTCGGGGCCAGCGCCGGGTCGGGGCTGGTCATCGACGGGGCGCCGGTCTGCGGTTGTCTGCCTGGTGTCTGTGTTGCACGCGTGCCCCCTGTGGCGGTGTCATTGCACCGGCCCGTGACGCGATGAACGCGCGGGGCAAGGCTCCGGTTCCAGGCCCAAACGAAAAAGGGGGGCCATCAGCCCCCCTCGGTCTCATCACGCAAGCCGCGCGAATGTCAGCTGCGGTTTGACCAATCGTCAACCTGACGCTCGGCCTCTTCCTTGGCGATCCCATAGCTTTTCTGGATGCGCCCGACCAGCTGGTCGCGCTTGCCCGCAACCTGATCGACCTCGTCATCGGTCAGCTTGCCCCATTGTTCGCGGACGGTGCCCTTGACCTGCTTCCAGTTGCCTTCAATCTGATCCCAGTTCATTTTCATGTCCTTTCCGTTGGTTGCTTGTGGTGCTGCATCAACGTGGCAGCATGGGTTGTGGTTCCCGGAGGTTTGGCAAAACGGCCCCAGGCCCCGTCAGAACACGTCCAGAAGATACAGCACGATGATGATCGGGATCGGGATCCCGATAAGCCATGCAAGTCCGCCTTTCATTCTCTTTCCTTTCTTTCAGGGTCCAAGGGTTGGCGCGCCATCAGACCGGCGGCTAGCCACGCACCGCGCGCGCCACCATCGCCACGACGAACAGCACGATGAACACAACGAACAAAACCTGCGCAATCGACGCCGAGGTGCCCTTGATGCCGCCCAAGAAAAGGGCGGCAGCGATCAGGGCGACGACAAGGAACGTAATGGCCCAGCCAAGCATGATGTTGATCCTTTTCGGACAGGTGGTTCAGACAGCGCACCGCCCAGCGGCGCAGGTCTTGGTGTGTGCGGAATCAATGCCGTGGCGGCGATCCGGTTCCCGGCAAATGCACCACCGCGCGCCGGGCCGTAATGCCCGTTGCCGTGTCGGGGACCAGGACCTGCGCCACTGTCTCAATTGTTGCGCTCAGAACACATCTGCGTAACGGATCAACCGCGACAGGGAACAGGAACGCCGTTCCCGGCGTTAAATCTGTGAAAACAGGCGTACGGATTGACATCGGGCGCGGTCGCCCGCGCATTGGTGGACAGGATGCAACCAGCGACGATCATATCGGCCTTGGCGTATGAGTGCCGCAAAACCCTGCAAATGCTCGAGGCTTTGGCCGAAATCCGCGCGCCCGACCTGGCCGGTGGCCAGCCCGATCCGCTCACCAGCGTGATCCTGCGCCGCCGCCGGAATGCTGCCGTACTGCGCAGCCTGTTGCGGGCGGCAGGTGCCGAGCGCACGCTGCCGCCCATCCTGCGGCCGACCACGGTTGACCTTTCGGCTGTGATGGTCGGCGAGGCCCGGCTTCTGGCGTTGCAGGACCGGCAACTGGCGCACCCTGATCTGCCCGCCGACCTGCGCACCCTGATCGCCGAACAGCGTGAGGATGTGCTGCAGGCCACGCTGATCCTGCAGCGCCTGCGTGGCCGCAGCGCCTGAACGATCAGCCAGCGGGGCCTTCGCCGTCAACCGGCGGCTCTTCGCCCGGATGGCGCGCCTCGCCTTCGTCCAGCGCGCGCAGCGGGAACGACAGCGTGACGCGGTACTGCCCGCCCTCCAGCCCGCTGGTCAGCGTGCCGCCCAACTGCATCGCGAACGCGCGCAGAAGTTGCGACCCCAGCCCCGTCCGCTGGTCATCCGCTGCCACGGGCAAGGGCGCGGTTGCCGGATTGGCAATCGTCAGTTCCACATGCGCGGTGTCCACCCGGCGCAGGGCCACCGCCAGTCCGATGCTGCCCGCAGCCCCGCCCTGCGCGTATTTCAGGGCATTGGTGACGGCCTCGGTCAGGAACAACGCCAAGGGCACCGCCTGATCGGGCGTCAGGCGGATCGGCTCCAACGACAGGTCCAGCGCGAACTGCCGCCCCGGCCCCGCCCCCAGCCGCACCAACTGGCGCAGGATGTCGTCCATCAGCTCATTGGCGCGCACATCGGTCAGGCCGCTGGTCTGGTACAGCCCCCGGTGAACCGTCGCCAGGCTCATCACCCGGTCATGCAGGCCCTTCATCAAATCGCGCGCTTCGGGGGTGCGGGCCTGGCGGATCTGCATGTTCATGATCGACGCGATCAGTTGCAGGTTGTTCTTGACCCGGTGATGCACCTCGCGCAGCAGCACCTCTTTCTGATGCACCAGATCCTCAAGTTCGGCCTCATCCTGCAGGATGGTGTCCACCATCACCCCATAGGAATCGGCCAGTTCCACCAGTTCGCGTGGCGCGCCGCCCATGTTCACCTCGGTCACCCGCCGCCCGCCGCCCGCGAAATCCGCAACCGACCGGCGCAATGACCGCACATGCCGCGCCACCAAGAACTCGCCCGCCAGCACCGCCACGACCAGACTGCCCAGCCACATCGCCACCACCAGCGGCACACCGCTTGTCTGAACCCAGCGCACCGTGCCGCCCCGTCCGTCCACCGCCCAGGTACCCAGCGCAAACAACTCGCCGGGCAGCAGTGTCACGGCGGCATAGGTCCGCCGCGTGCCGTTCTCGGCATCGGTCGTGAACGCCAGAACCTTGCCGGGCTGCAAGGCGGCCAGCGTCCTGCCGCGCGGCAACAGCGCCCGCACGTCATCCAGATCGGTGATGGCGGTCAGAATGTCGCCATCCATGTCATAGACGACGATGAAGGTATCGTTGGCGTCGTCCTGCCCGCCGCGTGTCATGCCCAGCAACTGACTATAGGGCACCGACAGGCCGACGGCCCCAACCTTGGCCCCCGCCGCATCCCGCACCACATGCGAAATACCCAGAATCGCCAGGCCGGTCATCGGTCCGGTCGGGTTCGCCACCATCGCAAACCCGTCGACCTGCATCATCTGTTCCAAGACCGGACTGCCGGCGATGTTCAGCGGCTTGCCGTTCGAGGTACAGCTTGACCGCCCGTCTGATCGAACAAAGCCTGCCGCCGCATATTCGGCGTTGGCGCGCACGATGTCAGTCACGATCCGGGCGCAGGCCGCGTCGTCCATCAGGGTTTCCAGCGGCAGTTGCGCTATCGCACGTACCACGCCCTGCGCCCGCGTCAGCGTGCTGATCTCGCTGCGCAGCGTCTCCATCACCTCGCCCGCCAGCGCCGCCTCGGACCGGCGCTGTGCCTCGGCCTGCAGTTCGCGCATCTGCAGCACCATCAGGATGCCGATGGGGATCAGCGCCACCGCCATGTACATCGCCAGCCGCGCACTAAGCGACCGGCTGGCGCGTCTTGCGGCGTCAAGATATCGCATGCCCGTCAGGCGGCCCGTGTGACGGACCGGCCCATCACCGCCGCCGTGGCCCCGTCCAGCACCGGCAGGAAATCATGGCCGCCGGTCACGCCCAGCAACTCGCACAGCCGCACCCGCGCCCGGTTGGTGCGGCTTTTCACCGTGCCCACAGCCACCCCCATCACCTGCGACGCCTCTTCGCAGGAATACCCGTTGGCCCCGACCAGCACCAGAACCTCGCGGTGTTCCGGCGTCAGCTTGTGAAACGCGCGCAGAAACTCGGCGAACGCGATGCGGCTGTCATGCGCCGGCCGCTCGAACAGCGAATTCTCATACACCCCGTCAGGGTCCTCGACCTCACGCCTGGTCTTGCGTTTGCGCGAAAAGAACACGTTGCGCAGGATGGTGAACATCCATGCCCGCAGATCGGTGCCTATGGTGAACTTGTCAAAATTGCTCCAGGCCTTGACGATGGTATCCTGCACCAGATCATCGGCGTCGGGCATGTTGCGTGTCAGCGACAGCGCAAAGGCCCGCAGTGCCGGGATATGCGTCATCACCTCGTCCCGCGGATCGGCGGTGGTCACGGGCGCGGTCATGGCGCTTTGTCCTTGTCGCGCAGCGCCGCCAACAGCAGGTGGAACCGGTCCGGCACCTCTTCCTCCAGCGTGGCCTTGTAGGTACGGCGCAGGTTGTCGTCGATGTCACGCTGAAGCTGGCGGCGTTGCTCGGCACTGGCGCGATCATCGGGTAACTTCGCATCGCGACCGGGCTTGCCGTGGGTCTCGCTCATATTCATGCACCTGCCTTCGTTTTCCTTTGGAACCGAACGCACGATTGCGCGTTCGGTTCCAAACAAATCTGCGGACAGGAGCACAAAGAATGGATGACAGCGCTGAAACCGGCCATGGCCTTGCCGACCGCATTGCAAACCAGCTGCCCTATCTGCGCCGTTACGCCCGCGCGCTGACCGGCAGCCAGCGTTCCGGCGACACCTACGCCGCCGCCACGCTTGAGGCGATCCTTGTCGATGCCTCGGTCCTTGACGGCGCCATGTCCGACAAGGTGGCGCTTTACCACGCCTTTCACCTCGTCTGGTCCAGCAGCGGCGCCCCCCTTGGCCATGCCGACAGTCACCTGTCGGCCCGCGCGCAGGAACACATGGCCCTCCTCACCCCCAACTCGCGTGAGGCGCTGCTTTTGCACACGATCGAGGATTTCCGCACCGACGAAGTGGCCGCGATCCTTGACGTTGACGCCACCGACGCCGTCCACCTGATCGACGCCGCGCGGTCCGAAATGCTGCGCTCGATCAACGGGCGGGTGATGATTATCGAGGATGAGGCGATCATAGCGATGGACATCTCGGCCATCGTCTCCGAGGCCGGCCACAGCGTCACCGGCATTTCCCGCACCCGGGCCGAGGCCGTGGCAATGGCAACCGCCAACCCGCCCGACCTGATCCTGGCCGATATCCAGCTTGCCGATAACTCGTCAGGCATCGATGCGGTGAACGAAATCCTTGCCCAGTTGCCGCACATCCCGGTCATCTTCATCACCGCCTTCCCCGAACGCCTGCTGACCGGCAAACGGCCCGAGCCTGCGTTCCTGATCACCAAGCCCTTCTCCGAGGATCAGGTGCAGTCCGCCGTCAGTCAGGCAATGTTCTTCGCCTCAACCGAAACGCTGGTGGCCTGACGCAGATTACCGCTTGACCAAAGGGAGCAAACCGGGGGATTAGTAACCATACGGTTACAACATCCGGAACCCCCGATGCCCCCACCCCAGACGGATGAACCGGCCAACGGCCCGGCTGGGGTGCCCGCACGGCAGGTGGCGCTGGTCACGGGTGCCGCACGCGGGATCGGCCTTGCCACCGCCTGCGCACTGGCGCGTGAAGGTTTCGCGGTGGCGCTGAACGGCCTGCCCGGCGACGCAGCCCTTGCCGATGCCGTTCGCGCCGTGACCGATGCCGGTGCGCCCGCCGCTATCGCACTGCCGTTCGACGTGGCCGACCTTGGCGGCCATGCAGACGCCCTCGCACAGGCCGAGGCCGCGCTTGGCCCCCTGACCACCCTCGTCAACAACGCCGGCGTCGGCGTGATGCAGCGCGGCGACCCCCTCGACATCACCGAGGCCAGCTATGACCGCTGCATGGCCGTCAACGCCAAGGCCATGTTCTTCCTCATGCAGGCCTTCGCCCGCCGCCTGATCGGGCGGCCCGCATCGGACGCCTTCCTATCCATCGTCAACGTCACCTCATCAAACGCCCTCGCCGTGGCCGAACCCCGCGTCGAATACGCGGTGTCCAAGGCCGCCGCCGCGATGGCATCGCGCGCCTTTGCCGTCCGGTTGGGGCGTGAAGGCATCGCCGTCTACGACGTACAGCCCGGCCTGATCGCCACCGACCTGACCGCCCCCGTCATCGACAGCTACCGCGCCCGGGCCGAGGCCGGCCTGACCCTGATCCCCCGCGTCGGCACGGCGGACGAGATCGGCACGATCATCGCCACCCTCGCCACCGGGCGGCTCCCGTACACCACCGGACAGGTCATTTCCGCCGACGGCGGCCTCCTCGTTCCCCGCTTCTAAAAGGGTCCGCGCATGAAGATCAGCCTGCCCGACGCCACCGGCCAGCGCCAAGACTACACCCTCACCGGCACCCCCATCGCCGCCGGTAAACTGCCCCGCGACGCCGCCCGCGTGGTCTATTCTGCGGCGCATGTGGTGGCCGACCCCTTCACTGCCAATGATCCGACCGGCCCCGCCACGGTGGACTGGGCCCGTACCATGGCCTTCCGCCACCACCTCGCCGGTCTGGGCCTTGGCATTGCCGAGGCGATGGATACCGCCCAGCGCGGCATGGGCCTTGACTGGCCGACCGCCCTTGACCTCATCCGCCGCACCCGCGCCGATCTGCCCGATGCACTGGTGGCCAACGGCTGCGGCACCGACCACCTCGACCCCGCCGATGCCCGTACCCTTGACGACGTGATCCGCGCCTATCTGGAACAGGTCCACGCGATCCAACGGCTTGATGCCCGCCTGATCCTGATGGCCAGCCGCGCATTGGCCCGGGTGGCGAAGGGGCCGCAGGATTACCTGCACGTCTACAACCGCGTGCTGTCGGACTGCGATCACCCGGTGGTCCTGCACTGGCTGGGTGCGATGTTCGACGCGGCCCTTGCCGGGTACTGGGGGGCCGACGGGTTCGAGGCCGCGATGGACACCGCGCTGGAGGTGATCGACCGCAACAGGACCAAGGTGGATGGCATCAAGATCAGCCTGCTGGACAAGGACAAGGAAATCACCATGCGCCGCCGCCTGCCCCCGGGTGTGCGCATGTATACCGGCGACGATTTCAACTATCCCGAGCTGATCGAAGGCGACGTCCAAGGCTACAGCCACGCCCTTCTGGGCATCTTCGACCCCCTCGCCCCCGCCGCCGCCCACGCCGTGGGCCTCTTGGGTCAAGGCGACACCGCAGGCTTTCGCGCCACCCTTGACCCCACCGTCCCACTGGCCCGCCTGATCTTCCGCGCCCCCACCCAGTTCTACAAGACCGGCGTGGTGTTCATGGCCTGGCTCAACGGCTTTCAGGACCATTTCATCATGCTGAACGGCGCACAGGCGATGCGGCCCTTGCCGTACTTCACCGAAATCTTCCGCCTCGCCGACGCCTGTGGCCTGTTGCGCGACCCCGACATGGCGGTCGACCGGATGCGCAAACTTCTGGCCCTGCACGGTGCGTGATTTCCGGGCTGACCACACCGCACTTGCCCTCAACACCGCAACGCTTGGCCACAACATCCCCGGTGCCGGCGCCGGCTGGCCGGTTGAGCGTGTGATCGACGCCTGCGCCGAACGGGGCATCGGCCACATCGTGTTCTGGCGCCGTGAGATTGGCACGCGCGGTGTCGAGATCGGCAACCGCGTCCGCGCGGCGGGGATGCAGGTCGCGGGCCTGTGCCGCATGCCCTATCTTGTCGGTCGCGAAGCGCCCGCGTCGCTGGACGACGCACGCGCCGCCATCGACATGGCCACAGCCCTTGGCGCGCCGGTCCTCACCATCGTGACCGGCGGCACCGACCCCGGTACCAAGGGGCTGGCCGAGACGCAAAAGCGCTTGGCCGAACGCATCGCAATCCTCGCCCCCATCGCGGCAGCCCAAGGCGTCAGTCTGGCCCTTGAACCCCTCAACCCGATGTTCGGCGGCAACCGCACCTGCCTGTTCACCGTGGCCGAAACCTTGGCACTGTGCGATGCCATCGCTGCCCCAAACGTGGGCGTCGCGGTCGATGTCTATCACGTCTGGTGGGATACCACGCTGGCCCGCAGCCTTGCGGGTGCCAAGGGGCGGGTGTTCGGCTATCACCTCTGCGACTGGCTGGAAAATACGCAAGACATGCTCCTTGACCGGGGCATGATGGGTGACGGCGTGGCCGACCTGCATGCCATCCGCGCCGCCGTCGAAACCACTGGCTACAACGGCCCCTGCGAGGTTGAGGTGTTCAGTGCCGCGCACTGGTGGCAACAAGACCCCGGCGATGTGCTGGACGTGATCGTCGACCGCTTCCGCAGGCACTGCTGACAACCGGCGCATGGCTGGTGCCTTCCCGCCCCCCGGTCTATGCAAGGCCGTTCGGTTCAGGGGGCAAACCATCGACATCAAGGCCATCCTGATGGGCGCGGCCTTTGCGCTGATGTGGTCCTCGGCCTTCACCTCGGCGCGGATGATCGTGGCCGACGCCCCGCCGGTGACCGCCCTTGCGCTGCGGTTCCTCATCTCGGGCGGCATCGGCGTCGCACTGGCCGCAACTCTGGGCCAGTCCGCCCGCCTGACCCGGCCGCAGTGGCGGGCGACGATCCTGTTCGGCCTGTGCCAGAACGCCCTCTATCTGGGACTCTACTTTGTCGCGATGCAGCGCATCGAGGCGGGCCTTGCGTCAATCATCGCCTCGACCATGCCGCTGATCGTGGCGGTGGCCGGCTGGGCCCTGTTCCGCGACCGGCTGCGGCCACTGGCCATCGCCGGCCTTGCCGCCGGGTTCGGCGGTGTCCTTGTCATCATGTTCCACCGGCTGGAAGGCGGTATCGACACGGTTGGCCTGATCCTGTGCCTGTGCGGGGTCACCGCCCTTGCCTTTGCCACCCTCGCGGTGCGCGGGGCGTCGGCAGGGGGTGGCAACCTTCTGATGGTGGTGGGCCTCCAGATGCTGGTGGGGTCGGCGATCCTCACGCTGGTGGCCGCCGTTCTGGAATGGCCCGGCGGCATCACCGTGAACTGGACCCCGCGCCTGTTCGCGGCCTTCGCCTATACCACGCTGGTGCCGGGCCTTCTGGCCACCTGGGTCTGGTTCCGGCTGGTGGCCCGCATTGGCGCCGTCCGCGCCGCCACGTTCCACTTCCTCAACCCGTTCTTCGGCGTGGCCATCGCGGCGCTGCTGTTGGGCGAGGCCCTGACGATGTGGGACGCCATCGGCGTGGCGATCATCGCCACCGGCATCCTTGCCGTCCAGATCAGCCGGGCGGGGCCGCGGAGTGGCTGAGGCCCCGTCACGCCGCCACTGCCCCTGCATCCTCGGCAATTGCCTGCAACCGCGCAGGCCGCGCCATGCAGCGTGCCACCCAGTCGCGGATCAGGGGATCATCCGGCAAAGCGTCCTTGAACCACGCATAGGGCGTGTGCAGCAACAGATCAGCCGCCGAAAACGCCCCCCCCATCAGCCACGGCCCCCGCTCCAGCGCCCTATGCAGCCGCGCGATGGCCGTCTTGTGGTCGCGAAACGTCAGGCCCAGCCAGTCATGCACGATCCCTGCCGCCTCAAAGATCATCACCGGCTCCAGCACGCCCTGATACCAGGCCAGCCACCCCGCTAAGGCCCCCCATTCGGGCGACCCCACGGCAGGGGCCATCGGCCCCGGAAACAGCGACGTCAGATGCAGGATGATCGCCGCGCGTTCGGTGATGACCTGCCCGCTATGCACCAGCACCGGCACCTTGCCCTCGGGGTGCGGGTTTGCCGGGTCGTGCGCACCCGTGCCGTCCATGCGCGGTATCGTGACGCGGCGCACCTCGATCCGGTCTTCGATCCCCATCTCGTGGATCAACGCCAGAATCGCGGATGAGCGGGATTGCGGGGAATGGTACAGGGTCAGCATGGCAATCTCCTTGGCTGGTGTTCGTGGCCCCGTCATAGTACCGTCCTGCTGTCAGAAACCGGCAGCATCCCATGGCCCGCCCCGACCGCCTGTTCCGCCTTTTGCAGGTGCTGCGCACCCTGCCCGCGCCGGTCACCGCCGCACGTCTGGCCGAAGCAACCGAAGTGTCGCCGCGCACCCTTTACCGCGATATCGACACCCTGCGTGCAGGCGGTGCGCTGATCGACGGGGCGGCGGGGGTGGGCTATGTGATGACCGAAGACCCCGCCCTGCCACCCCAGATGTTCACCCGGCTGGAGGTCGAGGCACTGGTGCTTGGACTGGCCGAGGTGCAGCATGCAGGCGATCCCGCACTGGCCGGGGCCGCAATCGCCGCCCTGTCCAAGATAACCGCCACCCTGCCCGAACGGGTGCAAAGGCAGGCCGCACACGCCGTAAGCATGACCTACCGGATGCAAGCACGCCCGCCCGCACCCCCGCATATGGCCCTGATCCGCGAGGCGTGCTGGGACGAGGTCGCCCTCGACACCACCTACCGCGACCGCGATAGCACCCTGACCGCCCGCCGCATCCTGCCGCTGTCGGTGGTGTTTCTGGACCGCACGCTGATGCTTCTGGCCTGGTGCTGCCTGCGCCAGGACTTCCGCCGCTTTCACTTGGGCGCGATGGAGGATGTCCGCCGCACCGACGAAAGCTTTCGCCCCCGCCGCGTGCCCCTGTTGCGCGCGTTCACCCAGGCGATGCGCGAAAGCCGCGGCTCTAGGCCCGCCCCGCCACCGCCGACAGGCTGACGGGGTCAATCCCCATGTGGCGCAAGGCACCCGCCCATTTCTTGCCATCCTCGTCGCCAAAGATCAGGTCATGCGCGGGGTCCGTGGTCAGCCAGTCGTTGCGCCCGATCTCATGCTCCAACTGCCCCGGCCCCCAGCCCGAATACCCCAGCGCCAACAGCGCCGCCCCCGGCCCCCGCCCGCGCGCCAGCGCCGCCAGAATGTCCTGCGTCGCGGTCATCGCGAAATCCCCCGGCACCGCCATCGTGCCCCCGCCATCGGCGGCATAGTCGGACGAGTGCAGCACGAACCCCCGCCCCCGCTCAACCGGCCCGCCGAAATGCACGCGGATATCGCGGCCCTTGCGGCCCAACGGTATCCCAAGCTGCTCCAGCAAGCCCTTGAAACTCAGGTCCGGGATGGCCTTGTTCACGATCAGCCCCATCGCCCCCTCGGGCGAATGGGCACAGATCAGGATCACCGCCCGGTCAAAGCGCGGATCGCCCAGACCCGGCATCGCGATCAGCAACTTGCCCCCAAGGTCCACCCGACTCTCCCTGCCTGTCACCGCCCCAAGGATAGGGTTCATCCCGCGCCATTCTCAAGCCTCACCGCACCGGATCGTGCCCCGGCGGCCACGTCCGGCGCAAAGTCGCCGGATTGTGATTGTGCAGCACCCCGCACAGCGCCTATTCCAGCAACCCATGCGCATTCTCCTACCTCTCACGCTCGCCATAGCCCTCGCCGCCCCTGCGCAAGCAGAGGAAGAGCTTGTCGAAGCCGCCATGCTGAACGGCTGGCAGACGGCAACCGGCACCCAGATGACCGGCCTGCACCTGCAACTGGCCCCCGGCTGGAAAACCTACTGGCGCGCCCCCGGCGATGCGGGCATCCCGCCGCAGTTCGACTGGTCCGCTTCCACCAACGTGAAATCCGTCCGCATCCACTGGCCCACCCCGCATGTGTTCACCACCAACGGCCTGCGGTCCATCGGCTATTCCGACACCGTGGTGCTGCCGGTCGAACTGACCCCGCGCGATGCATCGCTGCCGATGCATCTGACCGGCGAGGTTGCCCTAGGCGTCTGCCGCGACATCTGCGTGCCCGCATCGGTGCGCGTCGATCTGGCCCTGACGGCCCCCGGCCAACCCGACGCCGCGATCAGCGGTGCCCTTGCGGCGCAACCGATGACCGCCCGCAAGGCCGGGCTGAAAAGCGCCATCTGCCATACCGAAGCCATCAAGGACGGCCTGCGCCTGACCGCCGAACTGGTACTGCCGCCCGCCGGCGGGGCCGAGGCGGTGGCGATCGAGGCCGGCGCACCCGATATCTGGGTGTCCGAGCCCGAGGTGACCCGCGACGGCGCGCGCCTGACGGCCATCGCCGATCTTGTCGCGCCGTCAGGCGAACCCTTTGCGCTGGACCGGGGGGCGGTGGTGCTGACGGTTCTGGGCACCCGCCACGCGGTCGAGATCAGGGGCTGCACGGGCGGATAAAGCACGGAAAACACGTGTTTTCCGGCTCCGATCTTCGCTAGAAAACCGCCCTCAGGCAAAACTGCGGATCGTCGCTACTGCCCCGCCCAACGCCTTGCCCTCTTCATCCGCCAAAGCCGCCTCGCGCAACCGCCGCGCCCAATCGGCGGCATCCCCGCGCCCGGCCACAAGCGCCACGGCCTCCAACACCCGGTCAAACTTCGACAGCCCCCGCGCATGGGTGTCCGAATATCCCTTGACCAGCCGCCGGCACCGGATCACCTCGACCGCCAGATCGTACCTGTCCGGCAGATACCCCAGCGCCACCCCCAGCCACCCCTCCAGATGCGCCCGCTCCTCTGCATGCCGCAGCGTCCGCCGGCGCCAGAACCGCAAGCCCCCCACCAGATACAAGACCCCGAACGCCCACAGCCCATCACTGCGCAGCCGCCGCCCCTTGTTGAACCAGCGGTCCAGCCGCCCCATCCAGCGCGGGCTTGCCTGCACCCGCGCACCCATGGCGGCGGGCAACAGCCCCACAATCTCTTCCGCCCTCGGGTGAAAGAACTCGGTCAAATGCAACAGGTTCGCGTCCGTCGCGTTCATCTCGGCCCGGATCCGGTCGAACCGGGCCGACCGCGTCTTGAGGTCGGCCACCCGGATCACATCGTCATAGGCCATCGCGTTGGCGATGTACTTCGCCGCCTCACGCGACAGCACATACCCCCGCGCCGGGTCATCGCGGCGCAGGATGGCCTCGACACGGTCCAGATATTCGGCGCCATAGGCAAGGTCCTGAAACTCCACCACCTTGCGCAACCCGGGCAGCGCCATCTCCGCCACCACCGCAGGCAACACCAACACGCGCCGTTCCAGCACCGCCCACGCCGCCAGCATCCGCGCGGGCCCCATCGCCCGCAACGCGGGCGATGGGGCCGGGGCCAGCGGCTTGACCGGCCCGCCACGCGCCACGTCGAACGCCGCCGCAAAGGCGCGCAGCGATCCCTCGACCCCCTTGCCACCCGCCCGGACCGCATCCTCATAGGCCGCCCGGTCAAACGGCAACGCCCCCGACGCCGCCAGCGCCCCCAACAGCGCCGCCGAGATGACTGATTCGCACCCCACCGCAATCGCCTCGAAATCCGCCGCCACCACGCGCCGCGACGCCACTTCAGCCGCCGCCAGCACCTCGTCCGACGACGCGATCCCATCCCCGGGCACCATCTTTTCCGACACCGCAAGCGCCCGGTGGGTGGATGCGATCAGCACCGTCCGGTCGGGCGTCACGAACCCGCGCAGGATGGCGCGCCCCGCCTCCATCATTTCGGCTGCGATCATCACATCCACATCGCCCGCCGCCGGTTTCAGCGCGAACACCGGCACCCGCCCGTCAGCCCGCGCGCGTGCCATTTCGATGTAGTAAATCGTGGCCCCGGTCCGCTGCGACACGCCCGCCACCGACGTCGCCTGCGCCACATACCCGTTCGCCCGCGCCACAGCCTCGATCCACGCCGTCAGCACCCCGCCACCCTGCCCGCCCACGGCCAGGATCGCCACGCGAATGACACCCGCAAGGCCCGCGTCGCCCAAGGGTTGCTGCACCGTCATCCGCCAACGCCAAAGGTCACGCGCCGCCCCGCGCGCCGCGCCTGCAACCAGCCGATCACCCGCGCCCGGACCCGCGCCACCCGAACCTCCCACGCCCCCGGATTATGCACCACATCGGCGCGATAGAACGACGGGCACAGCACCGCCGCATCAGCAACCTCGCCGCAGTTGCCACACCCCACACAGCTCTGGTCAATCGACGCCACCGGATCATCGCGCAGCGGATCGTCCAGCCTTTTCAATGACAAGGACGGGCACCCCGACAACCGGATGCAGGCATGGTCCCCCGTACACACATCCTCATCCACCCCGAACCTCGGGGCCTCCACCCGCCGCCCTTCACGCACCGCCTTCAACGCCAGGGGCTTCTCGCGCCGCTGCTTGTTCAGCATGCACTCGGACGACGCCACGATGACCTTCGGCCCCGGCGCATCGGTCGTCAGCGCCTCGCGCAGCACGTCGCGCATCCGTCCCACGTCATAGGTCCGGTCCACTTCACGCACCCACTCAATCCCGATGCCCTTAAGCGCCTTGGAAATGGGGTGCTTCGTGGCCTTGGTCGGGTTGTCCGCACGGGATGACATGATGTCCTGCCCCCCCGTCGCCGCCGAATAGAAGTTGTCGACGATCACCGCCACCCCGTCCGACTTGTTGAACGCCATGTTGCCAAACGACGACGACAACCCGTTGTGCCAGAACCCCCCATCCCCGATGATCGACAGGGGCCGCCGCTCACCCCCCCCGTCAAACGCCGCATTGGCCGCAGGCCCAAGGCCATAGCCCATGGTGGCCCCCCCCACCTCGAACGGTGGAAGTGCTCCGAACAGATGGCACCCGATGTCGGCCGAAATCTGCAGCTTGCCGGTTTCCTTCTGCACCAGCTTCAGCGCGGCAAAGATCGGGCGTTCGGGACATCCCGTGCAGAACCCCGGCGGCCGGATCGGAACCGTCTTCGACAGGTCGGGAATCGCCGGCCGGTCCATGTTCGGCGCCCGAACGGCCGATGGCAGCATCGCGGGCGCCGCCTGCTTCAGGAATGCCGTCAGCCCGTCCAGCATCACCTGCCCGTTGTATTCCCCGGCCATCGGGAACACGCCCTTGCCATGCAGCTTTGCCGATGACCCCCGGCGGAAAAGATACGTCGACAACTGCTGTTCGATGAACTCGGGCTGGCCTTCCTCGACCACCAGCACATGGTCCTTGCCCGCTACGAAATCGTGGAACTCGTCCGCCACCAGCGGGTAGGTCACATTCAGCACATACAGCGGCACAAGGCTGTCACCGTACAGATCGCACAGCCCCAGCCGCTGCAACGCCCGGATCACGCCGTTGTACATCCCCCCCTGCAACACGATGCCCAAGGGTGCGTCCGCCGGCCCGAACACCTCGTTCAGCGCCCGCTCACGAATGAACCGTTCCGCCGCGGGCCAGCGGTTGCGCACCTTGTCCTGCTCATGCGCATAGGACATCGGCGGCAGCACCACGCGGGCAAAGTCCGAACGGGGGTTCGACAAAGCCGCCCGCACGGTCAGCGGTGGCACCCTGTTGTCCGACGTCGCAAACGACCCCGTCACATGGCACGACAGGATCCGCACCATCAGCATGACCGGCGTGTTTGACGCCTCGGACAACTCGAACCCATCCCGCACCGCCTTGACGATGCAGTGCAGGTTCGGGCGGGGGTCCAGCAACCAGAACTGCGATTTCATCGCAAAGGCATGGCTGCGTTCCTGCATGATGCTGGACCCCTCGCCATAATCCTCGCCGACGATGACCAGCGCCCCCCCCGTTACCCCCGACGACGCAAGGTTGGCCAACGCATCCGACGCCACGTTCACCCCGACCGATCCCTTGAACGTCACCGCCCCCCGGATCGGGTAATGCACCGATGCCGCCAGCATCGCCGCCGCCGCCGCCTCGTTCGCATTGGCCTCAAACCGCACGCCCAACTCGCCCAGCAGGTCCTCGGCATCGGCCAGCACGTCCATCAGGTGCGAAATCGGTGCCCCCTGATAGCCGCCCACATAGCCCACACCGTTCTCCAACAGCGCCTTGGTGATGGCAAGGATCCCTTCCCCGGTGAAGGTATCCCCCGCCCCCTTGCGCAGGTGTTCGACCTCGGCCTTGAACGAACGCTCTGCCATCCGCTTACTTTGCGGGCTCAGTGTTGGACCACAGAACCGGACCGCCGTCCGCCTCATAGGCCATCCCCTTGGGGAAACTGATGGCCTCCAACTGCAATCCCCAGGGGGCTGAGAAATACAGGATCGTCTGCCCCGCCGCAGGCCCCTCGCTGACCGGGATCGGGCCCATGTTGGTCTGCACCCCCTTGTCCTTCAGATAGGCCGCAGCGGCGGCGATATCGTCGACGTAAAAGGCGATATGATGCCCGCCGATGTCGCTGTTGCGGGTGGTCACGGTCTTTTGGTCGGGGGCAGTGTACTTGAACAATTCGATGTTCGACCCGAACCCGCAGCGCAGCAGTGTAATCTCTTCGATCACCGCGCGGGGGTCCACCGCCAGCACATCCTGCATGAAGGTGCCCGCGTCATCGCGGAACGGGCCGAAGGACATCGCCTTCTGGCACCCCAGAACATCGGTAAAGAACCCCACCGCCTGTGCAAGGTCAGGCACCGTGATGCCGATGTGGTTCACGCCGCGCATCCCCGGCAGGCTTTCCGCCGCGACTGGCAGCGCACAGGCGGCCAGCATCCATCCCGCGATCCATCCAGATTTCATGACGTGTTCCCCTTTCCAAGGTTTCAATGCTCAGATTTCGTGCTTGCGGATGTTGGTCAGCATCTTCTGCAGCGTCCCCACAAAGGCCCGGCGTTCGTCATCGCCAATCCCCCGGAACATCCGCGCATAGCTGTCGGCCATCCGGGGCCACAGCGTCTCGAACGCCGCCCGGCCCTCGGGCGTGATGTGCACCCGCACGGCCCGGCTGTCGGCGGCATCCGCCGCGCGACGGATCAGGCCCTCGGTCGCCAACTGGTCCAGCGCGCGGGACAGGGTCGATTGCTCGACCACCGAATAAACCGCCAGTTCCCGGATCAGCGGCGCCTCGATTACCGACAGCACCGCCAGCGCCCGCATCTTGGGCGTCGACAGCCCCAGCCCCACCATCTCGTCCCGAAGCGACGCATTGTAGCGCCCCATGATCCGGTTCATCAGATAGGGCGCATAGTTCGCCAACCCCATCTCGCCCAGACGGGGCACAGTCGGCGGATCATGGGGCGACTGGTCGTTCATGCCCCCAGCCCCTTTGCCGCCAGATACCCCGACCCCCCGCCCAGACCGGGGCCGGGATGGGTCGAGGCCCCGATATGCACCAACCCGCGCACCAGACCCGTGCCATTCGTCGAATGCGCATAGGGGCGGAAGATAAAGAACTGATCGATCGAGCACAGCCCGCCGTAAGGGTCGCCCCCCACAAGGTTGATGTTCATCGCCTCCAGGTCCGCCGGGGAATAAGCCCGCCGCGCCAGCCTGATGGCGGCAAAGTCGCGGATATGGCGGGCAAGGATCGCCTCGATCCGGTCGGCAAACGCCTCACGCACCGCCTCAGACCAGACGCCATCGGTGGCAATCGTCCCGCCCGCATCCCCCTTCACCACACGCGGCGCATCGGGCACCTGCACCCACAGCACTGCCTTGCCCGGGGGGCACCGCGATGGGTCAAGACTGCTTGGTTGCCCCACACACAGCGTGGGCACAGCGGGCAGCATCCCCCGCTCCGCCTCATTCGCCGATTTCGACACCGAATCGATCCCGTCCGCCAGATGGATCAGCGCCACCTGTTCCAGCCCCGGCGACAGCCACTCGGGCACCCGGTCCAGCGCATAATGCAGCTGGAAATTCCCCCGCCCGTGGCGGAACGCCTGCGCGCCTGCGCGATCCTCGGGCAGGTTCACCTCGCGCAAAAGCCGCCCCTGCAACTGCCCCGGTGCCACCGACGCCAGCACCGACCCGCAGGCAATCTCTTCGCCCGAGGCCAAGGCAACACCCCGCACCCGGCCCCCCTCAACCAGTACCCGGTCGACATCCGCCCCGGTCCTGATCTCGCCCCCCTTCTCGGCAATCAGCGCCGTGAACGCCCGAACCGCCGCCCCCGATCCGCCCTTGACCACCGGCGCACCCGCCGCCTCCAGCGCAAAGGCGATCACGCGGCCCATCTGCCCGGAATAGGTGCTTTCCGGCGTCAGCCCACAGTGCAGCACCCATGGCGCATACAGTGCCTGCACAACCGGGCTTCCATACCCCGTCTCCAGCCACCCCCGCGCAGGGACCAAAGCCTTGCCGAACCACGCCACCAGCCCGCGAAGGCCGCGCTTGCGCACCTGCCCCCACAACAGCCGCACCGTCCCCCATCCCCACAACCGCCCGCCCAACAGCGCGAACAGGAACGGCGCGTCCGCCTCGATCCCCCCCACATCCGCGCCGTGCCGGTCGCCATCCCCCGGCGACAGCGCATTGAACGCCGCCACGTTCCGCGAACGGTCCGTGGTCAGCACCAGCGCCTCGCCATTCGGGCGCACCACCGCTGTCGGGTGCGGCGTATGGGCATAGTCGAACCCATGCCGCGCCAGATGCGGGCCAAGTGCTGCCCCGGCGGGCGAAGTCATGAACAACACCCAGGTCGCCGCCATCACGTCATGGTGGAACCCCGGCAACGTCACTTCCTCGGTCCGCAGGCATCCGCCGGGCACGTCGGAACGCTCCAACACCAACACCCGGTCGCCCTTCAATGCCAGCATCGCACCCGCAACAAGCGCGTTGATGCCGGACCCGATGATGACATGGTCGGGGCGCAACCGATCAGCCCTTCAGAACCAGCGCCAGCGCCCGGATGGGTGACCCGGTGCCTGCCTTGATCTTCAAAGGTGCCGCAATCAGGATCGCCCCCTTGGCCGGCAGCCGTGACAGGTTGGCCAGCGACGCCAGACCAAAGCAGTTGTTCTTGTGCAAAAGGTTGTGCGCCGGATAGGGCGGGTTCATGCCCCCCGCCTGCCCCGCATCGGTGCCGATGCACTGGCTGCCCCAGCCGACGATGCCCTTGTCGATCAGGTATTGGATCACCTCGGGCGTCGGCCCCGGCGTGTGCGGTCCGGTGGCATCGGCGTTCAGGAACGCCGCCTCATCGTCCGCCCGCGCATCCCAGTCCGACCGCAGCACCACCCACTCGCCTTTGCCAATCGCCCCGTGCTTCGCCTCCCACGCCTTCACATGGTCAACGGTCAGCAGGAAATCCGGGTCCGCCCCACATTCGGCGCTGAAGTCCAGCACGTTCACCGGCGCCACCAGCCGCTTCACGTCCAGCGTGTCGGTGTACCCGTCCGGGTAATCCTTCCCCGTGATCCAGTGGTGCGGCGCGTCAAAGTGCGTGCCCGAATGCTCGCCCAGCTCCAGCCAGTTCCATGCCCAGAACGGCCCGTCCTTGTCATACTCGCTGATCCGGTGAATCCGGACCGGCGGCGTGTCGCGGGCAAAATCGGGCGGCAGCTTCAACAGCGGCGTGTCGGGGCCCAGCGTGCCCGAGCAATCCACCACCTCGACCCCCCCCGATGCCAGCATCCCGGCCAGTGACTGAAGGACATTTGCTGCGGTCATTGTACTCTCCCCTCGTGCGAAATCTGTGTGTATGGGTTGTGCATGGAGTGTGCATCACTTGTGCATCCCCCGTCTGCCACAAAACCACCCATGACGTTCCTGAATCACGCTAGACAGATTTAGATGCATTTGCAAATATCCCTGCGTCAAGGGTCAGGGGGAAATGTGGCCGAGGGGTTTGACGCGGTTCTGATAGGTGCCGGCGTAAACACGCTGGCCGCAGCCCTGCACCTGTCGGCGCGGGGCTGGCGGGTGGGGGTGTTCGAACAGGCGGCGGTGGCGGGTGGAGCGGTCAAGACCGGGGAATACACGCTACCGGGGTTCCGTCACGACTGGGGTGCCATGAACCTGTCGCTGTTCGCCGGAAGCGCGTTTTTCAAGGCACATGGCGCGGAATTGGTCCGCCACGGCTGTGCCTTTGCCCCAGCCACCCGGCCCTTCGCGTCGTCCTTCGCTGATGGATCATGGGTCGGCGTATCCACCGACCTAGCCGCCACAACCGCCGCCATCGCCGCCCATTCACAGCGCGACGCCGAAACTTGGGGTACACTGGTACAGGCCTTCGGGGCCGAGGCTCCGCACATCTTCGGCCTGCTGGGCACCCCCATGAAAATGCGTGCGCTTGCATATTTCATATTCAAAACATGGCGCGCCAAGGGGTTGGGCGGCAGTCTGGACCTGACCCGGTTCCTGCTGTCCTCACCCCGCAAATGGCTGGAAGAAACCTTTGAAAACCCCAAGGTTCAGGCCATGCTCGGGGCCTGGGGGATGCATCTGGACTATGCCCCCGACATTGCGGGCGGAGCGATATTTCCGTATCTGGAAGGAATGGCAGGCCAGGCTTTCGGAATGGTGATCGGACAGGGCGGTGCTGACACCGTCGTGCAGTCCATGGTCGCCGCGATCACCGCCCGGGGCGGGGCGGTAGAGTGTGGCGCAACCGTCATCCGCATCTTGCATGACGGCAGCCGGGCCAGTGGCGTCGAACTGTCTGACGGACGCAAGATACTGGCAAACAAGGCAATCATAGCGGGCATCGCGCCCCGCGCCTTGCCCGCCATGACCGGCGGCACGACCCCCGCCTTTGATCGCGCGATGACCGATTTCACCCACGCCCCCGGCACGATGATGATCCACCTTGCCCTGTCGGCCCCCCTTTCGTGGCGCGCAGGCCCTGACCTTTCGGGTTTCGCCTATGTCCACATCGCCCCGAACCTTGACCAGATGGCCCGTACCTATCAACAGGCGCAGGCCGGGCTTTTGCCGGATGAGCCGGTTCTTGTCATAGGCCAGCCTACCGCCATCGACCCCACCCGCGCGCCACCGGGCCAGCACACCCTGTGGGTGCAGGTCCGCATGGCCCCTGGCGAGATCCGGGGCGATGCGGCGGGCCGGATCACCGCGACCGACTGGGCCGATGCCGCAGAACCCTTTGCGGAACGCGCGCTCGACATCCTCGAACACCACGCCCCCGGCACCCGCGCCATCACGCTTGGCCGTCGCATCGTGACCCCGTCCGATCTGGAATCCGACAACCCCAATCTTGTCGGTGGCGATCAGTTGTGCGGCAGCCACCACCTGCACCAGCATTTCCTGTACCGTCCCGCGCGCGGCCATGCCGATGGGTCGACCCCGATCAGGAACCTGCACCTGACCGGGGCGGCCGTCTGGCCGGGTGCCGGAACCGGGGCGGGTTCGGGATATCTTCTGGCCACCTCACTTGCCGGACAATGAACAACAAACCACCCCAACAAGGAAACCCGCCATGCCCCTTCATCGCCGCAGCCTTCTGAAACTCTCTGCCGCCACCCTTGCCGCAGGCGCCTTCGGCCTGCCCACCTTCGCCCAAGCCATTGAAGAGCTTGTGATCGCCTACAACGTCAACCTGCCCTCCTGGGACCCGACCGTCGGCCCCAGTGCGGTGAACCCCACCATTCAGGGCCTCTATCAGTCGGTCTTCGACCAGTTCATCCTGCAACAGCCCGACCTCACCCCCGCCCCCGGATTGCTGACCGAATGGGGCTGGAACGAGGACCGCACCAAGGTGATGATGACGGTGCGCGAAGGCGTGACCTGGCACGACGGATCGCCCTTCACCGCCGAGGATGTGGCCTGGAGCCTGACGCGCGCCGCCAACCCTGATACCGGCAACCCGATCAATTTCATCTGGTCGACGCTGGGCAACATCAAGGCCGAGGGAAATACGGTCACGGCAGATGTGGTGCGGTTTGATCCGACGATCTTCAAATGGATGTATTTCCTGACCGGCTATGTCCTGCCCAAGGCCTATTTCGAAAAGGTGGGCGCCGAGGGCTTTGAGGCGGCACCGGTGGGCACGGGCCCTTACATGGTCGAGAAGTTTGAGCGTAACGCCTTTGTCCGGCTGAAGGCCAATGCGAACTACTGGGGCGGCAAGCCCGACTTCGACACCGTGACGATCAAGTTCGTCCCCGACGCCGCCGCCCGTGTGGCCGAGGTGGAATCGGGCAACAGCCATGTCACGCTGGAAATGCCGTACGAGGAATACGACCGCCTGAAAGGCGGCCCGCTGGCCGGCGTTGCCGCCCCCATCTCGGACATCGGGATGATTTTCCTGAACGATATCGAGGTGATGACCGACCCCAACGTGCGCATGGCCGCTGCCCTGTCGATCGACAAACAGGCAATCATCGACCGGCTGCTGTCCGGCTATGGGGTGAAGATCGACACGCTCGAGACGCCGGAATACGCGGCCTACGATCCGTCAATCACCGTCGAGTACAACCCGGAAAAGGCGGTCGAGTTGCTGGCGGCCAGTGGCTATTCCCCCGAGAACCCGGTGAAGTTCAAGATCCAGACGACCAAGGGGTTCAAGCCCAAGGACTACGAGATGATCCAGGCCATCGTCGGCCTGTGGCGCAAGGTGGGCATCGAGGCCGAGATCGAGATTTACGAGATTGCCAAGCATTATGAACTGCGCGGTGCCGACACGCTGGCACCGGCGGCGTTCTACAACTGGGGCAATTCGGTGGGCGATCCGACGACGTCAACCGGGTTCGCCATGTTCGGCCCCTCGCCGCACTCGGTCTGGGATGGCGAGGATCTGATCGGCATGATCGGCCCATTGTGGGGTGAGGCGGACGAGGCCAAGCGGATTGCCGGGTGGAAGGCGGTCGACAAGTTCATCGCCGAAAACGCGCTGGTGATCCCGCTGTTGCAATATGTGCAGCCGATCCTGCATGCGCCGGGGGTAACGGTGGTGCCGCATGCGTCGGGGGCCTTGCTGCCACATCTGATGAAGCGCGCATGACTTCGGGCAGGACCGGGGGGACTCGCGCCCCCCGGACCCCCCGTGGGATACTTATGGACGGAAAAAGGGGGCGACAGTCCCTTTCTGCGCAGGAAGTGGCCTGATGGCATTCCTGCGCGTCCTTCTCCTCCGGCTGGCAACGACCGCTGTCACCCTGTGCGGGGTGGCGGTGATCGTGTTCTTCGTCATCCGCGTCATACCCGGCAACCCCATCGCGATGATGCTGCCACCGGGGGCGACGGCAGAGGATATCGCACGGCTGACAGCGCTTTATGGTCTGGACAAGCCGATCACGGCACAGTTCTGGATCTGGGCAGGGGGTGTACTGCAGGGTGATTTCGGCACCTCGATCACCACGCGCCAGCCGGTGCTGGGGCTGGTGCTGGGCCGCTTGCCAGCCACGCTGGAACTGTCGGTGATGGCGTTGGTCATCGCGGTGGTGCTTGGCGGGGTGGCGGCCGTAATCGGGACACAGCGGCGCGGCACGCGGGTGGAGGGGGCCATCGACGTGGCCAACGGGATGGCCCTGTCGGTGCCGGATTTCCTGTGGGGGCTGGTGCTGATGCTGGTGCTGGGCGTGCTGTGGCCGGTGTTCCACATCTCGGGCCGGGTGACGCCGTCGCTGGAGTTGCCGTTCACAACCGGGTTTTACCTTGTCGAAAGTGTCCTGCGCCTGCGGTTCGATCTGTGGGCCGATATCGTCGCACACATGTTCATGCCGGCCATGGCACTTGCCATCCCTTTGGCCGCGATCATCGGGCAATTGCTGAAGCAAAGCCTGAAGGCGACGATGCATCTGGATTATGTCACCCTTGCCCGCACCAAGGGCTACGGCGAGACCCATGTCATCCTGCACGAGGCGCTGCGGAACGCCGCACTGCCGACGCTGACGCTGGTCGGGGTGCAGTTCACCTTTCTGATCGGCGGCACCGTCATCATCGAGCGGCTGTTTTCCTACGAAGGCCTTGGAAACATGGCCATCGACGCGGTCATAAACCGCGATCTGCCGTTGATACAGGGCATCGTGATCCTGTTCGCCGTGATCTTTACCGGCGTCAATCTGGTGGTGGACCTTCTCTATGCCGTGCTGAACCCCCGGCTGCGCCATGCTTGACGCGCGGGGGGTGCTGCGGCGGCGGGCCGGGCTGCGGCTGTGGTTGCCTGCGGGGTGGCTGGTGCTGCTGTGTCTGGCGGCGATCCTTGCCCCGTGGATTGCGCCGAAAGACCCGCTGGCGCAGGACCTGTTCGCGGGCCGTCTGCCGCCGTTCTGGATGGCAGGGGCCGAGCCGGGGTTTTATCTTGGCACCGACAGTCTGGGCCGCGATGTCCTGAGCCGGATCATCCATGGCGCAAGGGTGGCACTGACCGTAGCACTGGTTGCGGGAACCATCACCTGTGTGGTGGGCGCGACGCTGGGCCTGTTGGCGGGGTTCCTGCGGGGGTGGGTCGATCTGGTCATCTCGCGCCTGATCGACATCTGGATGGCGTTTCCGCCGGTTCTGTTCTCGATCCTGCTGATTGCCGTGCTGGGGCCGGGGTTGTTCTCGATCATCGTGGCCATCGTCGTCATCGACTGGACGCGTTTCGCGCGGGTGGTGCGGGCCGAGGCGATGGCGCAGGGGGCGATGGACTATGTGGCCTCGGCCCGGGTGGCGGGGCGGGGGCGCATCGGGATCATGTTGCGGGAAATTCTGCCGAATGTGCTGCCGACCATCGTGGTCCTGCTGACGCTGGAAATGGGCATCGCGGTGATCGTCGAGGCGATCCTGTCGTTCGTGAACCTGTCGATATCCACCGACGATCCCACCTGGGGCGGCATGATTTCCGAAGGCCGCACGTCGGTGCATCAGGCCTGGTGGGTGCTGGTGTTTCCGCTGGTGACGCTGTTCCTGACAGTCCTGTCATTCAGCCAGTTGGGCGAAGGCCTGCGCGACCGCTATGACCCGGTGCTTCGGTGAGCTTCCTGTCGGTCCGCAACCTGTCGGTCCATCTGCGCGGCGGCCCGCCCCTGTTGCGAAGGGTATCACTGGAGGTGGCGGCGGGCGAGGTGCGGGGGCTGGTGGGCGAAAGCGGGGCCGGCAAGTCGATGATCGGCAAGGCCATTCTGGGCATCCTGCCGGATGCGGTAAAGGTGACGGGGGGGCAGATATTCCTTGGCGGGACCGACCTCATGGCGCTTGCCCCCAAGGACCGCCGGCGGCTGATCGGGGCCACCGCGGCGCTGATCCCGCAAGACCCGCTGACCGCCCTCAACCCCTCGCGCCGGATTGGGGGGCAGATCACCGACCGGCTGGTGGATATTCTTGGCTGGGACCGCACCCGCGCCGACACCCGCGCGCTGGATCTTCTGGCCGAGGTGCAGATCCCCGATCCCGACCGGGTGCTGCGGTCCTATCCACATGAATTGTCAGGCGGCATGCGGCAGCGCATCCTGATTGCATCGGCCTTTGCCGCCGAACCAAAGCTGATCGTGGCGGATGAGCCGACAACCGCGCTGGACGTGACCGTCCAGAAACAAATCCTCCGCCTGATCGCCGCGATGCAGGCGCGGCACGGGACGGCGCTGCTGTTCGTCACGCATGATCTTGGCGTGGTGTCCAAGGTGTGCCGGACCCTGTCGGTTCTCTATGGCGGGATGGTGGTCGAGGATACCACGGTCCGCGATTTCTTTCGTGGCCCCGCGCATCCCTATTCCGCCGCCCTGTTGGCCGCCACGCCACGCTACAACGACCCGGGTGCCAGCCTGATCCCGGTTCCCGATGCCGTCATCGACGCCGTGCGCGCCGAGGCCGGGGCGCGCCATGCGTGACCTTTACCGGGTCGAGAACCTGCGCCTGACCGTCGCTGACATGACGCGCAAGCCGCTGTTCGGCCCGGCCCCCCGGCTGGAGATTCTCAAGGGCCTGAGTTTCACCATTCAGAAGGGGTCGGTTGTCGGCATCGTCGGCGGGTCGGGGTCGGGCAAATCCACGCTGGGGCGGGCCTTGGTGCGGCTTCTGGAACCGTCGGGCGGCGCGATCCGGTTTGGCGGCACTGACATCACCCATCTGGATGAAGCTACCTTGCGCCCCCTGCGCAGGCGCTTTCAGATGATATTCCAGGATCCGATGTCATCGCTGAACCCCCGCCACCGCATCGCCACCATCATTGCGGAACCCCTGCGCCTGCATGGGTTCACCGGCATTGATGCGGCGGTGGCACGGGCGCTGGACCATGTCGGCCTGCCGCAAGTCATGTCCACCCGCTATCCGCATGAACTATCTGGCGGGCAAAGGCAGCGCGTGGGCATCGCCCGTGCCATCGCTGTTGAGCCAGACTTCATCCTGGCGGATGAAATCGTGTCGGGCCTTGACGTGTCATCGCAGGCGCAGGTGCTGAACCTTCTGGAACGGCTGGTGCGCGAGCTTGGCCTGACGCTGGCCTTCATCAGCCATGACCTGAGCGTGATCCGCCGCCTTTGCGCCCGCACCATCGTGCTGAAGCGGGGCGAGGTTGTGGAAGACCGCGATACCGCCGCACTCTTTGCCACCCCCCACGCCCGCTATACCCGCGAACTGCTGGATGCGATCCCGCTGCCCGACCCCGATCAGCCCTGGGATTGAACCGGCAGAAAGCTTTCCAGCTTGGCCTTCACCGCATCGGGCCAGGGCATCGAAGTATGCTTGTCCAGCCAGCTTGCCGCCAGCACCTGCTCGCCCGACCATCGCGGCTCGTCCCCGCAATGCACGGTATGCACGATGCGCACCGACGAACGCCCCACCTTCACCACCGTCAGCCGGAACGTCAGCCGGTCGCCGAACAGCGACGGCTTGGAGAAATCGCACGACAGATGCACCGTCGGCGTGCCCCAGCGTTCCTTCCAGATGATCTCGTGCCAGGGGTATCCGATATGCGTCCAGAACTCCTCGACCACCCCGTTCAGGATGTTGAGGTAAGCCGGGTAATAGGCGGTCCCCGAGATGTCGCAGTCGCCAAAGTTCAGCATCCGGTCGGTCGCAAAGCTGACGGTCATGTGTTTCCTCCCCTTCGTGACGCTTGAGCGACAACGAAAGTCGTGCGACGTCAAGACATAGTTGCGCCGTCATCCCGCGATGAAAGGACATGCCATGCTCGGACCCTCGGGCCACAGCGATACCTTCACCCGCGACCGCCTGCCCGCCGCCGACGACTGGCCCGACCTGATCCTTGACGGCTTCGACTACCCTGAGTGGCTGAATGTGGGTGTCGAGTTGACCGACCGCATGGTGACGCGGGGGTTTCGCGACCATGTGGCGCTGTCGGGCAATGGGCGCAGCCGGACGTACAAGGAACTGACCGACTGGTCGAACCGCATCGCCCATGCGCTTGTCGACGATTTCGGCGTGGTGCCCGGCAACCGCGTGCTGATCCGGTCGGCCAACAACCCGGCGATGGTCGCCTGCTGGTTGGCCGCCACCAAGGCCGGCGCCGTGGTGGTCAACACCATGCCGATGCTGCGCGCGGGCGAGTTGGCGCAGATCGTGGACAAGGCCGAAGTGACGCTGGCCCTGTGCGACACCCGCCTGATGGACGAGTTGACCGCTTGCGCCAAGGACAGCCTTCACCTGCGCACCGTTGTCGCCTTTGACGGCACGGCGAACCACGATGCCGAACTGGACCGGATCGCACTGAAGAAGTCCGTCCGCTTTACCCCGCCCCCCGTGGGCCGCGATGACGTGGCGCTTTTGGGGTTCACCAGCGGCACAACGGGTGAGCCAAAGGCCACGATGCACTTTCACCGCGACCTTCTCATCATCGCCGACGGCTATGCGCGTGAGGTGTTGGGCGTCACCCCCGACGACGTATTCGTCGGATCACCCCCCCTTGCCTTTACCTTCGGCCTTGGTGGCCTTGCCGTGTTCCCGCTGCGCTTTGGCGCGTCGTCGGTCCTTCTGGAACAGGCCAGCCCCGCCAACCTCATCGACATCATCCAGGAACACCGCGCCACCGTCTGTTTTACCGCCCCCACCGCCTATCGCGTGATGCTGCGCGCGATGGATCAGGGGGCGGACCTGTCCAGCTTGCGCGCCGCCATCAGCGCGGGCGAAACCCTGCCCGCGCCGGTCTATGACGAATGGATGGCCAAGACCGGCAAGCCGATGCTGGACGGCATCGGTGCGACCGAGATGCTGCACATCTTCATCACCAACCGCTTTGACGACCATAACCCCGGCAGCACCGGCCGTCCCGTGGGCGGATACGAGGCGCGGGTTGTCGGCGACGACATGCACGAACTGCCGCGTGGCGAGGTCGGGCGGCTGGCGGTGCGGGGGCCGACGGGGTGCCGCTATCTGGCCGATGACCGGCAGCGCAAATATGTGCAGGACGGCTGGAACCTGACGGGCGACAGCTTTGTGCAGGATGCCAATGGCCGCTTCCACTTCGCCGCCCGGTCCGACGACATGATCGTCAGTGCCGGCTACAACATCGCGGGGCCCGAGGTCGAGGCGGCGCTGGTGTCACACCCGGCGGTGCTGGAATGTGCTGTGGTGGGGGCAGCCGACGACGAACGCGGGCAGGTGGTTGAGGCGCATGTGGTTCTGCGGGTCAATGGGACGGGCGATGCGGCGATGGTCAAGGCGCTGCAGGACCATGTGAAATCAGTGATCGCCCCCTACAAATACCCCCGCCGCGTGGTGTTCACGGAGGCGCTGCCCAAGACGCAGACCGGCAAGATCCAGCGGTTCCGGTTGCGCAACGCATAGGGCGGTACGTTAAAAAAGCCGATTTCTTCAAAGAAATCGTGCCGGAACCTTCAAAGGTTCCGGGCCGGAGTTTTTGAAAACTCCGACTTGCACCCTACAGCACGTACCGCGACAGATCAGCCGACCGCGACAGCGCGCCGATATTCGCCTCGACATAGGCCGCATCGACCGACACCGCCTGCCCGCCCCGGTCCGGCGCTGCGAACGACAGCTCCTCGAACACCCGCTCCATCACCGTATAAAGCCGCCGCGCCCCGATATTCTCGACGCTTGCATTCACCTCGGCGGCCACCCGCGCCAGTGCCGCGATGCCGTCCTCAGTAAACGTCACCGCAACCCCTTCGGTCCCCAACAACGCCGCATACTGCCGGGTCAAGGCGTTTTCCGTCTCGGTCAGGATGCGCACGAAGTCGCCCTCGGTCAGCGCCTGCAACTCGACCCTGATCGGCAACCGCCCCTGCAACTCGGGCAAAAGGTCGGACGGTTTCGCGGTGTGGAACGCCCCGCTTGCGATGAACAGGATATGGTCCGTCTTGACTGGCCCGTGCTTGGTCGACACCGTCGTCCCCTCGATCAGCGGCAACAGATCGCGCTGCACGCCTTCGCGGCTGACATCGGCCCCGCGCGTATCGGACCGGGCGGCAACCTTGTCGATCTCGTCGATGAACACGATGCCGTTTTCCTGCACCGCCGTCAGTGCGGCCAGCTTCACCGCCTCGTCGTCTAACAGCTTGTCCGCCTCTTCCCCGATCAGGATGTCATGGCTTTCCGCCACCGTCATCCGCCGCCGGGTGCTGCGCCCGCCCAGACCCTTGAACAACGCACCAAGGTCCATCGCCCCCATCGGCCCCTGCCCCCCCGTGGGGTCCAGCATCGCCAGGGGGTTCGACGTGTCGGCCACGCTGACCTCTATCACCGTATCGTCCAACTCGCCCCGCCGCAGCTTCCCCCGGAACATCTCGCGTGTCTGCTCGCGCGCGTCCTTGCCTGCGATGGCCTCGATCACCCGCTCTTCAGCCGCCGCCGCCGCTTTGGCCTTCACATCCTCGCGCATTCGCGCGCGCGTCTCGATCATCGCGGCGTCCACCAGATCGCGGATGATGCTGTCGACATCGCGCCCGACATAGCCCACCTCGGTGAACTTGGTCGCCTCGACCTTGATAAACGGCGCCTTGGCCAGCTTGGCCAGACGGCGCGAGATCTCGGTCTTGCCCACTCCCGTCGGCCCGATCATCAGGATGTTCTTCGGATACACTTCATCCGCCATCTCGGG
>JBBQXK010000003.1:0-150335 GCA_038209775.1 Rhodobacterales bacterium | reverse complement strand
CCGTGGCCCCGGCACACCCGCCGGTCGCGTGGCCCTTCTGCACGCCGTGGCCCATATCGAGTTGAACGCCGTCGATCTGCACTGGGACATCATCGCGCGCTTTGCAGCCACGCCGATGCCGCTTGGCTACTACGATGACTGGGTCAGTGCCGCCGACGACGAATCCAAACATTTCAACCTGCTCTGCGACTGTCTTGAAGTACACGGCAGCCACTACGGCGCACTTCCCGCCCACGAAGGCATGTGGCGCGCCGCCGAGGATACGGCCCACGACCACCTGGCGCGTCTGGCCGTGGTGCCGATGGTGCTCGAGGCGCGGGGTCTTGATGTGACCCCCGGCATGATCGCGCTCTTTACCAAGGCGGGCGATGCACAGGCGGTGGCCGCCCTGACCACGATCTACGGCGAAGAGGTGGCGCATGTGGCCTACGGCTCGAAATGGTTCAACTGGCTTTGTGGCCGCGACGGTCTGGACCCCAAGGATGCGTTCCACGCCCTTGTCCGCCGCCACTTCCACGGCACCCTGAAGCCCCCCTTCAACACCGAAAAGCGCGCCGAGGCCGGGTTGCCCCCCGATTTCTACTGGCCGCTCGTCGAAGGCGCCTGACGCGGGCACCGGCCCCTTCCGCCCGCCCGGGACGGGCAAACCCCCTGCATATCGGCAGGATTTCGCCAATACCCGCCACAGATGGGCGGATCGCAGGCCCTCCGCGAACTGCCATGTTGCGGGGCGGGGTGCGGGCACATAACGGTAAGTTCCGGGACAGGTCGGTCGCTGCCTTGCGCGGCCCAGGTCACACGAACATGGCAGGACCAGACATTTGCTGAAACGCCTCTCCTACCGCCTCAGTGCCGCACTTGAACGCCGCTTTCCCGAACAGCGCCTGTTCCTGAAATCCGACGCCGAGACGCGCTTCATCCGCCTGACCCCCACGGTACAGGCGGTGGGCACTGCGGGGGCGGCGCTGATCCTTGGCTGGACCATCCTTGCCACGGCGATCCTCCTGATGGATTCCATCGGCGCCGGCGACGCGCGCCAACAGACCCAACGCCAGCAAAGCCTGTATGAGGCGCGGATGACCGCCCTTTCCGCCGACCGCGACCTGCGCGCGGATGAGGCTATGCGCGCGCAGGAACGCTTCAACCTCGCCCTTGCCGAGGTGTCCAAGATGCAGGCCCGCCTTCTCGCGTCCGAAGAGGGGCGCAAAGAGATGACGACCGGCATCGACGTCATTCAGAACACCCTGCGCCGCAGCATCAAGGAACGCGACGCCGCGCGGGCCGAGGCCACACTCCTGTCGGCCACGCTGCGGCGCGAAACCGGCTCGGGCCGCTCGGGCGAGGCGCGGGTGCGCGACGCGACCGCGACCCTCGGCATCCTGTCCGATGCGCTTTCGGGCACCGCCGAAGAGCGCGACGCCCTCGCCGACGCGGCCATGGCCGCCCGCGATGAAACCGCCGCCGTCCTGGCTGAAAAGCGCGCCATGGAGGTCCGCAACGACGCCATCTTTGCCCAGCTGGAAGAGGCGGTGACAATCTCGATGGAACCCCTCGACCGCATGTTCCGCGAGGCTGGCCTGTCACCCGATGACCTGATCCGTTCGGTCCGGCGCGGCTACTCGGGCCAGGGCGGGCCGCTGTCGGCGCTGACGCTGTCCACCTCGGGGGCCGTGGCCGCCTCGCCCGACGATGTCCGGGCAAACGCGATCCTGCAGGGGCTTGACCGGATGAACATGTACCGGATTGCCGCCGACCGCGCCCCCTTTGCCATGCCGGTCAAATCCGCCTTCCGCTTCACCAGCGGCTTCGGCTACCGCCGCGACCCCAAGGGTGCGGGCACCCGCATGCACTCGGGCACCGACTTTGCGGCCTCCAGCGGCACGCCGATCTATGCCACGGCCGACGGCGTGGTGACCTTTGCAAGCTGGGATTCCGGCTACGGCCGCCACGTCAAGATCCAGCACGATTTCGGGATCGAGACCAGCTACGCCCATCTCAGCCAAATCCGCGTGTCATCCGGGCAAAAGGTATCGCGCGGCGACCGGATCGGTGATATGGGTTCTTCAGGCCGGTCAACCGGCACCCACCTTCACTATGAAGTCCGCTTCAACGGACGCGCGGTGAACCCCATGACCTTCATCAGGGCAGCCAGAGATGTTTTCTAAGAGCCGTATCAACGAACCCGGTCCGAAACAGACCGAAACCGAGAAGCCCAGAATGCCGGATGCTGCCGTGTCGAAACCGCAGATGGATTACACGCCCTCGAAACCCGGCGTGAAACCGGCGGCTTCGGTGCTGTCTTCCGATCTCGTGATCACCGGCAACCTGCGCACCACCGGCGACATTCAGGTCGAAGGCACGGTTGAGGGCGACATCCGCGCACACCTCCTGACGGTCGGCGAAACCGCCACCATCCGGGGTGAGATTGTGGCCGACGACATCGTCGTCAACGGCCGCGTCGTGGGCCGGGTCCGTGGCCTCAAGGTGCGTCTCACCTCCACCGCGCGGGTCGAGGGTGACATCATCCACAAGACCATCGCCATCGAGTCGGGTGCCCATTTCGAAGGCTCGGTGCAACGCGCCGACGACCCCCTCGCCGCCGGTCGCCCCACCGCCACGCTGGTCCCCACGGCCAAGACCGCCGAAGCCTGAGGAAACCCCGCCATACAGGCGCGCGGTCCCTGAAAAGGGCCGCGCGCCTTTTTCATTTCATCTTTGCCCAAGTATCCCGGGGGCCCGGGGGCTGGCCCCCGGTCCTGCCCCCGCCGCCAGCGCGAACCTCAGTCCTCGGCGTTGGCCTCCGCCCGCGATTTCCCCGCCACATCCATGGCCAGCGTCGCCGCCATGAACCGGTCCAGATCGCCGTCCAGAACCCCACCGGTATCGCTGGTCTCGACCCCGGTCCGCAGGTCCTTCACCATCTGATAGGGTTGCAGCACATAGCTGCGGATCTGGTTGCCCCAGCCCGCATCGCCCTTGCTGTCATGCGCCGCGTTGATCGCGGCATTCCGCTTGTCCAGTTCCAGCTGATACAACCGCGCCCGAAGTGCCACCATGCAGGCATCCCGGTTCTGATGCTGCGACTTCATCGACGACGTGACCACGATGTTGGTCGGAAGGTGCGTGATGCGCACCGCCGAGTCGGTGGTGTTCACATGCTGCCCGCCGGCCCCTGATGACCGGTAGGTGTCGATACGGATATCGCGGTCGGGAATGTCGATCTCGATGTTGTCATCGACCACCGGATAGACCCATACCGAACTGAACGACGTATGCCGCCGCGCCGCCGAGTCGTAAGGGCTGATCCGCACCAGCCGATGCACCCCGGACTCGGACTTCAACCAGCCATAGGCATTCTTGCCCGTCACCTTGTAAGCCGCCGACCGTATCCCCGCCTCTTCGCCATCGGTCATCGACTGCAATTCAACCTTGTAGCCCTTCTTTTCGGCCCATCTCACATACATCCGCGACAGCATCGACGCCCAGTCACAGCTTTCGGTGCCGCCGGCCCCTGCGTTGATCTCAAGGAACGTGTCGTTGCCATCGGCCTCACCGTCCAGCAGCGCCTCAAGCTCCTTCTCCCGCGCGGTATCCAGCAGCGCCTTCAGCGCCGCCTCCGCCTCGGCCACGATCTCGGTATCGCCCTCCGCCTCGCCCATCCCGATCAGTTCGACATTGTCGCGCAGGCCGCTGTCGATCAGCGCATAGGTTGATACGGCATCCAGCAACTCCTGCCGCTCGCGCATCAGTTTCTGCGCGCGGGGGGGGTCGGTCCACAGGTCGGGGGATTCGATCATCGCCTCGAACTCCTCCAGCCGGTGCGCCGCCGTCTCACGGTCCATGCGATGCCCCAGCAGCACCAGCGTCTTGGCGATGGCATCGGCAATGGTCTGCGTCTCACTGCGCATGGCAACCTCTGGTATGGGCGTCAGGGGGGCGTGATAGCGGACGCGACGCGCCCGGGCAAGGTGGGCGCACGCACCTTGCCCGGCCCTTTCCCGGATCGCCGGTTTCTGCTAGGCTCACTGCATGACAACCGCCAAAGCCAGAGCCGAAGCAATGATCCGCGACCTGCCGGATGACGCGACGCATGACGACATGCAATACCACCTTTATGTGCAACAGGTGATCGAAGAACGGCTGGCCTCGGTGGATCGGGGCGACGTGGTGTCGCACGCAGAGGTCAAGGCTCAACTGGCAAAATGGCGTCTGCGCTGATCTGGTCCGACCGGGCACGACTAGATCTGTTCCAGATCCTAGCCTATGTCGATGCCACATCGCCCATCTATGCCAATGCCGTTTCTGAACGCTTCGAACACCGCGCCGACCTTTTAACCGACCACCCCCGCCAGGGCCGCCGCCTGCCCGAAAACCGCACCACCCGCGACATCCGCGAAGTGTCGGTGCACCGATGGCGCCTGATCTACGAGGTTACTCCCGACGCGGTGGTGATCCTCGCCGTGCTGCATGGCGCGCGTCAGATCGACGACATCACCTTGTAGGGTGCGCATTCATTGCGCACCGAACCAGCCCCTCAGTAAAGCCCGCCCGACGACACCGTGCCAAAGTCCGCCTTCTTGGGGATCACCTTCTGCTGGCCCGTGGCGGTGGTCACCACCGACCCACCTGCATCCGTCTCACCATAGGCGAACAGCGGCAGGTTCGACCCCATCTCGAACCCGCCATCCACCAGCACACCCAGCCCCGACAGCGGATCCTCGCCCTCGCGGAAATACTCGGCCACCACGTTCGGCCCCTTGGCATTGTCGGGCAGGATTGCACCCGAATAGCGGTCGATCTTCTTGAAATACCCGCCCGGCGGCACGGTGAACTTGGACCCGCCATATTTCTCGACCGCCACTTCCATGAAACTCTGGAACACCGGCGCGCAGGTGCCGCCACCCGACGCCCCCACCAGTGTGCGCGGCTGGTCATAGCCGATATAGCACCCTGCAGCGATGTTCGAGGTATAGCCCACGAACCACACATCCTTGGCGTCGTTCGTGGTGCCGGTCTTGCCCGCCACCGGCACCGGCAGGTTCACCCCCCGCGCCGTGCCGTGGCTGATCACGCCCTGCAGCATTGACGTCAGCTGATAAGCGGTGATCGCGTCCATCACCCGGTCACGCTTCGACACGATCTCGGGCAGCACCGAATTGTCGAGGCTCGCAAGACGGCAATCCTCACAGACCCGCTGGTCGTGGCGATAGACCGTCGCACCCTTGCGGTCCTGCACCCGGTCCACAAGCGTCGGCTCCACCCGCTCGCCGCCATTGGCGAACATCGCATAGGCGGCCACCATCTTGAACAGCGTCGTCTCCTCTGACCCGAGCGACGCCGCCAGCACCTGGTTCATCCGGTCATAAACCCCGAATTCCTCGGCATACTTGGCCACCGTATCCATGCCGATTTCCTGGGCCACCCGGATCGTCATCAGGTTGCGCGACTGCTCGATCCCCACCCGCAAGGGGGCCGGGCCATAGAACTTGTTCGATGCGTTCTTCGGCGTCCACAATCCCTGCGGCGTGTCGATCTGGATCGGCGCGTCAACCACGATGGTGTTGGGCGCAAAGCCGCTGTCCAGTGCCGCCGCATAGACGAACGGCTTGAAGCTGGACCCGGGCTGCCGCAGCGCCTGCGTGGCGCGGTTGAACACCGAATCCTGATAGCTGAACCCGCCCTGCATCGCCAGAACCCGGCCCGAGTTTACGTCCATCGCCATGAACGCGCCCTGCACCTCGGGCACCTGGCGCAGCGACCAGCGGCGGAAACTGCCGTCCTCGTCTTTGGTGACAGCCCGCACCAGCACCACGTCGCCCACCGCCACCAGATCGCCCGCGACCCGCCCCTTGCGGCCCAGCTTGCCATCGGCCAGCCGTTTGCGCGCCCAGGTCACATCTTCGGCGGGAATGAAATGGCCATCCTCGTCCTCGGCCACCGCCTCGATGCCGATGCGGGCATCCTCGTCGCCCACCGCCAGCACCACCGCCGGAAACCAGCCCTCGACGTCACGTGGCACGTTCACGGCCGACAGCGCCGCGCGCCACGCACTCTCATCGCCCAGAACCTCAGGCGGCAGCACCTTGCCCGTGCCGCGCCATACGCCCGTGCCCCGGTCATATTTCTCCAGCGCCACGCGCAGCGCCTTGGCGGCTGCCTTCTGCAATTCCGGGTCCACCGTGGCCCGGATCGTCAGACCACCGCCATAGAACGCATCATCGCCGAAACTGGCCGACAACTGGCGCGCAATCTCTTCGGTGAAATAATCGCGGGACGGCATCGAATCGCGGAACCTGTCGTAGTCGCCGCGCTGTACCGTGCGCAGGTCCTGTGCCGCCTCGCCGCGATAGGTCGCCTCGTCGATATTCCCGTTCTGCCACATCTCGCGCAGCACGTAATTGCGCCGCTCGACCGCGCGGTCGTACTCTTCGACCGGACGCAGCCCCTTGCCGGGCGATTTCGGCAGCGCCGCCAGATACGCGGCCTCACCAGCCGTCAGTTCGGTCAGCGTCTTGTTGAAATAGGCCTGCGCCGCCGCCACCACCCCGAACGACCGTGCCCCAAGGTCGATCTCGTTCAGGTAAATCTCCAGGATGTGCTTCTTGTCCAGAACCTCCTCGAATCTTGTGGCCAGCATGATCTCCTTGATCTTGCGCTCACCCGTCCGCTCACCGCCGAGCAAAAAGTTCTTCATCACCTGCTGGGTGATGGTCGATGCGCCCCGCAGCGTCTGGCCCCGTGACTGGATCGCCTCGATCCCCGCCGCCACGATCCCCCGCGCGTCATAGCCCTTGTGCGTCCAGAAATTCTTGTCCTCGGCGGATACGAACGCATCCTGGATCAGTTGCGGGATTTCCTCGATCGGCACGAACACCCGCCGCTCGCCCTCTTTGGCGAACTCGTCCATCAGACGGCCCTCGCCCGAATAGATGCGGCTGATCGTCGGCGGGGTATAGTTGGCCAGGCTTTGCGGGCTGGGAAGGTCGCGGCCATACATATAGAACACTGCGCCGATGCACAGTGCCACGAACAACATCCCCAGCGTCACCGCCGCGAACAACCCGCCAAAAACCGATGCGATGAACCTGACCAAGACCAAAGCCCCCCTTCGGGCCACACAACATTTTGCCCGCTATAGCCGAAAGGCCGGCGTGATGCAAAAGCCCTCGCGGCAGGCGCGCACACCACCGCTCACGTTTCTGTCAGCGCGGCAGTGCGGCAAGTCCTGCATCCTCGGCGGCCCAGCCCATCACCCCCGCCCGGATCGCCCGCGCCATCCTTGTGCGCCACTCGGGGTCGGTCAACCGCCGCAGGTCGCGCGCCGATGAAAGAAACCCCAACTCGATCAGCACCGACGGAATATCGGGCGATTTCAGCACCGAAAACCCGCCCGCCTGCCGCGGCCTGCGGTGCATCGGCAACTCCTCTGCCTTGATCGCCCCCTCCAGTGCCATGGCCAGACGGTCGATGCGCGGCGCGGTTTCGGTGCGCGCCATGTCCATCAGTACCTGCGCCACAAGGTCATCCTGCTCGGTCAGATCGACCCCCGCCAACAGATCATCGCGGTCGTGACGTTCGGCCAGCGTGGACGCGGCCTTGTCGCTGGCCTCGTCCGACAGGGTGTAAAGCGTGGCCCCCGACGCCTGCCCTTCGGCCAGGGCATCGGCGTGCAGCGACAGGAACACATGCGCCCCCGCCGCGCGGGCAATGGAAATGCGTGTCTCCAGTGGCACGAACACATCCTCATCGCGGGTCAGCACGACAAGCGCGCCGCCCTGCCGCAGAAACTCCTCTTTCAGGACGCGGGCAAAGGTCAGCATCAGGTCGGCCTCGGAATGCCCGTCGCGCTCGGCCCCGGGGTCGATGCCGCCATGGCCGGGGTCAAGGACAACCACCAGCGGCCCGGCCCCGCGCGGCTCGGGGCGGGGCAGGTCGGCGGCGCGTGGCGGGGTCCACTCGGGCGGATCGGCCAGTGCGGCCCGGGCAGTGAAATCGGCAGGTGTCGCGGGGGCAAGCCGGATCGCCACCACCGCGCCCCCGGCACCCGTGGTCATCCCCGCCTCGGCCACCGTGAACGGCCCCGACAGTTCCGCCACCAGCCGTGACCAGCCGGGCCGGAACACCCCGGCCCGCACCTCGCGCACCCGCGCGCCCTCGCGTGGCATCGCCGACAGGCCGCCCCAGTCCACCTCGCGCATGTCCAGGATCAGGCGCGGCGGGTTGTCCATCAGGCGCACGCGCCAGGGCACCGGCTGGCTGACCGACAGACGCAACTCGATCCCCTGCCCCGCATCGCGCACCGCCGATGCAGCCGGATCAAACCGCGCCAGCGCCGACAACTCCTGCGCCCGCACCGGCACCATCATCAGCGCCACCAGCACGGCCACCAGCCCCGCCACCCCGCCCCAACGCAACACCCCGACCATAATCAGCCCCCGACACCCACCTGTCCGATACCCTGTCCCGCCCGTCGGGCCAAGTCACGCTTTCGGTCCAAAGCGCCCGTTGATGGCCCGCCAGATGAAGCAAAGTGTATGTACGGATGACATACAGATGACATACGCATCGAATACCCATCGAATACGGCCAAAACGCATCATTTCCAATAACTTGCGCCTCTCCTTCCCTGCGATGCTCGCAGCCCCCGGCACCCCCCCCGTTAACCAGATCTCAATCCCGGCCGTCCCCCCGCCGCGATCACAAACCGGGCATCTTCCCCCCAGCACCTTGCCGCCCGGCGCGGCCCTGGCCTATCCTCTCTTGCGCCCTCGTGGCAGATCGTCCATGCCGCCCCAGACCCTGACCCCGGAGCCGTCCATGCCCTTCCTCAAGCCCGCATTCCTGACCGCCGCCCTTCTGGTGGCAGGCGCCCTGCCCGGCCACGCCGAAGAGATGACCGACGCCGACCGTCAGGCCTTCCGGGCCGAGGTGCGCGCCTACCTTCTGGAAAACCCCGAGGTGCTGATGGAGGCCATCGCCATCCTTGAGGACCGCCAGGCATCGGTGGCGGCGGCCAAGGACATCGAGATGCTGGCCGCCAACAAGTCCGCGATCTTTGACGACGGCCATAGCTGGGTGGGTGGCAACCCCGACGGCGATGTGACCATCGTCGAATTCATGGACTACCGCTGCAGCTATTGCCGCAAGGCCTGGACCGAGGTTGACGAACTGGTGTCAAGTGACGGCAACATCCGACTGATTATAAAGGAATTTCCGATCCTTGGCGCGGCGTCTGACATGTCGTCGCGCTTTGCCATCGCGACCCTGCAACTGGCCGGCCCCGAGGCCTACAAGCGCGCCCACGATGCCCTTGTGACCCTGCGCAGCGAGGCCACGCAACCGGCGCTGGAACGTCTTGCCGGCGATCTGGGGCTGGACGCCAAGGCGATCATCGCGCGCATGGCCTCGCCCGAGGTGACGGCGGTGATCCAGGCCAACCACGCGCTGGCCACGACGCTGGACATCTCGGGCACGCCCACATTTGTGGTCGAAGGCACGATGCTGCGCGGCTATCTGCCCCTTGAGGACATGCGCGATGTGGTCCGCGACGCCCGCAAGGGCTAGGGCCTTGCACCCCTGCCGCCCTTGCGGCAGGACAGCGCGATGACACCTGACATCCTGTGCATAGGCGCGGTCCTGTGGGACATCATCGGCCGCAGCCCCACCTCGATGCGGCTGGGGTCCGACGTGCCGGGCCGAATCACCCGCCTGCCGGGTGGCGTTGCGATGAACATCGCGATGACGCTCCGCCGCTTCGGCCTGTCCCCCGCCCTCCTCACCACCATCGGCCGCGACGCCGAAGGTGCCGATCTCATCGCCGCCTGCCTCCACCTCGGCCTCGACTGCACCCACGTCTACCGCTCCGACGACCTGCCCACCGACCGCTACATGGCGATCGAGGGCGCGAACGGCCTGATCGCCGCCGTGGCTGATGCCCATTCGCTCGAGGTGGCGGGCGACAAGATACTGATCCCATTGGCAGATGGTCGGCTGGGCACTGCGGCACACCCCTACGGCGGCACTGTGGCGCTTGACGGAAACCTGACCGAATCGCTTCTCGCCACCATCGCCATTTCACCCCTTTTCGCCGCCGCCGACCTGCGCGTGGCCCCCGCCAGCCCCGGCAAGGCGCTGCGGCTGTTGCCGCTTCTGGGCCACCCCCGCACCACGCTTTATGTGAACCGAGAGGAAGCAGGCCTGATCGCCGGCACCAGCTTTGCCACCGCCCCCGACGCCGCCGCCGCCCTTCTGGCCCGCGGCGCGCGGCGCGTGCTGGTGACTGACGGCGGCAAAACCGCCGCCGAAGGCACGCAAGGGGCCGGCGTCATCGAAGGCGCACCACCGCCGGTTCTGGTCACCCGCGTGACCGGTGCCGGCGATACCTTCATGGCCGCCCACATCGTCGCCGAACGCCGTGGCGAGGGTCGCGACGCGGCCCTTTCCGCCGCCCTGCGGGCTGCCGCGGATTACGTCTCGGGAGATATCGGATCATGACACTGCCCCTGTCCCTGACCCCCGAAGTCGCTGCCGCCCTCGCCGCCGGCCGTCCCGTTGTGGCCCTCGAATCCACCATCATCACCCACGGCATGCCCTTCCCCCAAAACGTCGAAACCGCCCGCGCCGTCGAGGCCGAGGTGCGGGCGGGTGGTGCCACTCCCGCCACCATCGCGGTGATGGCCGGGCGCATCCTCATCGGTCTGTCCCCCGACACCCTTGACCGTCTGGGACAGACCACCAACGTGGCCAAACTCAGCCGCGCCGATCTTGCCGCCTGTGTCGCCACGGGCGGCACCGGGGCCACCACGGTGGCCGCCACGATGATCTGCGCCCACCTCGCCGGCATCGCGGTCTTTGCCACCGGCGGCATCGGCGGCGTCCATCGCGGCGCCGAGACCAGCTTTGACATCTCCGCCGATCTGCACGAACTGGCCCAGACCCCGGTCACCGTGGTGGCCGCCGGCGCCAAGGCGATACTCGATCTGCCCAAGACGCTGGAAGTCCTTGAAACCCTTGGCGTCCCTGTGATTTCTGTCGGCCAGGACGACTTTCCCGCCTTTTGGTCGCGCTCGTCCGGCCTGCCCGCCCCGCTGCGTATGGACGACCCGGAACATATTGCGGCGGCCCATCTCATGCGGGGCAGGCTTGGCCTGCCGGGTGGGCAACTGGTGGCCAACCCGATCCCGCACCATGCCGAAATCACCCGCGACACGATCAATCCCGCCATCGAGGCCGCACTTGCCGATGCCGCCCGTGCAGGCATTTCGGCCAAGCATGTGACGCCCTTTCTGCTGCAGCGCCTGTTCGAGATCACCGAAGGCCGGTCGCTCAGGGCCAATGTGGCGCTGGTGCTGAACAACGCCCGCCTTGGGGCCGCCATTGCCACCGCGATTGCCCGCCAGACAGGCAAACCCGCCCCCTGACTGCCCGATCACGGGCTTTTCCGTTGAACGCCCGCCGGGCGTTGCCTATGTTCGTGGCGTCTTCCCCACCCCAGGCACACCCCCCATGACCGACCCCGCGCCCCAACCTCTGCACCGCAAGCGCGGCTTTCTGGGCGGGCTTCGGGCCAGTTTCCTGACCGGGCTGATCGTGATCCTGCCGATCGGGCTGACGATCTATTTCATCTGGGTACTGACCGGCTGGATTGACGCATGGGTGCTGCCGTTCCTGCCCCATGCGTGGAAGCCTGAAACCCTCATCAAGCAGTATTTCGGCGAAGACACTTATTTCAACATCCGGGGCGTCGGTGTGCCGGTGTTCCTGGTCTTCACCGTGTTCGTGGGCTGGATCGCCAAGGGGCTGATCGGGCGGTTCTTCATCCATTGGACCGAGCGCACGGTGAACCGCCTGCCGGTGGTCCGCTCGATCTATACGGGCGTGAAGCAGATCGCCGAAACCGTGTTGTCCCAGGGCAAACCCACCTTCGACCGCGCCTGTATGGTCGAGTTTCCACGCCCCGGCATGTGGTCAGTGGGCTTTGTCGCGGGCGACGCACGGGGCGAAGTGGCCGAGGTGATCGGCGGTTCGCAGACGCTGCTGACGGTGTACCTGCCGACCACCCCCAACCCGACCTCGGGCTATGTCGTGTTCGTGCCGCAGGATCAGGTGCGCATGCTGGACATGGCGATCGAGGATGCGGCCAAGCTGATCATCTCGGCGGGGCTGGTCTATCCGCCCGACCGCGACATACCCCGCACCATCCCGCCCCCCGCCCGCGCCGCCGAATAGACCCTGCGAATTGCCAATCCCGGCGCCGGCGGTTAGCGTTGCCCCGGGCGGACAAGGGGACCACGACAGTTGCGCATTCTCGTCATCGGCGCAGGGTCCATCGGGCGGCGGCATGCGGCCAACCTGCGGGATATGGGGGTTGATGCGACGCTGTTGCCTTGGCGGGAGACCTCTGTCCCTGATATGGCGGATCGGCTGGTGCAGGGTGTGGACGGGGTGGTCATCGCCACGGCAACCGACATCCGCCTGCCACTGATCGCCGCCTCTGCCGATGCGGGTGTACCGTTCTACTGCGAAAAGCCGGTGGCCTTCCGCATGGCCGACCTTGACGCCATCGCCGCCGCCGCCGCCCCCGTGGCCAGGCGGTCGATGGCGGGGTTCATGATGCGCTACCATGCAGCGTTTCGCGCGCTCGCCGGTCTGGACCTGACCGGCGCCTTCCGCTTTGCGCTGACGATTGGCCATGATGTCACCCAATGGCGCAAGGACTGGCGGTTTTCCGAAAGCTATGCCGCGCGTGCGACGGGCGGTGGCGTGTTGCTGGACCTCTGCCACGAGATCGACATGGCGCATTGCCTGTTGCCGGGGCTGACTTTGACGGGGTGTGACAGCCTTGGCCATGCGGCCTATCCGGGTGTGGACATGGCCAGCCTTTTGTCTTTGCGCACCACTGGGGGGGCATCGGGGACGGTGGCGATGGACTACCTCTGCCCCCGGCTGGTCCGCCGCACGCTGATCGACACGCCCGACCTGTCAGTGGATTTCGATTTTGCATCGGGCACTTACCGGACGACCGACAGTTCCGGCACACAGACCCATGACCTGCCACAGGACCGCAACGCGATGTTCACAGACGCCATGCGCGATTTCCTGACCCTGATCCATGGCGACACCCCCACCACCCCCCACCTGCCCCGGTTCGATCTGACCCTGCCCGCCTGCCGCCTGATTGCCCAAGGCTGGCAAGCGCGGCGATTCACCGGCATCATTCAAAGGGACATCCCGTGATCCTTGGCCATATCGGCGCACGAAAGGGGTCCAAGGGCGTCCCCGGCAAGAACTTTCGCCCCATCTGCGGCAAGCCGCTGATCGACTGGTCGCTGGATCAGTTGTTCGCGCATCCTGCGGTTGGGGCGGTGGTGGTGTCGACGGATGACGAGGCGATCTATGATCATGCCGTGGCGCGCGGTGCGTTGCAGATCGGCCTCCGCCCGGCCCATCTCGCCACCGATACGGCGGGCAAATGGGGCGTGTGGCAGCATGCCTTGCAGGTGTCGGAACCCCTGTGCGGCCCGGTCGATGCCTTCCTCGACCTCGACTGCACATCGCCCTTGCGCCAGATGGACGACATCACCGGCGCGCTGGACCTGTTTGCGCGGGACACCCCCGACATGGTCATGTCCTGCTGCGAGGCGCGCAAGAACCCCTATTTCAACCTTGTGGAACCCGATGCCACGGGGGCCCTGCATGTGTCAAAGCCCCTGCCCGGCGGCGTCGTGGCGCGCCAGCAGGCCCCTGTGGTCTATGAACACGCCGCCTCGACCTATGTCGTGGCCCCCGCCTATCTGCGCCGCTCGTCCAGCCTCTGGGGCGGACGGGTGATCCCGTATCTCATGCCACCCGAACGCTGTGTCGACATCGACAGCCCGTTCGATTTCACCCTTGTCGAGTTTTTGCTGACCGCCAGCCTGAAGGACCACCCATGACCGACCTTGCATCGCGCACCATCTTAATCACCGGGTCGGGGGGGGTACTGGGGTCAACCTATGTGCGGCGGATGCTGGCCGCCAGAGCAAGGGTCATCGCGTCAGACCTGCCCGGCCACCGGGCGGATGCCCTGATGGCCGCGCATGGAGAAAACCCGAACTTCCGCTTCTATCCGCTTGATGTGGCTGAGGAATCGCAGGTGACGGGCATCTTCGCGCAGATCCTGGCCGATGGCTGGCAACCCAACGTGGTCTTGAACAACGCGGCCATAACGGGTGAGTTGCTGATGGGTGCGGGCAAGCCGTTCCCCGATTTCGCGAATACCTCGGTCGAGGATTGGGACCGCACCCTGCGCACCAACCTGACCGGCGCCTTCATGGTGGCCCGCCAGATGGACCGTGACATCATCGGCAAATGGCCCTGCACCCTTATCAATGTGGCCTCGATGTATGCGCTGAACGGCCCGCACCATGCGATCTACGAAGGCATGCCCTTCCGGTCATTCAGCGCCTATTCAACCACCAAGGCGGGCATCCACGGGCTGACCCTTTGGCTGGCCGGCTACTGGGCCACCCGGCAGGCGACGGTGAACACCATCGCCCCGGGTGCCGTGTTCAACGGCCATTCCGACGAATTCCAGCGCCGGGTCGGGGCGCTGATCATGGCCGGGCGAATGGCGGCCCCGGATGAGATTGCGGATGCCATGCTGTTCCTGTGCAGCCCGCAGGCCGGCTACATGACCGGCCAGATGGTGAATGTGGATGGCGGTTTCAGCGGCTGGTAAACCGGTCAAGCGCCGCCACCGTCCGCGCCGCCGCCCCTGAATGCGCGGCAAGGAAAGCGGCCATAGCCGACGGATCGACCGTTACGGGTTGCGCCAATGCCGCCGCCAGTGCCGCTGCATCCGGTACTGACGCCGCAATGCCTGCCGCCACCGCCTCGGCCATCGGGTATTCGATGGGCCAGACGACCGGCCCCGTCAGCACCGGCTTGCCCAGAACAAGCGCCTCGATCACGTTGTGCGCGCCCCGCCCGGTAAACCCGCCGCCGACAACTACGCAGTCAGCCATGGCAAGGTAGAAATACATTTCACCGAGGGAATCGCCAAGAAACACGTCGATATCAGGCAATGACCCGACCGGCGAAAGGGCGGCATCGAACAAGTCCGACCTTGCCCCCACGCGAAACCCGGCGGTTTGCAATCGCTGACCCACCTCGGCGAAACGCTCAGGCCGGCGGGGCACATAGACGGTCAGCGTGTCCTCACCTGACGCGCGAAGATCATCCCGCAACAGCTTCATCGCGCTGATATACACATCATCCTCACCCTCAACCGCGCTGGCAATCACAACCACCCGCCGCCCCTGCGCCAGCCCTTCGCGCGCAGCCAGCCCCGCCACCAGCAACCCCTCTGGCACCGGCTGATCGAACCGCGTCTCTCCCGTGACCACCACCCTTGCCAATCCGGCGGCCCGGAACCGCGCCGCCTGCAGGTCCGACTTCACGAAAGCCCCCGCATAGCGGCCGATCAGCGCAAGTCGCCACCCCCTGCGGGCCTTGTCCGCCTCAAAACTCCGCAACGGATACTGCGCGTTGCACGGGAACAGCGGCACCCCCACCGCCCGCGCCGACAGGATCATGCGCGGCCAGTGTTCCACCTCCATCACCAACCCGGCCTGCGGACGAAAGGCATCGAAGAACCGCGCAAAGGCCCAGCCATACTCGAACGGCACCCAGACCACCGCCACCTCGCCCGCCGCAATCTCGGGGCCAAGCGTGCGGGCGGCCTCGCGTCGGCCGGCGGGGGTAAAGACCGTGATCACCACCCGCTGCCCCCGCGACAGAACCGCCCGCACCAGCGGCATCGCCGAGCGTACTTCGCCAAGGCTGACGGCATGGATCCACAGTGACCCCGTCAGCCGCTGGTGATAGATGCCGAACCGCTCGGGCAGATGGCGCAGATAGTCCCGGTCCCGCCGGCCCCGCCACGCCAGATACAACAGCACGAACGGCAATCCGACAGCCCAAAGAAGGGTGTAAAGGATCATGAACGTCCGCAACCCCATCACCGCACCAGCCCTGTCAGTGCGTCCGCCAGCGGCCTTAATCCGGCAGTTGCCCGTTCGGCGATCGTGCTTGCGCGATTGGCCTTTTCATCAAGGTCAGAGTCACTCATTTCGCTGACCAACGCTTCGGCACCGGACACCGCCACCGCTGCGCCCGCGTCATCCAGCACCTTGTAATCAGAGGCAAAATTTGCCGTCCCCGGCCCGTGCAGGATGGCACAGCCCAGATGCGCCGCCTCCCACGGATTGTGCCCGCCAATCCCGAAACCGCCGCCGACCAATGCCACCCGCGCCACCCGGTACCACAGGCCCAACTCGCCGAAACGGTCGACAACGAACACCCCCGCCCCCGGGTCCGCCCCGGTTGACCGCAGCGTCACCGGCAGCCCGAGACCCGCCGCCATCGCCGTGACCTCTGCCGCCCGCGCAGGCAGGCGCGGCACCAGAATGAGACATGCCAAGGGATCAGACGCCATCACAGCGCGATGTGCCAAAAGCGCCACCTCTTCGTCACCGGCATGGGTCGAGGCCGCCAGCCAGACGCGCCGCCCGACAAGCATGCCCGAAATCCGCGCCACCTCTTGCGGATCAGCCGCCAGCGGTGGCGCTGCGGCCTTGAGCGACCCCGTCACCTGCACATCACGGCCACCCAGCACCGTCAGATGCGCCGCCGTCGCGTCGTCCTGCGCCGCGATCAGCGCAAACCGGGACAGCAAATCCCGGTACACCGCCGCCACCCGCCGCCGCCGCGCAAAGGCCGCCGCATTCATCCGCGCATTCACCAGGGCCAGTGGCACCCCGCGACGGTCCGCCGCCAGCACCGCTCCCGGCCACAGGTCCTGTTCGGCCCAGACCGAAAGGTCGGGCTGCCAGTGGTCAAGGAACGCGCGCAGATAGCCGGGCGCATCCAGCGGCAGATACTGATGGCGCGTGTGCGCAGGCAGGTTGCCGCCGAACACCTGCGCCGAGGACCGCGCCGACGAGGTCACAAGAAATTCGCGCCCCGCCCCCGACATCGCCGTAATCAGCCCGCGCAGCGCCATCACCTCACCCAGACCCACGGCGTGCATCCACACCAGCCGCCCCTCGGGGCGCGGCAACCCCGGCTTACCCAGCTTTTCCCGCCAGCGCTGCGGGTCTTCGCGCCCCTGCGCCAGCCTGCGGCGCAGAACCCAAGGGGCCACAAGCGGAATCAGATGCGACGCGGCCAGATAGGCGCGCAGCGCCAGCCCCGGTGGCCTGACCTTGTTGCCGTTCATCTTGACACAAACATCCCGCGGGGGGTGCAGGCGGCGCGAAGCCCCCCGCTTGTAACAAACCCGGCGGGCGCTGTGCCGCATGAACCCGTGCCACCCACCCTATCCAATATCGCGGAACTCTTTTTGCAGCCCGCGCGCCCAGAAGCCCTCATCCCGCAAGACTGCCACAAACCTGTCCGCCGCCCGCCCCTCGCCAAACCCGGTGTGGCGCGGCCATGTGCCGCCCCAGTCGTCCTTCAGGAACGCCAGAACAGCGGCGCGGTCGGTCGCGGCACAACTGCGGATCGACGGCGCATCCGACCGCCCGTTCTGCCGCGATCCCACATCCAAGGACGGCACCCCCAGAAACGGCGCCTCGCGCACGCCTGCCGAGGAGTTGCCGATCATGCAGGCCGCGTGCTTCATCAGTTCCGAGAAATGCGCGAACCGCATCGACGGCAGCACCCGGAACTGATGTTTCGGCAGCCCTTCCAGCACCGCAAAGATCGCTGCCGACCCCGGGTCGTTGTTGGGTGCGATCACCACAAAGGACCGCCCGCTGTCGGCCATGGCACCGAACAGGGCCTTGGCCTGTGCCCCCATCGTGGCGGCCTCGGACGTCACCGGATGGAAGACGGCAATCCCATAGTCGGCAAAGGAAATCCCGTAGCGCGCCCGGACTTCGTCCAACGTCACGCCCGAGGCCTGCGCGTGGAAATCCAGTTCGGGCGAGCCGATGACGTGGATCGCCGCAGAAGGTTCCCCCAAGGCCCGCACGCGGGCGGCGGCAGTGTCCGACGACACGAAATGCGCAAAGGCCAGCTTGGTGTTGCAGTGGCGGAACACCTCGTCGATGGTGCCCGACACCTCGCCGCCCTCGACATGGGCCGAGCGGATGTAGTTCGTCGCGGCCACCAGCGTACCGGCCAGCGCCTCGATCCGGTCGCCGTGGGTCACGATCAGGTCGGGGCGGTGTTCGGTGATATAGTCGGAAAAGCCGATGACGGTCTTGGCCAGCACGATATCCTGCGCATCACCCGGGCGCTGGTTCAGAAACTCATGCACCGCGACGCCCTCCATACGGTGGACCTCGTGCTTGGTCAGGCCGTAGCGGTCCAGCATGTGCATGCCGGTCACAAAGAAGCCCACCCGCATGCCTGCCTCGCGGGCGGCGACGGCCAGGGGTTCCAGCTTGCCGAAATCGGCGCGGGTGCCGGTAAGGAACAGAAGGCTGCGGGTCATCGGTCGGGCCATTTCGGGGTGCCAGACGGGGATAGCCGGATCGGTGGCCTGCCGCAACTGCCGGGGTCAGGTCAGCGGCCGCCCGCCGTTGTCGCGCCAGTAATCCACCAGCCAGGGCACCGGGCCGTTGCCCATGTGGGGAAAGCGGTCCCAGAACCGCAGGCCGGGCTGCATCAGATCGGACGGGCGGGGCTGGCCATGAAACGCCACAACCCGTGCGTCAGGCGGGGGTGCGTGCGGTGGCAGCACAAGGTCCAGCCCGATCGGCCGGCGCAACGCGCGTTTGAAGCTGATGACCCAGGGCGCAGGCCAGAACCGGGCGCCGGGCACCATATGGTGGACATACTGCTGTTCCTGACGGAACCGCGTCCAGGTCGCGGCAGGGTCGGCGCGGAAGGTTTCGGCAATCTCGGGCACACCCCCCAGATCATAGGCAAAGATCATCGACCCGAACTCGGGCGGATGGGGCGGCCCCTTGCGACCCCAGCCGGGCCCTGCGTCGGTGCCGATCACGGTGCCGTCCATGGCAAAGAAATCGTCCAGCCCCCGCACGATGACCATGTCCAGATCGACGAACAGCGCCCTGCCCCGCAACCCATGGAAATGCCGGTCGAACAGCGCGATCTTGGGCCATACACCGGGCCGGAACCAGTCGGCTTCCGCCAGCCCCAGATCGGGGATCGGCAGCGTTTCGATCTGCGGGTCCAGCCCCGCGCCGTCATCCGTCAGGCAGATGAACCGGAACGGCGCGGCCATCGCCCGGCGACACGCGCTGTGCAGAACATTCACATAATCGGGCACAAACGCGCGGCCCCATTTCATGCACAGGATAAAGCGGTCGGTCATGCGGGTTCCCCGAAGGTGGGGCTGATGCGCCCCTCGACAAGGCCCAGCATGGTTTCGCTGACCCGTTCGGTATTGGCTTCGCGGTCATAGCCCTCCACGATGCGGGTATAGATCGTCTCCAGCACACCGTCGTGGCAGCGCGACAGCAGCGCACCGGCGGCAGCCTCGAGATCCGCGTGGTCTAAGGTCATGCCCGCGATGGCCTCGAAGTCGAGCCCGCTTTGCCACAGCACCACCCCCGGCAGCGACCGGTACCACGCCGCGCCGAACACCACGGCGGGACGCCCCGTGCGCAGCGCCTCCCACCCCGCAGTGCCCGACACCGTCGCGGTGAACCGGGCGCGCCGCGACAATTCATGCGTGTTCGCCGCCGACGGCAACAGCGTGACACCCTTGATCCGCTTCAGCCGGTGAAAGAACATCGGCCCGCGCGCATAGGCCCCCTGACGCGGGTTCTCCTTGACATAGATCGCCCAGCCTTCGGGCAGGTCGGCCGCAAGCGCCTCGATCAGCAGCAACTGGTCGCGCCAGATGCCACCCAGGGCCGAGGTCGACAGTTCCGGCTGGTTGTGCAGCGGCACATAGACAAACGGCCGGTCCAGATCGAAATCAGCCGTCTCGTGATCGGCCAGATGCTCGAAATACGCCAGTTCGTTGTCGTGAAAGAACCGCGCAAAGGGGTCGCGCCAGTCCGGCAGGGTGCCGTAGATGCGCGCGATGCGACGCAGGGTGCTGACCATGTACGCCGGGTTCAGCAGGCTTAGCGGCCTGCGCAGCGCGACATGGCGCAGAAAACTGGCGACAGCCCGCGCGCCGATCCGGCCGCGCGGCGATTCCTTTTGCCAGCGGGGGTCCATATAGAACAACTCGGGCGCCGACCCGCGCTCAATCGGCATCGGTGGTGCGGTGATGCCTGACGGGTTGAACAGCCCCTGATCCTCGATCCGCCGCATGGAAAAGAACTGGTTGGAAAAGATCGTCTGGCTCAGGACGGTCACATGCAGCCCCATCGCCTGCGCGACGTGATACAGGATCGTGTCATAGCCGACGTGTGGGACGTTCATGAACAGCGCATGCGTGGCGCGGGTTTCCAGCAGTTTCTGCGCCATCGCTTCGGCCAGAATGTGATAGGTATCCAGATAATCCTGCAGGTTCTGGATGTTGTGCGACCGATAGCGATAGGTGGGTGCTGTCCGGTGCAGTTGGTCCACCGCCGTCTCGACCATCGTGCGAAATTCGGGTTGGGCCAGCAACGGCAGGTCCGCCCCCCGCAGCCGGAAGTCATGCATCGGCAAACCACCGTTGCGGTCGGGGCGCAGGCGGTTGAGGTCGGGGCCGAAAATGTCGGCCACAGGCTCGCCCGTATGGAACGCAATCTCGACCCGCCCCGCCGACCGCGCAACCATCCGGTCAAGGAACGCGCGCCGGTGTTCGCCCCGCCCGTCTACCGCCAGCCGGATCGTCATGCCCTCTTCTCCGGCAACTGTGTGCTGCGGGGCAGCAGCATGCCCTTTCGCGCCAGCCACGCCGCCCGGCGCAGATAATTCCCCGCCTTCAACCCGTAATAGGGCAACCGCGCCAACCCTTTGAGTTTCACCACGTCGCCGTTGTTGGTGCCGGTGATAAGGCTGACATTGTTCGGCTCGGGGTGGCTCGGGAACGGCTCCAGCCCCAGCAGGCGGAAATCGTGGCGGAAAAAGCGATTGATCTCGTGATCCGTCGCCCGTGTCACATGGCGCATCGCGGGCAACAGACGTGCTGCGGTGGCGCGGGTGATGAGATAAGCGCCGGTGCCGGTGGCGGGACCGATATAGGCGTTGAGGTCATAGCGCCCGAGCTTACCCTGCCGTATAGGCAACTTCGCACGGATGCAGTTGAGTTTGAGGAAATCCCAGTGGGCCACTCCACGCACCCCGATCCGCACCGCATCCAGAAAATCGTCGTGAAAGATCACGTCATCCTCCAGCACCAGCGCCACGGGTGCACCCGTGGCCAGAAACGCCTGCCACACCCCCAGATGCGAATGATAGCACCCCATGCCGCCCCACAGCATCTTGCGCCCCATGTTGCGCTCGAATGCGGGGATGTCGATGTTGCGGGCCAGCCGGTCCGCTTCGGCCCGGCCATCGACGCCCGGAAACAGCGTGTAATCCAGACCGATGCCCCGCAAGCGCGCCTGCATGGTAGCCAGCCGCCCGGTTGCGCGCGGCAGGTTGATCAGCCAGGCGGGAATGCCGGGGTCGGCTGTCACGCGAGGTCGCTCCACTTCAGTTGCGTGTTCCGCCTGACCGCCCGCGTCAGCCGCATTCCCAACACCCGATCAAACTCATAGCCCGCAATCTCGCCCGACCCCGGGCGGCGCGCCCAGATGTCCGCCTCGGCGATCACATGGCCCTCGGCCAGATCGCGGTCGGCCACGACCGATGCACGGGCAAAACGATAGACGGGTTCCTCGGCTTCGGTCCGGCGTTTGGGGTTGTGCAGCGCTGTGTGGATCTCGCGGCTACGGTCGATCAGAAAACGCAACTCGGCCGGGTCCATCGAGTTGATGATGTCGGGGCCGCGCCGATACCGCGTGTCGGTGTAGTGCCGCTCAAGGATACAGGCCCCCAGAGCTACGCTTGCCAGTGCCATCTCGGGGCCGATGGAGTGATCCGAGAACCCGACGACGGCGCGCGGAAAGGCATGGCGAAGGTCAGTCACGCCTTGCAGCGACACAATTTCGGGCGGCGAGGGGTAAAGGTTCGTGCATTCCAGCAGCGCATACTCAATCCCCGCCTCGTCCAGAATGGCCACGCTGCGCCGTATGGTGTCGATGGTCTGCATCCCCGTCGACAGGATCACCGGCTTGCCCTTGCGGGCGATGTGGCGGATCAGCGGCAGGTTGTCAGCCTCGCCACTGCCGATCTTGTAGGCGGGCACGTCGAGGGTTTCGAGGAAATCCGCCGCCGCCCGCGAAAACGGCGTGGAAATCCAGATCATCCCCAGCGATTCGGTGTACCGCTTCAGTTCCGCCTCTTCGGGCAGGCTCAGCGCGCAGCGTTCCATCACATGCCAGATCGACACATCGGCATTGGGCGGAAAGATCGACTTCGCCTCGTCCGTCATCTCGTCTTCGATGATGTGGGTCTGGTGCTTGATCATCTCGCACCCGGCCCCGGCGGCCAGCCGCACCATCTCTTTCGCCACGTCCAGTGACCCGCCATGATTGATGCCGATCTCGGCAATCACCAAGGGGGCATGGCCCAGCCCGATCTCGCGTCCTGCAATGTTCATCTCACACTCCGAAGCCCGGCGCGGAACCGCCGCGCATTCGCCTGATAGCCTGCCGCTGACGCCAGCAATTTCGCCTGCGCCGTGGCGTCCAGCCTCCTTACAACCCTGCCCGGTGACCCCATCACCAAAGACCCGTCAGGGATCTCTTTCCCCTCGGTGATCAGCGCGCAGGCGCCGATCAGACAGCCCTTGCCGATCCTGGCCCCGTTCAGCACCGTGGCCCCCATCCCGATCAACGTGCCGTCACCGATGATGCAGCCATGCAGCATCGCGTGGTGCCCGATGGTACAGTTGGCCCCGATGGTCAGCGGATACCCGATGTCGGTATGCAACACGCTGTTTTCCTGCACGTTCGACCCGGCACCCACGCGGATTTCCTCGTTGTCGCCGCGCAACGTGGCCCCGAACCAGACCGAGGCCATCGCCCCGATCACCACGCGCCCGATCAGGTTCGCGTCGTCGGCAACCCAGGCCTCGGGGTCGATCACCGGCAGGATATCGTCCAGCGCATAGATCATCGGTCTTCAAACTCCCGGTTCAGGGCGCGCACAAGGTCTGGCAGGTCGGGCTGGCGGTCGCGGCGTTCACGCTCAGCTTCAAGAATGGTGCGCAAGGTACTGAATGTAAGGTCAAGATCGGTATTCACGAGGACATAGTCATATTCCGCCCAATGGCTGATCTCGTCGCGGCTTTTTGCCATGCGCCCGGCAATCACCGCCTCGTCATCCTGGCCCCGGCCCCGCAGGCGCCGCTCCAGTTCGCCAATCGACGGCGGCAGCACGAACACCGATACCACATCGCGCCCAAGGGCCGATGACCGGATTTGCTGGCCGCCCTGCCAGTCGATGTCGAACAGGGTATCGCGTCCCGCCGCCATTGCGGCCTCGACCGGCGCGCGGGGGCTGCCGTAAAGGTTGCCGAACACCTCGGCATGTTCCAGCATCTGATCCGCCGCCACCATCGCTTCGAACGCCGGGCGCGTGCAAAACACGTACTCGCGCCCGTCAACCTCACCCGGGCGGGGCGCGCGGGTGGTGGCCGATACCGAAAAGGCCATCGTCGGATCCCAGTCCATCAGCATCCGCGCCAGCGTCGATTTGCCCGCCCCCGAAGGCGACGACAAGATCAGCAAAAGCCCCTTCCGCGCCATCGTCATTCCACGTTCTGGACCTGCTCGCGCATCTGGTCGATCGCGGTCTTGAGGTCAAGCCCGATCCGCGTGAGGCCGGCCGATGCCGCCTTGGAACACAGCGTGTTCGCCTCGCGCATGAATTCCTGCATCAGAAAGTCGAACTTCTTGCCCACCGGGGCCGCATCGGCCAGCAGGGCGCGGGCAGCGGCAATGTGGGCGGCAAGGCGGTCAAGCTCTTCGGTCACATCGGCCTTGACCGCCAGCAGGGACAGCTCCTGCGCCAGCCGTGCCTCGTCAACCCCCTCGGCCAGAACCCGCGCCACCTGTGCGCGCAAGGTCTCGGCCATGGTGGCACTGCGTGCCGCCGCCGCCGCCTGTGCCTCGGCGGTCAGCACCGCAATCCTGTCCAGTTGCGCCGCTAGTACCGCCGACAGTGCCGCCCCCTCGGCCCCCCGAGACGCGTTGAAATCGGCCAGAAGGCCCGGCAGATCGGCCAGAAGCGCCAGCTTCAGCGCCGTACTGTCCATCTCCACCACGTTGAACTCCAGCACCCCCCGCACCGCCAGCACCTCGGCCTGCGTGGCCTGCGCCAGCGTCACGCCGGTGTTCATCGCCGCCGCCTCAACCTCGCCCAGGGCGCGCAGCACGTCGGCCAGAACGCCCGCGTTCACCTGCAGGCCACCGCCCATACCGCCCTCGGTCTCGACCTTTAGGTTCAGCGACAGGTTGCCCCGCGCCACCACCCGCGCCACCTCGGATCGCAGGCCTTGTTCCAGCCCCTCGATCCCGTCGGGAATGCGCAGGCGCAGGTCCAGCCCTTTGCCATTCACGCCGCGCAGGTCCCAGACCCAGGTCTGCCCCGCCCCCTGCCCGCGCCGCGTGGCAAATCCCGTCATCGACAATGTCACGTCAGTTCTCTCTTCCGCAGGTTGCAGGTGTTTACCATTTGTCTAGATTTCCCCCCGAATCCGCGCAATCGGGTGTACGTTAAGCCTTGAGTAACACCTGTTGCGGCAGAGTTAACCCTGTGTCTGATCGCCCGGCGTTCCGGCTGGCAGAGGCAGCGCAGCGCCGCAATCCAGGGGGGCGATCAAGGCAAGGGGATGTGGCGATGTTTGGTGGCAGGCGGGGCGGTGAACAGGGCAATGGTCGCGGCATGACGGCAGACGCCACACGCTTTGCCACGCTGGCCCAGGTGCGTGGCTATTGGGAGGGGTTGCGCCAGGACGGCCAGCCGCCGCTCCGGTCCGACGTTGATCCGCGCGGCATGGCGGGGGCGCTGGAATACAGCTTTGTCATCGAGCGTGTGGCACCGGGCATCGCGCGGTTCCGCATCGCGGGGATGGAACTGACCGACATCATGGGCATGGACGTGCGCGGGATGCCGATGCTCAGCCTGATAGACCCGCCTTCGCGCGCCGATTTCGGGCATGCGCTTGAGGCGGTCTTCGCAGGCCCGGCCATTCTGGAGATGTCGCTGGAGGCTGAACGCGGCATCGGGCGGCCGGCGCTGGAGGGGCGGCTTTTGATCCTGCCGCTGCGCAACCGGGCCGGGGCCACGGCACTGGCCATGGGATGCCTTGCGACCGAGGGGGTGACGGGGCGCGCGCCGCGCCGCTTTGCCATCGCGCGAAAGATGCTGACGCCGCTTGCCGACGCCACCCCAGCCCCGGCGCTGGCCCTTGGCATGGCCGAGGACGCAGCACCCTTTGAAGGCCCCGCGCGCCCCGTGCCCGGCCATCCCTATCTGCGGCTGGTCAAGGGCTGACGCGGCCCCTTACAGCGCCATCCGCCGCGCACCATCGCGCATCGACGACAGCTCTTCCGCTACCAGAAACGCCAGTTCCAGCGACTGGCTGGCGTTCAGGCGCGGGTCACAGGCGGTGTGGTAACGGTCGGACAGATCCTCGTCCGTCACCGCGCGCAAGCCCCCTGTGCATTCGGTCACATCCTTGCCCGTCATCTCGAAATGCACGCCGCCGGGGATCGTGCCCTCGGCCTTGTGCACCGCAAAGAACTCGCGCACCTCGGACAGCACTGCGTTGAAGGGACGCGTCTTGTAGCCGGACGCGGCCTTGATCGTGTTGCCATGCATCGGATCGCAGGACCACACGACCTTTGCCCCCTCCTGCTGGACGGCGCGGATCAGGCGAGGCAGGTTTTCACCCACCTTGCCCGCCCCGAACCGCGCGATCAGGGTCAGACGGCCGGCCTCATTCTCGGGGTTCAGCTTGGCCATCAGCACCTTGAGGTCTTCGGCCGTGGTCGAGGGCCCGCATTTCAGCCCGATGGGGTTCAGCACCCCCCGGGCGAATTCCACGTGCGCCCCGTCCGGCTGCCGCGTGCGGTCGCCGATCCAGATCATGTGCCCCGACCCCGCCACCGGCTGTCCGGTGATGCTGTCGATCCGGCACAAAGCCTCTTCGTATTCAAGTAGAAGCGCCTCGTGGCTGGTATAGAATTCGACCGTCGACAGGGCATGCGACGTCTCGCCGTTCACCCCGGCGGCATTCATGAAATCCAGCGCATCCGAGATGCGGTTAGACACCTCGCGGTAACGGTCCGCCTTGTCATGTTCGGCAAAGCCAAGCGTCCAGGCGTGAACCCGGTGGATATCGGCAAAGCCGCCGGTCGAGAAGGCGCGCAACAGGTTCAGGCTGGCCGCCGCCTGGGTATAGGCCTGCAGCATGCGCGCAGGGTCGGGCGTCCGCGCCGCAGGTGTTGCGTCAAAGCCGTTGATGATGTCGCCGCGGTAGCTTGGGTATTCCACGCCGCCGATGATTTCGGTGGGGGCACTGCGCGGCTTGGCGAACTGCCCGGCCATCCGGCCCACCTTGATGACCGGCACCTTCGCCGCATAGGTCAGCACAACCGCCATCTGCAGCATCACGCGGAACGTGTCGCGGATGTTGTCGGCGCTGAATTCGGCGAATGATTCCGCACAGTCGCCGCCCTGCAAAAGGAACGCCTTGCCCTCGGACGCAAGCGCCAGATGCTTGCGCAGACGCCGCGCCTCACCGGCAAAGACCAGCGGCGGATACTTGGCAAGCTGTGCCTCAGTGGCCTGCAGCGCCCCCTGATCGGGGTAATCCGGCATCTGGATGCGCGGCCGCGCCCGCCAGTCCGATTTCTGCCATGCCTTGGTCATGGGGTCTCTCCCGTCCGTGGTCGTGATGGCGCGCTGTATAGGCAAAGGCGGGCGCGATGCAAAGGGCGAAACCGGGGCATGGCGGCCCTTGCACCGCCCCGCGTTTTCCTGTCTTGATGCGCTGGAACCGACACATATGGGTCGCAAGATGTCCTCGCCAGCCCCGAAAGCCCGCAGCACCTCGAAACCCGAGGCGCCGAGGCGATTTGTCTTCGTTCTTCTGGAACGCTTTACCATGCTGTCCTTTTCCTGCGCGATCGAGCCTTTGCGGCTGGCCAATTACGTCGCAGGCCGCCCATTGTACGACTGGCGGCTGGCGGGCGAGAACGGGCAGGAAGTGACCTGTTCCAACGGCGCCGTGTTCCGGCTGGACATGGGGCTGGAGGAAGTTGACCGCGACGACACCATTCTGGTCTGCGGCGGCATCGACATCCACCGCACGACGACCCGCCCCGTCCTGAACTGGCTGCGGCGTGAGGCGCGGCGCGGCAACACCATCGGCGGCATGTGTACCGGGGCCTATGCGCTGGCCAAGGCGGGGCTGCTGGATGGCAAAAAGGCGACGATCCACTGGGAAAACCACGACGGGTTTCTGGAGGAGTTCGAACAGGTCAAGCTGTCGAAATCGGTGTTCGTGGTGGACGGCAACCGGATGACCACCGCCGGCGGCACGTCATCCATCGACCTAGTGCTGAAACTGATTGCGACCGACCACGGCAATGATCTGGCCAATACCGTGGCCGATCTTCTGATCTATTCCACCATCCGCACCGATCAGGACACACAGCGTCTGTCGATCCCCACCCGCATCGGCGTGCGGCACCCCAAGCTGTCCCAGGTCATCCAGATGATGGAAGCGGCCATCGAAGAGCCGATCAGCCCCGCCGATCTGGCCGAAGATGTCGGCATGTCCACCCGGCAACTGGAACGCCTGTTCCGCCGGTACCTGAACCGCAGCCCCAAGAAATACTACATGGAACTGCGCCTGCAAAAGGCCCGCAACCTGTTGATGCAGACGGATATGAGCGTCATCAACGTGGCCCTTGCCTGCGGCTTTGCCTCGCCCTCGCACTTCTCGAAATGCTACCGGTCGCACTACTCGACCACGCCCTACCGCGAGCGGGGGACGCAGGGCGCACCACAGCCACTGCGGCTGTCGATCTGAACTTGCAGGCGCGGCGGGGTCAGCCCGGCGTCATACGGAACGCGGCACCGTTACCGACCGACAGGAACCACAGCGATCCGTCCGGTGCCTCGCGGATATCGCGGACGCGGGCAGTCTCAGCCGTCTCAATCCGGGTTTCGGCATAGCCGTTGTCCGCGTCCAGCCGCGCTATAAGGTCGCTGTTCAGGCTGCCGGTCAGCACGTGCCCGCGCCAGTCGGCAAACACGCGCCCCTTCACAATGGCAAGGCCCGAGGGCGCAATGGACGGGTCCCAGTAGTAAACCGGCTGTTCCATCCCCGCGCGCGCCTGCCCTTCGCCGATTTTCCGGCCGTCATAGTTCACGCCATATGTGATGACCGGCCAGCCATAGTTGCGCCCCGCCTGCGGCATGTTCAACTCGTCACCGCCCCGCGCCCCATGCTCGACGGTCCAGAGACGCCCCTTGGCATCCAGCGTGGCCCCTTGCACATTGCGGTGACCCATCGACCAAAGACCCGGCATGCCACCGGCAATGGTACTGGGCAACGGCGCGCCGTCTGCACTGAAATGCAGCACCTTGCCCTCGGGCCTGCCGGCATCCTGCGCCCGTGCCCCCTCACCCCGGTCGCCCGTGGTCAGGAACACCGACCCGTCAGGCGCTTCGACGATCCGCGATCCGAAATGGCGGCCCCCGTCAACCGGCGGGCCGTCATGCACCCGGGTGAACCCGGTCAGGCGGTCACCGTCCAGCACACCGTGGCCAAGTGCGGTTGACGCCCCCCCGGCACCCGGATGGGCATAGCTGAACCACAACCGCCCACTTGCGGCGAAATCACGCGGCACCATCACGTCCAAGAGACCACCCTGCCCGTCCACCGCCACATCGGGCAGGCCTGACACGTCGAACGCGCCGCCGTCGGCAAACACCCGCAACCTGCCTGCCACCTCGGTGACCACAACGCGCCCGTCGGGCAGAAACCCCAGCGACCACGGCTCTTCCAGCCCTTCGATCACCGGGGTGATCGTGATTGGCGTCGCCGCGCGAACGATGGCGGGAAGGGCCAGCATGGAAAGACCAAGATACAGCGTGTCGCGGCGGGTCACGGGCATGGCGGCGGTGCCTTGGCTGGGAACGGATTGGCCAAAGGATGGGCCGCCGCCCGCCATGCGACAACCGGCCAGCGGGCACCGGCCGGTCACGCTTGCGTCAATTGGCTGCCTTTGGGGAAACCGATTGCTGCGCTGCGGGCACAAGGACAGTGCTTTTCTTTTGTGCAGGGCCGCATTAGCGTCACCGGCAGGATTTCGATCCAACATGGGAGAGACCAATGAAAAAACTGCTGCTTGCAACCGCCGCCACCGCGCTTTGCGCCGGGGCTGCAATGTCCGAAGAAATCAAACTGGGGATTCTGATCGGCTTTACCGGCCCCATCGAATCGCTGACGCCCGACATGGCGGCGGCGGCGGAACTGGCGATGAAGGAAGTGAACGATTCCGGCAAACTGCTGGGCGGCTCGACGCTGGTCGCTGACCGCGCCGATTCGACCTGCGGTGATGCGGCGGCCGGTACGGCTGCGGCGGAACGCCTGATCGCCGATGGCGTCAAGGGCATCGTCGGCGGCGACTGTTCCGGCGTGACCGGCGCGGTTCTGCAAAATGTGGCGCGTCCGAATGGCATGGTGATGATCTCGCCCGCCGCCACCTCGCCCGCGCTGTCGACGGCCGAGGATGACGGCCTGTTCTTCCGCACAGCACCCTCGGACGCACGCGAAGGTCAGGTGATGGCCGACATCCTGACCGAAAAGGGCGTCAAGTCGATTGCCCTGACCTACACCAACAACGACTATGGCAAGGGTCTGGCCGAGGCCATCGCGTCATCGTTCACCGCCGTCGGCGGAACCGTGACGATCAACGCGGCACACGAAGACGGCAAGGCCGACTATTCGGCGGAAGTGGCCGCACTGGCCTCGGCCGGCGGTGACCTTCTGGTGGTGGCGGGCTATCTCGATCAGGGCGGCAAGGGCATCATCCAGGCCTCGCTCGACAGTGGCGCTTTCTCGACCTTCGGCCTGCCCGGCGGCATGTACGGCGAGTCACTGCCCACGGCCATCGGTGCGGCCCTTGACGGCTCTTACGGCCAGATCGCGGGTTCGGATTCGACCGGTGCTGCGACCCTGATCGAAATGGGCAAGGCGGCGGGCTTTGACGGCGCCAACGCCTATACCCCCGAATCCTATGACGCGGCGGCGCTCTTTGCCCTTGCGATGCAGGCGGCGGGGTCGTCCGATCCGGCGATGTACAAGGCCAAGGTGATGGAAGTCGCCAACGCCCCGGGCGAAAAGATCTATCCGGGCGAACTGGCCAAGGGGTTGGAACTGCTCGCGGCCGGCACCGACATCGACTACGAAGGTGCGACGGCGGTTGAGTTGATCGGGCCGGGCGAAAGCGCCGGGCGCTATCGCCAGTTCGAGGTCAAGGGCGGCAAGAACGAAACCGTGGGCTTCCGCTGAACGCGGGCTGACGCGCATTGTGACGGCCCGGAGGTGCATCCTCCGGGCCGTTGCCACATCGAAGAATTGCGACCGGGGCACTGCCACAAGGCAAGAAGCCCGCGGCGGGATGGGGAGAAGACGACCGCATGATCGGCGTCGAAAATCTGCACAAGCATTTCGGCGGCTTTCACGCCGTCGATGGCGCGTCGATGACCATTGCCGAAGGGTCGATCACCGGCCTTATCGGCCCGAATGGTGCCGGCAAGACCACCCTTTTCAACGTCATCGCCGGCCGCCTGCCGCCCACGAGTGGCCGCGTCACCATGGCGGGCGAGGATATCACCGGCCTGCCGCCGCACGACCTGTTCCACAAGGGCCTGCTCCGAACCTTCCAGATCGCGCATGAATTTGGCTCGATGACGGTGCGGGAGAACCTGATGATGGTGCCCGCCCGGCAGTCTGGCGAAACCCTGTGGAACGCCTGTTTCCGCCGCGGTGCCGTCAGCCTTGAGGAACGGCGTATCCGCGACAAGGCCGATGAAGTGCTGGAGTTTCTGACGATCAGCCATCTGGCCGACCAGAAGGCCAGCCAGATCTCGGGCGGTCAGAAGAAACTTCTGGAACTGGGCCGCACCATGATGGTCGATGCCCGCATCGTGTTTCTGGACGAGGTGGGTGCCGGCGTGAACCGCACCCTTCTGAACACCATCGGCGACGCAATCATCCGCCTGAACAAGGAACGCGGCTACACGTTCTGCGTGATCGAACACGACATGGATTTCATCGCCCGCCTGTGCAACCCGGTCATCGTGATGGCCGAGGGGCGGGTTCTGGCGCAGGGTACCCCCGACGAGGTCAAGAACGACGATCGGGTGATCGAGGCCTATCTGGGCACCGGACTGAAGAACAAGGTCAAGGAGGGGGCGGCGTGAGGCGCGCCGCACTTGCCGCAGCGGTGGCCGCGATGATGCCGGGCATGGCCACGGCCTGCGCGTACCTGACCCAGCACTTTGAACTTTGCACCGAAGGCACCGACTGGGCCAAGGGCCGGTGGGAACAGGGCGGCGACAGTGCCACGCTCTATCTAGGCAAGATCGGCTATGAGGGGTTCGAGGAATACCTTGCCCACGATCCAAAGCTTTCCATCGAGGCCGAGTTGGCCGCGGGACTGGCGGGCGTGCACGAAGTGGCTCCGGTCGCACCCATCGAACGCGACCGCCCCGCCCATCCGACATTATCGGTGGTGCGCAGCATCGACATGGTCACGTTCAATGAAAAACCGGAACTGCGGGTCACGATGATCGCCGATGCGGGTACAGAGCGGATCATGATCATGGTGCGGGCCCCCGCCGATACGCCCTTGGATACAATCAGGATGCTGTCGCAAGGATATCTGGAACTGGTCCGTCTCACACCCGACACGGCGGGGAACTGAGCGATGGCGGAACCCTTCCTCATTGGTGACGGGATGACCGGCGGCTACGGCGGGGCCGACATCCTGCACGGCTGCACCATTGCGGTCGAACCCGGCCAGATCGCCGTCATCGTCGGCCCGAACGGTGCCGGCAAGTCCACCGCGATGAAGGCCGTGTTCGGCATGCTGAAACTGCGCGGCGGCCATGTGCGCCTGATGGGCGAGGATATCACCACCCTGTCGCCACAGGCGCGCGTCGCCAAGGGCATGGCTTTTGTCCCACAAACGCAAAACATCTTCACCTCGATGAGCGTCGAGGAAAACCTTGAAATGGGCGCCTTCCTGCGCCGCGACAACATCAAGGGCACGCTGGATCAGGTCTATACCCTGTTCCCCATCCTCAAGACCAAACGCCTGCAGGCGGCGGGCGAGTTGTCGGGTGGCCAGCGTCAGCAGGTGGCCGTTGGCCGCGCGCTGATGACGCAACCCAAGGTCCTGATGCTGGACGAACCCACCGCCGGCGTCAGCCCCATCGTGATGGACGAACTTTTCGACCGCATCATCGAGGTGGCCCGCACCGGCATCTCCATCCTGATGGTGGAACAGAACGCGCGGCAGGCCCTGGCCATCGCTGACCGGGGCTATGTGCTGGTGCAGGGCACGAACCGTTTCACCGACACCGGGGCGGCATTGCTGGCCGACCCCGAGGTGCGGCGCAGTTTTCTGGGGGGATGAGAGCATGAAAAGACTAGCCTTCGTCCTGCTGCTGCTGCCTTACCCGGTGGTCGCAGAAACTTGGGCGTGCAGCCTAACGATCTTCTGCAAGACACCTGGAACCTGCGACACGTCCCCAGGACCAACTGCCGCAAGACTGGACATTCCCATAGACGGCTCGACCGGTGAGTTGGTTCTCTTCGACGGTGCCAGCGAGGCAGGGCGACTGAGCCTTCGCTTTATCGAGATGGACACAAGCGCTCGTAGCTTCGTCGTCCCAATTGTCGGCGGGTCGGTGGGTTTTGTCACTCTATTCACCGACGACACCGTGACGCTAACGACACACGAAGTCGACGCAGGTCGCAACTGGGCCACTGCCGTCAGGGGAACCTGCGAAAGGCAGGACGACTAATGGACATCCTGAACGCCATTGTGGCCTTCCTCAACTTCGTCGTCATCCCCGGCACCGCTTACGGCGCGCAACTTGCCCTTGGTGCACTTGGGGTGACGCTGATCTACGGCATCCTGCGGTTCTCGAACTTCGCGCACGGCGACACCATGGCACTGGGCACCACCGTGGTGATCCTGTGCACTTGGGCGCTGCAATCGGCGGGCATCGGGTTCGGCCCGCTGCCGACTGCCCTTCTGGCGCTGCCCGTCGGCATCGCGGCAACGGCGCTGTTCGTTCTGGGCACCGACCGCATCGTCTATCGCTTCTACCGCAAGCAACGCGCCTCGCCGGCCATTCTGGTGATCGTGTCGCTGGGCGTCATGTTCATCATGAACGGCATCGTGCGGTTCATCATCGGCACCGCCGACCAGAACTTTGCCGACGGCGCGCGGTTCATCATTTCGGCCGCCGATTTCAAGACGATGACCGGCCTCGACGAAGGCCTGTCGATCCGCACGACACAGGCGGTCACGGTGGTCACGGCGATCATCACCGTGGCCTTCCTGTTCTGGTTCCTGAACAAGACCCGCACCGGCAAATCCATGCGCGCCTTCTCTGACAACGAGGATCTGGCGCTCCTCTCCGGCATCAACCCCGACCGGGTGGTGGCCGTCACATGGGTGCTGGTCGCTGCAATGGCCACTATCGCAGGCGTCCTCTACGGCCTCGACAAATCGTTCCGCCCCTTCACCTATTTCCAGCTTCTGCTGCCGATCTTTGCCGCCGCCATCGTCGGCGGCCTCGGCTCCCCCCTCGGGGCCATCGCGGGCGGCTTTGTCATCGCGTTTTCCGAGGTGACGGTGACCTACGCATGGAAAAAGGTGCTTGGGTACCTCATGCCCGAAAGCCTTGCCCCCGATGGATTGGTGCAGCTTTTGTCCACCGACTACAAATTCGCGGTCAGCTTCACCATCCTGATCATCGTTCTTCTGTTCCTGCCCACGGGCCTGTTCAAGGGCAAGACGATATGACAAAGCTGCGCACCCCCCTTCTGTTTGCCTTTGTGGCAGGGCTGTTCATCATCACCGGCGTTTTCCAAAGCTGGAACTCGTCGCTGGGCATCCTGAACATGGCGCTTGTGTCGGCGATCATGGCGCTTGGGGTGAACATGCTGTGGGGCTATGCCGGCCTCTTCAACGTCGGCGTCATGGGGTTCGTGGCGCTTGGCGGGCTGGCGGTGGTGCTGGTGTCAGCGTCACCGGTGCCCGCCGGCTGGCAGGCGGGCGGGCCGGGGATCGTGCTGGGCCTGATGATGGGTGCCGCCACCATCGCGGCGGCGGTCATCGTGCACACCCGCATGGCACCCGGCACCTTGCGCAAGGTGGTGATGCTGGTGCTCTTGGTCGGCGGCTACTTCGCCTACCGCGCGGTGTTTGACCCGGCCGCTTCGGGGGTCGAGGCGAACAACCCCGCCACCGCCGGCAACATCGGTGGGCTTGGCCTGCCATCCCTTCTGTCGTGGCCGGTGGGTGGCCTGCTGGCCGCCCTTGCCGCCTGGGCCATCGGCAAGACGGCCCTTGGCCTGCGGTCTGACTATCTGGCCATCGCCACCCTTGGCATCGCTGAAATCATCCTGTCGGTGATGAAGAACGAGGATTGGCTGGCGCGCGGCGTCAAGAACATCATTTCGCTGCCCCGCCCGGTGCCCTATGAGGTGGACCTGCAAAAGAACCAGGGCTTTCTTGACTGGGCCGCAAGCTGGGGCTTCGATCCCGTCACCACGTCGTCGATCGTGGTCAAGCTTTGCTATGCCGGCCTGTTCCTGACGGTCCTCCTTTTGCTCATCTGGCTATGCGAAATGGCGCTCAACAGCCCCTGGGGCCGGATGATGCGCGCCATCCGCGACAACGAGGTGGCGGCTGAGGCGATGGGCAAGGACGTCACCCGCCGCCACCTGCAAATCTTCATCCTCGGTTCCGCCGTGATCGGCATCGCAGGTGCAATGATGACCACGCTTGACGGGCAACTGACCCCCACCAGCTACACCCCCCTGCGCTATACCTTCCTGATCTGGGTCATGGTCATCGTCGGCGGATCGGGCAACAACTGGGGCTCGATGCTGGGCGCGTTCCTCATCTGGTGGCTATGGATCATGGTCGAACCCATCGGGCTGTGGATCACCGACACGGTGACATCCGGCATGGCCGAAGGCTGGCTCAAAACCAGCCTTCAGGACAGCGCCGCGCATATGCGGCTGGTCACGATGGGGGTGATCCTGCTGCTGGTCCTGCGCTTCAGCCCGCGCGGACTGATCCCCGAGAAATAGCGCACCCCATCATGCACCGTCCGCGACACTTCCTGTCGCAAAGACGCATGACCCCGCCCCCTGCCCTGTCCAAAGTCGCCACAAACACAGATCAGGAGGTCGCAGTATGAAAACCCATGCCCGTGTGGTGGTGATCGGCGGCGGCGTCGTCGGATGTTCGGTACTGTATCACCTGACCAAGCTTGGCTGGTCCGACGTCATGCTGATCGAACGCAGCGAACTGACATCAGGCTCCACCTGGCACGCGGCGGGCGGGTTTCACACGCTGAACGGCGACACCAACATGGCCGCCCTGCAAGGCTACACGATCCGCCTTTACAAGGAGTTGGAGGCGATCACCGGCATGTCCTGCGGCCTGCACCATGTCGGCGGCATCACCCTTGCCGACAATCAGGAACGCTTTGACCAACTGGTCGCCGAGCGCGCCAAGCACCGCTACATGGGGCTGGATACCGAGATCCTCGGGCCCGCAGAAATCCACAAGCTGACCGATGGTATGGTCAACCTCGAAGGCATCATCGGCGCCCTTTACGACCCCCTCGACGGCCACCTTGACCCCTCGGGCACCACCCACGCCTATGCCAAGGCAGCGCGGATGGGTGGGGCAGAGATCGTGCTGCACAACCGGGTGCTGGAAACAAATCCCACACCTGATGGATGGGAGGTGGTGACTGAAAAAGGCACCGTCACCTGCGAACATCTGGTCAACGCGGGCGGCCTCTGGGCGCGGGAAATCGGCGCGATGGCGGGCGTGTACCTGCCGCTTCTGCCGATGGCACACCAGTATCTCGTCACCGACGACATCCCCGAGATCATGGACATCCTGAAGTCGGGCCGCGAGTTTCCGCATGTGATGGACCCCGGCGGCGAATCCTATCTGCGGCAAGAGGGGCGCGGGTTGTGCATCGGCTTCTACGAGAAACCCTGCGAACCCTGGGCGCTTGACGGCACCCCCTGGAACTTCGGCCACGAGCTTCTGAACGAACAGTTCGACAAGATCGAAGACAGCGTCACCTTCGCCTACCGCCGCTTTCCCGTCCTTGAACGCACCGGCGTCAAGCGCGTCATCCACGGCCCCTTCACCTTTGCCCCCGATGGCAACCCCCTGATCGGCCCGGTCCCGGGTCTGCGCAACTACTGGTCCGCCTGCGCCGTCATGGCAGGCTTTTCCCAAGGCGGCGGCATGGGTCTGGCACTCGCGCAATGGATGATCGAGGGCGAGGTCGAACGCGACCCCCGCGGCTTTGACGTCGCCCGCTTCGGCGACTGGACCTCGCCCGGCTACACCGTGCCAAAGGTGATCGAGAACTATCAGATGCGGTTCTCGGTCAGCTACCCGAACGAGGAACGCCCCGCCGCAAGGCCCAACCGCATGACGCCGATGTACGACACGTTCGATGGGATGAACGCCGTCTGGGGCGCGCAATACGGGCTGGAGGTGGTGAATTACCACGCCCTGCCCGGCGAGGCGCGCTACGAGACCCCCACCTTCAAACGCTCGAACGCATGGGAGGCGACGCGCCAGGAGGTGATGGCGGTGCGCGACGGCGTCGGCATCAACGAGGTGCAGAACTTCGGCAAATACCGCGTCACCGGCCCCGGTGCCCGCGACTGGCTGGACCGGATCATGGCAGGCGCCATCCCGAAACCGGGCCGGTTGTCCCTCACCCCCATGCTCGCCCATTCGGGCAAGATCTTCGGCGATTTCACCGTATCTTGCCTGTCGGAAACCGAGTTTCAACTGACCGCCAGCTACGGCGCGCAAGGGTGGCACAGCCGCTGGTTCGACATGAACCCCGGAGAAGGCGTCACGGTCGAGAACATCTCGAACGCCCGTTCAGGCTTCCAGATCGCAGGCCCCCGCGCCCGCGAGCTTCTGGCCCTGGTCACCCGCAGCGATGTCGGCCCCGACGCGTTCAAATTCATGGACGTGAAACGCATGACCGTCGGCATGGCCAACTGCATCGTCCAGCGCGTCAGCTACACCGCCGATCTGGGGTACGAGATCTACACCGACCTCATCTCGGTGCGCCACCTCTGGGATGTGCTGACCAAGGCCGGCCAGGACTTGGGCCTGCGCCCCTTCGGCATGCGCGCGATGATGTCGCTGCGTCTGGACAAGTGGTTCGGCTCCTGGGGCCGCGAATTCAGCCCCGACTATACCCCTGCGGAAACCGGCCTTGACCGCTTCATCCGCTGGAACAAACCCACCGACTGGATCGGCAAAGCGGCCGCCAGTGCGGAAAAGGCCGCAGGCCCCAAACGCAAACTGGTCAGCTTCATCGTCGATGCAACCGACGCCGACGTTGTGGCGTGGGAGCCGATCTGGCTTGACGGCACCGTCGCAGGCTTCTGCACAAGCGGTGGGTTCAGCCACTTCACCGGCAAATCCCTCGCCATGGGCTTCCTGCCCGCCGACCGCGCAACTGATGGCCAAACCGTCGAGATCGAGATTCTCGGCGACCGCCGCCCCGCCCGCGTCCACACAGCCCCCCTCTTTGACGCCGACGGTGCCCGGATGCGCGGCTGACCCCCTACCGGTTTCATCTTTGCCCAAGTATCCTCGGGGGGGGGCCGAAGGCGGGGGGCAGACAGCCCCCCTTCCACGGCCCCGCAAAGGGCAACGCATGATCCCGATCCTGATCCTCGCCGCCGGGGCCTCGTCCCGCATGGCCCCCCGCGACAAACTCCTGGAGCCCGTCGCGGGTGAGCCGATCCTGCGCCGCACCGCGCGCATCGCCCTTGCGGCCAGCCCGACCGTCATCGTCGTGCTGCCGCCCGACCGACCGGCGCGAAGCGCTGCCCTGCAAGGGCTGGCGGTCCGTCAGGTGATCGCGGCAGATGCAGCGCAGGGTATGACGGCGTCCCTGCGCGCAGGCATCAACGCGGCCCCCACCGCCCCCGGCCTGATGGTCCTGCCCGCCGACATGCCAGGGTTCGAGACCGCCGATTTTGCCGCGATGATTGCCGTTTTCCTGCAAGACCCCAGCCGCCTGATCCGTGCCACCTCCGATACCGGTCAACCCGGCCACCCGGCGATCTTTCCCGCCGACCTATGGCCCGCCCTTGCCGCCCTTTCGGGCGACGAAGGCGGGCGGGCGGTCATCACCGCCAACCGTCACCGCGTGATGCTGTTCCCGCTTGCGGGTGACCGGGCCATCCTTGACCTCGACACCCCCGACGACTGGGACCGCTGGCGCAAGGCCACGGGCGGCTAGGCCGCCCGCATCCGCCACAACACCTGCGCCTCGTGCCGCTTCAGCGTCACCCGTGCCGCGCGGTATGTGCCGGCCCCCAGTGCCAGTTCCGGGAACAGCGCCATGATCTCGGCCCGCGTGCCCGCATCCATCGCCGCCGTGCTGACCTCGCCCGGCAGATAGCTTTCGGTCCAGGCTCCTTCGCTGCGGATGATCTCGTGGCGGTCGCACATGAAGTGCAGATAGCTCACACCTGCGGGTGCCGCGACGCGGCTGATCCCGGGACGTCCCACCAGATGCACCGCCGCCACCAGAACCTCGGCCTCGCCGAACAGCAGTTCCGCCTCGGGGCCCGTGACCAGCACGCGGTGCTGCGGCGATACCATCAGGTCGCGCTCGGGCAGGCCGTCCCCCAGTGACCCGGCCGCGATCCGCACCGGCCGGAAGGCCGGGCGCACCACCAGTTCCGCCGCCGTCAGGTCACGCCGCCCGATCCAGCGCACCGGCTGGAACCCGCTGTCGCGCGTCAGAACCCGGGTGCCAACGCACAGCGCCTCAACCGGGATCGGCCCCTGTTCGGTGGTAATCATCGTGCCGGGGGTAAAACAACGCATCACCCGCTCGATGTTCGAAAAGGTCATCGTCTCGCCGGTTGGAACACCGTTGCTGTCAAGGAAGACGACCGTCCCCGATTCCCGATCGCCGGGGGTATAGTCGATGCGTGTCCCGGTCCAGCCATATGCGGTCAGGTCCAGAACGTCGGTGTCGCTGTTATCGGCATCCTCACCGCCAACAACCACGTCGCCCGCGCCACCAAAGATCGTGTCGCTGCCAAGACCGCCATAGATCGTGTCGGCCCCGTCGCCGCCGTCGATCAGGTCATTGCCATCGTCGGCCAGGATCTCGTCACCGCCGCCCCCACCGAACAGCTGGTCATCGCCGGTGCCACCGATGATAAGGTCAGAACCGTCGCCGCCTTCAAGGGTGTCGTTGTCGGCACCACCATCCAGCGTGTCGTCATCGCCGCCGCCCTGCAACAGATCGGCGCCGTCGCCACCGTCAAGCGTATCGTCGCCCGCGCCGCCGAACAGCTGGTCATCATCTGCACCGCCGTACAGTGTATCCTGCCCGTCGCCGCCATCCAGCGTGTCAAAGCCTGCGTCGCCGTTCAGCACATCATTGCCGGTGCCGCCAAAGACGGAATCGTCGCCCGTGCCGCCATAGACGGTATCGTCGCCGGCACCTGCATTGACGGTGTCGTTGCCGCCGTAGGCCTCGATCAGATCGCCGTCGGTGCCGGTCTGGTTGTCGCCCGCATCGACCAGGTCACCCTCGGGATCGCCGACATAGCCGACACCGATCAGGTCATTCCCCTCGGTGCCCTCGACGATGAAATCCTTGTCGGTAAGGATCGTCTCGATCTCGGAGAAGGTCAGCGTGCCCGTCACGTTGCCATCGGCATCCAGATACTCGACCACCCCGTTTTCAGGGTTGCCAGCGTCATAGATCACCCGGTGGGGGCCGGCCCCGCGCAGGTCCAGCACGTCAGTGTCGCTGTTGTCGGCATCTTCGCCACCCATCACGACATCGCCGGCACCACCGATGATGGTGTCGCTGCCAACGTCGCCATAGATCGTGTCGGCCCCGTCGCCGCCGTCGATCAGGTCATTGCCGCCGTCACCCAACAGCGCGTCATCGCCCGTGCCGCCGAACAACAGGTCGGCATCATCGCCGCCATACAGCACGTCGTCGCCGTCGCCGCCCAACAACGTATCCGCGCCCGCCTCGCCATAAAGAAGGTCGATGCCGGTACCACCGGCAAGGCTGTCATTGCCGGTACCTGCGCCAATCACGTCGTTGTCCGCCCCGCCATCCAGCGTGTCGTCACCCGCGCCACCAAAGAAGTAGTCGTTGCCGGCACCGCCAGAAACAACATCGTTCCCGGCGCCCGCTTCGACCTGATCGTTGCCGGCGTCGCCATTGATGGTATCGTTGCCATCGCCGCCGTCGACATAGTCGTTGCCATCGCCACCAAAGATCGCATCATCGCCGTCGCCACCCGACAGAAGGTCATCCCCCGCGTCACCGTGCAGCGTATCGTTGCCCTCGTGCCCGTCGACCCAGTCGTCGCCGTCACCACCATACAGCAGGTCGTCCCCCGCCTCGCCCTGCACGGAATCGCCGCCGACACCGCCATAAAGGGTATCGTTGCCCGTACCGCCAAAGACCGAATCGTCGCCCGCGCCGCCAAACGCCAGATCGTTGCCGCCATAACCCTCGATCCGGTCGTCGTTGGTGCCGGTCTGGTTGTCGTTCGCGTCAACCAGATCACCCTCGGGATCGCCGACATAGCCTGCGCCGATCACGTCATCGCCGGCGGTGCCTTCGACGATAAAGTCCTTGCCCTGGATGATCGTCTCGATGTTCAGGAAGGTCATCGTGCCCGAGACGGTTCCGTCGGCATTCAGGTATTCGACAACCCCGTTTTCGGAATTGTTGACGTCATAGATCACCCGATAGGGACCGGACCCGCGCAGGTCCAGAACGTCGGTGTCAGAGTTGTCGGCGTCTTCGCCGCCGTCCACCACATCGCCCGCACCACCCGAGAGTGTATCGCTGCCAAAGCCGCCATAGAGCGTATCAGTCCCGCCTTCGCCGTCGATCAGGTCGGCGTCATCACCACCATAAAGGGCGTCCGATCCGTCGCCGCCGCGCAGCGTGTCGCTGCCGGCATCGCCATAAACCGTGTCGTTACCGGCCCCGCCGATGACGCTGTCGGCGTCATCGCCGCCAAAGATCCGGTCGTTGTCATCGCCGCCGTCAAGCGTATCGCTGCCCGAACCCCCGGCCAACTGGTCGTTGCCGGTGCCGCCAAAGACCAGGTCGTTGCCGCTGTCGCTTTCCAGAAGGTCCGCCCCGGCGCCGCCGAACAGGCTGTCATCGCCTTCCTGGCCAAAGATGAAATCGTCGCCGTCGCCGCCGTAAAGCTCATCCTCGTCGGCCCCGCCCGAAATCAGGTCGTTGCCCGCGTCGCCGTGGATCGTATCGCGGCCCTCGCGCCCCTCCATCCGGTCGGCACCTTCGCCGCCATACAGCAGATCGTCGCCCGCAGCGCCCGACACGCTGTCATCGCCCGCGCCGCCATAGCCGGTGTCGTTGCCCTGTGCGCCCCAGACCGTGTCGTTGCCATCCCCGCCATACAGCAGATCGTCGCCGAAATCGCCGGTGACCAGATCGTCACCATCGCCGCCGAACAGCGTGTCGTCGTCATCGCCGCCCGCCACGGTGTCGTTGCCGGTGCCCCCGGTCAAAAGGTCATTGCCCGCGTCGCCGCGCAGACTGTCATCCCCGGCCCCGCCGTCCAGCGTGTCGGCATCCGCCCCCCCCGAAAGGGTGTCAAGGCCATCGCCGCCCGTCAGGCTGTCATTGCCCGCGTCGCCCGACAGGCTGTCGTTGCCCAGATCGCCCGACAGAACGTCATTCCCGGCATCGCCCGACAGCGTGTCGTCGCCGTCCCCACCGTTCAGCGTGTCGTTGCCATCTTCCCCATAAAGAACATCGTCGCCCTGGCCGCCGCTGACGGAATCGTTCCCGTCGCCGCCATAGACCGTGTCGTTGCCGGCACCCGCGAATACCGTGTCGTTGCCGCCATAGGCCTCGATCAGATCGCCGTCGGTGCCGGTCTGGTTGTCGGCGGCATCGACCAGATCACCCTCGGGATCGCCAGTATAGCCGACGCCGATCAGGTCACCCGCGCCGGTGCCTTCAACGATATAGTCCTTGTCGCTGATCACCGCCTCGATCTCGGTGAAGGCAAAGGTGCTGGCGACCGTGCCGTCGGCATTCAGAAACTCGACCCGGCCGTTTTCGACGTTGCCGATGTCACGGATCACCCGGTGCGCACCCGCACCCGTCAGGTTCAGCGTGTCGACATCGTCGCCCGTGCCGCCACCGTCGATGGTGCCGGTCACATCGCGGCCCACGATGAACACGTCGCGGTCGGCCCCGCCAAAGGCCAGATCACCCGCGTCAATACGGATCGTATCGGTCCCCGCCCCGCCATACAGCGTGTCGGTCCCGGCCCCGCCATCCAGCGTGTCGTTGCCATCACCACCCGACAGCACGTCATTGCCCAGATCGCCCGACAACAGGTCATCACCCGCATCGCCGTTCAGCGTGTCATTGCCGTCACCACCCGCCAGCGTATCGCCATCCGCACCGCCGTTCAGAAGGTCGGCCCCAACCCCGCCCGACAGGCTGTCGGCGCCGATGCCTCCGTCCAGCGTATCGTTGCCGTCCCCGCCAAGAAGCGTGTCATTGCCATCGCCGCCCGACAGGCTGTCGTTGCCCAGATCGCCCGACAACAGGTCATCACCCGCATCGCCCGACAGCGTATCCGCCCCGTCGCCGCCGTTCAGCGTGTCATTGCCATCGCCGCCCGACAGCACATCATTGCCAAGGTCACCGCCCAAAAGGTCGTCACCCGTGCCGCCGTTCAGCGTGTCATCACCGTCACCACCGGCCAGCGTATCGCCATCCGCACCACCGTTCAGAAGGTCGGCCCCAACCCCGCCCGACAGACTGTCGGCGCCGATGCCGCCATCCAGCGTATCGTTGCCGTCACCGCCAACAAGCGTGTCGTCGCCATCGCCGCCCGACAGGCTGTCGTTGCCAAGATCGCCCGACAACAGGTCATTCCCCGCATCGCCCGCCAGCGTATCATCGCCGTCGCCGCCAAAAAGCGTGTCATTGTCCGCCCCGCCCGACAGGCTGTCCTGTCCGGCCCCGCCAAACAGCGTATCGGCCCCGGCATCGCCGGTCAGGGTATCGTTGCCCGCGTCGCCCAGAATGCTGTCATCCCCGGTACCGCCGGCGATCAGGTCCTGCCCGGCACCACCCGAAATCGTGTCGTTGCCGGCGCCGCCGTCGACCACGTCATTATCGCTGGCGACGGTGGTGAACTGCACGTCGCTGACGTAGATCAGCTGTCCCGAGGCCCAGGTGTTGTTATAGTCAATCTCGATCCGGGTCACCGCACCCTGCACCTGCACCAGCACCGATCCCGCCGCCGAAGTGGCCGTATCGCTGGTCAGTCCGGCGGTGATCGTTCCGTTTGAAACCGTGTCGTTGCCCGCGGCAATCAACGTCACCGGCACCAGATTGCCGTTGGCATCCCAGGCGCGGATGATGATGACGTCTTGCCAGCTGTTCGACGTGGCATCCACATCGTTCAGGCGGAACTGCACGTTCTGGACCGAATTCGACAGCCCCGATCCCGCCACCGCCGAAAAGTCAAGCCGCGTGGTCGACGTGTTCCCGGCGCCGGTTCCCGCCAGATACAGGTTTGACGTCGCACTTTGCGTCTCGCCGGCGCCAACGTAGACTGACGAGGAGGATTCGATGCTGAATTCCGTCGCCCCACCGTCGTTGGTGAAACTGACCGCCACATTCACGCCGCCGGTGTTCTGGGTGAACCCTGCGGCCACATTGGCCTCATCGGGACCGGCCAGCGACCAGTTCATGTCCAGCGATTGGGTGCTGATTGTGGCGGGGCCGGCGGTGATGGTGTCGTTGCCGTCGCCGCCAAAGATCGTGTCGTTGCCGATGCCGCCGGTGATCGTGTCATTGCCGGCACCTGCGGTCAGCACGTTGGCATCGCCACTGCCGGTGATCGCATCGGCCGAGGCCGACCCCGTCACATTCTCGATCGACGACAGCACATCGCTGCCCGCGCCGCCGGTGGCGGTTCCGCTGTCAAGGTTGACGGTGACACCCGAGGTTGCGGCTGAATAGTCGGCCGTATCCTGCCCGAACCCACCCGACAGCGTGTCGTTGCCAAGCCCGCCCGTAAGCGTGTCATTGCCCAAGCCGCCAAAAAGCTGGTCATTGTCCGCGCCGCCATCCAGCACGTCCGCGCCGTCGCCGCCGTAAAGGATGTCATTCCCGGCAAGTCCCGAGATGTTATCGGCTTCAACCCCACCAATAAGGGTATCGTTCAGTGCGGTGCCGTTGATGGTAGCCACGCGATGGCACCCCTTTTACATGTACAGGGGCCAACTGGGCCCGTTCACGTAAGGGTTAACCGTAAATCCCGGCAAGTTTGTGTGCAGGGGGTGGCTGAGGCCACCTCGAATGCGGAGAATTCAAGGCAATTGCGACAGGTCAGATGCGACGCGCGCCCCGGCCAAACGGAAAACGGGGGCCAACTGGCCCCCGTGTCCTGCTGCCCCTGAAATCAGCGGCAGCGCTGCATAACTCTTGTCAGCGCACCGTCAGCAGGCTTGCCTCGTGCCGCTTCAGCGTGCGGCGTGCGGCGGCATAGCCTTCGACCCCGGCCTCTTCGCGCAGTTCGGGGAACAGCTCGAAGATTTCGGCGCGCTGTGCGTTGCCCATGCCCTTCAGCGTCAGGTCGCCCGGCTGGAAGCTTTCGGTCCATGCGCCATTGGCCAGCACCACCTCGTGCCGGTCGAACATGAAGTGCAGATAGCTGGTACCCATCGAGTCGATGGCCTGCACACCCTTGGCCCCGGTCAGATGCTTGGCCGCAACCAGAACCTCATGCTCGGCAAAGTACAGCGCCGTGCGGTCATTCGCGACCAGCATCCGGTGGTTCGGACTGACCATCATATCCCGCTCGGGCAGACCGTTGCCCAGCGAACCCTGACGGATCAGGATCGGCTTCAGATGCGGGTTGGCCGACAGCGCCGCCCAGTCCAGATGCTTGGCCCCGGTCCAGCGGATTTGCTGGATGCCGTTGTCGCGGGTGATGATCTGGTCACCGGCGCGCAGGCTTTCCACCGGAACCTCACCCTTCGGCGTCGCAATCAGCGTGCCGGGGGTAAAGCAGGGGATGACGTTCTCGATGTTGCGGAATTCCAGCGTGCCCGTCTCGTTGCCGTCATCGTCCAGGAAGGTAACAGTGCCGTTTTCCGGGTTGCTCTGATAGTCGATCCGCAGCGGGCCTGAACCCGACAGGTCCAGCGTGTCGAAATCATCGCCGCCTTCGTTGCCATCGATGAAGTCGCCGTTGCCCTCACCAAGGCCCACGGTGAACACATCGCGGTCGGCCCCGCCGAACAGCGTATCCTCACCTTCACCGCCGGTGACGGTGTCGTTGCCACGACCGCCATAGACCAGATCGTCGTCGATGTTGGCGTCGATCAGGTCGTTGTCGGCACCGCCATAGATGGTGTCGTCATCGTCCATGCCATAGATAGTGTCGTTGCCAAAGCCGCCATAGATCTCGTCACGGCCATTGTCGGGACGCGCATCGCCCTCGTCGTCGGCAATGTTCACGCTGTCCGGCACATCCGGGCCATAGCCGCCATAGATCAGGTCATCGCCCTGACGGCCCTGAATGAAGTCGGACCCTTCGGCACCCACGATGGTATCGTTGCCGAAGCCGCCAAAGATCTGGTCGTCGTCGAACCCGCCGTCGATGTCGTCATCGTCACGGCCACCAAAGATCGTGTCGTTGTCGTCGCCGGTGCGGATCGTGTCGTTGCCCGCGCCGCCACGAACCAGGTCAAGATCATTGTTCGGGTCGGTGTCCGCCGGGTACAGCCCCGGATAGCCACGGTCGGGCAACGGCACCGGGCCACCGCCCTGGGTGTCGATCAGGTCATCACCGGCGTCGCCGTTCACCGTGTCATTGCCGTCATCGCCGAACAGCGTGTCGTCGCCACGGCCACCGCGGATCGAATCGTCGCCGTCGCCGCCGGTCACGCTGTCGTCGCCCTGCCCGCCAAACACGGTGTCGTCGCCCGGTCCGGCAATGACCGTGTCATTGCCGCCATAGGCAAAGATACGGTCGTCGTTCGGGCCGTCGCCAGGGATGAGCGCATCGTCGTTGTCGACGAAATCGCCGTCCGGGTCACCTGCATACTCCACGTCGATCAGATCATCACCGCCGGTGCCCTCGACGATGCCATCACGCACCGGATCGGGGTCGACGTTGTCAACCGTGTCCGAAATCTGGAAATACTCGACCGAGCCCTCAAGATAGTTGTCGAGGTTGTTCAACAGGAAGGGGTCCGATGCCGACTGGCCCGCGCCCACCATCCATTTCTGGTTGATGTCGCCCATGTCCATCGTCAGCCCCTCGGGCGTGGCGGCGTCATAGGTGGTGCCAGCGGTCTGGTTCTCGATCACCACGCGACCGCCCTCGGTCACGTCCCAGGAATAGCTGACGTTCACCTCGTCGCCGGCCGCCAGGAACCCCGGGCCGGTCGAATAGGTGGTCTCACCGGTTGCCGTCTCGTGGGTGATCGAAACCGACCCGTCGCCCAGAACCTCGACGCGGTAACCGCCCTCGGTCTGGCCGACGCTGTCACGCGATACCACGGTCTGCGGATCATCCTTCAGTCCGGTCACCGCGAACTGGATTTCCAGCGTGCCCCGGTCAAGCTGGAACACCTCGCTGTCGACCTTGAACTTGTCGTTCACGCCGTCCAGCACCAGACGCCCGTCAACCCCTGCCGCGCCGTCAGTGTTGGAGCCGTCCTGCGCCCCGTTGCCAAGTGCGCTGTCAGCGGCCACAGGACCCGCATCATTGAAGTTATAGAGAGCAATCACCGGCATCTTTTTCTTCCTCACGCAGCGGAGACTGGAACGCCCAGCTCCGGAAAACCCATCTTCCGCGTCGAACACAGGTTCGCCGCATCTGGCTACAGGACCCAGTCAGACGGGTCGCGCAGCCGTGAAAGACCCTCGACAGGAAGGAAGGTGTATGCTGGGCCCTGCGAAAGGTCGCAGAAACAGGTCGTCCGCCCTGCAAAGGCCGGATCGGTTACCACACAGCAGCACCCTTCGCTTCGACACGCCTTGTCAGCGCATCACGCTCCGGTCGACCGCCCCCACGGCCTTTGTCCTTACCCAGCAGGACTGCAATCTGATTACCTTTCGTTAAGCCTTCCGCAAAGGGGGAAAAGTGTCGGCATTCCGGCAAGGATGCCTTAACCTTGATTACACGAGGGCGACCCCGGACGGTCCAGTGCACGCTCCGGGCGACATTCATGCGCAAACCGGAAACAGCCGCCGACGACTTGACGCAGCGTTACAAGCGAAACGCGCGGACGTCTGCCCTGCCGCATCCGGTCATTATCGCGAAATCGAAAACAATCGACCCCCGGAACCGCCCCGTTTACCATACGACAGATTTCGCCGGCCTTTCGCCACAGTCAGCCATCTGGCCGTCCACAACCGCGCATCAATCGGGCAGGAACGCCGGATTAGCCCCCGTGACGACGACAGTCTTGGTTAATGCTGCCGAATCAAGGCCACAGCCCTGCCACGATCATGCGAACGATTCGGAAAGGGGTGGTGCCCGAGGTCGGACTCGAACCGACAAGCCTTGCGGCGGAGGATTTTGAGTCCTCTGCGTCTACCATTCCACCACTCGGGCCACCTGACCGCCGACTTAGCCGCTGCCGGCGGGGGCGTCAATCACAGCCGTTCGGCCGTGATGGTATCACAAGAGGTCAGCTTGCCGGTCCGGTAGCCGGTCTGGAACCAGCGGCCCCGCTGTTCGGCCGTGCCATGGGTATAGCTGTGCGGCGACGGTTGCTGCCCGGCACTGCGCTGCAGCACATCATCGCCGATGCTGTGCGCGGCATTCAGCGCCTCCTCGAAATCGCCGGGCTCGACCACGCCCAGCCGTTTCTCGGCCAGCCGTGCCCAGATCCCGGAATAGCAGTCGGCCTGCAACTCGATCCGCACCGACAACGCGTTGCTTTCCGCCTCCGACACCTGCGCACGCCGCGCGTTCACCTTGCCCAGAATGCCCAGGGCATCCTGCACATGATGCGCCACTTCATGCGCCACCACATAGGCCGCCGCGAAATCGCCCCCCGCACCAAGCTGACGCTCAAGCGTCACGAAGAAATCCGCTTCGACATAGATCGTGCCATCCACCGGACAGTAGAACGGCCCCGACGCCGCACCGGCAGTGCCGCAATCCGTAGGCTCGGCCTCGCGGAACCAGACCAGCCGGACGGGCTGGTATGCGCCATCGGTCTGTTCGCGGAACACTTCGGTCCAGATGGTTTCGGTGTACTCCAGCGTGACCGATGTGAACGTCGCCCGTTCGCGCTGCGCCTCGGTCACCGGCGCGCTGCTTCCCGCCGGGGCACCGCCCTGCCCCTGCAACAGCGGCGTCACGTCAACCCCAAGGGCCCAGCCGATCAGCAGGACCGCGATCAGCCCCACGCCACCGATCCCGCCCGCACGCGCGCCACTGGCCCGGGACCGCGCACTGCGGTCCTCGAAATTCTGGCTGCCCTTGCGCCCCTTCCATTCCATCGATCATCCCCCACCGTTGCCCTGACGCTACAGGTGCCATCACCCACGCTCAAGGGTGTGAACGCACGGGGGCTTGACCCGGCTCCGCCCAGATGATGCATGACGCGTGGAATGACGGGGCCGCAAGCGATGACACGCCTATCCCTAGTGCTGATCGCCGCCGGCGGATCGCTGGCGCTGCTGCTGGGGGCCTTCGCGTTCCAGTACATCGGCGGCCTCGCACCCTGCACCCTGTGCCTGTGGCAACGCTGGCCACATGCGGCAGCCGTCATGATCGGCCTTGCGGCCTTTGCCCTTCCGGGCCGGACGTTGCCCCTGATCGGCGCACTTGCCGCCCTTGCCACCGCTGCCATCGGCGGCTTTCACGCCGGCGTCGAACAGGGCTGGTGGGAGGGGTTGGCGTCCTGCTCGGGCGGCTCGATCGCGGGGATCAGCGTTGACGACCTTCTGAACCCCGCCGCCAACGTGGCCCCGCCGGTGCGCTGCGACCAGATTGCGTGGTCGCTGGCCGGCCTGTCGATGGCCGCCTGGAACATGGTCATCTCGCTGGGTCTTGCCGCCGTCTGGCTGCTGGCCGCACGGAAATCATAGACCGCGCAGATCGGCCCTTTCCGAATCCCGGCCTGCGCCCTATCTCTTTGTTCCATGAATGTTCTCGTCTGGTTCAAGCGCGACCTGCGCATTGCCGACCACCCCGCCCTGACCCGCGCGGCGGAAACGGGGCCGGTCCTGCCATTGTACATCACCGAGCCTGACCTGTGGCAGCAACCCGACGCCTCGGCCCGCCAGTGGGCCTTCACCGCCGAAAGCCTGTCCGACTTGCGCGACCAGCTTGCCGCCATCGGTGCGCCCCTGATCCTGCGCACCGGCGATGCGGTTGACGTGCTGGCCCGCCTGACCCGCCAGCATGGGATCACACGTATCCTCAGCCATGAGGAAACCGGCAACCTGTGGACCTATGCCCGCGATATCCGGGTGGCGGCCTGGGCAAGGGCGCAGGGGATCGACTGGCAGGAGGTGCCGCAATCCGGCGTCATCCGCCGCCTGCCGTCGCGCGACGGTTGGGCACGGCTGCGCGACGGCTACATGGCGGGGCCAGCCCTGCCCCCGCCCGCCACCCTTGTCCCCATCCGGGGGGTCGAGCCTGGCACCATCCCCAGCGCCCGCGCCCTCCGCCTGCCCGAAGATCGCTGCCCCCACCGCCAGACCGGGGGCCGCGCGCAGGGGCTGATCGTGCTGGGCAGCTTCCTCGCCACCCGTGCCGAGCCTTACCGGCGCGCCATGTCCTCCCCCCTCACCGCCGAGCGGTCATGTTCCCGGCTGTCGCCGCACCTCGCCCTCGGCACGCTTTCATCGCGCGAGGTGGCACAGGCCACGGCCGCACGGCAGGCCGACAGGCCCGGCGGTGGCTGGGGTGGCAGCCTGTCGTCGTTTCAGTCGCGCCTCGCCTGGCGCGACCACTTCATGCAGAAACTGGAAGACCAGCCGTCCATCGAACGCCGCTGCCTCCACCCCGCGACCGAGGTGCTGCGCCCCCGCACCCCCGACGCCACGCTTTTGGCGGCATGGTCAGCGGGCGAAACCGGCATGCCCTTTGTCGATGCCTGCATGCGCTATCTGGTGGCCACCGGCTGGATCAACTTCCGGATGCGCGCAATGCTGGTCAGCGTGGCATCTGCACACCTGTGGCTTGACTGGCGCGGCACGGGGGCGGTGCTGGCGCGCCGGTTCACCGATTATGAACCGGGCATCCACTGGCCGCAGATGCAGATGCAGTCGGGCACCACGGGGATCAACACCATCCGCATCTACAACCCGGTGAAACAGGGGCAGGACCATGATCCCACCGGCGCCTTCATCCGCCGCTGGGTGCCCGAACTGGCCCCCCTGTCCGACCACGCGATCCATACCCCCTGGACCAGCACCGAAGGCCGCGCCCTGCCCTATCCCGACCCCATCGTCGACCCCACCGCCGCTGCGCGTCTGGCGCGTGACCGCCTGTGGTCACTGCGCCGCGCGCCCGACCATGCGGCAAAGGCCGCCATCATCGTCAAACGCCACGCCAGCCGCGCCGACAGCCGTTTCGTCAACGACCGCGCGCCCCGCGCGCGCAAATCACCCACAGCCCAACTGACGCTGGACCTGTGATGCCACGCGGCGTGAAAAAGGAAAACCTGCCGGTCAAAACCTGCGCCACCTGCGGCAAGCCGTTTACCTGGCGCAAGAAATGGGAAAAGGTCTGGGATCAGGTCAAATATTGCTCCGACCGCTGCCGCGACACACGCAAACCCTGACCCCCGCTGACTTCTTCTTTGCCTAAGTATCCCGGGGTCGCCCATCGTGTCCGCCATCGGTTCGAGGACCGATGGGCGACGGGCAGAGCCCCGATACTACGTCCAGTCCAGCACAACCTTCCCCGATAACCCCGACCGCATCGCCGCAAACCCCGCCTCGAACGCATCCACCCCCATCCGGTGGGTGATGACCTTGCGCACATCCAGCCCGTTCTCCAGCATCGCGATCATCTTGTACCATGTCTCGAAGATCTCGCGGCCATAGACGCCCTTGATGGTGATGGCCTTGAACACGATCCGGCTCCAGTCGACCGGCGACTTGCCCGGCGGGATGCCCAGCATCGCGATCCGCCCGCCCATCACCAGCGCATCCACCATCTGGTCCAGCGCCGCCTGATTGCCCGACATCTCCATCCCCACGTCGAACCCCTGCGCCATGCGCAGCCGCGCCTGCACCTCGCGCAAGTCCTCAACCGCCACATTCACCGGCGTCACATCGGCCACCTCTGCGGCCAGCGCCAGCCTTGCGGGGTTCACGTCCGTGATCACCACATGCCGCGCCCCCACATGCCGCGCCACCGCCGCCGCCATGATGCCGATGGGACCGGCACCTGTGATCAGCACATCCTCGCCCACCAGATCGAACGACAGCGCGGTATGCACGGCATTGCCCAGCGGGTCCAGAATCGCCCCGATCTCATCGTCGATGGCATCCGGCAGCGGCACCACGTTGAACGCGGGCAGACGCAGGTACTCGGCAAACGCACCCGGCTCATTCACCCCGATCCCCCGCGTCGCGGGGTCAAGGTGGAACCGCCCGGCCCGGCTTTGACGCGACAGCTTGCCAATCAGATGCCCCTCGCCGCTGCACCTCTGGCCGATCTCCAGCCCCTCGACCAGCGCGCCCTTGGCGACAATCTCGCCCGCAAATTCGTGGCCCGTGACCAGCGGCACCGGCACCGTGCGCTGCGCCCATTCGTCCCAGTTCCAAATGTGGATATCGGTGCCGCAAATTCCGGTCTTGCGCACCTTTATCAGCACATCCTCGGGGCCGATGTCCGGCACCGGGCGGTCCTCCATCCACAGGCCAACCTCGGGTTTCGCCTTCACCAGCGCCTTCATCGGTGCGTCCTTTCTTACAGTCTCAGGTCCGTCCGAACGCCCTCAGGTCAGCGCGCGGTCGGCGGCGCGCAGCGCCAGTGCGGCGATCGTCAGCGACGGGCTTTCGCCCGCGCCCGATGACGGGAACAGGCTTGCGTCGGCAATGTAAAGGTTTGCGTGGTCATGCGCACGCCCCCATGCGTCGGTCACCGATGTGGCGGCGTCGTGACCCATCCGGCAGGTGCCAAAGACATGGGTCGCGGTAAAGGTATCCCATGACCCGTATTGCTCGACCACGTCGCCAACCCCCGCCGCCGCCAGCAGGCGGCGCGCGGCGCTGGCCATGGCGTGCAGCAGCGTCAGGCTGTTTGCCGTCAGCACCGAATGGATCACCGGCAGCGGCACGCCCTGGGTATCGCGCCGGTGGGGCGACAGGGTGATGCGGCTCCGCTCGTCGGGGATCACCTCACCCACTGCCGCAACCGCCAGGGCACTGCCGAAGGTGTCGCGCATCGCGGCCTTCAAGGCCGTGCCGTACCCCGTCAACAGGCGCGTTCCATGCGCAACGGGGCCGTTCAGGCCCGCCTCCTGCGTGGCCGATGTCAGACGGAACCCGCCCACCACGCCGGGCACCGCCGCACCTGCGTTGAACTGCCAGCTGACCGCATCCGCAGGCAATCCGCGTTGCGACAACCGCAATCCGGGGGCCAGCCCCGACAGCGTGATGGCCAGCGTCTCCATGAAGTTGCGCCCGACCTGCCCCGAACCGTTCGCCACCCCGCCGGGCGCCTGTCGGCTGGCCGAGGCCAGCAACAGGCGCGGCGTCTGCACCGCCCCGGCACACAGGAACAACAGCGGCGTCCCGATCCTTTCCGCGACGCCGCCGCGCACCACATCGACCGACGAAATCCGCCCCCCCGGCCCGACGATCAGCGCCGTCACGACGGCGCCGGTCGCAACCGTCAGCAACCCCGTCGCCTCTGCCGCCGCCAGAAACGTCACGTCCGCCGATCCCTTGTCGCCCAGCGGACAGCCCCGGCCGCATTGGCCGCAATAGTTGCAGGCCGGCCGCCCATCCCGCGCAACCGACAAGGCCGCGCGCGGGTTGTCGGACCAGTCCCACCCCAGACCGCCCGCCGCACGCCCCAGGTGGCGGGCCGCCGGGCTTTGCGGATGGGCGGGCATCGGATAGGGGCCCGAGCGCCACCGCGCGCCCGTCCCGGACGGTCCCGCCACCCCGATCAACGCCTCGGCCTCGGCATAAAGGGGTTCAAGATCGGCATAGCCCAGCGGCCAGTCCGCGCCCTGCCCGGTCAGCGACCGCAACCGGAACGCCGCAGGGTGCAGGCGGTGCGCCTCGCCGGTGTAGGCCAGCGTGCTGCCACCGTACCCCAGCACATGCGCATAGCCGGAACCCGATGCCACGCGCCGTGTCGGTGGGCGGGGGGCATGGGCGGCGTCGAAGGACGCCAGACCGGCATCTGACGGATCGCAGTCCCCAAGATCACCGTACAGGATTTCGGCGCGGCTGCCGGGTGGTGCGGGAAAGCCGCGCCGCTCCCATCCCGGGGCATCAAGCGGATAGTCGCGCGCGGGGTCAAAACGCGGGCCCGCCTCCAAGAGCAGCACACGCAGACCGGCGGCAGTCAGCCGCCATACGACCGCCGCCCCCCCGGCCCCCGAACCCACCACCACCGCATCCGGCGCTATCCCCACGGCGGCGGGTATCCCATTGGCTGTGGTGCAGGGGCGAGGTCGAACCCGGCCAGCGCCTCGGGCGCGGCATAGTAGAATTCGATGGCAAAAAGCCGGATCAACAGATGAAACCGCCCCTCGGGTGTGTCGGGATCGGCGGCGGCGCAATGGGCCACCAGCGTTTCGCGGTCGGCCAGGTTCAGCGCGGCAAACGCCCCACGGCCCGATCCGTCCAGCCAGTCACCCATCAGGTTGATCAGGCGGGCCAGCGGCTCCACATCGGCCGCGATGTCCATGATGCCCTCATGTACCGCCAGGGCCGATGCGGACGGCGTCATCCCGTCACCCGGCAACAGCACATCCACATAGGCACCAAGCATGGTGCTACGCCCCGCGCCACCCTGTGCCTGCACCGGCCGCCCCGCCGAAAACCCCAGCATCAACGACGCCGCCGCAAGGCGCAGTGCTTCGCGTCGGGTCGGGGTCATCGGTGCCCGGCAGCCTTCAAAATTCCTCGATGACCGCTGTGGCAGCAGGCCGGTCCCATTTCCGCAGCGTGTGAAAGCCGACATAGCCCCGCAGTTGCCCGTCGAAATAGGCATCGACCCCGACATTGGCATAGGGCGCCCACAGCCCCGCAGTGCCGAACACCCCGCCCGTGCCAAACCCAAGGCCGATCTCGCCCATCGCGTCGGTCTTGCCCGACATGCCGGTCAACTTGACCGCGCCGAACTTCAACCCGTCGGTAAACGGCATATGCACCGACAATTTCGCACCGCGCGCGTCGCCGTCCGTTTCCGTCTTGACCCGGGCCACACCCAGCACCCCCTCGGCCGAGGATTGCCCCTTGCCGAAAGTCCAGTTGAGGCCAACGAACGCTCGCGTATCCGTTTGCGATGTGCCAACCGTCGGGGTGGGCGGCGTATCAGTTCCGGCATGGCCCAAGGCGGCAGAGGAAAGAAGGGCAAAGCAGGCAAGTGAAAGACGCATGACGATACTCCATATCCAGACAACCCGAGCCTGCGGCACAATGCCCCAAAGTGCAAGAAAATCGTAGTCTGCGGCCTGCCCAACCCGAAATCCGCACCTGTGCAGGGTCAGTTGACCACCCCGGTCTCGCGCCCTGCCCCGGCAAAGGCCGAGATGGCAAAATCCAGATCGGCCGACGTCAGCGCCGCATTCATCTGTGTGCGGATGCGGGCCTGCCCCTTTGGCACCACCGGGAAAAAGAACGGTGCCACATGCACCCCCCGCCGCCCCAAAGCGGCCGCCAGCGCTTGCGCCTGCACCGCGTCACCGGTCATCACCGGCACGATGGGATGCGTCCCCGGCAAAAGCCGGAACCCCGCATCTGCCAACCCCGCCCGCCATGCCACCGCGTTTGCGAACAATCGTTCACGCAGATCATCCGCCGCCTCGACGATATCCAGCGCCGCGATGCCTGCGCCCACCACGGCCGGCGGCAGCGCGTTGGAAAAAAGATAAGGCCGCGCCCTTTGGCGCAACAGGTCGACCACCGCCTGCGGCCCGGCGATATACCCGCCCAAGGCACCCCCCAAAGCCTTGCCCAGTGTGCCCGTCACCACATCCGCCCGCACCGCGAAATGCGCAGGCGTCCCTGCCCCCTTGGGCCCCATGAACCCCGCCGCATGGCAATCATCCACCATCAACAGCGCATCATGTGCATCGCACAGCGCCCTGATCTCTGGCAGCTTCGCCAGATACCCGTCCATCGAAAACACGCCGTCCGTCGCCACCATGACGAACCGCGCCCCCTCGGCCCGCGCGGTTTTCAGCGCGTCCTCAAGGGCCTGCATGTCGGAATTGGCATAGCGGTAGCGTTTCGCCTTGCACAGCCTGATGCCGTCAATGATGCTGGCATGGTTCAGCGCATCCGAAATCACCGCATCCTCGGGCCCCAGCAGCGGCTCGAACAAACCCCCGTTCGCGTCGAAACAGGCGGCGAACAGGATCGCATCCTCTTGCCCCAACCATGCCGCCAGCCGCGCCTCCAGCACCCGGTGCATCCCCGCAGTACCGCAGATGAACCGGACCGACGCCATGCCATAACCGCCCTCGTCCATCGCGGCCTTGGCGGCGGCAACCAGACGCGGATCGTCGGCCAGCCCCAGATAGTTGTTGGCGCACAGGTTCAGCATCGGCTGCCCCTCGACCACCACATGCGCCCCCTGCGCGCCGGTCAGGCTGCGCTCGGATTTCCAAAGCCCCTCGGCCCGGATGCCGTCCAAGGTACCCCGGACCGACGCCAGAAACGCCCCGCTCATCGAACAGCCCCGCCAGTTTCCGAATGAACGTTCACCATCACGCCTCCTTTGCCGGAAATCCGGCCCTCATGTCCCGCAGTACGTCCGGTACTGCCCGAACCCCTGCGGTGCCGGCAGCGCAAACCCCTCATGGCCCGCGCGTTCGGCAAAGGGATCGGCCAGCACCGCCATCAGCGCCTCGAACGGCCCCATGTCACCCGCCGTCGCACGCTCCAGCGCCTCTTCCACCCGGTGATTGCGCGGAATGTAGAGGGGGTTCGCCGCCCGCAACCCCGCCGCCGCCCCGGGCGGCAGCGCGGCCTTCCAGCGCGACAACCACCCCTCCAGCAACCCCACATCCGAAAACTGCGCCCTGAGGAACGTCTCGTCCCCCTCGGCAGCCTCGGCCAACCTGCGGAACGACAGCGTCCAGTCCGCCCCCCCCGCCGCCATCGCGGTCAGGAAATCATCGGCCAGAACCCCGTCCGCCACTCCCAACTTGGCCGCCATGACCCCCAGCCACGCCGCACGGTACCGCGCCGCCACCCCGCCCAGAACCTCGGTCGCCGCCGCCACCGCCCGGTCGTCATCGGCGTCGATCAGCGGCAACAAAGTCTCGGCCAGACGTGCCAGGTTCCAGCCCAGGATCAGCGGCTGGTTGGCATAGGCATAACGGCCCTGATGGTCGATCGACGAAAACACCGTGCCGGGCGCATAGCCCTCCATGAACGCGCAGGGGCCATAGTCGATGGTCTCGCCCGATATCGCCATGTTGTCGGTGTTCATCACCCCGTGAATGAACCCCAACCCCATCCATTGCGCGATCAGGCCCGCCTGCCGCCCCGCAACCGCATCAAGGAAACCCAGCGCATCGCCGGGCCGCAGCCCCGGATAGTGCCGCGCGATGGCATAATCCAAAAGCCGCGCCACTGCCGCCGTATCCCCCCGGGCTGCAAAGAACTGGAACGTCCCCACCCGGATATGGCTGGCCGCCACCCGCGCCAGAACCGCCCCCGGCAGGCGCGCCTCACGCCAGACATCCTCGCCCGTCGCCACCACGGCCAGCGCCCGCGTGGTGGGCACCCCCAGCGCATGCATCGCTTCACTGATGATGTATTCGCGCAGCATCGGGCCGACGGCGGCCTTGCCATCCCCCCCCCGCGAAAACGGCGTCAGACCCGACCCCTTCAACTGCAAATCCCACCGGCGCTGATCGGGGCCCAGAAACTCACCCAGAAGATGCGCCCGTCCGTCGCCCAGTTGCGGCGAAAACCCACCGAACTGGTGCCCGGCATAGGCCAGCGCCACAGGCTCGGCCCCGTCGGGCAGCGCTGCCCCCGAAAACCACGCCGCCGCCCCTGCCGCCAGCGCATCGAAGTCCAGCCCCAGATCATCCGCCAGCCGCCGGTTCAGCGCCAGAAGGCGCGGCGCGGGCGCAGGCGCGGGCGTCTCGCGCAGGTAACTGCCCGGCAGATCGCGGATATAGGTGTTGTCGAACCGGAAAAGGGCGCTCATCAGGGCCTCGCTGGCATCCGCCACAGTTGGATCATCGCCGATCCCACAGTGCAAGTCCGCACCCCCGCGCCGCGCAGGCCCCGGGCCGGACGATGGTCGGGGCGACAGGACTCGAACCTGCGACCTGCGGTTCCCAAAACCGCCGCTCTACCAGGCTGAGCTACGCCCCGATGCGCTGTCTCTAGCGTGAAAGCGGCATCGGGAAAAGCCCCGAAGGATATCCCGTCTTGCAAGGCCCGCCGGTGACGGCCCTATTCCGCCGCACAGGGCCAGACCGCATCCGCCTGCGCAATTCCCGGATGGCGCAATTCGGCCCCGGGCACGATGCCCAGCCTCTTCGCCAGCCCGCCGTTGATCTCCAGCACCAGTTGCACACCGATACCCCCGTCAATCGACGCGGTATCGCCCGGCACAGCATTCGCATGCACCTTCAGAACGCGCCCCTTCGGATCGGCAAAGATCATGTCCAGCGGGATCAGCGTGTTCTTCATCCAGAACGATGCCCGCTGCGGCTTGGGATAGATGAACAGCATCCCCGCCGATTTGGCCATCCTCTCGCGGAACATCAGGCCCCGCGCGCGCTCGGCCCCGTCATCGGCCACCTCGACGGCAAACCGCGATGTGCCGCCCGACGGCAGACGCACCTCGACCTGATCGGCACGGCAGGCCGCCAGCGCGGGCCCCGCCACACAGCCCACCAGCAACGCCGCTATTGCCGTCCTGCAAATTCCCACGACACCACCTGTACCGCCATCCGCCCGCGCTTGCCATCGACGATGCGCAGACAGACCGCCTCGCCCGCCGCAAGGTCGGCAAAGCCCGATCCGCGCAGGACTTCGACATGAATGAACACATCTTCCGGCCGCCCGAACACATTGGCAAAGCCGAAACCCTTGCCCTTGTCGAACCACTTCACCCGCGCCGGTTCCAGTGGCAGCGCCTGCACTTCGGCGGCGGGCAGCAGCGGGCCATCGTCGCCCGCAAGAACCGCCGTCATCGCCGGTGGCTCGATGTCCAGCACCTCGACCGCCTGCACCCCGCGCCCCGTCCGCTGTACCCTGACGGTGATGCCCGCGCCGTCCGCGACCGAGCCCTGCCCAAAGTTGCGCAGAACATTCGCGTGCAGAAGGATATCCGCACCCGCCTCGTCCGACACAATAAAGCCGAACCCCTTGACGGGATCAAACCACTTTACCTGCCCCCGCAGTACCTGCAGGTCATTGCTGTCTTCATCTGTCAAAGGCCTGTTCCCCAGAATGAGCCCTGCGACTGTGTGCAGCGAAGCCAAGCCAAGGAGCAAGCGAAAAGCGAACACCTTTTGCGCGCGATTGCGCGCATTTGCATCATGGGCTCAATCTTTGAACCCGCCAGTCATCGCCCGGTGCCGCACGATCCCAGCGGAAACGGTCGTGCAGACGAAAGTCGCCGTCCGCCCAGAACTCGATTTCCAGGGGTGTCAGGCGGATGCCGCCCCAGTGCGGCGGGCGCGCCGGCGCCACGCCATGCTGCAACGTGACCTTCGCCACCTCGGCCATCAGCGCCCCCCGCGATGCAAGGGGCTGCGACTGCGCCGATGCCCAGGCCCCAAGGCGGCTTTTCAGGCTGCGCGACGCGAAATAGGCGTCCGCCTGCGGCCCGTCCTCGCGCACGGTCAGCCCCCGCACCCGGATTTGCCGGCGCTGCGATTTCCAGTGCAGCACAAAGGCGGCCTTGCCGCTTGCGGCAATCTCCTGCCCCTTGCGGCTGTCATAGTTGGTGTAGAACACGAACGCCGCCGCCTCGATCTCGCGCAGCAGCACCATCCGCACATTCGGCAACCCGTCCGCATCGACCGTGGCTAGTGCCACCGCATCGGGATCATTCGGCTCGGTCTTTACCGCCTCGGCCAGCCAGTCGCGCGCAATGGCAAACGGATCATCGCCCGTGAAAATCCCGGTTCTGTCGGTCATGCCCCGCCTCCTTGTATCTGGCTGCAGTTTAGCCCGCCCCCCCCACCCCGGCAAGTCGCGCCCTTGCTGACATCTGCCCTTTGGCCTACTGGATTGATCCAGAACCCTGCCCTTTGCAGCGGGGCCACGTTTTTGGGGGATGCGGGATGGCGGGATTGCTGGCGGGCAAGCGCGGGCTCATCATGGGGCTTGCCAATGACAAATCCATCGCCTGGGGCATCGCCAGGATCGCCGCCGAACAGGGTGCCACGCTGGCCTTCTCCTATCAGGGCGAGGCGCTGAAAAAGCGCGTCGAACCCCTCGCCGCGTCAATCGGGGCAACCCTTCTGCACGAATGCGACGTGGCCGATGAGGCGACGCTGGACGGCCTTTTTGACCGGCTCAAATCCGAATGGGGAACCCTCGATTTCGTGGTCCATGCCATCGGCTTTTCCGACAAGAACGAACTGCGCGGCCGCTACGTCGATACCTCGGCCGCCAACTTCCGCATGACGATGGATATCTCGGTCTACAGCTTCACCGCCGTCTGCAAACGCGCCGCCGCGATGATGCCCGACGGTGGCTCGCTCCTGACGCTCACCTATTACGGCGCGGAAAAGGTCATGCCCCATTACAATGTCATGGGCCTTGCCAAAGCCGCGCTTGAGACCAGCGTGCAGTACATCGCCGAGGATCTGGGCCGCGACGGCATCCGCGTCAACGCCATCTCGGCCGGCCCGATCAAGACGCTTGCGGCGTCAGGCATCGGCGATTTCCGCTATATCATGAAATGGAACGAACTGAACTCGCCGCTGCGCCGCAACGTGACGCAGGAAGAGGTCGGCAAGGCCGCCCTTTACCTTTTGTCCGATCTGGGCAGCGGCACCACCGGCGAGGTTCTGCACGTCGATGCGGGCTACCACGTTGTCGGCATGAAGGCGGTCGACGCCCCCGACATCGACGCCACCAAGAAATCGGGCGCGTGACGCTTGCCGCCTTCCTCGCCGTGGCCCTCCTTCTGGTGATGGGCGCGATCAGCCCCGGCCCCGCCGTCCTGATGGCCGCCCGCACCGGCGTGACCGAAGGCATGCGCACCGGCTTCTTCCTCGCCCTTGGCATCGGCCTTGGCGCGGTGTTCTGGTGCGTCACCGCCCTTGCAGGCCTTGCCGCCCTCTTCGCCTGGGCCCCCTCGCTCCTCTGGGCCTTCAAGATCGCGGGCGGCCTCTACCTGGTCTGGATGGCCATCGGCATGTGGCGCCACGCCGCCACCCCCCTGCCCACCGACACCGGCGCGCCCCCCCGAACCCCGTTCTCCGCCCTCCGCCTCGGCCTCTGGACGCAGCTTTCCAACCCCAAACCGGCGGTCCTTCTGACCTCGATCTTCCTTGGCACCGTCCCGCCCGGCACCCCCCTCTGGACGCTGGCACTCCTTCTCGCGGTCTGCTTTGTCGCCGAAACCCTGTGGAACACCCTCGTCGCGCGCATCTTCTCGCTTGACGCCACGCGCCGCACCTATCTTGGCGCCAAAACCCTGATCGACCGCAGCTTTGGCGGCCTCCTTGGCCTGCTTGGGATCAAGGTTGCGTTGTCCTGAGCGCCCCTTCCGGCTTGGCCCGGATATCCGCGTCGTCCCCGGACCAGCCCCCGCTTTTCGTTGACAAACGCGTGCGTTCATTGCAGTTTCGCGCACATTGAAAGCCGCAAGGCACAAGGTTCAACCACAGGGAGTTTCGTTGATGCCCAACTTGGGAATGTTCCGCCAGATTGGCAAGGTCGTCGCCGCCACAACCAAATCGATGACCTCCGAGAACAAGGTTCAGGTCTCTGCACTTGCTGGGATCAGCAAACTGCTGAACAAATCTGCCAGCGGCGGCGGTGCCGTCAAGAGTATGGCCAAGTCGACCAAGGACATCACCTCCACCCTGCAAAAGGCCCTCAAACTGGTCGAGGCACAAACCTCGGTTCTGGAAGGTCTGAAACCCGAGGATCTGGCCGGCGACGGCAACGGTGACGACGAAACAGCCAAGGAACTCGAAGCGGCGGTCAAGAAGATCACCGACGAAAACAAGAAACAGGCCGCCGAGCTTGAAAAGCTGCTGACCGACGTCGACAAGGCCGCGAAAGAGGCGGGCGACGACAAGGACGCGGGCAAAAAGATCAAGACCGCGACCGCCGCCCTCGAAAAGGCCGTCAAGCTGATCGACGAGCAATCGAAACTCCTGGACGAGGCGCGCAAGGCACTCGCCGCCTGACCCGTCCCGGCATTGCACAGCGCATGGCCCGGGGCTAGAACGGCGGCACAACACCTGTGCCGCCCGCCCAAGGAGCCCCGCCATGAACGACCGTCTTCCCCATGAACGCGGCTTTCACGTCAGTTGGGACCAGATCCACCGCGACGCCCGCGCGCTCGCCTGGCGTCTGCAGGGGCAAGGCCCCGATGGCGGCGCCTGGCGCGCCGTGGTCGGCATCACCCGCGGCGGCCTCGTCCCCGCGATGATCGTCAGCCGCGAACTGGACATCCGCGTTGTCGACACCATCAGCGTCCGGTCCTACAACCACCAGTCCCAGCAGCAGCCCGAGATCATCAAGGCCCCCCAGCCCGACCTGATGGGCGACGGCACCGGCATCCTGATCGTCGATGACCTTGTCGATACCGGCAAGACGCTGGAACTGGTCCGCCGCCTCTACCCCGCCGCCCACTTCGCCACCGTCTATGCAAAGCCGTCCGGCAAGCCGATGGTCCACACCTGGATCACCGAAGTCAGTCAGGACACCTGGATTTTCTTCCCCTGGGACATGGCGCTCCAATATGTCCAGCCGATGCGCGGCAATGACTGAACCCGCTTTCCCCGTGCATCAGTTGTGCATGGGATGTGCATCGAAAACACACGGCGAAAAATGACCCTGCACCCCCTCAATCCCGCCATGGCCGCCACCGAACCGCCCCCGGTGATGGAGGCGCGGCGCTGGCTTGACGGCGTCACCTTTCCGCCCGACCGCCCCCTCATCAACGTCAGCCAGGCCGCCCCCACCGAACCCCCGCCCCTCGCCCTGCGTCAGGCGATTGCCGAAGCTGCCCTGAACGACCCCGCTGCCCACCTCTATGGCCCGGTGCTGGGCCTGCCCGCGCTCCGGGCCGAGATTGCGGCGCAATGGTCGGCGGCTTACGGCGGGCAGATCGAACCCTCACAGGTCGGGATCACCCAAGGCTGCAATCAGGCGTTTACCGCAATCATGTCCACCCTCGCCGGTGCGGGGGATGAGGTTATTCTGCCAACCCCTTGGTATTTCAACCATAAAATGTGGCTTGATATGGCCGGGGTCACGACCGTGGCGCTGCCCACGGGCGCGGGCCTTTTGCCCGACCCGGATCAGGCCACTTCATCCATCACGTCAAGAACGCGCGCCATCGTTCTGGTATCGCCCAACAATCCCGGTGGCGTCGAATACCCAGACACGCTGGTCGCGGCCTTCCGCGACCTCTGCCGCCAGCACCGCATCGCGCTGATCGTGGATGAGACCTACCGCGATTTCGACGCCCGCACCGGCCGGCCCCACGACCTTTTCACCGATCCCGACTGGCCCGATACCTTCATCCACCTCTACAGCTTTTCCAAGGCCTACCGCCTCACTGGCCACCGCGTCGGCGCAGTGGTCGCCTCGGTCGCCCGTCTGGCCGAGGTCGAAAAGTTCCTTGATACCGTCGCCATCTGCCCCGGCCAGCTTGGCCAATTCGCCGCCCTCTGGGGGATGCGGAACCTTGGCCAGTGGGTGGCCGGCGAACGCGCCGAAATCCTTGGTCGTCGCGCCGTGATTACCAAGGGATTCCAAGGCCTTGAAGGGTGGACCTTGCGAGGTTGCGGGGCCTATTTCGCCTATGCCGAACACCCGTTTCCGCTGGACAGCGTCACCCTTTGCAAACGCCTTGTGCGCGAAACTGGCCTGTTGATGCTGCCCGGCACCATGTTCCAGCCCATAACCCACCCCGAAGGCAAGCAGCAACTGCGCATCGCCTTTGCCAATGCCGACAGCGCGGGCCTGACTGAAATGTTCAAGCGCCTCAAGGGCTTCCGCCCCTGACCACCCCGCCCCTTGCCCCCACGCGCGAAGCCCACTATGCAACCCCCGTCCCGCCCCGGAGAATGCCCCATGCCCGCCGATGACAGCGACGACCGCCGCAAGAAACGCAAGGGCGCCAACATCCTTGTATGGGTCATGCTGGCGATGCTGGTGGTCGGCCTTGGCGGCTTCAGCATCACCAATTTCGGCGGCAATATCAGCACCATAGGCCGCGTCGGCGACCGCGAGATCACGACGCAGGACTACGCCGCCGCCCTGCGGTCCGAGATCAACGCCTTCTCCGCCCAGATCGGCCAACCCCTGACCGGCGCGCAGGCGCTGCAACTGGGCGTGGACCGCAAGGCGCGGCAGGATCTGGTGAACGCCACCGCGATGGACAACGAGGCGGCACGTCTGGGCCTGTCGGTCGGCGACGCACGTGTGGCCAAGGAAATCACTGGTATTGCAGCATTTCAAGGCACTGCGGGGGCCTTTGACCGCGAAACCTACCGCTTTACGCTAGGCCGCAACAACATGACCGAAGCGGACTTCGAGGCCGGCATGCGCGACGACCTTGCCCGAACGCTGCTGACCAGTGCCGTCGCTGCGGGTTTCGCCGCGCCCGACCCGCTGACCGATACGCTGTTCGCTTATGTGGCTGAACGGCGCGGCTTTACCCTGTTGCGGCTGACCGAACGCGATCTGCCGACGCCGCTGCCCGCGCCCACTGCTGATGAAATCTCCAAGCATTACAACGACAACATCGCCGCCTTCACCCGCCCCGAGGCGCGGCGGCTGACCTATGTGGCGCTCTTGCCCGCCGGTCTGGCCGCCACCACCGAGATTGACGAGGCGACCATCCGCACCCTCTATGATAGCCGCATCGACGAGTTTGTCCTGCCTGAGCGGCGTCTGGTCGAGCGTCTGGTTTTCGCCGATCAGGCCGCCGCCGATGCAGGAAAGGCGCTGATTGACGCGGGCGAGGCGTTCGACCAACTGGTCATCGACCGGGGCCTGACGCTGGCCGATATCGATCTGGGCGATGTCGGGAAGGCTGATCTTGGCGTGGCGGGGGACGCCGTTTTCGCGCTGACCGACCCCGGCGTTGTCGGCCCCTTTGCCTCGGACCTTGGCCCCGCGCTTTACCGGATGAACGGCATCCTTGCAGCACAGGAAACCACGTTCGAGGACGCCCGCGAAGACCTCAAGGCCGAACTTTCCGCCGACGCCGCCCGCCGCGCCATCGCCGACCGACGCGAGACGATCGACGACGCGCTCGCTGGGGGTGCGACACTTGAGGATCTGGCACGCGAACAGGGCATGACCCTTGGAACCGTTGATCTTTTTCCTGATAGCGCCGATGGCATCGCCGGATACCTCTCCTTTCGCGAGGCGGCGGCCGTGGCCAATCCGGGCGATTTCCCCGACCTCATCGAGCTTGCCGACGGCGGCCTTGCCGCCCTGCGTCTTGACGAAATCCTGCCCCCCGCGCCCATTCCCCCGCCCGAGGCCGAGCCTGCGGTGATCGAAGCATGGCGTGCTGCCGCCGTTGCCCGCGCCCTTTCAGACCGCGCCGTCGCGATCAAGGCCGGGGTTGAGGGTGGCGCGAACCTTGGCACCTTCGGCATCCTCGACGTCACCCCCCGCATCGCCCGCGACGGGTTCATCGAAGGCGCGCCGCCGGAACTGATGGCAGCGGTGTTCGCGATGGAACCCGGGCAGGTCCGCGTGATCGAGGGGCCGGGCTTTACCGCCCTTGTCCGGCTGGACGCCACGATGCCCGCCGATGCCGCCAACCCCGAGGTGGCCCCTCTGCGTGGCGCGATTGCCGCACAGGTGGAACAGGCACTTGCCGCCGACGCGCTGGCCCTCTTCACCGCCGAACAGACCCGCACCGGCGGCATCGTGCTGGACGAGGCTGCCATCGCCGCCGTTCACGCGCAGATGCAGCAGTAACCATGACCACCCTCACCCCCGACTTCGCCACGTTCGAGCGGGCCTGGGCGTTGGGGCAGAACCAGCTGGTGTTCGCCCGCCTAGCCGCCGATCTGGATACCCCCGTCAGCCTGATGCTGAAACTGGGCGAGGCGCGGACGGATACGTTCATGCTGGAGTCGGTGACGGGGGGCGAGGTTCGGGGCCGCTATTCCGTGGTGGGGATGAAGCCCGACCTGATCTGGCGTTGCCATGATGCAGCCGTTCAGGTGAACCGCGAGGCGCGCTTTGACCCCGAGGCGTTCCGCCCCGATCCCCTGCCCCCTTTAGACAGCCTGCGCGCGCTGATCGCCGAAAGTGCCGTCACTATGCCCGAGGGGCTGCCGTCCATCGCGGCGGGGCTGTTTGGCTATCTGGGCTATGACATGATCCGGCTGGTGGAACACCTGCCCGATGTGAACCCCGACCCCCTTGGCCTGCCCGATGCGGTGCTGCTGCGCCCGTCTATTGTGGCCGTGCTGGACGGAGTGAAGGGCGAGGTGACTGTGGTGGCCCCCGCCTGGGCCGCATCAGGTCTTTCGGCCCGCGCGGCCTATGCGCAGGCGGCGGAACGGGTGATGGACGCGCTGCGCGATCTGGACCGCAGTCCGGGCACGGCGCGCGATCTGGGCGATGCGGCCCCGGTGGGGGATGCGCAATCGAACTTTACCCATGCGGGCTACAAGGCCGCCGTGGAAAGGGCCAAGGACTACATCCGCGCGGGCGACATCTTTCAGGTGGTCCCGTCGCAACGCTGGACGCAGTCGTTTACCGCGCCGCCCTTTGCCTTTTACCGCAGCCTCCGGCGCACCAACCCCTCGCCCTTCATGTTCTTCTTCAACTTCGGCGGGTTTCAGGTGGTGGGCGCCAGCCCCGAAATCCTTGTGCGTCTGCGCGACGGCGAGGTGACGGTGCGCCCCATCGCTGGTACCCGCAAACGCGGCGCCACGCCCGAAGAAGACCGCGCCAACGAGGCCGACCTTCTGGCCGATGCCAAGGAACGCGCAGAACACCTGATGCTTTTGGACCTTGGCCGCAACGATGTGGGCCGGGTGGCCAAGACCGGCACCGTGCGCCCGACCGAACAGTTCATCATCGAGCGTTACAGCCACGTCATGCACATCGTGTCGAACGTGGTGGGCCAGATCCGCGACGGCGAGGATGCGCTGTCGGCGCTTCTGGCGGGCCTGCCTGCGGGCACGGTTTCGGGGGCACCCAAGGTGCGCGCGATGCAGATCATCGACGAGCTGGAGCCCGAAAAGCGCGGCGTCTATGGCGGCGGCGTGGGATACTTTGCGGCCAACGGCGAGATGGATTTCTGCATAGCACTGCGTACGGCGGTGCTGAAGGACGGGCAGTTGCACATTCAGGCCGGGGGTGGCGTCGTCTATGACAGCGACCCCGAGGCTGAGTATCAAGAGACGGTCAACAAAAGCCGCGCGCTGCGCGCGGCTGCCGAAGGGGCGGGCCTGTTTGCCGGACGTGGCAACGGCTAGGTCGCGCCGTCTTGCACTGACGGTCGCGGCTGACTACCTCTTGCGCCATGGAGAACGAAGATTTCGCACGGCTGCTCTATCTGGGCCTCCTTCTGGTGGCATTGGGCGGCTGGGCGCTGGTCGAATACCGCGGTCGCCTTGGGGTCGCGCTGCGCACCGCGATGGCCTGGGGTCTGATCTTTGTCGGCGTGATGGCGGGCTATGGCCTGTGGAACGACCTGCGCCAATCCGAAGCCCCGGTTCAGATCATGGCCGAGGGTGGCGAGATCGTGCTGCCCCGGGCGCCGGACGGGCATTACTACCTGACGCTGACCATCGCCGGCCAACCGCTTGAATTTCTGGTCGATACCGGGGCGACCAACGTTGTTCTCAGCCAGGACGATGCGCGCAAACTGGGGATCGACCCGGCCACGCTGGCCTATCTCGGTGAGGCGAACACCGCCAACGGCACGGTACGCACGGCGCGCGTGACGCTGACCGATGTGGCCCTTGGCGCGGTGGTCGACCCGCGCCTTGCGGCCTATGTCAACGACGGCGAAATGGACGGCTCGTTGCTGGGCATGGACTATCTCGGCCGGTTCCGCATCGAGATCGACGGCAACCAGATGGTGCTGACCCGGTAGCGCAGGCCTGTCACACCGGGGTTTTCTCGGCCTTCATCTGCCACCGGCCACCCTCGTCCGTCCAATACTGCGCCGCAATACCCGCCCCGGTCAGCCGCCGCCATTCAGCCCGGGCGGCCTCTACCGCCGCAAGATCGGCGCCCTCGAACAACAGCGATACCCGCTCCATCGCGCGCACTTCCTCGACCGTGGCCACTGCCCCGTCCAACAGCATCAGTGCCCGCGCGCCGTTGACCGCAGCGCCACTGCCGATCAGCACCGGCTGGTCGGCATCATGCGGCCCGCCCGCTTGCCCGTGCGGCACGAACCCGTCCGGCGGATCGGTCCAGAGCCGCGCATCCAGCCGGTCCAGCAACGCCTGCTTCGTCCCCCGCAGCATCACCCGCCAGCCCTGCGCCAAAGACCGGGTCACAAGGGCGGTCACGGTGTCCTCAACCGTGCGCTGCGTCAGGTGATAGAACAAAACCATACCCATGCCTCAGACCCCACTTACACAGAGTGGCACCCTGGTGGTCGCGCAGACCGGCAATACATCCCGGACGTGCGCCCCGCCTTTGGCAATGCAGATGAGTATTTGGACAAAGAAGAAACCCAAGTTCGCATCTTCTTTGCCCAAGTACTCTCGGGGGGTGAGCCAAAGGCGAGGGGGGCAGACAGCCCCCCTGCGACGGTCGGGCCGGGTGCGCTCAGCGCCGTTCATACCGGTCGGCGATCAGCCGGTTCAGCGCCATCACGCCCCAGCCAGTCGCCCCCTTGGGGGCAAGCGTGGAATCGGCCTTCAACAAAGCCGTCCCCGCGATGTCGAGATGCACCCAAGGCACACCCGGTTTCACAAAACGTGCCAGGAACTGCGCCGCCGTGATGGCACCGCCGTCGCGCCCGCCGATGTTCTGCATGTCGGCGATGCGGGATTTGAGTTTGGCGTCATAGGCCTCACCCATCGGCATGCGCCATGCCCCCTCGCCCTCCGCCTTGGCGGCGGCCAGAAAGGCATCGGCCAGCCCGTCGTCGTTGGAGAACACGCCCGCATTCTCGTGACCCAAGGCCACGATGATCGCGCCGGTCAGCGTTGCCAGATCGACGATGCCGGTCGGCGAAAATCGCTCTTGCGCGTACCAAAGCACATCGGCCAGCACCAGACGCCCCTCGGCATCGGTGTTGATGATCTCGACCGTGTCGCCTTTCATGGACCGCACCACATCACCGGGCCGGGTGGCCTTGCCGTCGGGCATGTTCTCGACCAGACCGACCAGACCCACGACGTTGGCGCGTGCCTTGCGCAAGGCAAGCGTGCGCATGACACCGGCGACAACGCCGGCACCACCCATGTCCATCGTCATCTCTTCCATGCCCGCCGCAGGCTTGATCGAGATGCCGCCGGTATCGAACACCACGCCTTTGCCAACCAGCGCGAACGGGGCCTCGTCGCCGCCACCGCGCCAGTGCATCACCACCACCTTGGACGGGCTTTCCGACCCCTGCCCCACGGCAAGCAGCGTGCGCATGCCCAGTTTGGCAAGGTCAGCCTCTTCCAGAATCTCGACGTCCAGCCCCAGATCCTGCATTGCGGCAAGGCGGGCGGCAAAATCGTCGGTGGTCAGGACGTTGGCAGGCTCATTCACCAGATCGCGGGTGAAGAACACGCCCTCGGCCAAGGCCGCCATCGGTGCGGCTTCGGCGGCAACCGCTTCGGGTGCGGCCACCATGATGCGCACCGGGCCGGGCGCCTCATGGTCGCCGGTCTTGTAAGCCGTGAACTCGTAGGCGCGCATCGCTAGGCCAAATGACAGGTCCGCCGCCGCCCGAACCTTGTCGGCCATGACCAGCACACCGCCCTTGCCGACCGCCTTGCCGATCGCCGCACCTGCCTTGCGCGCCGACGCTGACGCGGCCTTGGTGTCCAGCTTGACCACCTGCACCGCTTCGGCAGCAACCCCCGCAGGCCATGCGATATCGGCACCCTCGCCCGCCTTGACCTTGCCCCAGGCTTCGGACCCAAGGTAGCGTGCCAAGGCCCCGCGCATCGCTTTGTCCAGCACCCGCGCGGCCCCGGCGGGCGGGGTTTTGGCGTCAGAGGGCACGCAGATCGCGATGCGGCCTGTCACCTCGGCCAGACCGGCAAGATCGGTGGCCAGGAACTGGATCGGCAGGGGATGGGACATCGGGACAGCACCTTTGCGGATGGGATCAACCGCGAGACCCTAGTGGCTGCCCGCGCCCTTGACCATACCCTCGCGGGGCTTTGCCTGTCGCTGCGCAAGGCCGTTTTCCTCGCGCCGGAAAGCGGCTAGGGTCGGGATGGGACAGGCCATTGGGACGGATGCCGCGCGTGTCGAAATTCGACCGATACCTCTTGTCGCAGTTCCTGACGTTGTTCGGGTTTTTCGCACTTGTGCTGGTGTTGGTCTATTGGATCAACCGCGCCGTCGGCCTGTTTGACCGGCTGATCGGCGACGGGCAATCGGCGCTGGTGTTCCTTGAATTCTCGCTTTTGACGCTGCCCAACGTGATCCGCCTTGTATTGCCGGTTGCGGCGTTTGCCGCGACCGTGCAGGTGGCCAACCGGTTGACGCAGGACGGCGAGTTGGTGGTGATGCAGGCCACCGGCTTTTCCGCTTTCCGTCTTGCCCGCCCTGTCCTTATGTTCGGCCTGATGGTCACCGCGATGATGATGGCCCTGACGCATTTCGCCGTGCCGGCAAGCCGCGCGATCCTGGCCGACCGATCAGCCGAGATCGAGGCGAACGTGACCGCGCGCCTTTTGACTGACGGGCAGTTCATGCACCCCGCAGACGGTGTGACATTCTACATCCGCGAAATCACCCCGAACGGCGAGTTGCGGGACGTGTTCCTGTCGGACGACCGTTCGGGCGGCGGGCGTACGACCTATTCGGCCAAACGCGCACTTCTGGTGCGTGGCGACACGGGGCCGAAACTGGTGATGATCGACGGGATGTCGCAGACACTTTCGCGTACAACCGGGCGGCTGTCGGTCACGCATTTTGCCGATTTCACGCGCGATCTGACGGGCATGGTCGGCGACGGCCTGCGCGACGCCCGCACGCTGAATGAGCTGTCGACCGCCGATCTCTTGTCGGCAGACCCGGCCCTGCTGACCGAGACCGGCCAGACCCGCGCAGAATTCCTGTCCGAGGCGCATGACCGCTTTGCCCAGCCCCTTCTGGCCGTGGCCACCGCGATTATCGGGTTCTCGGCACTGCTTCTGGGGGCATTCAGCCGGTTCGGGCTGTGGCGTCAGATCCTTGTGGCGGTCGTGCTGCTGATCCTGGTGCAACTGGTTGCCAATGCGTCCACCAGCGCGTCGCTGCGCAACCCTGGCCTCTGGCCGTTGGTTTATGTGGCACCGCTTTTGGGCGTCGGGATCGGGGTGGCGATGCTGGCCCTGTCACAACGCCCGCGCCGTCTGCGCCGCTTGCCCCCCCTCGTCGGGGGCGCCGCATGACGTTAAGCCTTTATGTCATGCGGCGGTTCGCCAAGGTGGTAGCACAGGTGTTCCTGATCTTCTTCGGCATCATGATGCTGATCGAGATGGTGGACCAGTTGCGCCGCTTTTCCGCACAGGGTCTGGGGCTGACACAGGCCGCAGAACTGGCGGCGCTGAACGTGCCGTCCAGCCTCTATCGCATCCTGCCGCTGATCGTGATCCTCGCGTCGGTTGCGATGTTCGTGGGCCTTGCGCGGACGTCGGAACTGGTGGTGGTGCGGGCGGCGGGGCGGTCGGGGCTGCGGTTCCTGATGGCCCCGGTCTTGGCGGCGCTGGTGCTGGGGGTGCTGGCGGTCGCGGTGTTGAACCCGCTGGTGGCGGGCCTGTCGCGCGAATATGAGGCCGCCTATGCCCGGCTGGCGCGTGGATCGGAAAGTGTGCTGTCGATCAGTTCCTCTGGTCTCTGGCTGCGGCAGGGCGGGGCTGACGGGCAGACCGTGATCCAGGCCGCGCGCACCGATCTGGACGGCACGCGGCTTTATGCGGTGACCTTTCTTACATTTTCGCCCGACGGCGCGCCCCTGACCCGGACCGAGGCGGACGAGGCAACGCTGGAACCGGGTGCCTGGGTGCTGACCGGGGCCAAGGTGTGGGACTTGACAGCACCCAACCCCGAGGTCGCCGCCCGCACCGCAGCCACACTGCAACTGCCTTCTGATCTCACGCGCGAACGCATCCGCGACAGTTTCGGCAAACCCTCGGCAATCCCTATCTGGGACCTGCCCGCCTATATCGCCCGGATCGAGGCCGCCGGATTCTCGGCCCGCGCACACCGGGTCTGGTTCCAGATGGAACTGGCATTGCCACTGCTGTTGGGGGCGATGGTGCTACTGGCGGCGGGGTTCACCATGCGCCACGCGCGGTTCGGGCGTACCGGGCAGATGGTGCTTCTCGCCATCCTGTGCGGCTTTGCGCTGTTCTTTCTGCGCAATTTCGGTCAGGTTCTGGGCGAGAACGGCCAAATCCCCGTGGCCCTTGCCGCCTGGAGCCCGCCAGTCGCGGCGGGCCTTCTGTCGCTGGGTCTTTTGTTACATGTCGAGGACGGCTGATGCGGCGTATCCTTGCCCTTTTGTTTGTCCTGGTCTGGCCCCTGTCCGCAGTGGCGCAGGAACAGGCGGCATTGGTCGCAGACAAGCTGGCGATCACCGGCAACGACGTGCTGGTCGCCGAAGGCAATGTCGAGGTGCTGTTTCAGGGCCGCCGCCTTACGGCCAAGCGCATCGTCTATGACCGCGCTGCGGACCGGCTGGTGATCGACGGGCCCATCGTTCTGGCGGACGAAACGGGCACCTTCATTCTGGCGGATCAGGCCGACATGTCGGCCGATCTTGCCGACGGCATCCTGACCTCGGCGCGGCTGGTCCTGAACCGGCAGTTGCAGATGGCGTCGTCCGAAATGTTGCGCGTCGGCGGGCGCTATACGCGGCTGGGCCGTACCGTCGCGTCGTCGTGCAAGGTCTGTGCGGGCAACCCCACCCCCTTGTGGGAAATCCGCGCCCGGCGGGTGGTGCATGACGCGGTGGAAAAGCAGATCTATTTCGACAACGCGCAACTGCGCTTTGGCGGCGTGCCGGTGTTCTGGATACCGCGCCTGCGCATGCCCGATCCATCATTGTCACGCGCCACCGGGTTCCTGATCCCCGAGATACGGTCAACCTCCGGTCTGGGTACGGGGCTGAAACTTCCGTACTTCATCCGCATCGGCCCCAGCCGCGATCTGACCGTAACCCCTTTTGTGGGGTCGAAACGCGCGCGCACGCTGGACCTGCGGTATCGTCAGGCCTTTGCCACCGGCCAGATCGAGGTTGGCGGGGCGTTGTCGCGCGATACCATCCTGCCGGGCGAAACCCGCGGATACGCCGACATCAAGGGCAACTTCCGCCTGCCAAAGGGGTTCGCACTGAACCTTTCGGGCCGGATGGTCAGCGATCCGGCCTATCTTCTGGATTACGGCATCTCGGAAATTGACCGGCTGGAGGGGCGGATCGAGGCGACCCGTGTCAGAGCCGACGAATTCGTCAGCGCGCGACTGATCCACTACCATTCGATCCGCGAAGGCGAGAGCAATTCGCAACTGCCATCGCTGGTGGGCGATCTGACCTGGGAACGCCGCTTTCGCCCAGGGGTGATCGGCGGCACCGGTACGCTGGCGTTTGAAACCCACAGCCACCGCCGGTCTTCCACCATCAGCACCGACAGTGACGGCGACGGCATCGCGGACGGGCGCGATGCGGCCCGGGCAAGCCTGCGGGCGGGATGGCGGCGTGATGCGGTGTTCGGCCCCGGCATCCTTGGCGCAGTGATGGCCGAGGCGCAGGCCGACATCTATGACATAGCACAGGACGCGGCCGTGCAGGGCACCAAGACCCGCGCCACGGGCGTGCTTGCGGCGGAACTGCGCTGGCCGCTGACCCGCACCACGCCCGGCGGCGCGCGGCAGGTGATCGAACCCGTCGTGCAACTGATCTGGGCCCCAAAGGACAGCGACGACGGTATTCCCAACGAGGATTCCGTTCTGCCCGAATTTGACGAGGCCAGTCTGTTTGCCCTTGACCGGTTGCCTGGCAATGACGCTGTTGAACGCGGTTCGCGGCTGAACCTCGGGCTTGGCTTCACCCACATAGCCCCCACAGGCTGGTCGCTGGGGTTTTCGCTGGGACGGGTGTTCCGGGCCGAAGATGACGGCAGTTTCAGCCAGGCATCGGGATTGGGCGGGCGCACGTCCGACTGGCTGGCCACGTTCCGGCTGCAGGGCCTTTACGGCATCAGCATGACCAACCGTTTTGTCCTGGACAACGATTTTTCGCTGACCCGCGGCGAAGTGCGCCTGGCAGTCGAGCGTGAACGCTTTGTCGTCAGTTCCAGCCTGATCTGGCTCGAGGCTGACGTGACCGAGGCCCGGGCCGATCGTTTGGCCGAACTGGAATTCGATGGCAGCTATGACCTGACCCAGACCTGGACCGGGCGCTTTACCACCCGCTATGACGTTCTTGATGACCGCGCGGCGTCGGCGGGCCTCAGCATGGCCTACCGCAACGAGTGTCTGAAGGTCGATCTTTCCCTCTCGCGTCGGTTCACGTCCTCGACTAGTGTACAGGCCACAACGGATATCGGCCTGTCGGTTGAGCTTCTGGGCTTTGGCGGCAAGACCCGCGCGGGCCCGGCCCGGGCCTGTCGGGGCTAGCGGTTGACAGAACGCAGTGACACGATACCATATCTATCAGCCGCGCGGCCACTTTTGCCCAAGGCGTTACCCTTGATGAGACAAGACCAATGACGCGCTTTCTTCTTCTGTTCGCCCTCACCCTGGCCTTTGTTGCCCCTGCTGCCGCACAGCAGGGCGGCCTCTTTGCGCCGCGCCTGTCGGTCAATGACCAGGTGGTCACCAACTTTGAATTCGAACAGCGGGTGCGGATGCTGACCCTGTTCGGCACGCCGGGCGATATCCAGGCCGAGGCACGGCAGGCGCTGATCGACGACCGCCTGCGCCAGTTTGCCGCCGACCAGATCGGTCTGTCGCTGACGCCCGAGGGGCTGGAGGCGGCGATGACCGAGTTTGCCGGCCGCGCGAACCTGTCGCTTGAGGATTTCCTCAAGGCGCTTGCGCAAGGCGGGGTCGAGGGTGAAGCGCTGCGCGATTTTGTCCAGGCGGGACTTCTGTGGCGCGAAGTCGTGCGTGCCCGATTTGCAGGCCGCGTGACCATCACCGAAACCGAGATCGACCGCGCCCTTGCCGCCGATACGCGCCGGTCTGCCGTGCGGGTATTGCTTTCGGAACTGGTGCTGACCGCCGCCCCCGGCAATGAATCGCAGGCCCGCGCGCTGGCCAACCGCCTGCGCCGTGAGGCAAAGACGGAAGAGGAATTTGCCGCCGCCGCGCGGCAGTATTCGTCAGGCCCCACTGCATCGGGGGGCGGCCGCCTTGACTGGCGGGCGCTGACCTCGCTGCCCGCCGAGGCTATTCCGGCGCTGTCGAACCTTGGGCCCGGCCGGGTGTCGGAACCCGTGTCGCAACCCGGCAAGGTGACGATCTTTTTCGTGCGTGACCTGCAGCAGGGCAACCCGACCGAGGCGGCAATTGCGGTCGAATATGCCCGCCTCGCCCTGCCCCCCGGCGATCCGGCCACCGAGGCCGCGCGGGTACGGGCCGCGGTCGATACCTGCGACGACCTCTATGCGTTGGCGCAGCGCAGTCCGCCCGAGGCACTGGTGCGCGAGACGCAGAACGTGGGCGCGCTGGCGGGCGATCTTGCCGCCGCACTGGCGCAGCTGGATGATGGCGAGGGTACGCTGATCACCCGGGGCGGCACGGCGCAGTACCTGATGCTGTGCCGCCGCGCCCCGGTCGAGGATGGGTCGCTGTCACGCGACGGTGTGCGTGAGGTGCTGACCAACCGGCGTCTCGCAGCCCTTGCCGACGGCTATCTGGAAAGCCTGCGCGCCGACGCGATCATCCGCGAATACTGATGCCCGGTGCAGAACCTGACCGTCCCGTCGCGGTAAGCTGCGGCGAACCTGCGGGCATCGGCCCGGAACTGGCCGTGCGCGCGCGCGCCGTGCTGGGGACGGCGCTGCCCTTTGTCTGGATCGGCGACCCCCGCCACCTGCCCCCCGGCTCCGCGCTGCGCGAGGTGGACAGCGCGGCCGATGCCCTGTCGGTGCCCGCCACCCACCTGCCTGTGCTGCCCCTTACCATCGGCCCGGCACCCCGGCCGGGCCACCCTGACCCCGCCCTTGCCGCCGGTGTGATCGAGGCTGTGGCCGTGGCGGTGCGGCTGGTGCAGACGGGTAAGGCCGCAGCCGTGACCACACTGCCCATCCACAAGAAGGCGCTGCTGGACGGGGCCGCGTTCCCCTACCCCGGGCATACTGAATATCTGGCGGCCCTCGCCGGGGTGCCCCATGTGGCGATGATGCTGGCCTGTGATGCGCTGCGCGTGGTGCCGGTCACAATCCACATGCCCCTGTCCGCAGTTGCCGCCGCATTGACCGACGAGTTGATCGAGGCCACGATCCGCCTGACCGTCGCCGCCCTGCAGCGCGATTTCGCCATCCCCGCCCCGCGCATCGCCGTGGCCGGCCTGAACCCGCATGCGGGCGAGGGCGGGGCGATGGGGCACGAAGAGGTGGACCGCATCGCGCCCCTCTTGGCCCGGCTGCGCCTGCAAGGGCTGGATGTAACCGGGCCCCTGTCCGCCGACACCATGTTCCACCCCCCCGCCCGCGCCCGCTATGATGCCGCCGTGTGCATGTATCATGATCAGGCGCTGATCCCGATCAAGACGCTGGATTTCGCAGGCGGGGTGAATGTGACGCTTGGCCTGCCGTTTGTGCGTACCTCGCCCGATCACGGGACGGCGTTCGATATTGCGGGGCAAGGGGTTGCCGACGTGACGAGCACGGTTGCGGCGTTGCGGATGGCGGCGAGGATGGTCGCGTTGCGCGGGTTGTGAGGGCAGGAGACGGGGGGTTTCACACCCCCCGCACCCCCCGTGGGATATTTGTGCAAGGTGAATGGGGAAGGAGGGGGCATGGGGACCATCGACGGACTGCCGCCCTTGCGCGAGGTGATTGCGGCGCATGATCTGGCGGCGAAGAAAAGCCTTGGGCAGAACTTCCTCCTTGACCTGAACCTGACCGCCAAGATCGCGCGGATGGCCGGAGACCTGAGTGGCTGCGATGTTCTGGAAATTGGTCCGGGTCCCGGGGGGCTTACGCGGGGGCTTTTGGCCGAAGGGGCGCGGCGGGTGCTGGCGGTCGAAAAGGATGCGCGCTGTCTGCCCGCGCTGGCGGCCATAGCCGAGGCCTATCCGGGACGGCTGCAGGTGCTGCAAGGCGATGCGCTGGCGCTTGACCTGGCATCAGCGGTGACCCCGCCGGTCAAGGTGGTGGCGAATTTGCCCTACAATGTCGGGACCGAGCTTTTGATCCGCTGGCTGACGCCGCCCGTCTGGCCGCCGTTCTGGTCAAGCCTGACACTGATGTTTCAGAAGGAGGTCGCCGAGCGCATCGTCGCGCGCCCCGGCGGCGGTGCCTATGGCCGGCTGGCGATCCTTGCGCAGTGGCGGGCCGATGCCCGCATCGTGATGACCCTGCCGCCCGAGGCGTTCATGCCCGCGCCCAAGGTGCATTCGGCAGTCGTCCACTTGACCGCCCTGCCGGCACCACGCTTTCCCGCCGATCCGGTGATGCTGTCGCGGGTGACGCAGGCCGGGTTTGGCCAGCGGCGCAAGATGCTGCGCGCCAGCCTGCGGGGGCTGGCACCGGGGATCGAGGCCTTGCTGGAAAGCATCGGCATCCCCCCGACCGCCCGGGCGGAGGAGATCCCGCTGGAGGGATTTTGCGCGATTGCGCGGGCGCTGGCCGCGCGCTGAAGCCTATTCGGCGGCTTCGCGCGGTGGGCCGGATGCGTCGCCTGCGGGGGGCGCACCGTCGCTGTTGCCGTCGCCGCGGGGTTTGCGCGGGGTGCGCGCGCGACGGGTCGAGGCGGGCTTGTCCGACGCTACGACGGTTTCGTCGGGCGCGGCGGTTTCGGCTGCGGCGACCGGCTGTTCGGACGGCTGTTGCGGGGCGCGGTCCTGTCGGCTGCGGTCCTGCTGGGGCCGGTCTTGCTGGGGGCGGTCCTGCTGGGGGCGGTCCTGCTGGGGGGGGCGGGGGCTGCGTTCCTGCTGGGCCACGCGGGGGGCGCGGGCCTCGGGTGTTTCGACCAGACCTGCATCGCCGTCGGCGTCAAATCCGATCACCTCTGGCTGCGGCGTTGCCACTTCGCGCGGCTGTTCGTTGCGGTGATCGCCCCGATTGTCGCCACGGTTGTCGCCGCGATTTTCACCCCGGTATTCGGGGCGGTAATCGGCGCGGCGTTCGCCGCGCTGGTCATCGCGGTTCTGCTGGCCGTTGTGTGCAGGCTGGCCGTTGTGTGCAGGCTGGCCGTTGTGCGCAGGCTGGCCATTGTGCGCAGGCTGGCCGTTCTGGCCGCCGTTCCCCTGCTGCGACCCACGATTGCCGTTGCCCTGCCAGCCAGCATTGCCGCCATTGCCCTGCTGCCAGCTGCCGCTGTTGCCGCCATCGTCACGGTCATCGCGGCGCGGTTGCTGTTGCTGGCCGCCTTCGGGCCGGCGCTGTTCCTGTTCGGCCGCCATCTCGCGCATCGCTTCGCTCAGCATGCGGGTGTAATGCTCGGCGTGCTGCATGAAGTTCTCATGCGCCACGCGGTCATTCGACAACTGCGCGTCACGCGCGAGGTGCTGGTACTTTTCAATGATCTGCTGTGGCGTGCCACGCACCTTGCCCTCAGGGCCAGACGAGTCGAACACGCGGTTGATGATGTTGCCGAGGGTGCGCGGGCGGTTCTGCTTTGACCGCGAGCGAGACTTGGAAGATCGCATCTTGTCCCTTGATCCGGATGATCTGGCCCTGCCCGGACGCCTGTCGCGTTTCAAGCGTGCGACAGGAGCGGCTGGGCGTATATGGCATTAAGCGGCGCAAGGGTCACCCGCAAGGCAGGCATCGCCACAGTCCGCTGGATCTGGAATAATCACGCGACGGGCGCGGTGACAAGAGGATTCTGCGGAAATGACCATGTGGCGTTGCGCTTCGGCGGTTCAGGGCCGCCGCTTTGCGGCGGATCATCAGTCAGAGCGGTGCGGCAAAGCCCTGCACTACCCGGTCGCGGTGGTCGAAGTCGGTCATGACGTTCACCCCGACCAACCCCGCCGCCCGGAACATCGCCTGCACTGCCGCCCCTTGCGTGGGCCCGATCTCGACCAACAGCCTTCCCCCGGTGGCCAGATGCCCCGCCACTGCCCCGGTGATCGCGCGGTAGGCGTCCAGCCCGTCACCGCCGGGGGTCAGCGCCATCGCGGGCTCCCAATTGCGCACTTCGGGGGCGAGGGCGGCCATCTCTGCCGCCGCAATATAGGGTGGGTTCGACACGATCAGGTCGAACCGGCCATGTACCGCCGCGAACCAGCCCGATTGTAGGAACTTTGCGTTCGGCACGCTCAGCCTGTGGGCATTGCCCTCGGCCACGGCAAGGGCGGCGGGCGAGAGATCAGTACCAAGCCCCTGCGCGTCCGGTCGGTCGGCCAAGAGCGACAACAGGATCGCGCCAGAGCCTGTGCCAAGGTCAAGCACTGTGGCGAAGGGCTGGCGCAGGGCGGCGGCGACCAGCGTTTCGGTCTCGGGTCGGGGGTCAAGCACATCTGCGGTGACGGTGAAAGAACGCCCCCAGAACATGCGGTACCCGACGATCTGCGACAGCGGTTTGCGAAGGGCGCGGTCAGTGATGGCGGCGTCAAAGCGGGCAAGGGCAACCGGCGGCACGACTTCGGGCAGGATCAGGATCAGCCGGTCCGAAGGCATGTCCAGCGCATGCGCAAGGAGGAGACGGGCATCCCGGCCCGCACCCTCGACCCCCGCCGAACGCAATCGGGGGATCGCCCGGGCAAGAGCCTCGGCACCTGTCATGCCACCACCCCCGTCACGCCCCCACCCCCGTCACGCCCCCACCTCCGTCACGCCTCGGCCTCGGCCAGCCGGTTGGCCTGATCGTGGGCGGTCAGGGCGTCAATGATCGCGGCAAGGTCGCCCGCCATGATCTGCGGCAGGGCATAGAGCGTCAGGTTGATGCGGTGGTCGGTCATCCGGCCTTGCGGAAAGTTGTAGGTGCGGATGCGCTCGCTGCGGTCGCCGCTGCCCACCTGGGCCTTGCGGTCGGCGGCGCGGGCGTCATCGACGCGGGCGCGTTCGATCTCGAACAGGCGGGCGCGAAGGACCTGCATCGCGATGTCCTTGTTGCGATGCTGGGACTTCTGGGCGGAAGTGACGATGATGCCGGTGGGCAGATGGGTGATCCGCACCGCCGAATCGGTGGTGTTCACATGCTGTCCCCCTGCCCCCGAGGCGCGCATCGTGTCGATGCGGATGTCGGATGCCGGAATGTCGATGTCGACATCCTCGGCCTCGGGCAGGACGGCCACGGTGGCGGCAGAGGTGTGGATACGGCCCTGCGCCTCGGTCTCGGGGACGCGCTGTACGCGGTGGACGCCTGACTCGTACTTGAGCCGGGCATAGACGCCTTCGCCCTGCACATGGGCGGTGAACTCCTTGATGCCGCCCAGATCGGTAAGCTGCTGATCCAGCACCTCAAACCGCCAACCCTGCGCCTCGGCGTGGCGTTGGTACATCCGCGCGAGGTCGGCAGCGAAAAGGCTGGCCTCTTCGCCCCCCGTACCGGGCCGGATTTCAAGGATCGCAGGCCGGGCATCCGCCACATCGCGGGGCAACAGCGCCAGTCGCAGGCGGTCCTCCATCTCAGGGATGCGGGCGCGGAGAAGGGGGATTTCCTCCTCCGCCAGACTGCGCATCTCGGGGTCAGACAGCATCGCCTCGGCCCCGGCAAGATCGTCCAACGCCTGACGGTAGTTGTCGATCTCGGCAGCCACAGGGCGCAGGTCGCTGTATTCGCGGCTGATCCGGGCAATCTCGGCGGGGGCGGCACCGGCGTTCAGTTGCGCTTCGAGATACTCGAAACGCTGGGTGATCTGGGCGAGTTTGTCGAGCGGGACCATGTCGGGCGGTTTGGGGCCTTGGTGCCCCGGGGTCAAGGGGCAGGACCGGGGCTCTGCCCCGGACCCCGGAGTATTTGGTCAAAGAAGAAGCGTCAGAGGGCGCCCAGCCACTGCGTCAGGCGCTGGCCATTCACCCCCAGGTCCGACGCCCCGAACCGTGCGCGGGCAAGGATGTCGAGCCGGGCTTTGCCAGCGGTTTCCGTGACTTGCGCGGTGGTGTAGTCAGGGTATCCAAAAAGGAGCGAGCGGGTTTCCCACGTGATCCGCCCCTCAGAGGCGCTGCCCGCCAGGCGCCGGGTGCGCGAGGTGGCGAGGGCGATGGCGTCCAGCCGGGCCAAGAGTGCAGAGCCGGGTTCCGCCAGTTCACAGGCCGCGCGGGCGCTGGCGGCCGTGGTTTCAATGCCCGCCGCACAAAGGGGCGGCGCGTCAGAGGACACGTCGACATGCCAGTGGGCCGGGTCTGCGGGGGCAAGGCGGACCCAAGCGGCAGCGACCAGAAAAAGCCCTGAAAGAACCACCGCCAGCATTCTGATCTTGCTCATGATTTTGTCCGCGCCCAGTGCCATAGACAGATCAGTTCATAGGCCACATGCGCGCCCGCGATCGCAGTGGCGCCGGTGGTGTCATAGGGGGGCGACACCTCGACCACGTCGCCGCCGACCATGTTGATGCCGGCAAGATCACGCAGCATCGCCGCCGCCTGCCACGAATGCAGCCCGCCCCAGACCGGCGTGCCGGTGCCGGGGGCTGCCGAGGGGTCCAGCGCGTCGATGTCGAAGGTCACATAGGTGCTTGAATTTCCAACGATTTCCTTCGCCTTGGCCACCGCCGCCGCGATACCGCGTTCGTGCACCTCGCGGGCGTCGATGACATGGACGCCAAGGTAGTCCTCGGTCGTCGTGCGGATGCCGATCTGGACCGAGCGGGCGGGGTCGACCAGCCCGGTCTTGACCGCCTTGTACAGCATCGTGCCGTGGTCGATGCGGGTCAGGTCGTCGTCGGGCCAGAGGTCTGAATGGGCGTCGAAATGGATCACCGCCATCGGCCCATACTTCTCGGCATAGGCCTTGAGGATCGGGTAGGTGATGTAGTGATCCCCCCCCAAAGTGACCGACCCCGCCCCCGCCGACAGGATACCCCGGATATGGGCGGTCAGCGCTTCGGGGAAATCGGCGACCTTGGCATAGTCGAAGGCGCAATCGCCGTAGTCGATAATGTTGAGGTCTTCCAACGGGTTGGTGGGCCAGCCATAGGGCGGATCGTAGGGCATCAGGCAAGACGCCTCACGGATCGCACGGGGGCCGAAACGGGTGCCGGTGCGGTGCGTCACCGCCTGGTCGAAGGGGACGCCCGTGATGGCAAGGTCAACGCCGGCGAGGTCTTTGGTATAGGTGCGGCGCAGGAACGAGGTGGCCCCGCCGAAGGCATTCTCAAAGGCATAGCCGCGCAGGCCCTTGCGGGTGAACGCGGTGTCGACTTCGGACTTGGCATCTTCAAGGGACATGGGGATGCTCCGGCAATGGCGGGGTCGTTCGGGGCCGGAGACGCCGCGTGATCCGGTCGGGGGCATAGGGACAGCGGCGGGGGGCGGTTGTCAAGACTGGCGGCAAGGTACGGAGATTGCTGTGAAATGCCCGTATTCAGGGCGTGTGTTTCCCGTATGTCATCCGTATTCGATCTGTATGTACAGATGACATACGGATGACGCGCGGCGGGGCCCTGAAAGTTGCCCCGGACGCATTCCGCGACCGGGGCGACTGATGGGTCAGCTACACCCCGACGTGCCGCCACAGGTGTTGCACTTGAGGCACGTCCCGTTGCGCACCAGCGTGTAGTTCCCGCACTCGCCGCATGGATCGCCGGTGTAGCCCTGCAGTTTCGCCTTCACCCGCACGTCCATCGCGACGGTGCCGGTGGCCAGTGCCGTGGCGGCGGTCAGGGGGGCCACGACAAAGGGGGTCGCGTCGTCGCGGAACCCTGCAACGCCGCCTTGCAGCGACATCAGCCCCTCGGGCAGGCGTTTGCGCAGATAGCCGGTGGAGGCCATGCGCTTCAGCACGTCGATGCTGCGGGTTGCTGCCTCGTCCGAGGGCTCAGTGAAGTTGCGTTTGCCCTCTTCCTCGCCACGGCCAAGGTCATCAAAGGCGGCGCCGGTGGGCGGCACATGGGCAAGGTCGGTGCGGTCGAGGTAGCTGACGGCCAGTTCGCGGAAGATGTAGTCGAGGATCGAGGTCGCGTTCTTGATCGTCTCGTTGCCCTGCACCATGCCGGCGGGTTCAAAGCGGGTGAAGGTGAAGGCGTCGACAAACTCCTCAAGCGGTACGCCGTATTGCAGGCCGACGCTGATCGCGATGGCAAAGTTGTTCATCATGGCGCGGAAACCTGCGCCTTCCTTGTGCATGTCGATGAAGATCTCGCCCAACTGGCCGTCTTTGTATTCGCCGGTGCGCAGGTACACCTTGTGACCGCCGACGATGGCCTTTTGGGTGTAGCCCTTGCGCCGTTCTGGCAGTTTCACGCGGTGCGATCGGACGATTTCCTTGACGATCACACGCTCTATGATCTTTTCGGCCATGACGATGGCCTTTTCATGGGGCGTGCCGGTGGCCATGATTTCCTCGGCCTCGTCATCATCCTCGACCAAGGCGGATGCCAGGGGCTGCGACAGTTTGGAGCCGTCACGGTACAGCGCGTTGGCCTTGATCCCCAGCGACCACGACAATTCATACGCCGCAAGCGCCTCTTCGATGGTGGCGCTGTTGGGCATGTTGATGGTCTTGGAGATGGCGCCCGAGATGAACGACTGGGCGGCGGCCATCATGTGGATGTGGCTTGCGACCGAGAGATAGCGCTTGCCGGTCTTGCCGCAGGCGTTGGCGCAGTCGAACACGGGGTAGTGGTCGGGCGACAGGTGGGGCGCGTTTTCCAGCGTCATGGTGCCGCAGACGTGGTCGTTGGCGGCGGCGATCTGGGCCTTGGTGAAGCCGAGGTGGGTCAGCAGGTCGAACGTGGGGTCGGCCAGACGTTCGGCGGGGATGCCAAGCGTGCCGCTGCAGAAATCGGTCCCGAGCGTCCACTGGTTGAAGACAAAGCGGATGTCGAAGGCCGTGGGCAGTGCCGCCTCGACCTTGTCGATCTCGGCCCGGCCAAAGCCGTGGCCGATGAGGGCGGTGTGGTTGATGCCGGGGGCCTGGCCGAGCGAGCCGTGACCGACGGCGTGGGCGACGATTTCGGCCACGTCGGCGGGGCGGTAGCCGAGTTTGGCCAAGGCCGCCGGGACCGACTGGTTGATGATCTTGAAATACCCGCCGCCTGCCAGTTTCTTGAATTTGACCAGCGCGAAGTCGGGCTCGATCCCTGTGGTGTCGCAGTCCATCACCAGACCGATGGTGCCGGTGGGGGCGACCACGGTGACCTGCGCGTTGCGGTAGCCGTGCTTTTCACCCAAGGCGAGGGCCTCGTCCCAGGCCGAGGTGGCCAGTTGCACCAGCCCCTGATCGGGGCAGCCTGCATGGTCCAGTGCCACCGGGGCGACGTTGACGGCCTCATACCCCGCCGTGCGCCCATGGGCCGCGTTGCGGTGGTTGCGGATCACGCGCAGCATGTGGGGCGCGTTGCGGTCATAGCCGGGGAAGGTGCCAAGTTCGGCCGCCATCTCGGCACTTGTCGCATAGGACACGCCGGTCATCACGGCGGTCAGGGCACCGCAAAGGGCGCGGCCTTCGCGGCTGTCATAGCCGAGGCCCATGTTCATCAGGAGGCCACCGATGTTGGCATAGCCAAGGCCGAGGGTGCGGAAATCATAGGACAGTTGTGCTATTTCCTTGGACGGGAACTGCGCCATCATCACGCTGATTTCCAGCGTGATGGTCCAGAGGCGGGTGGCATGCACATAGCCCGCGGCGTCAAAGCGGCCTTGGTGGAAGAAGGTCAGCAGGTTCATCGACGCCAGGTTGCAGGCGGTATCGTCGAGGAACATGTATTCCGAACAGGGGTTCGACCCCCGGATCGGACCATCCTCGGGGCAGGTGTGCCAGGCGTTGACCGTATCGTGAAACTGGATGCCCGGATCGGCGCAAGCCCAGGCGGCGTGGCCGATCTGGTCCCACAATTCGCGGGCGCGGATGGTTTTCGCCACGCGGCCATCGGTGCGGCGGATCAGTTCCCACGGCAGATCCTCACGGACCGCACGCAGGAACGCGTCGGTCACCCGGACCGAGTTGTTCGAATTCTGGCCCGAGACGGTCATGTAGGCCTCGGAATCCCAATCGGTGTCGTAGGTCGGGAATTCGATCGAGGTGAAACCCTGCCGCGCATAGTCAAGCACGCGCTTGACGTAGGTGTCGGGGATCATCGCCTTCCGTGCCGCCTGGATGCTGCGCTTGAGGGCCGGGTTGCGGGCGGGGTCCACCGCATCCGCAATGACGCCGTCCCATTCGCGGATCGCGGCGAAGATGTCGTTCAGCCGCGCCTCGTGCGCCTTCGACCCCGCGACAAGCGATGCAACCTTCTGCTCCTCGATGACCTTCCAGTTGATGAAGGCCTCGACGTCGGGGTGATCCATGTCGCAGATCACCATCTTGGCCGCCCGCCGCGTGGTACCGCCCGACTTGATCGCCCCCGCCGCGCGGTCACCGATTTTCAGGAACCCCATCAGGCCCGACGACTTGCCGCCGCCCGACAGCTTTTCCCCCTCGCCCCGCAGCGAGGAAAAGTTGGTGCCGGTGCCCGAGCCGTACTTGAACAGCCGCGCCTCACGCACCCACAGGTCCATGATGCCGCCGTCACCCACCAGATCATCCTTGACCGACTGGATGAAGCAGGCGTGCGGCTGCGGGTGTTCGTAGGCGCTTTCGGATTTGGTCAGCTTGCCGGTCTTGTAGTCCACATAGAAATGCCCCTGCGCCGGGCCGTCGACGCCGTAAGCCCAGTGCAGGCCGGTGTTGAACCACTGGGGTGAGTTCGGAGCGGCCATCTGTTTGGCCAGCATGAAGCGCATCTCGTCATAATAGGCGCGGGCGTCGGTTTCGGTGGTGAAGTAGCCACCCTTCCAGCCCCAATAGGCCCAGGCACCGGCAAGGCGGTCGAACACCTGCTTGGCGCTTGTCTCGCCCACCATCCGGTCGGCTTCGGGCAGGGCGGCAAGGGCGTCTTCGTCGGGCACGGAACGCCACAGAAACTCGGGCATGCCCTTTTCGCGGACCTTCTTCAGACGGGCAGGCACGCCGGCCTTGCGGAAATACTTTTGCGCCAGCACGTCGGATGCGACCTGGCTCCAGCCAGCGGGCACTTCGACGCCCTCGTTGCGGAACACGATGGTGCCGTCGGGGTTGCGAATCTCTGACGTGGTCACGGCAAAGGCCAGTGCGCCGTAAGCCCCGGTTGCCTCGGTGGTGAATTTCCGCTCGATCTTCATCTGCCTCAGTCTCCGCTTTTTTGCCGCGGGGATATTGCCACCCCGTCGGAACACGCCACAACACCGGGCCAAAGACACCAAAACACCGTGCAGAGCCTGCCTGCGCAGGCTCCGGTTCATGCGATCCCGTCTGGTCTTTCCCCGTCCCTGCCCGACCGGTCCTTGCGGACGCTGTCTCCGGGCACTTCACGAAGGTGAATCAAATCGACGCGGCCCGCAACGGATTTTTCACACATGCACACTAGATTTTGTGCTTGACGGTGCTGCCCAGCCTACAGGTGGCGTCACGCCGTTGTGACCAAAGCCTGTGGATGACCCCGTGGAAAGGTCTTGATGTGCCGTGGGAAGGGCTGGTGAAAACCGTTGTTCCGGGCAGGCTTGGGCGGTGCGCCTCAGGTTCTGCCAAAAGATGAATTTCAGGGGAAAAACCCGATTCTCGGGGGTCGTCAGGCCCTGCGGTTGATCAGCACGATGCCGCTGGCCACAAGCAAAGCTGCCACAATAATCGCCGGTCCTATGGGTTCGCCCAGCACCAGCCACCCCAGACCCAGCGACAGGACCGGCGTCAGGAAGGAAAAACTGGCAACGGTCGCCGCCGGATAGACCGACAACAGCCACAGCCAGGCGATGAAACCGCCCGCGACCACGACCGACGACTGGAACGCCAGCCACACCAGATGCATCGGTTGCAGGTCGCGGATCAGCGGCCCGAAGAACAACGATGCCAAAAGGAGAAGCGGGGCAGACACCGCCACCATCCACAAAAGCTGCATCTCGGGGCCCACGCGTTTCATCGCGGTGACCTTGGTCAGGAAGGCCGTCCCGGCCCAGCCAAGTGCCGCACCAAGGGCCAGAAGATCGCCCGTCAGGCTGGCGCTGCCCGCCACTTCGTGGGTGCGGTCCAGAATTGCCATGGCGGTGCCCGCAAAGGCCAGCACCAGCCCCAGCGTGCGGACCCGCGTCAGCCGCTCACCCGGCAGCCAGACATGCGCCATCAGCGCCAGCCAGACCGGCATGGTGTAGAAGATCAGCACGGCGCGGCTGATCGCCGTCAGGTCCAGCGCCAGGAACAGGCACAGGAACTCGGCCGCAAAGACCGTGCCGATCAGCAGCCCCGCGCGCGCCGTGCCCGGCAGGTACCGCGCCGGCCGCCCCTGCACCCACAGCCACAGCGCCACGAACCCGGTGGCGAGCGCCGACCGCAGACCCGCAAAGAACACCGGCTGCAACCCCTCGTTCACCCAGACGATGACCACCTGGTTGAACGCCAGAAGCCCCGCGATCCCCACCAGTGCAGTTGCACCGAACGTATCGAGCCGCGCTTTCTTCGGTGCCATTGCCCATCCCCGCTGTCGCGGCGCGACCAGAGGCCGGGGCGCGGGCAGCGTCAACCCCTTGCCGGCATGTGGTCGGGGCCTGCACCTGCCAACTTTGCATGAAAAAGGATGGAGCCTGCCGCCCCCATGTCGTAAACCGGCGCGGTATCAGCCGGACCGGTCCCATGAACGACATCATCAGCCGCTGCGAAGCCAAGGGCCTGCGCATGACCGACCAGCGCCGCACCGTGGCGCGGGTGATCGATGCCAGCGGCGACCATCCCGATGTCGAGGCCCTGCACGCCCGCGCTGTGGCCATCGACCCCCGGATTTCGGTCGCGACGGTCTACCGCACGGTCAAACTGTTCGAAGAGGCGGGGATACTGGAGCGGCTGGAGTTTGGCGACGGCCGGTCGCGGTATGAGGACGCGCTGCGCGACCACCACGACCACCTGATTGATGTGACCTCGGGCGAGGTGATCGAATTCGTCGACCCCGACATCGAGGCGCTGCAGGAACGGATCGCGGCGCGGTTGGGGTACCGGCTGGTGGCGCACCGGCTGGAGTTGTTTGCGGTCAAGGTCAAACCGTGACCCCCAACCTGCGGGGCATTCTTCTGATGGTCGGCGCGATGGCGGCGTTTGCCGTTGAGGATGCGCTGATAAAGGCGGCAAGTGCCACGGTGCCCGCCGGTCAGGTGATCCTGATCATCTCGGTGGCCGGGCTTGCCGCATTCGGGATCTGGGCACGGGCGGCAGGGTTTGCGGTGTGGCAGCGCAGTGCCCTTGCAACCCCGGTCGTCGGGCGCACGCTGTGCGAGATGGTGGGCACCTTCGGCATCGTCACGGCGCTGTCGCTGGCCGCCCTGTCCACCGTCACGGCAATCCTGCAGGCGGCCCCCATCGTCGTGGTGGCCGCCGCCGCACTGACCCTTGGCGAAAAGGTCGGCTGGCGGCGCTGGTCGGCGGTGATCGTCGGGTTCGCCGGTGTGCTGCTGATCCTGCGGCCCGGGGCCGACGGGTTCGATCCGAATGCGGTATGGGCGATTCTGGGGGTGATCGGGTTGGCCGCGCGCGACATCTTTGCGCGCCGGATCGACCGGCATCTGCCGACCCCGGTGGTTGCCTGCTGGGGCTATGCGGGGGTGACGCTGCTTGGCCTTGTGATGACCGCCCGCGCCGGTGGCCCGGTCTGGCCCGACGCCACGGCGGCGCTGCAGATCGGGGTGGCCACGGCGATCGGCCTTGTCGCCTATTGGGCGATCATCGAGGCGACGCGCGCGGGCGATGTGTCGATCATCGCGCCGTTCCGTTACACCCGTCTGGTCTTTGGCGTTGGGCTTGGGGTCGTGTTCTTTGGCGAGGGGGTCACCCTGACAACCCTGATCGGTGCGGCACTTGTCATCGGATCGGGCCTCTACACGCTTTACCGCGAGCGTCTGCGCAGGGTAGAAGGCGCGGCAACCGACCTTACCGGCGTCAGGGAGACCCGCGCATGACCACCATCATCGACATCCACGCCCGCGAGATCCTTGACAGCCGGGGCAACCCCACCATCGAGGTCGATGTGCTGCTGGAGGGGGGCGCCATGGGCCGCGCCGCCGTGCCATCGGGGGCATCGACCGGCGCGCATGAGGCGGTGGAACGCCGCGACGGCGACAAGCACCGCTATTCCGGCAAGGGTGTGCTGGAGGCTGTGGCGGCGGTGAACGGCGAGATTGCCGAGGAAATCGTCGGCTTCGACGCGCTGGAACAGGTCGGCATCGACCGCACGATGATCGAGATGGACGGGACGCCGAACAAGGGGCGTCTGGGGGCGAATGCCATTCTGGGGGTGTCGCTGGCCGTGGCCAAGGCGGCCGCCGAGGCGACGGGGCAGCCTTTGTACCGCTATGTCGGCGGCACCTCGGCGCGGATCCTGCCGGTGCCGATGATGAACATCATCAACGGCGGCGCGCATGCCGACAACCCGATCGACATTCAGGAATTCATGATCCTGCCGGTCGGGGCCGACAACATCCGCGAGGCAGTGCGGATGGGGTCCGAGATTTTCCATACGCTTAAGAAACAGCTTTCGGCGGCGGGCCTGTCGACCGGGATCGGTGACGAGGGCGGGTTCGCACCGAACCTCAGCTCTACCCGCGATGCGCTTGATTTCATTCTGAAAGCGATTGAGAAGGCCGGATATCATGCCGGTGACGACGTGTATCTGGGGCTGGACTGTGCAGCCACGGAATACTTCAAGAACGGACGCTATGAGTTTGCGGGCGAAGGGAAATCCCTGACGCCGGGTGAGAATGTGGATTATCTGGCGGCCCTTGCCGCCGACTATCCGATCCTGTCCATCGAGGATGGCTGTTCCGAGGATGACTGGGAAGGCTGGAAGATGCTGACCGACCGTCTGGGATCGAAGTTGCAACTGGTGGGGGATGATCTGTTCGTCACCAACCCGCGCCGTCTGGCCGAGGGCATCAAGAAAGGCTGCGCCAATTCGATGCTGGTAAAGGTCAACCAGATCGGCACCCTGACCGAAACGCTGCAGGCGGTCGAGATGGCGCATCGGGCGGGCTATACCAACGTGATGAGCCACCGCTCGGGCGAGACCGAGGATGCGACGATTGCCGATCTGGCGGTGGCAACCAACTGCGGCCAGATCAAGACCGGATCGCTTGCACGTTCGGACCGGCTGGCCAAGTACAACCAGTTGATCCGTATCGAGGAAATGCTGGGCGAGACGGCCGAGTATGCGGGCGACAGCATTTTGCGGGGATAAAGGTGATGCGAGGGTTTGCGGCGTTGATGGTTGTCGCGACGGCACTTGCCTTGCCCGCGCGGCCGGTATTGGCGCTTGCCTGCGAGGAGTATGACATCCGTCAGGCGTTCTGGCGTCATGCAGATTCGGTCGAAACCTACACACTGGTCTATGGCTCTTTCTCAAAGCTTCGCCGCCCCCACCATGACAAGGCTGCGGATACGGTGACATGGCGCGCGACGTTCAACGGTCTGTCAGCGTCGGACAAGGCGTTTGACCAGTTGTTCATCAGCGAGGTGGTGATCACCCACCATCTGTTTTCCCTGATCGACGGCGGTGGTGGCAATCCGCTGGCCATGGGCGAAGGGTTGCCGGGGGTGAAGGGGCTGGTGTTTCTGCGCAAGACCTCGACCGGCCATGCGCTGGACACCGAGTTGTGCGTGCCGGTGGTGGATACCGAACGCGCGCATCTGCGGCAGGCGCTGGATTGCATGAACTTTCGCCGCTGTGCGCGACCGGAATAGATGACCGAGGCCGACCGCCTGATCGCCGCACTGAACCTGTCGCCGCATCCCGAAGGGGGCTGGTACCGGCAGACATGGGTTGGGCCAGTGGTGGCAGGACGGGCCAGCGGGACGGCAATCCTGTTCCTGCTGAAGGCGGATGAGCGCAGCCACTGGCACCGGGTGGATGCCGACGAGATCTGGCTGTGGCATGCGGGTGCGACGATGAGCCTGCGGGTTTCACCGGGCGATGCGGGTCCGGCGGAGGTATTGCGGCTGGGGCCGGATGTGCTGGCGGGGGATCGGGTGCAAGGGATCGTGCCCGCCGGGCAATGGCAGGCGGCGGCAAGCGACGGCGCGTGGACGCTGGTATCCTGCACCGTAAGTCCGGGGTTCCGGTTCGACGGGTTCGAAATGGCGCCACCGGGGTTTGATATTCCATCGGCGTGAGGACGGCACGGGCAGAGGCCGGGGGTTTCACACTCCCCGCACCCCGCGTGGGATATTTACTGACAGAAGAACGGGCAGACGACAGGGAAAGCGTCAGGCCACCGGCTGCCCGGTTTCGACCAGCCGCGCGAAAAAGCTGGCACCGATGGGGGCGGCTTCGTCGTTGAAATCAAAGGCCGGGTGATGCAGCCCTGCCCCCGGCCCGGTGCCGAGCAAGAGGTACGCACCGGGGCGGGATTCGAGCATGTAGGAGAAATCCTCGGACCCCATTTCGCGCGGGGCATTGTCGTTGACCGCCGCATCCCCCGCCACATCGCGCGCCACGGCGGCGGCAAAGGCGGCCTCAGTGGCGTCGTTCACGGTGGCGGGATAGCCCCAGTCGTAATCGACCGCGGCCGTCACGCCAAAGGCTGCGGCATGGCCAGCGACGACCTCATGGAACCGCCGCTTCAGAAGGTCGCGCGTGGAGGTCGAAAACGACCGGATCGTGGCGCAGAACCATGCGGTTTCGGGAATGATGTTCGACGCCGTGCCCGCGTGGATCTGGGTGACCGAGATCACCACCTCGTCCAGCGCATGGACGTTGCGGGTGATGATGGTCTGCACCGCCTGCACCATGGCGACCACCGCGACAATCGGATCGACACATTCGTGTGGTGATGCGCCGTGGCCGCCCTTGCCGGTCACATGCACCGTCGCGGTATCGACCGAGGCCAGAAGCGGGCCTGCGTTGGTGTGGAAATGGCCGAAGGGCAGATTGGGGATATTGTGGATGCCGAACACGCGGTCGATGCGGAACCGGTCCATCATGCCCTCGTCCACCATCACCTGACCGCCGCCGCCGTCCTCTTCCGCAGGCTGGAACACCAGCGCCACGCGACCGGCAAATCGGCGGGTTTCGGCGAGGTATTTCGCGGCCCCCAAAAGCATCGTCACATGCCCGTCGTGGCCGCAGGCGTGCATCTTGCCGGGAACAGTCGAGGCATGGGCGGCCCCTGTCGCCTCAAGGATCGGCAGGGCGTCCATGTCGGCGCGCAGGCCCATCGTCGGGCCATCGCCGGTGCCGTTGATGATCGCCACCACGCCCGAACGCGCGATGCCCATGTGGATCTCGTCCACGCCGAATTCGTGCAGGCGTTCGGCGATATAGGCCGCCGTGTCGTGGCAATCGAAGGCCAGTTCGGGGTGCGCGTGCAGGTGGCGGCGCCAGACCGTCATCTCGGGGGCGTAGGCGGCGATGCGGTTCAGGGTGGGCATGGGGGCTCCGGGCGGGGGGTTGGCACCAGTTGACACGGTTTGGCAGGCAAGGGCAACGGGATGGCTTCCGGTGGTCACGGAACCTGCTAGACTTGGCCGATTGAGACACCCGATTTTGCAAGGAGACAAGACATGGGCGCAGCGGTGACCGCCAAGAAGGGTAGCATCAAATCCAAGACCTATACGGTTGCGGGAGATACGGTCGAGGATATCCTGACCGACCTTGAGAAAAAGCAGATCGGCGGCACGGATGCGGTGGGTGATTGCACCACCGGCGTGAAGGTGCCCGCGATTTCCAAGTTTGACGAAGAAGAGAACAAGAAATTCAAGGGCAAGGACAAGGTCGAGTGGTTTGTGAAAGCGAAGTCCGGCGAGGTCGAAATGGAGGGCACGATCACCCTGCCAGTGCTGAAATCGGACAAGAACCTGTCGGACAAGGGCAAGAAGGAATGGGGCCGGTTCCTCAAGGACCTGACCGCGCATGAAGACCTGCATGTGGCGGCAGCAATGTCGGTTGCCGAGGAGATTGCCAAGGAGTTGTCCGAGATGAAGGGCACCGGACAGGGCAAGGACAAGGACGCCGCGATCAAGGCTGCCGAGGCAGATTTCGTCAAGCAGTACAAGGATTCCTATGGCGGCGACAAGGTGGCCAAACGGGTCACCAAGGCGCATGAGGCGCTGGATGCCAAGGGCAACACCTTTACCCTTGATGCCAACGTCGAGGACTGACGCGCGCGCACTTTGGCCGCAGACTGCGCCCTTGACTGGCCCTGGACTGGCCCTGCACTTGCCCTGCACTGGCCCCGGCAATCGTCCGGGGCTAGAACCCTGTGAAGTCAGGCAAAGGGCGGGTGATGGATGACGACGTGATTTCCGGGGCGGCACCCCTGCCCCGGCTTCTGGCGATCATGGCACGGCTGCGCGATCCGCAGCGCGGCTGTCCATGGGACATCGCGCAGACCTGGGCCACCATTGCGCCCTATACCATCGAAGAGGCCTATGAGGTGGCCGATGCCATCGACCGGCAGGCCTGGGGCGAGGTGCGGGGCGAACTGGGCGATCTGCTGTTGCAGGTGATCTATTACGCGCAGATGGGGGCGGAAGAGGGGCGGTTCACCTTTGACGACATCGCGCGCGGCATCGGTGACAAGATGGTGGCGCGCCATCCGCATGTGTTCGGCGATGACAGCCGCGACAAGAGCGCAGATCAGCAGACCGCCGACTGGGAACGACTGAAGGCCGCCGAGCGGGGACCTGCGCGGGTGCTGGACGGGGTGGCGATGGGGCTGCCCGGGCTGACGCGCGCGGTGAAGTTGCAAAAACGGGCGGCAAGGGTGGGGTTCGACTGGCCTACGACCGATCAGGTGGTCGCCAAGATTGCCGAAGAGGCCGCCGAGTTGGTCGAGGCGCGCGACCGGCTGACGCAAGCGGAGGTGGCCGAGGAGATGGGCGACCTGTTGTTCGTGATGGCCAATCTGGCGCGGCACCTGAAGGTTGATCCCGAGGCCGCATTGCGGGGCGCGAATGCCAAGTTTACAAGGCGGTTCGCGTTGATCGAGGATTGGCTGGCCGAGGCGGGACGCACGCCGGACCAGTCGGACCTGGCCGAGATGGACGCGCTGTGGGATCGGGCGAAGCGGCTGGAAAAGGGCTAGGGTGCCAGCCGGCCATCGCCGGCGCTGCGGATTTCCGACAAGATCACTCAACCATTGACCCGAGAGAAACACTCAGGTATTCCGTGGCAAACAAGAACCAACCCTGTGAGGCCCCCGATGACCCCCCGCTTTCCGCTTGTGGCGCTGATGATGATGTCGGCGGCCCTGCCCGCGCTGGCCGACGAGATCAACGTCTATTCGCACCGCCAGCCGGAACTGATCCAGCCCCTGATCGACGCCTTCACCGCCGAGACGGGGATCACGGTGAACGTGGCCTTTGTCGACAAGGGCATGGCCGAGCGGCTGGTGGCCGAGGGTGACCGCAGCCCGGCGGACCTTGTGCTGACGGTCGATATCGCGCGGCTGCAGCAGATCGTCGAGGCGGACGTCATCCAGCCGGTGCAGTCGGACGTGCTGGAGGCGAACATTCCCGCCAGCCTGCGTGATCCCGGCGACATGTGGTTCGGCCTGACCACACGGGCGCGGATCGTCTATGCCAGCAAGGAGCGTGTGGCACCGGGTGAAGTGACCACCTATGAGGATCTGGCGTCGGACAAGTGGCGCGGCCGCATCTGCACCCGGTCGGGCACGCATGACTACAACGTGGCATTGCTGGCGGCGATCATTGCCCATGACGGCGAAGAGGCGGCCCGGGCATGGGCCGAGGGGGTCAAGGCCAACCTTGCGCGCAAGCCCGAGGGCGGCGACCGCGATCAGGTCAAGGCGATCTGGGCCGGTGAATGCGACGTGGCGCTGGGCAACACCTATTACATGGGCCAGATGCTGGCCGACCCCGAGCAGGTGCCGTGGGCGGAATCGGTGAACATCGTGTTTCCGACGTTTGCGGCAGGCGGCACGCACGTCAACATCTCGGGCGTGGCGATGACCAGGGCCGCACCGAACAAGGACAATGCGCTGAAGTTCATGGAATGGCTGTCGGGCGACGCGGCGCAGGCGATCTATGCGGGCACGAACCATGAGTTCCCGGTGATGGAGGGTGTCGCGCGGTCGGCACTGGTGCAAAGCTGGGGTGAGTTCACGCCCGATGCGACGGGGCTGGGCGAGATTGCGGCGTTCCGACCTGCTGCATTGCGGATCATGGAAGAGGTGGATTTCGACGGCTGAGCCCTGCACCGTTGGCAGGACCGGGGGGTTTCACACCCCCCCATGCCACCGGTCTCTCGAACCGGTGGCGTTCCCGGTGGCAAACCCCCGGGGAGTATTTGTGCAAGGTGAAGGGGGAAGATGCGTCAGGTCATGACTTCGACCGACAGGACGGTGGGCAGGTGGCGGGCGATCTCGGACCAGCTTTCACCTTCGTCGCGGCTGGCAAAGACTGACCCGGTGTTGGTGCCGAAGTAGACCCCGACCGGATCGGCGTGGTCATTGGCCATGGCCTGGCGCAGAACGGTGGCGAAGAAATCCTGTGGTGGCAGGCCGTCGCCGAACCCTTGCCAGGTTTCGCCGCCGTCGCGCGACCGCCAGACCTTTGCCACCGCGTCCACCGGATAGCGCCCCAGCGTGTCGCCGTTCAGGGGGAATACCCAGAGCGTGTCGGGGTCGCGGGGATGCGCCGTGACCGGAAAGCCGAAGGTCGAGGGCAGGCCTTCTGTGATCTCTTCCCAGGCACCGCCACCGTCGCGGCTGCGGTAGACGCCTTGGTGGTTCTGCATGTAGATCAGCCCCTCGGCGGCACCGAAGGCCATGTTGTGGACGCAGGCAAAGATCTCGCCCTCGGCGCGGATTTCCTCACCTTCGCAGTGCCTTTGCAGATCACCCGCAGGGCCGGGGCGGTTCGAGCGGCGGATGCGGCGCGACCAGGTGCTGCCACCATCGGTGGTGGCAAAGGCCCCGGCGGAGGAGATGCCGACCCATATGCGTCCCTGCCCGCCACAAAGGATGGTGTGGAGGACAAGGCCCGCCGCACCGGGTGACCATGCGTCGGCCCCGGGTTGATCGGTCAGGGCGGGCAGCTTGGCCCAGGTGGTGCCGTCATCCCGGCTTTCCCACAGCATCGCGGGTTTGGTGCCGGCCAGCATGCGGCCTTTGTCGCGGGCCAGTGACCAGATCTGCTGGGCCGGGTCGAACGGCCCTTTCGACAGGGACCATGCGCCGCCGTCGCGCCGCCAGACGCCGGCCCCGAACCAGTTGCCGCCACCCCCCGCCCAGATGCGCCCGGTTGCGGCGTCACCGATCGCGTGGTTGACGGGCCAGCCTTCGCAGAAGGGGCCGGAGAGGGCCCAATTCGCCCGCCCCTTTGCCGATGTCAGGATGAAAAGGCCCTTGGTGGTGCCGACGAGTACGGTCGTGCTGTTTGCCATGATCCCCTCCCAAGGCGGCAATTCCGCACAGCGTAACCCGGACGGCGCGGAAAATCACGCCCGGCGCACTGGACTTGGCGCGCGGGGCGGCGTTTCCTGCGGCAAACGAAAGGACCACCCATGACCCCGCAGAAGATCATCATCGACACCGACCCGGGACAGGACGACGCCGTGGCGATCCTTCTGGCGCTGGCCAGCCCGGAACTGGAGGTGCTGGGGATCACTGCCGTGGCGGGCAACGTGCCCCTGCCGCTGACCGAACGGAATGCGCGGATCATCTGCGAACTGGCGGGGCGGCCCGACATGGGGGTTTATGCGGGCTGTGCGGCCCCGCTGGCGCGCAAGCTGGTCACGGCGGAGTATGTGCATGGCAAGACCGGTCTTGACGGCCCGCAACTGCCCGATCCGGTGATGCCGCTGATGGCGGAACATGGCGTCGATTTCATCATTCGCACACTGCGCGCCGAGCCTGCGGGGACGGTGACATTGTGCCCGCTGGGGCCGCTGACCAACATCGCCACGGCGTTCGTGCGGGCCCCCGACATCGTGGGCCGGGTGCGCCAGATCGTGCTGATGGGGGGGGCGTATTTCGAGGTGGGCAACGTCACGCCCGCCGCCGAATTCAACATTTATGTCGATCCGCAAGCCGCTGATATCGTGTTCAGATCGGGTGCGGCCCTGGTCGTCATGCCGCTGGATGTGACACACAAGGCGCTGACCAACCGCGCGCGCGTCGCGGCATTCCGCGCAATGGGTACCGAGGCGGGGCGGATGGTGGCGGAATGGACCGACTTTTTCGAACGCTTCGACATGGCGAAGTATGGCAGCGAAGGCGCGCCGCTGCATGATCCGACGGTGATCGCGTACCTTCTGGCCCCCGAACTGTTCGCCGGGCGGCGGATCAATGTCGAGATCGAGGTGCAGTCGGAACTGACCATGGGGATGACCGTGGCCGATTGGTGGGGCGTCACCGGGCGGCCTGCCAATGCGATGTTCATGGGCGGGATTGACGCCGACGGGTTCTTTGCCCTGCTGACCGAACGGATCGGGCGGCTTGGCGCAACGGCCTGATCGCCGCGAACCTGCCGCCAGACACGAAGCGATGGCCCGTATCTTCTGACCACGAACGCGAAACCCTTCCGCCGCGCCGCAGCCTCGTCTAGGGTCGGGGGCGATGCAGGTGGAGGGACCGATGCGCAAACTGGCGGCAGGCAACTGGAAGATGAACGGCACCGGCGATGATCTGGACGAGGTGCGCGCCCTGATCGACGCCGCCCCCGCGCCCAAGCGCACCGATATCGTGCTTTGTGCGCCCGCAACCCTGATCCACCGGATGGGCGAGATTGCCATGGGGTCATCGGTGCAGGTGGGCGGGCAGGACTGTCATCCCAAGACCGCAGGCGCCCATACCGGCGATATCTCTGCCGCGATGCTGCGCGAAGCGGGGGCGTCGTTCGTGATCGTCGGCCATTCCGAACGCCGCACCGACCACCGCGAAACCGATATCATCGTCCGCGCCAAGGCGATGGCGGGTTTTGCCGAATGGATGCGGGTGATCCTGTGCCTGGGCGAGACGCTTGCGGAACGGCAGGCGGGGCGCACGCTGGAGGTGGTGGGCGGGCAACTGGAAGGCTCCTTGCCCACATCCTTTCCGCCCGAGATCAAGCCAAAGGATGCGCTTATCATCGCTTATGAACCCGTCTGGGCCATCGGCACCGGCCTGACCCCCACCAACGACGAGATTGCCGAGGTACATGCCTTTCTGCGCACCGCGCTGGTCGCGCGGTTCGGCGAGGCGGGGCAGGAGATGCGGCTTTTGTACGGCGGGTCGGTCAAGCCGTCGAACGCGGCCGAAATCTTTGCGCTGCCCAATGTCGATGGCGCACTGGTCGGCGGGGCCAGCCTCAAGGCCGCCGATTTCAGCAAGATCGTGCAGGCTTTGGACGCGGCCTGAACGAACCGTTGGCGCGGGAACGGCACCCGATGTCGCAACGGGCACAGCGGTGCGGCGGGGGCCGGGGCAGTCTGGCTTCATCATGACCGACACCCCATCGCTTACGGCCCCCCGGGGTGTGCTGACCGCAAACCTGATCTGCATGGCCTCGATGCTGACCTGGGCCGTCGGGCTGGCAGCCGCCGACCTTCTGACGCCGCTGTTGCCGCCGATGCCGCTTGGGGCCGCGCGCATCACGCTGGCTATGCTGGCGATCCTGCCCATTTGGTGGCTGGTCGAGGGGTTCGGCCCGTTTCGCCGCACGCCATGGGGGGCGGCGTTTCTGGTTGGCGGTATCGGCCTCGGCGTGGGCGGGCTGTTGCTGGTCTATGCGCAGGCGCGGACCGACGCCGTCACTGTGGCGGTGATTTCGGCCTCGACGCCGATCATTGGGCTGGCGCTGGAATGTGTGTTCGACGGGCGGCGACTGACCTGGTCGATGCTGGTCGGGCTTGTGCTGGGCGTGGCGGGCGGCCTCTTGGCACTGGACTGGTCGCGGGGCGGCGTGGCGCTTGGCGCCGGGGCGCTTGCGGCCTTCGGGGCCGCTCTGTGCTTCACCTCGGCCTCACGCGCGACGGTCACCAAGATGCCCGGCATGTCCGCCCTTGGCCGCACGGCGGCGACGGTCACCGGCGGGGCGCTGGTCACGCTGGTGTTTGTGATGGCAGGGGCGGCTTTCGGCATGCCGATGGGCGACTGGTCTGCACTGGGTTGGCGCGAATATGCGGCCCTTGCCGCCTTTGGCATCGGTGCCATGGCGATCAGCCAGGTCCTGTGGATCACTGCCGTCGCAAGGCTGGGCATCGGCATCGCCAGCCTGCACATGAACACGGCCTCTTTCTATGTCATGCTGGTGGTGTTTGTGGCGGGGGGCCTGTGGGACTGGCAGCGCGCCATGGGGGCGGCGGTGGTGGTGCTGGGCGTTCTTGTGGCCCAAGGCATGATCCGGGTTCCGCGATGGAAAGCCTGAGCCAACGGCCGACCGACCCCGCCTTTGTGCAAAACCCCTACCCGTTTTATGAACACGCCCGCGCAGTCGGCACCTTCTTCCTCTGGACCGATTACGCCATGCCCTGCACCGGCAACGCCACAGCCGTCAACGCCATCTTCCGCGACCGCCGGTTTGGTCGCGAGGCACCGCCGGAACATGCGCCCGTCATTGCCTCGCACCTCGCCCCGTTCTACGCGGTCGAGGCGCATTCGATGCTGGAACTGGAGCCGCCCCGCCACACCCGCCTGCGCAACCTTGTCCTGCGCGCCTTTACCTCGCGCCGCATCGCGGCCCTTGCGCCCGAGATTGCCACCCTCAGCCACAGCCTGATCGACGCGTTGCCGGACGGCCCGTTTGACCTGTTGCCGACCTTCGCCACGCAACTGCCGGTCATCATCATCGCCCGTCTGCTGGGTGTGCCCGAGACCATGGCCCCTGACCTCTTGCGCTGGTCAAACGCGATGGTCGGCATGTATCAGGCGGGCCGCACCAGGGACACTGAAGATCGCGCCGTTACTGCCGCACAGGATTTCACGGCCTTCCTGCGCGGCTATGTCGCTGACCGCCGCGCGAAACCCGCCGACGACCTCATCACCCACCTGATCGCCGCCGAGGCCGAGGGAGAGCGGCTGACCACGGACGAGTTGATCACGACCTGCATCCTGCTCCTGAACGCCGGCCACGAGGCGACGGTCCACACCATTGGCAATGGCGTCAAGACGCTGCTGGAAACCCGGACGCCCCACGCCGCCCTTGCCCCGGATGCCATCGCGGCCACGGTCGAGGAAATCCTGCGCTTTGACCCCGCGCTGCACATGTTCACCCGCTGGGTCTATGAGGATGTGACGGTGTCGGGCCAGACCTTCCAACGGGGTGACCGCGTGGCGCTGCTGCTTGCCGCCGCCAACCGCGACCCGGATATTTGGGACCGCGCCCACGCCTTTGACCCCGCCAGACCAGCCAGACCCCACGCCAGTTTCGGCGCGGGCCTGCATTTCTGTGTGGGTGCGCCGCTGGCACGGCTTGAATTGGTGACGGCACTGCCGATCCTGTTCGAACGGCTGCCGGACATCGCCCTGGCGCAAGTGCCCCGGTACGGTGACGTCTACCATTTCCATGGCTTGTCCAGCCTGAATATCTCTTCGCGCGCATCGCGGTAAATTCCGCTTGTCAGGGCGAGATTGCTTTGGGATAGTTTTGCAGGGATATGAAGGGTGTAGCAATGGTTGCAGTGCGTTTGTTTGGTGCGGTCCTGGTTCTGGTCCTTGGTATTCTCGGCACGCAATCACAGGCTGACCCCGATTTCGAACTGAACGCCCGTGGCATGACGCTGAACGCAATGGTCGGTCGCACGATGGTCGCGGCGACGCGCGACGGCTCTTCAGTTTTCAGCATTTACCTCGACCGTGACCGCACGGCGTATTTCCACAATGCGAACGGCAAGCAAACAACAGGAAAATGGCGAACAATCGACGCCGTCATTCTGTGCTTCACCGGCCTGAACCCAGACAAGCCCGCTGACGAGGTGTGCAAAAGGGCGCCCGAAAATGGGCGTGGACTGGACTGGATGACAGTGACCCTGCATCGCAAGGACGGCGCGGTGACGTGGTCAAAAACCACAACTGACGAACATCGCGGGTCGTCGCAATTGGTGTATTCCTTTGCCGGCCGGGTCGAGGTCAATCAGGACAGCCTTGTTGACGATGTGGCGCAATGGGCCGGTCACCTCATCGTCGGGCGGACGCTGAAGGACCGCGAGGCGTGGTTTGCGCAACTGGCAAATGACGGCAGCATCGATTTCGTGTTCGGCTCTGGCAAGCGGTTCACCGGTAGCTACACATTGTCGGGCGGTGAGGTCTGCATGCAGTTCCCGACAAACCCCGACGCCGACGGCTGCCGCCGGCCGACCGTCAAGGGTGACAAGACGATCTGGGCCAATTCCCGGGATGGCACCGCATCCTCCGAGATTGTGTTCATGAAGAAGACCGAGGCAGAGGGTCCGCGCGAAGTGTTGGTGCTGGCGGACAACGGTGCCGGTTACTTCTCGGCGTCACCCGACCGCCGGATAGCCGTGGTGCAGGACAAGGAAAGCGGCCCTGCCACAATCTACAATCTTGAGACGGGGCAGGTGCTGGGCAAGCTCAGGGTTGGCCGCTACACGGATGCCGAGTTTTCCCCCGACGGCATGCTTCTGGCGTTGGTACAGGAAAACGGTGTTGAACTCTTCGACACCCGCGACGGGCGGTTCAAGGGCAGCATCCAGCGAGAAAAGGGCGGCGCAAGGCCCCTTGAGGCTGCGTTTCTATCACCCTCGGAGGTCGTGATCGGTGATTGGTCCGGGCAAATCAGTGTGCATTCAACGGCCGACGGTCGGCTATTGCGCTCGGCCCCGTTCGGATCTGCGAAGATCGCGGACATGGCGGCGAACGGTCAGGGGCAGATCGGAATAGCGGATACAACCGGCCAGATCGCTGTCTTGGACAGGGCGCTGGTCAGGATCAAGGGCCTTTCGGCCCACTCGTCAGACGGGTTCAACAACGTGGCCATGACTGGCGATGGCACCAGATTTCTGGCCGTATCGAAAACCAATGACGCCTACCTGATGGACCTGACCGGCACAGACATTCCGGTTCGCAGCATGCCGATGCCTGCGTTGCGTCTGGCCTCGGTTTCGGTCGCCCCGGATAACCGCAGCGCGGTGGTCGGCATGCAGGGCAAGATCGTGATCGTCACCCTGCCCGACCTGCAGACGGCAGCCGAATGGAACATGGGCGACGCCACCATCAACCGCGCTGTTTTTCTGGCCGACGGAAGTACGCTGGCAATTTCCTTTGACAATGGGCGGTTTGCGCTTTGGGCGCCGGATACTGCCGCCGCCCTTGCCAGGAAGGCCCGCCCCAAGCCTGCGGGACTGCCGCCATTTGCAAGGCCGAATGACCGCCAGCGTGAAGAGATGAAAATGGCCGCTTTGGCCGATCAGATCTTTGTCAAAGGGCAGTGCGTTGCGTATGACCGTCTGCGGTTCGGCGTCCGGCTGGCAGACCGGCAGTCTGATTGCGAAGCGGCAAAGCTGCTGCGCCAACAACGGATGGAACTGAACAGTGCCCTGGCTGCGCTGAATTGTGACAAGGCTGCCGACGTTTCATTGCAGATGGGCGAAGGTAAGCAAAAGGTCGCCGTCTGCCGGGAACGCGTGCAACGGCAGGCCAACGAAAGTGCTTTCGATGCTGCAATGGCGTTGGGCGATTGCGCTGCGATCCGCACCTTGGGGGCGTCGATGAACCGGCCAGAGGCCGGCGTTGATTGCGACCTTGCCAAGGCCCTGACCTCGGACAAGCCGCGCGTCATGTACCTGACCGCCGTGCAACTCGACACCAGCGGCGACCGGGTGCGGGCGCGCAGATTGTATACCGAAATCATGACCCGCTTTCCCGACGACGACCTGGCCATCGACGCCGCCAACCGCCTGACCGCCCTGGCCGACCTGCAGACGATGGAAGAGCGCGCGGCGGATCAGGCGGCTTCGCAGGCCGCCGCGCTGAAGGCGGCAGAAGACCGCGCGAAGGTGGCAGAGGCGGCGGCAAAGACGGCGGCAAAACAGGCCGAGCAGGACCGGTTTGCGCGTGAGGCGGCCGCGCGCGCGGCGGATCAGGCCCAGGCGCAGGCCGCAGCAGAGGCGCTGCGCGCCGCGCAGGCCGCCGCCGCCAATCAGGCCGCGAACGCCGACAGATGCCCGGGAATCTATCAAGGAAAACAAGTCGAGATTGACTTGATTTCGGCCTTTCTGAAACGCAAGTCTGTCGGGACGTTCGTTGTTATCGGTTTGGACCGACGTTCTGGTCTGATGTCCGTGCGTTCGGTCTATGGCAGCAGCAGCATACGAGAGTTCTATTGCTCGGATGCGCGGTAAGGATTGCCCTTGGTCCCCCTACAATGGCAGCATCGTCGTCGCCTTGATCTCTTCCATGCTCAACAACGCCGTCACGTTGTAGATACGTACCTCGGAAATCAGCGCCTGATAGAAAGTGTCATAGGCCCGCGCATTCCTGACCCGCACCTTCAGGATATAGTCGATGTCCCCCGCCAGCCGATGCGCCTCCAGCACCTCGGGCCGTTCCTGCAGCGCCTTCAGGAACCGGCGCTGCCACTCGGCCTCGTGTTCCGATGTGCGGATCAGCACGAAGAAACACGCCTCCAGCCCCAAGGCATCGGGATCAAGGATCGCGGTCTGGCGCAGGATCACCCCCGCCTCGCGCATCCGCTTGATGCGGTTCCAGACAGGGGTCTTGGACGACCCCACCTTGCGCGCAATCTCGTCCAGCGACTGGCTGGCGTCGACCTGCAGTTCGGCAAGGATTTTCCGGTCCATCTCATCCAGCCGGACGGCCATTCGCGCAACTCCCCGTTTCGCGGGAACACTGTCCCGACGGGCCGTAGTATCGGAACAGACGTTCTTATCCGCAAGGGCCACTGGCCCCGATATGGAACTTTGTCCTATATTGGGGCCTTGAAAAGCACGGAGTCCACCATGAGCCGCCGTTTCACGCCAAAGGTTGTCACCGCCAATGACCTGCGTCTGGGCGATGTCGTGTACCTGACACCCGATGACCGCTGGACCCGCATGCACCACGAGGCGGAACTGATCGAGGACGAGGCGCATGCACAGATGCGCCTGCTGCACGGGGCCGCGCAGAAACTGGTTGTGGTCGGCGTTTATCTGGCCGATGCGAAACTTGGCCCGAACGGCCCCGAACCCGTCCACTTCCGCGAGGAATTCCGCACGCGCGGCCCCTCCAACTATGCCCATGGCAAGCAGGTCGATCATGTATGATTATTCCGACTTTGACGAAGCGTTCGTCCGCGCCCGTGTGGCGCAATTCACCGGACAGGTGGAACGGCGGCTTGACGGGTCGCTGAGCGAGGACGAGTTTCGCCCGCTGCGCCTGATGAACGGGCTGTACCTGCAACTGCATGCCTACATGCTGCGGGTGGCGATCCCTTATGGCACCCTCAGCGCCCGCCAGATGCGGCAACTGGCCTATATCGCCGACACCTGGGACAAGGGCTATGGCCACTTCACCACTCGCCAGAACATCCAGTACAACTGGCCCAAGCTGGAAGACGTGCCGGCGATCCTGTCGGCGCTCGCCGATGTGGAGATGCACGCCATTCAGACATCAGGCAACTGTGTGCGCAACGTGACGGCTGACCATTTTGCGGGTGCTGCAGCGGATGAGATCGAAGACCCCCGCCCGGTGGCCGAGTTGCTCCGTCAATGGTCCACCGACCATCCCGAATTCCAGTTCCTGCCGCGCAAGTTCAAGATCGCCGTGACTGGGTCACCGAACGACCGCGCCGTGACCAAGGCGCATGACATCGGCCTGCGCATGCTGCGCAATGATCGGGGTGAGCCGGGGTTCGAGGTGATGGTGGGCGGCGGTCTGGGCCGGACACCGATGATCGGCGTGACGGTGCGGGAGTTTTTGCCGAAAGCCGACCTCTTGCCTTATGTCGAGGCGATCCTGAGCGTTTACAATACCTTGGGGCGGCGCGACAACAAGTACAAGGCGCGCATCAAGATCACCGTCCATGAAACCGGGGCAGCCGAGATCACCCGGATGATCGAGGCGCGGTTCGCCGAGATCCGGCCGCAGTTCGGCGGTTTCGACCAGACCCTGCTGGCCGAGATCGAGGCAGCCTTTGCGCCCCCCGCCTTTCGCAATGCGACCGTCGATGCCTATGACGCCTTCCACAAGGCCGATCCGGTGTTCCGCGCCTGGGCCGATACCAACCTCACCCCGCACCGCCAAGCGGACTACGCCATCGTCACCATCAGCCTCAAGGCGCACGGGGCCACACCCGGCGATGCCACGGGCGACCAGATGCGCCTGATGGCCGATCTGGCCGAACGCTATGGCCACGGCGAGTTGCGCATCAGCCATGAGCAGAACGTGATCCTGCCGCATGTTCACAAGGGCGACCTGCCGACCCTGCATGCGGCCTTGCTGCAGGCGGGGCTGGGGACGGCAAACGTGGGGTTGATTTCCGATATCATCGCCTGCCCCGGCATGGATTATTGCGCCCTTGCCACCGCCCGCTCGATCCCCGTGGCGCAAGAGATCGCCGAGCGGTTCAAGGCGCTGGACCTTGAGCATGAAATCGGCCCCCTCAAGATCAAGATTTCGGGCTGCATCAACGCCTGCGGCCACCACCATGTCGGCCATATCGGCATTCTGGGGCTGGACCGGGCGGGGGTCGAGAACTACCAAATTACGCTTGGCGGCGATCACACCGAAACCGCGGTGATCGGCGAAAAGACCGGCCCCGGCTTTGCGTACACCGAGATTGTCCCCGCCATCGAGCGCATCATCCGCGCCTATCTTGCCTTGCGCCAGTCGGCGGAAGAGACGTTTCTTGAGGCTTACCGTCGCGTCGGTGTCGCACCGTTCAAAGCCGCCCTCTATGGCGACGCCGAGGCGCGCGATGCCGCTTGACCTGCACAGGGGTGCGGTGGCCGAGCGGGTCGCCGCGCTGAACGCCCGCTATCGCCACCACTCGGCGACGGCGGTGCTGGACCATGCGTTGAAGGATGATGATCTGGGCCGGGTGGCGCTGGTGTCGTCGTTTGGCGCGGAATCGGTGGTGCTGTTGCATCTGGTGTCGGTCATCGCCCCCGAGACGCCCGTGCTGTTCATCGACACCCGCATGCTGTTCCCCGAGACGCTGGAGTATCAGCGCCAACTGGCCGACAGCCTGCCCCTGTGCGACGTTCGCACCATCCGCGCTGCGGCCCCCCGGTTGGCGTTCGATGACCCCGACAGCACGCTGCACCAGTTCAACACCGACGCCTGCTGCAACATCCGCAAGGTGGAACCGCTGGAACGCGCGCTGAAGCCGTTCGACGGCTGGATCACCGGGCGCAAGCGGTTTCAGGGCAATGGCCGCAGCGCCGTCGAGTTCTTTGAGGCCGAGGGCGAGACGCGCATCAAGGTCAACCCGCTGGCCCATTGGGGCCGCGAGGATATCGAGGATTACATGGTCAACAACCGCCTGCCGCGCCATCCGCTGGTCGCCAAGGGCTACCCGTCCATCGGCTGTGCGCCCTGCACCAGCCCGGTGGCCGAGGGTGAAGATCCCCGTGCAGGCCGCTGGCGGAACACGTCAAAGGTCGAATGCGGCATCCACTTCATCAACGGCCGCGCGGTGCGCGCACCCCAGGAGAACGCGGCATGAGCGTGATCGTGACCGATGCGGGCTTTGCCCCAGAAGGCTGGAACGCAGGCTTTGTGCCGCTGCCCGATGTGGCGGACCATAAGGGGGCCGTCGATCTGGCCAACACCGACGACCCGGCCGCCCTGCGCGACCATCTGGAAACGCTGCACCTGATCCGCGTGGCTTTCCCCGCCTTCAACGACGGTCGCGCCTTTACCATCGCGCGGCGCCTGCGCGAGATGGGATACACGGGCCGTCTGCGCGCCTATGGCCCGGTGATCGCCGACCAATACACGATGGCCCGCCGTGTGGGCTTTGACGAGGTGGAAATTCCCGACGACCTTGCCCTGCGCCAACCCGCAGCCCAGTGGCAGTTCCGCGCCGACTGGCAGGCGCACAATTATCAGGCCCGTCTGCGCGGCTAGGGGGTTTCCCCCGGCCCGGCCCTGCCCTATTCCCGCGAAAGCATCCCCATGACCGAAGCCGCCCCGATGAATGTTGCCACCGCCAAGCCCCACCTGCCCGACGCCCAGACGGTCACGTCCGTCACACACTGGACCGACCGGCTGTTTTCGTTCCGCGTCACCCGCCCGAAAACACTGCGCTTCCGGTCGGGCGAGTTTGTGATGATCGGGCTTCAGGGCGACAACGGGAAACCTTTGCTGCGCGCCTATTCCATCGCGTCGCCTTCCTGGGATGATGAGCTGGAGTTCTATTCGATCAAGGTGCCCGACGGCCCCCTGACCAGCCGGTTGCAGCACATCAAACCGGGTGACGAGATCATCCTGCGCCCCAAACCCGTGGGCACGCTGGTGCATGATGCATTGTTGCCGGGCAAACGGTTGTGGTTTCTGGCGACCGGCACGGGACTTGCCCCCTTTGCCAGCCTGATGCGCGAACCCGATACCTATGAGAAATATGACCAGATCATCATGATGCACACCTGCCGCGAGGTGGCGGAACTGGAATACGGGCGGCAACTGGTGGCGTCGCTGAAAGACGACGAACTGATCGGCGAGATGGCCGACGGCAAGTTGATGTACTACCCCACCACCACCCGGGAACCTTCACCCTTGATGGGAAGAGTGACCGACAACCTTTTGTCTGGAAAGGTATTTTCAGACCTAAATCTGTCCGGCCCCATGAACCCCGCAACCGACCGCGGGATGATCTGCGGCAGTCTGGCGTTCAACGTGGACGTCAAGGCGATCCTTGAAGGCTGGGGTCTGCGCGAGGGGGCAAACTCGGACCCCAAGGAGTATGTGGTCGAAAAGGCCTTTGTCGGCGATGGGATCTAGGACGCGCGTGCCAGAGGTGCCACTCCGGGCGCAAAGGCGCGGATATCGCGGTCGCCGTCCCTGAACGTGCAGAAACTGCCCTCGGGCACTGCCTCCCAATCCTGTTCGCTCAGGTCCAGAGGTTCCGACACCACCGCCCGCCCGCCATTGGTGGCCGACCAGCGGTGATAGAGCGTGGGCGCCTGCCCGTCACTGGCATAGCGCGCGGCATAGAGCGAACGCCCGTCCGACATCGCACAGGTCAACCGCACTTGCGGCCCAAGCCCCCGCTGCTGACCCAGTTCCTCGAACCGCGCAATGGCGCGTTCAAGGGCACCTTGCGGGTCATCGTCCAGCCCCTCAGCCAAGGCCACCAGAAACAGCGCCTCGCTGTCAGTGGCCCCCTTGCGATGCGGGTAAAGCGCGTCGGGGATCATCATGTCGGCATCGCGGCGGAAGGTGTCATAGCCGCCGATCTGGCCGTTGTGCATGAAACTCCACCGCCCCACGGTGAACGGGTGACAATTGTTGCGACTGGTCGCGGTGCCGGTTGATGCCCGTACATGCGCCAGAAACAGCCCCGACCGCACATGCGCCGTCAGCGCCCGCAGGTTGGGGTCGGACCATGCCGGATAGACGTCGCGGTAAAGGCCCGGCTCTTCCCGCTCGCCGTACCAGGCCAGACCAAAGCCGTCGGCGTTGGTCGCGGTGGGGCATTGCGTGGCGCAATGGCTTTGCCGGATCAGCGAGTGTTTCGGACGGCTGATGACCTCGTCCATGAAGATCGGCTTGCCCGCATAGGCGGCCCAACGGCACATCAGAGGTGCCCTTCGGTATGGTGTGTCACGGCTCGGCCCCGGTTCGTTTCTTGGTGTTTTGATGACAGTACCATGAAACCGGCGGCACGGCAGGGTAAATTTCAGCCGACTTCCTCGACCACCACAAGATCGCGCACCGCTGCCCCTTTTGCATGCGCCAAGGAAGCCTGATAGGCATCAGAGTGATAACAGGCCACCGCCGCATCGACGCTTGGAAACCGCGCCACGACATTGCGGGCACGGTCGTTACCCTCAAGCTGCACATACCGGCCGCCACGGGCCAGGAACACACCGCCATGGGCCGCGATCGCCTCGGTGGCGCTCTTGGCGTATCGGCCATAGGCGTCGGGGTCGGTCACGGTGACGTGGGCAATCCACAGGGCGGTTGGCATCTCAGACCTCCAGCGCGGCTTCGGCCGCCTTGATGGCTGCGTCGGCAAGGGCAATGTCGGCGCCACCGGCCTGCGCCATGTCGGGGCGGCCACCACCGCCCTTGCCCCCCATCGCCTCGGCCGCAGCGCGGGCAAGGGTGACGGCGCTGATGCGACCCGTCAGGTCTGCGGTGACACCCGCCGCGACGGCCGGCTTGGCACCGGTATCGGCGATCAAAAGCACGGCACCCGAACCGATCTGCCCCTTCATGGCATCAATCAGTGCCGGCAGATCCTTGCCGGATACCCCTGAAAGAATTTGTGAGACGAACCGCACCCCATTGATTTCCTTCGCCTCCGGGCCATCACCTTTGACACCCATCGCCAGATCGCGGCGCAGTTGCTGGACCTCGGCCTGCAGGTGGCGGCGGTCCTCGATCAGGGCACGAACGCGGTCCACGACCTCAGCCGCCTGCGCCTTGAGCGCAGACGCCACCTCCGCCAGACGGGCATCCTGCGCGCGCAGATGGTCCAGTGCCGCCTGCCCCGTCAGCGCCTCGATCCGCCGGACACCGGCGCTGGAGGCCGCATCACCCAGCATGACAAACGCACCGATATCGCCGGTCCGTGCCACATGCGTGCCGCCGCAAAGCTCCAGCGAATAGGTATCGCCGTCGGCCCCCTTGGCCGATCCGGGTCGCGTTCCCATCGACACAACGCGAACCTCGTCGCCGTATTTCTCGCCGAACAGGGCCTGCGCACCCAACGCGCGGGCGTCGTCGGGAGTCATGATGCGGGTGTCGACGGCGGCGTTCTGGCGGACAAAGGCGTTCACTTCGGCCTCGACCTCGGCCAGTTCCGGGGGGCTCATCGCCTTGCCATGGCTGAAATCAAAGCGCAGGCGGTCCGCCGCGTTCAGGCTGCCCTTTTGTGCCACATGATCGCCAAGCGCGCGGCGCAAGGCCTCGTGCAGCAGGTGCGTGGCGGAATGGTTGGCGCGGATTGCCGAACGGCGGGCGTGGTCCACCTCCAGCCGGGCGGCCTGTCCGCGCGTGATGGACCCTTCGGTAACCTCGACCTGATGGGCGACAATGCCTTGGGCACGGCGGGTGTCGGTCACCCGGGCCACCCCGGTTTCGGTACGGATCAGCCCGTGGTCGCCGACCTGGCCGCCCGATTCCGCATAGAATGGCGTCTGGTTGAGGACAATCTGCACCACCTGCCCCGTGCCTGCGACGTCAACCGCCGCACCTTCGGACAGCAACGCCAGAACCTGCCCCTCGGCAGTTTCGGTGTCATAGCCCAGGAACTCGGTCGCCCCATGTGTCTCGGCCAGATCGAACCAGATGCGGGCATCCTTTGCCTCGCCCGTGCCGGCCCAGGCGGCGCGGGCCTTGGTCTTTTGCTCGGCCATGGCGGCGGTGAAGCCGGGCACATCCACCGTCCGCCCCCGTTCGCGCAGCGCGTCCTGAGTCAGATCCAGCGGAAAGCCAAAGGTGTCATAAAGCCGGAACGCCGCCTCGCCCGGAAGGGCGCTGCCCTCGGGGATACGGTTCAGTTCGTCCTCCAAGAGGCGCAGGCCGCGGTCCAGCGTGGTGCGGAACCGCGTTTCCTCGCTGCGCAGCGTTTCCTCGATCAGCGCCTGCGCGCGTTGCAATTCGGGGTATGCCGCACCCATCTGGCGCACAAGCGCCGGCACCAGCCGGAACATCACCGGGTCCTTCGCCCCCAGTTGATGCGCATGGCGCATCGCGCGGCGCATGATGCGGCGCAGGACATAGCCGCGCCCGTCGTTCGCGGGCATCACGCCATCGGCAATCAGGAAAGAAGTGCTGCGCAGGTGGTCGGCAATCACCCGGTGGTGGGTCTTGCCGGGGCCGTCGGGGTCGGACCCGGTCGCCTGCGCCGATGCCTCGATCAGGCTGCGCATGAGGTCGGTGTCATAGTTGTCGTGCTTGCCCTGCAGCAGTGCGCCGATCCGTTCCAGCCCCATGCCGGTGTCGATCGACTGCATGTCGAGGGGGCGCATCGTGCCGTCCTGGAACTGTTCGTTCTGCATGAAGACGTTGTTCCAAATCTCGATGAACCGGTCGCCGTCCTCATCCGGGCTGCCGGGCGGGCCACCCGGGATGTGGTCGCCGTGGTCATAGAAAATCTCGGTACAGGGGCCGCAGGGGCCGGTCGGCCCCATCCGCCAGAAATTGTCGTCGGTGGGGATGCGGATGATGCGGTGGTCGGGCAGGTGTGCCACCTTCTTCCAGATCGCCGCGGCCTCTTCGTCGGTGTGATAGACGGTGACGCACAGACGGTCGGCGTCGATGCCGAAATCGCGGGTCAGCAGTTCCCACGAAAATCGGATGGCATCGTCCTTGAAGTAGTCGCCAAAGCTGAAATTCCCCAGCATTTCAAAGAACGTATGGTGCCGCGCCGTGTAGCCCACGTTGTCAAGGTCGTTGTGCTTGCCACCCGCGCGCACGCATTTCTGTGACGTGGTTGCCCGGACATAGTCGCGCTTCTCGACACCGGTGAAGCAGTTCTTGAACTGGACCATGCCGGAATTGGCAAACATCAGCGTCGGATCGTTGCGCGGCACCAGGGGGCTGGACGGCACCACCCGGTGCCCCTGTCGCGCGAAGTAATCAAGGAACGTACTGCGGATATCGTTCAGCGACGGCATGGGCGGGGCGGTCCCTTCGACAGGCGGAAATCGGGTCTGGCGTTCCGTTTAGCCCCAAGGTTTCGCCCTGTCCACAGCAGAGCGTGGCCGGTGTCAGCCGCAGCCGACACCAGCCAAGGCACCCTACATGTCAACCAGATCGTCGCCGCCCGGTGGCACCGCAAAGTCCAGCCCGTGGCTGGCACGGATCTTGTCCTCAATCTCGGCGGCGATGCTCGGGTTCGATTTCAGGAAAGCCTTGGCATTCTCGCGGCCTTGCCCGATGCGTTCGTCGCGGAACGAATACCACGAGCCCGATTTCTCGACCACGCCGGCCTTGACCCCCAGATCGACCAGCTCACCGGTCTTGGAGATGCCTTCGCCGTACATGATGTCGAACTCAACCTCGCGGAAGGGCGGGGCCACCTTGTTCTTGACCACCTTTACCCGGGTCGAGTTGCCGACCACCTCATCCCGGTCCTTGATCGCACCGATGCGGCGGATGTCGAGCCGGACGCTTGCATAGAACTTCAGCGCGTTGCCGCCAGTTGTCGTCTCGGGGCTGCCGAACATCACCCCGATCTTCATGCGGATCTGGTTGATAAAGATCACCATGCAGTTCGACTTGCCGATGCTTGCTGTCAGCTTGCGCATGGCCTGGCTCATCAGGCGGGCCTGGCTGCCCATCTGCATGTCGCCCATGTCGCCCTCGATCTCGGACTTGGGTACAAGCGCCGCCACCGAATCGATCACCACCATCGCAACCGCACCCGACCGCACCAGCGTATCGACAATCTCGAGCGCCTGTTCGCCGGTGTCGGGTTGCGAGATCAAGAGTTCATCCAGATTGACGCCCAACTTCTTCGCATACTGCGGGTCAAGCGCGTGTTCGGCATCGACAAAAGCGCAGACGCCGCCCTTTTTCTGTTCCTCGGCCACCGCATGCAGCGTCAGTGTGGTCTTGCCCGACGATTCGGGGCCATAAATCTCGATGATCCGGCCCTTGGGCAGCCCGCCGATGCCAAGGGCGATGTCGAGGCCAAGCGATCCGGTGGACGTCGCTTCGATATCCATTGCCGGGCTGTCCTTGCCCAGTTTCATGATCGAGCCCTTGCCGAACTGACGCTCGATCTGGGCCAGAGCACTTTCCAGCGCCTTTGCCTTGTCCATGTCGCGCTTGTCCTTCATCTCGATCAGGTTCGCCACTGCCATTGCCTTGCCCCTTATTCCACAGCCGCCCGCAGGCAGCAATTGCGTCGATGTTCTTGACCTGTTCCCGCCTTATGAGATCAAACCAAGAACATTTCAATCGAATTCGCGTAAAACTAGCTTTTTCAGGATTCGGTTAAGGGATGGTTTACGACAGCACGAAACCATGCACCTTATGCGCATCGGCAAGGCAAAGGGGCAGGCATGCTTGTGTTCTGGGATCAGCGGCTGGCGTTTCTGGCAACGCCCAAGACCGGATCGACCGCCATCGAGGTGGCGCTGGGGTCACTTGCGTCGCTTGTCGTACAGCGCCCGCCGGTGCTGAAACACACAACCGTCCACCGCTATCACAGGTTCCTCGGGCCCTATCTCGCGGCGGCATCGGGCCATGATTTCAGCGTCTGCGCGATGATCCGCGAACCGCGCGACTGGTTGGGAAGCTGGTATCGCTTCCGGTCGCGGTCAGATCAGGTCGAGGCCGAGAAAAGCACGGCGGCCAAGAGTTTCGACGAATTCGTGCGCGGCTGGTGTGCCGATCCGCAACCGGAGTTTGCGGCCGTGGGTTCACAGGCGCGGTTTTTGAAGTCACGCGGTGGCCTTGGGGTGAACCATCTGTTCCCTTATGACCGGATCGACCGTTTCGTCGATTTCCTGGAGGAACGGCTGGGCTGCGAGATCGTGCTGCCAAAGGTCAACGTCTCGCCCCAGGGTAACGTTGAACTGGAGCCTGCGACGGAACGACTGCTGCGGGCAACGGCAGCGGACGACTTTGCGCTATACGACAGTGTGGCCGCGACCTAGCCGCTCAATCCTCGCCGTCGTCGTCATCGGGGCCGCCAGCCTTGCGCGCGCCCTTGCCGCTGTTGACCACGCCCAGCGATTTCAGCTTGCGGTGCAGGGCGCTGCGTTCCATGCCGACAAAGCTGGCGGTGCGGCTGATGTTGCCGCCAAAGCGGTTGATCTGGGTGAGAAGGTATTCCTTTTCAAACAACTCGCGCGCCTCTCGCAGCGGCAAGGTGGCCAGCGCGCCGCCCAGAACCAGCCGCCCGCTGTCGCCGTCGGGCCCATCGCTGCCGGGTATTTCGCGGGCCTCTACCGGGCCGTTGCCTTCGCCCAGGATCAGCACCCGCTCGATCACGTTGCGCAACTGGCGCACGTTGCCCGGCCATTGCAGGGTTTGCAGCATCGCCTCGGCCTCGGGCGTCAGCTTGCGCATCGGCAGGCCCTGGGTGCGGTGAAACTGTTCGATGAAATGCGCAGTCAGCTCGGGGATATCCTCGCGCCGATCTTCAAGCGAGGGCACGGGAATGGGGACGACGTTCAGCCGGTCGTACAGCTCTTGCCGGAATCGCCCGGCGCCGATTTCCGAGCGAAGGTCGCGCGTGGTCGATGACACCACACGCAAATCGACGCGCACCTTGTCGGTGCCGCCCGCCCGGGTGAATTGCTGTTCGACCAGCACGCGCAGGATCTTGGACTGGGTGCCCAGCGGCATCTCGGCCACCTCGTCAAAATAGATGACGCCGCCATGGGCCTGCTCCAGCAGCCCCTTTTCCACCCCCCGCTCAGCCGTTTCGCGGCCAAACAGAACCTCTTCCATCCGCTCAGGCTCAATCGTGGCGGAGGAGACGGTGACGAAGGGGGCGCTGGCGCGGTTGGAATGGGCGTGGATGAAGCGGGCGGCAAGCTCCTTGCCCGAACCGGAGGGGCCCGACAGCATCACCCGCCCGTTCGATTTCGTCACCTTCTCTAGCTGTGCTTTCAGACCACGGAATGCTGGCGATGACCCCAGCATGTCGGCCGATGTGACCTCACGCCGGCGCAGGTCGCTGTTTTCGCGGCGCAGGCGGCTGGTTTCCATGGCGCGGCTGACGACGACCATCAACTGGTCGATATTGAAAGGTTTTTCGATGAAGTCATAGGCACCCTGCTTGATCGCCGCGACCGCAATTTCGATGTTGCCATGGCCCGAGATGATGACCACCGGCACATCGGGGTTGTCGCGCTTGACCGATTTCAGGATGTCGATGCCGTCCATCCGGCTGTCTTTCAGCCAGATGTCCAGGATCATAAGCGCGGGCGGTTCGGCGTTGATCTCGGACATGCAGTCGTCCGAGTTGCCGGCAAGCCGCACGGCATAGCCTTCATCCCGCAGGATGTCCCCGATCAGTTCGCGGATGTCACGCTCGTCGTCGACGATCAGAATGCTGCCCATCTTGGTCCCCTTTTATCCGCCCTGCCCGCCCGCCGCCCGCCGCCCGCGCGCCACACGCACGGCGCGTGGCAGGACGATCTCGGCCATCGCACCGGCATGTGTGTTGCCTGCAAAAACCTCGGCATCGAGAAGCTGCAGTGTGCCGCCATGCTCCTCGATGATCTTCTTGACGATGGACAGGCCCAGCCCCGTGCCCTTTTCCCGTGTCGTCACATAGGGCTCGAACAGCCGCGCGCGGTCGGGGGGCAGGCCGATGCCGTTATCGGAAATGCGGATGGTCGCGGCCTCGGGGGTCGCGGTCAAACTCACGCGGATTTCCGGCACATGGCCGTCCGGCGCGCCCTTTTGTTGCAGCGATTCAATCGCTTCACCGGCGTTCTTGATAAGGTTGGTGAGCGCCTGACCGATCATCGTGGCGTCCAGATCCATCAGTACGGGCGCATCGGGCAATTGCGCCTGAACCGGCAGCCCCTCAACCTGCAGGGCCACCGCATCACGCACCAGACGCGCGATATCCTCTTCGCGGCGGTCGGGTTCGGGCATGCGGGCGAACTTGGAGAACTCATCGACGATGCGGCGCAGGTCGTTGGTCTGGCGGATGATGACGTCGGCATATTGGTCAAGGTCGTCGGGTTCAGTCACCTGACTGCGGAACTTGCGCTTGATCCGCTCGGCCGACAGGGCAATCGGGGTCAGCGGGTTCTTGATCTCATGCGCGATGCGGCGGGCGACGTCGCCCCAGGCGGCCATGCGCTGTGCCGACACGAGGTCAGTCACGTCGTCAAAGGCTACAACGTAGCCCTCAAGCCGTGTCTCAGACCGGCGTTCGGCCATGCGCACCAACAGGCTTTCCATCCGCCCCTTGCGCGTGAGGCGCACCTCTTCTTGCACGACCACCCCAAGACCGTCACGCAACCTGTCGAAAAGGCCCGCGAATTCGGGAACGGCAAGGGCCATGTCCTGATCGTGGACCGACCCCGGCAGGTCCAGCATACGCTCGCCCGCGCGGTTCACGAAATCGACGCGGCCGGTGGCGTCAAGGCCCATCACCCCCGCCGTCACCGACGAAAGAACCGAATCGAACAGTCGCCGCTGCCCCTCGGTCATGCGGTTGTTTTCCACCAGCGCCTCGCGCTGGCCCTTCAACTGGCGGGTCATCTGGTTGAAAAGACGCCCAAGCATCGCAATCTCGTCATCGCCAGATTCCTCGGGCACCTGCACGTCCAGATCGCCCCCGCCCACCCGCTGCGCCGCCCCTGCCAGCCGACCCACCGGGCGCGACAGGCGTTCGGCGAACCACAGGCCCAGCCAGACGGCGGCAAGGATCAGGATCAGCGCAAAGCCCAGGTACAAAAGCCCGAACTCGAACAACAGCCGCCCGCGTTCAGCCTCAAGCTGTTGATAAAGGCGCACGGTTTCGCGGGTTTCGTCCAGAAGCGACAGGATTGAGCCGTCAACCTCGCGCGTCACATAGAGATATCGGTCGGCGTAGGCCGTCAGATGCACGATGGCGCGCATCTCGTCGTTGGGCCAATCCTCGACCAGAACCACCTCCTGGTCACGGCTGGCGTCAATCTCGGCGGTGGTCGGCGGCTCGAAGTCAAAAAGATACGACCGCTCGCCCCGGGTCTTGAGGTTGCCGGCACCGTCGATCAGGAACGCCTCGCGCAGGCCGCGCTGGATGGCGGCCTGGCCTTGGGTCAGGATCGGGCGCAACTGGTCGTCGGCCAGAAAGAAGGTCGATTGCTTGGCCACGTTCAGATAGGCGGCAAGGGCGGTCGCATCCTCGGTCAGATCATGGCGGTGTTCGCCGTCATAGGCCTGTGCCGCATCCAGCGAGGTGCCGACGACGGCACGCACCCGGTCGGAAAACCACCCCTCAAGCCCCACGTTCACCGTCAGCACCGCGAACACCGCGACCAGCACCGTCGGCACCAGCGCCATGCCCGCAAACACCCCCGTCAGCCGCAGGTGCAGACGCGAGCCTGCCGACTGGCTGCGCCGGTCGGCGATCATCCGGGCCAGGCGCGCAATGACCAGCGTGGCCAGCGACAGCACATACACGAGGTCGGCCAGAAGGATGACGCGCAACAGCGGGCTGGCCGCACCCTGATTCATCGGCCCAAGGGCCAGGAACGTCAGCAACGCCAGCACCGGCCCCGCCACGACCAGCGCAAACGTGGTCAGCGTCTGGTACAGCCGCATCCGCCGCAATCGCGACAGGCGGTCCCATGTATTGCCACGCGCGATGACGGTCACCCGGTTACAGCCTCAACAGACACGCGGGCCACCGCCCTGTGCCACCACATCTTGTGGGTGCGTCGCCGAACCCCTGTGGCGCTTTTACATCAGCTTGCGGCGGCGTGTCACGCGAATATCGAGGTCTGTGATCTTCTTGCGCAGGGTATTGCGGTTGATGCCCAGAAGGTCGGCGCAGCGGGCCTGATTGCCGGCAGTTGCGTCCAGCGCAATCTCGATCAGCGGTGCCTCGACCTCTTTGAGGATGCGCTGATAGACCCCGGGGGGCGGCAGGGCACCGCCGTGCAGATCGAAGTACCGCTTCAGATGGCGCGCGACCGAGGCCGACAGTTTCTCGCCCTCGCCGCCACCGCGCAGGGGTTCCAGCGCGGGTTGTGATCCCAGAACCGCCTCAACCTCGGCCCGCGCAATCTCGGGTTCCGAGGATGTCACCAGCAGCCGACGCAGCGTGTTTTCCAGTTGCCGCACGTTGCCGGGCCATGAATAGGCGCGCACCAGTTCGCGCGCATCGTTGGACATCTTGCGTGTGGCACCGGTATCCCGCTCGCCCCGTGCCAAGAAATGGTCGGCCAGAAGGGGAATGTCATCGACCCGTTCGCGCAAGGATGGCACATCAAGCGTCACACCGCCAAGGCGATAGAACAGGTCCTGCCGGAACTGCCCCCCCTCCATCCGCGCCGTAAGGTCGATCTGGCTGGTGGCCATCACGCGCGGCGCGTTTTCGCCGAACATGTCCAGCATCCGCACGATGCGGGCCTGTGCCTCATCGTCGTAGTCACCGACCTCGTCGAACACCAGACTGCCGCCCTTGGCCCGCGCCATCAGCGCCGAAGGTCCGTCGATGCCGGTCAGGTCAGACCCCTGAGCCACCACAAAGGGTTGGCTGCGGCGGTCGGAAAAGTCATGGATGGCGCGCGCGATCAGGCTTTTCCCGGTGCCCGATTCGCCGGTGATCAGCACCGCAAGGTCGGTGTTCATCACCCGCGCCACCAGCCGATACAGCGCCTGCATCGCCGCCGTGCGACCGACCAGCGGCAGATCGTCACCGGGTTCGCGGACAGGAGCCTGCACCTTTTGCGCCGAACGGCGTTTCAGGTCCAGCGCGCGGGCCGAGCGTTTCATCAGGTCGGGCAGATCGAAGGGCTTGGGCAGATAGTCGTAGGCCGAAGCTTCGGCGGCCTGAATTGCCGTCATGATGGTGTTCTGCGCACTGATGACGATCACCGGCAGGCCGGGGCGCAGCTTGCCGATCCTTGGCAGGGCGTCCAGACCATTGCCGTCGGGCATGATGACGTCCGAGATGACAAGGTCACCCTTGCCCTCTTCGATCCAGCGCATCAGCGTCATCAGGCTGGAGGTCGCATGCACCTTGCACCCGGCTCGCGTCAGGGCCTGGGTCAGCACCGTGCGGATCGTCCGGTCGTCGTCGGCCACCAGAACCGTGCCATCCATCGCTACTCTCCTGTCATTCCGGGCTGATCGCCCCGTCTGTCTTCAATGCCACGGGCAGGGACACGCGGAACACGGTGCGCCCCGGCACCGAATCAACCGCAATCCAGCCTTCGTGGTCGGAAATGATCTTCGAGACCAGCGCGAGGCCAAGGCCCGTGCCATTCTCGCGCCCGCTGACAAACGGCTCGAACACGTTCGCGGCAATGTCGGGGGGCAGGCCGGGGCCGTCGTCACTGATCTCGACCTGCAGGGCCAAGGGGCGACCCTTGCCGTCCTTGCGGCGCAGGCGCAGCGCGAGGTCATAGAAGGTGTGCAGCCGAATCGTGCCGCCCTGCGGCCCCGCCGCCTCGGCTGCGTTCTTGATCAGGTTGAGGAACACCTGCATCAACTGGTCCGGGTCGGCATAGGTAGGGGGCAGCGAGGGGTCGTAATCCTCAAGGATGGTCATCTTGGCGGCAAAGCCCACCATGGCCGACCGGCGGGCACGGTCCAGCGCGTCGTGGATGTTGACGGGGCGGCGTTCGGGGGGCCGTAGGTTGCCGAATTGCTCGACCTGTTCCAGAAGCTTCACGATCCGACGGGTTTCCTCGACGATAAGGTCGGCCAGTTCACGGTCCTCGGGGCCCAGCGACATGCCGATCAGTTGTGCGGCACCGCTGATCCCGGCCAGCGGGTTCTTGATCTCGTGCGCCAGCATTTCGGCCATGCCGATGGCGGATTTCGCGGCGGACTTCACCAGCGCCGACCGACCGAGCCGGTCGGAGATGTCGCGCGGGATGATGAGCAGCATGACCACACCGGGATTGTCGTGCATCGGTGCGATCTGCAGGTTGCACTGAACGGGGGGGCGTTCGCCGGTGGTCACGTCGACATCGTTGATGAAGAGGGGCGCGCGGTTGTCGCGGGCGCGCCCAAGCGCCTCTTCCATCGGTGCGTCGATCAGCAGCCGGTCCCAGGCGGGTTGGCCTATCAGGCTGCGGGTTGAGGCGTTCAGGAACGCCTCACCCGCGGGGTTGACCTCGACGATGCGGGCATCGGCGTCGATCAGAAGCGCCGGGATGGGCAGCGAGGCCCAGATGACGCCCGGCACCGGGTATGGGCTGCGGTAGCCTTTCATGCGGCCTGCCTTTCGGCTTCGCCAAAGGCGTGGTCGATCAGGGTCAGCACCAAGGCTGGGTCGGTCGCGGTCAGCATCGCGGGGCGGTGTGTCTGCGCACCTGCAGCCTCAAGGTACCAACCCAGATGCTTGCGCGCCATGCGCAGGCCAAGGTCGCGACCATAGAAGGTCAGGATCGCCTCATAATGCGCCGACACCAGCGACACCAGTGCGGCACCATGCGGGATGACCGGCAGAGGCCGCCCGTACAGCGCCGCCGCGATCTGGGCCAGCACCCAGGGGCGGCCCTGTGCGCCCCGGCCCACCATCACCCCGTCCGCGCCAGAGGCATCCAGCGCCGCCCTTGCCGTTGCCGCATCGGTGATGTCACCGTTGGCGATGACCGGGATCGTCACCGCATCCTTTACCGCCCGGATGGCTGCCCAGTCGGCGCGTCCCTTGTAGAACTGGCACCGTGTGCGGCCATGTATCGCGATCATCGCGATGCCCGCCCCTTCGGCACGCGCGGCAAGGCTTGCGGCGTTCAGGCAATCATCATCCCAGCCAAGCCGCGTCTTGAGCGTGACCGGCACCGTGACCGCACCCACCACCGCCTCGATCAGGCGCAGCGCGTGGTCGGGTTCGCGCATCAGGGCCGACCCCGACCAGCCGGTGGTGACGCGGCGCGACGGGCAGCCCATGTTGATGTCGATGGTTTGCGCACCCATCCCTTGCAGCATCCGCGCGGCTTCGGCCATCGGTGCGGCGTCGCGGCCCACAAGTTGCACCGAGGTCGCCCCCTCACCCGTGCCCAACTCGGCGCGCGCCCGCGCTTCGGGCTGGGCGCGCAGCATTTCTTCGGACGCCACCATCTCGGACGTGACAAGGCCCGCGCCAAAGCCCGCAACCACCCGCCGCATCGGCAGATCAGTGATGCCCGCCATCGGCGCCAGAAGCACCGGCGGATCGGGTGGAAAACGGGGGTGAGTCTGCGCCATTTGCCTTTTCCTTGGGCGGCATGCCAAGACCTAGCCTGCCGTCACCGCCGCGACAAACCTACCGGCTGTCACAATCGACGAAATTTAAGGCTTTGCCTGTTTATTGTGCAACATGGCGTCGAATCACGCCCGATTGTCAGCGCCAAGCGCATCGCCTACACCCTTGGCGCGGGTGGGATCGTGGAAGGGGGGCTGTCTGCCCCCCGCCTTCGGCCCCCCCCGAGGATATTTGGGCAAAGATGAAAGACCGGCGTTGACCACAGCCACGATCATCGTCGCCGCAGGCCGGGGCACGCGCATGGGGGCGGGTGGGCCGAAGCAATGGCGCGATCTGGCCGGGCGGCCCCTGGTGGCGCATGCGGTTGAGACGCTGCGGTCGGTTGGCCTGTGCGTGCTGGTGATCCACCCCGAGGACCGGGCGCAGGCCGAGGCGATTGCCGGGGGCGCGCTGCTGGTTGAGGGGGGGGCGTCCCGCGCGGCGTCGGTCCGTGCGGCGCTGGAGGCGCTGGAGGGGCGGGGCATCACCCGGGTGCTGATCCACGACGGGGCGCGCGCGCTGCTGACGGCGGGGCTGGTGGCGCGGCTGTTGGCGGCGCTGGACGGGGCTGCGGGCGCGGCGCCGGCGCTGCCGGTCACCGATGCCTTGTGGCGCGGCGACGGCGGCAGGGTGACAGGCACCACCGACCGGGGCGGGTTGTGGCGCGCGCAGACGCCTCAGGCGTTCCGCTATGACGCGATCCTGGCCGCGCACCGCGCCCACCCGGGGGGGGCGGCCGATGATGTCGAGGTGGCCCGCGCGGCAGGTCTTGACGTGGTGATCGTCGAGGGCGAGGAGGAGAACCTGAAACTCACCTTCCCCGGCGATTTTGCCCGGGCCGAGCGTATTCTGAAAGGGCGGACGGGCATGGATATCCGCATGGGCAACGGCTTTGACGTTCATGCCTTCTGTCCCGGTGATCACGTCTGGCTGTGCGGCGTGCGGGTGGCGCATGAGCGGGGGTTGCTGGGCCATTCCGATGCCGATGTGGGGATGCACGCCCTGACCGACGCAATCTATGGCGCGCTGGCCGAGGGCGATATCGGGCGGCACTTTCCGCCGTCCGATCCGCAGTGGAAGGGGACGGCAAGCCATGTTTTCCTGTCGCATGCAGTTGGAGTGATGGCCGCACGGGGGTTCCGTCTGGCCAATGCCGATGTGACGCTGATCTGCGAGCGCCCGAAGATCGGGCCGCATGCCGTTGACATGGCAGCGGAACTTTCGCGTATCATGGGGGTGGAGCCGGGCCGCGTCAGCGTCAAGGCCACCACGTCAGAGCGATTGGGTTTCACCGGGCGGGAAGAAGGAATTGCAGCGATGGCGACCGTGGCACTGGTGTCGGCATGATCCGGGCGATCACCACATTCGGCTTTGTCGGCCTGTTGCGCCCCGCGCCTGGAACATGGGCATCGGCAGTCGCCGTGCTGTTGGGACTGGGGCTGTGGCAGATCGGCGGGTTTCCGGCGCTGGCGGTTGCCATGGTGGCGGTGACCTGCCTTGGCTTCTGGGCCTGTACGCAGGCCCTGCGCGACCTCCCGGGCGAAGACCCGGGCGAGATCGTGATTGACGAGGTGGCGGGCCAATGGGTGGCGCTGATGTTTCCGGCGGGGGCGTTCTGGTGGGTGGGTTTCGAGGGCATGCTGCCCTGGCCCGCCTGGGTGGGGGCGTTCCTGCTGTTCCGGCTGTTCGACATCTGGAAACCGGGTTGGGTCGGGGCCGCCGACCGGCGGGCCGATGCGCAGGGGGTGATGCTGGATGACCTCTGGGCCGGGATGTTTGCTGGCATCGGGGTAATGGTTCTGGGGGCGCTGTGGCACATTCCGCTGATCCTGGCACGCTGAGCGCAATCCTGTCCGCCGCACGCGCGGCAGGCATCCGCATCGCCTGCGCCGAAAGCTGCACCGGCGGCCTGATTGCCGCCGCGCTGACCGACCTTGCGGGATCGTCGGACGTGTTCGAGCGGGGGTTCGTGACCTATTCCAACGCGGCCAAGGTCGCAATGCTGGGGGTGTCACCGGCCACGCTGGACGCCCACGGCGCGGTCAGCGAGGCGGTGGCGCTGGAAATGGCCAACGGCGCCATGACGCGGGCCGGCGTGGCGCTGGCCGTGGCTGTGACGGGGATCGCGGGCCCCGGCGGATCAGAGTTCAAGCCCGAGGGCCGGGTGTGTTTCGGGCTGGCGCAGGCGGGGCGGGCCACGCAGTTCGAAACGGTCGAATTCGGCCCGCTTGGGCGAGACGGGGTGCGGGCGGGGGCGCGCGACCACGCGCTGGCGATGTTGTTGCAGGCTCTTGGCTGACGATTACCTTGCGCCGTACAGGACAGCCGCCCGTCGCTCGAACGCGCGCACGATGCGCAGCATGGCCTCGTTGAAGACAACGCCGATCACCGCCCGCAGGATCGCATTGCGAAACTCGAAATCCACAAGGAAATCCACCTCACATCCGCCCGAAGGCAGGTCGCGGAAGGCCCAGATCGACTGCATGTGCCGGAACGGACCGTCGAGATACTCTGTCTCGATCCGGTGGCGCGCCGGGATCAGCAACACGCGACTGCCGAATTTCTCGCGGAAGACCTTGAAACTGATGACCAGTTCGGCATCCAGAACCTCGCCCTCGGGCACAGGCATGCGCGACCGGATGCGGGCGGCGGCATTCCAGGGCAGGAATTTGGGATAGCTCGGCACATCGGCCACAAGGTCGTACATCTGCTGCGCGGTGTAGGGCAGCACCCTGATTTCGTGATGGTTGGGCATGGCGGATCCGTGCGTGACTTGCCGGTCTGGTTTGGGTAGGGATTGGGCGGAAATCAAGGGGCAGACCATGCAACCGCGACCCTATGTCGTCGATCCGATGATCAGTGCCAAGGCCATCGCAGCCCGCGTCGAGGCGCTGGCGCGCGAGATCACGGCGCATTTCGCAGGCACCGACAAGCTGATCGTGGTCGGCCTCTTGCGCGGGTCGTTCGTGTTCATCGCGGATCTGGTGCGCGAGATCGACCTGCCGCAGGAAGTCGATTTCATGGAGGCGTCAAGTTACGGCGATGCAACCGAGTCGTCCCGGGAGGTGCGTATCCTCAAGGACCTGCGCGGTGAGATTGCCGGGCGCGACGTGCTGGTGGTCGAGGATATCGTGGATACCGGGTTCACCCTGCACCATGTGCGCAACCTTTTGCTGTCGCGCGGACCGGCGCGGCTGGAGGTTTGCGCGCTGCTGGACAAGCCATCGCGGCGCGAGGTGGACATCCGGGCAACCTGGACCGGGTTCGAGATACCCGACGAATTCGTCGTGGGGTACGGCATCGACTATGCACAGCGCAACCGGAACCTGCCGTACATCGGCAAGGTGCGGTTTCCGGACTGAGGTGCTGTCGCGCCTTGCCGGTGGCGGGGCGCAAGGTGTCACCGCAGGAGCGGGGGGTTTCACACCCCCCGCACCCCCCGTGGGATATTTCTGGACAGAAAAAGCTGGGCGCAGCAGGGCCGTGACCTACCGGTGGCAGAGATTCACCCCGGCAGCACCAGACAGGTCGGCCCGAGCCGCACCAGTGCAGCCCCGGTGCCGAGCTTGAAGCGCGCAAGGCCGGGGGCGGCCTCGGTGTCGACATCGCCGAGGTCAAAGGCGCGCACGTCCCGGGCCCGCAGCCATAGCGCCATTGCCCACAGCATCGCCCAATGCGCGCGCGCCGTTCGGCCCGCCTCGGATGCCCAGGCGAGGTGATAGCTGGCCCATGGGCCGTGGCACAGCACCTGCACCGCCGCCTCGATGCGCCCCCCCTGCCCCCAGGACAGCACGCGCGATGCACCTGGCCCCCATGCGCGCGCAAATGCCGGCGGCAGCGCGCGGTAGCGGCGGTCGAGGCGTTGCGCCGCCTCGGAGTTGATCAGCGCCTCAAGCGCCGCCGGGGCCTGCGACAGGCGCAGACCGGCCCGCTCGGCGGCCCCAAGACGGCCGCGCCATTTCGGCTCCATCGCCGCGCGCAAGGCGGCAGGGTCGGGCGCGAGGTTCCAGATCGCATGATGCCGGGGGGTCAGCAGCGGCACGAGGCCAAACCCGGCAACCGCCTCAGCCGGGGTTGCAATAACCGGGGCGGCCGCGCGCGCCAGCCTGCGCAGGACGGCGCGGCGATGGCCGGGATCGGGGCAGTCGAGCCAGACCGGCCCCCGCGACACCAGCCGCAAGCCCCGCCGCGCCAACACCTGCGCCAGCGCGACCTCGCGCCCGCCATCGCAGATCACGGCACGGCCCACGCGCGCGCCGAACGACGCAGCCACCGCCCCATAGCGCCAGCTTTGCGGCAGGGGTGCAGAACCCGCGGCGCGCAGCCGCCCGTCCCATTGCGCTTCGGTCAGGACGTCCCAGACAATATCCATGCGCCTGTTAACGCATGGGAAAGCTTAACCTGCGCTTAATCCGCTGCATGGCCCGCGTGAAAATCACCCCCACCCTTGCCCCCACCCCGCGCCTGACGCTGTGGGTGCCCTTCATCGTGGCGGGGGTGCTGAGCGGGCTGCTGCTGACCGTCCTGCTGGTATTTCAGCGGTAAAGCAACGAGCGGCCCTTGTGGAACACATGCACCTTGGACGGGATCGCCGTCAGGCGCACCGTCTTGTTGCGCAGATCGGCGTGGATGCCCGGCAGCTTGGCCACCACGGAACTGCCGCCACCCTGCTTTTTGAAGTACAACAGCGTCACCTCGCCAAGCGCCTCGGTAATCTCGACCTGCCCTACAAACGCGGCCTCGCCGGTGGTTTCGGTCATATCTTCGGGGCGGATGCCGATGTTGACCTTTGCCCCCATGTCAGCGGCAAGCGTCGGCACGGCTGACCTTGCCATGCAGCCGTCCGACAACTGGATCACCGTCTCGGCCCCGGTGCCCACAACCTCACCCGACATCATGTTCATCGAAGGTGATCCGATGAACTGCGCCACGAACTCATTCTCGGGGCGCTCATACAGGGTCAGGGGGCTGCCGACCTGGCTGATCCCGCCGCCTGCCAGCACCACGATCCGGGTGGCCAGCGTCATCGCCTCGACCTGATCGTGGGTGACATAGATCATCGTGGCGTTCGGCATCGCTTCTTTCAGTTGCGCAATCTCGATCCGCGTGGCCACCCGCAGGGCCGCGTCAAGGTTCGACAGGGGTTCGTCAAAGAGGTACACCTTGGGGTCGCGCACGATCGTGCGCCCGATCGCCACGCGCTGCCGCTGGCCGCCCGACAGCGCCTTGGGCAGGCGGTCAAGATAGGGTGTCAGTTGCAGGATGCGCGCAGCCTTGTCGATGGCGGCATCAATCTCGGCCTGTGATTTCTTGGCGATCTTCAACGCGAAAGACATGTTGTCGCGCACCGTCATGTGGGGGTACAGGGCATAGCTCTGGAACACCATCGCGATGCCGCGCTGTGCCGGGGGCACGTCGTTCATCCGCACATTGTCGATGGTGAACTCACCCCCGGTGATGCGTTCAAGCCCCGCGATCATCCGCAAAAGGGTGGACTTGCCACAGCCCGAAGGACCGACGAACACGATCAGCTCGCCCGTCTTGATATCAAGGTTGATGCCCTTGAGCACCTTGACCTCGCCATAGGCCTTTTCGACCTCGACCAGTTTCAGATCAGCCATGGGTTCCCCTCCCCTGAATGTGTTGCGCAAGCGCAAAGGCCCACGGGCCAAGGCTGGCCGTCCTGTCCTGCCCAAAGGACTGGCCCCCCAGTTCGGCCCCAAGCGGGGCCCAGTCGCCGTCGGGCAGGCAGGCGCTGCCCGGCCCGTCGCCCAGATTGAACGCGCAGAAGATCGTCGTCTTGCCCATGGTCCGGGTGAAACTTGCAACCGACCCTTCGGCCACTGGCTGGGTCATCTCGCCCAGGCGCAGGGCCGGGTGAGCCCGGCGAAAGCCGAGGCAGGCGCGGTAGTGGTGCAGCATAGAGGCCGCATCCGCCGCCTGTGCCGCAACCGAGGCCGCCCGGTGTGCGGGCGTGATCGGCAGCCAGGGCCTGTCAGCGGTGGTAAACCCGCCGCCCGCATTGTCGCCGGTCCAGACCATCGGCGTGCGGCAACCGTCGCGGCCCTTGAACTCGGGCCAGAACTGGATGCCGTAGGGGTCCTGCAGATCCTCGAACGCGATGTCGGCCTCGGGCCAGCCCAACTCTTCGCCCTGCATCATGCACAGCGATCCGCGCAGGGTGACGATCAGGGCGGCATAGGTGCGCGCGGCCTGGTCGGTGAGGCCCCAGCGGGTGACGTGGCGCACGGTGTCGTGGTTGGAATAGCTCCAGCACGGCCAGGCATCGGGGGCGGCGGCGGTCATCCGCGCAAAACATTCCACCAGAAGGTCGGCGGTCAGCCGGGTGGGTTGCAGCATATCGAAGGGGTAGCACATCTGCACCTTGTCGCCGCCCGAGGTATACTCGGCCATGATCTCAAGACCGCGCTGCGCATCGCCCACCTCTCCCACCGCGGCGGCGCCGTAGGGGTTCAGCACGGTCCGGAATTTCTTCAGGAACTCAAGATTTTCCGGCTGGTTCTTTGAGAAAAGATGCAACTGGTGGTTATAGGGGTTGACCTTGGGGGCGGTGGAATCATTGCGAAGCTCAGGCGGCAACGCAGGATTGTCGCGCAAGTACTTGTCGGCGAAGTAGAAGTTGATCGTATCCAGCCGGAACCCGTCCACCCCCCGCTCCAGCCAGAACCGCGCCACGTCGAACAGCGCCTCTTGCACCGGCATGTGGTGAAAGTTGAGGTCGGGCTGGCTGGTCAGGAAGTTGTGCAGATAGTACTGCTCGCGCCGCGTGTCCCATTGCCAGGCGCTGCCGCCAAAGATCGCAAGCCAGTTGTTGGGCGGCGTGCCATCGGGTTTGGGTTCGGCCCAGACGTACCAGTCGGCCTTGTCGTTGGTGCGGTTCCGGCGGCTGTCCTTGAACCATGCGTGCTGATCCGAGGTGTGCGACAGCACAAGGTCGATCATCACCCGCAGGCCAAGGTCATGCGCGCGGGCCACCAATGCGTCGAAATCGGCAAGGGTCCCGAACATCGGGTCGATGTCGCAATATTCGCTGACATCATAGCCGAAGTCCTTCATCGGCGACGGAAAGAACGGACTGATCCAGATCGCATCCGCCCCAAGCGCCGCGATATGGGGCAGACGGTCGGTGATGCCCGCAAGATCGCCAATGCCGTCGCCGTTGCTGTCCTGAAAGCTGCGGGGATAGATCTGATAGATCGCAGCCCCACGCCACCAGTCGGGATCACGGGCCAGCACCCTGCCCCGCACTTTGCTCATCTCTGACATCACTTCACCGAACCTGCCAAAAGGCCCCGCACGAGGAACCGCTGCATCGAGAAGAACACCAGAAGCGGCACCGCGATGGACACGAAGGCCGAGGTTGCGAGAATTTCCCAATCACCGCCACGCGATCCCAGAAGGTTGACAAGGTTGCCCGTCAGCACCTGCTGGTCGTTCGAGGTGCCCAGGAACACCAGCGCCACCAGAAGGTCGTTCCAAGTCCAGAGGAACTGGAAGATCGCGAAGGACGCGAGTGCGGGGAACGACAGCGGCAGGATGATCTTCATGAAGATCTGGAACTCGGTCGCGCCATCGACGCGCGCATTTTCGATGATGTCGCGCGGCAGGCCGACCATGTAGTTGCGCAAAAGGTATATCGCCAACGGCAGCCCGAACCCGGTATGCGCCATCCAGATGCCAAGGTACCCCTTGCCGATGCCGATGGCATTGTGGAACTGCAACAAGGGGATCAGCGCCAGTTGCAACGGCACCACCAGCAGCCCCACCACGGCGGCCACCAACAGCGCCCGCCCCGGAAACTCCATCCACGCCAGCGCATAGGCGGCAAAGGCCGCAATCAGGATCGGGATGATGGTGGCCGGAATGGACACCGTCAGCGTGTTCAGGAACGCCTGCCCCACGCTCTGCCCCGCCAGCGGGCTGAACAGGACCGTGCCGTAGTTGTCGGTGGTAAACTCGGGCGGCGTCGATGCGGTGGCAAAGACGCGCGGCAGGCGGGTGCCTTCGGTCGTGGCGGGCGAGGTCAGAAGATAAGCCCCGTCCGCCTGTACCGTCAGCGTCACGCCATCATCCAGCGCGGCCGTGTCGCCTGCGGCATAGGCCGTCGGTTCCCTGGTCGTCGTGCCCCAGCGGCTGACGGTGCCGCCTTCGCCCTCGAACAGACGACCCTCGATCACAAAGGCACCGTCCTTGGCTGCCTCGGTGCCCTCAACCCGGATCGGGGACAACTGGCTTTGCTGTGTCGTCAGCGACTTCCACCAGCCATTGGTGGAAATCTGGTCGCCGGTGCGGAATGACGACACCAGAAGGCCAAAGGTCGGCAGCACCCACAATATCACCAGCAGCGCCGCCGACAGGTGGACGGCCCAGACCAGCCCCGATTTCGTGCCTGCGATGTTATCCATGATAAACGCCTCTTGCCCGGACCATCACCGCATCTCCTTGCGCACGTTGTAGACGTTCCACACGAGGATCGGCGTGACCAGAAGCATGATGATCATGGCACTGGCAGACCCCACGCCCCAGTCGCTGGACCGGAACAGCTTGTCGAACATGTAGTTGGCCAGAACCTGCGTTTCCCATTGGCCGTTGGTCATGGCCAGGACGATGTCGAACACCTTGAGGACGGTGATCGTGATCGTCGTCCAGACGACGACGATGGTGCCCATGATCTGCGGCATCTTGATCTTGAAGAAGATCTGGAACGGGTTCGCCCCGTCCAGAATCGCCGCCTCGATGGTTTCCTCGGGGATGCCACGCAGGGCAGCGGACAGGATGACCATGGCAAACCCGGTCTGGATCCAGATCAGCACCGCCATCAGAAAGAGGTTGTTCCACAAGGGTATTTGCAGCCACTGCTGCGGCTGGTCGCCACCCAGGAATATGTAGATCGCGTTCAGGATGCCGATCTGCTCCTGCCCCGCAGGGCGGGCGTCGTAGATCAGTTTCCAGATGACCGACGCGCCGACAAAGGAGATCGCCATCGGCATGAAGATCATCGCCTTGGCGATGGCGCCCCAGCGGATGCGGTCGGTCAGTTGTGCCGCCAACAGACCGAAGGCCGTCGACATCGCAGGCACCACGATCAGCCACAACATGTTGTTGCGCATCGATTCCCAGAACTTCGGCTCGCCGAACATCTGGGTGTAGTTATCGATCCCGACCCAGTTCTTGCCCGCCGCATCGTTGAACGACAGCCAGAACGTGGCAAACACGGGATAGGCAAGGTACAGGCCCAGCGCCACGATGGCGGGGAACAGGAACAGCCATGGCCGTATCTGATTGGCGCGGTTGATGTTCCGCCCGGCATTCGTGCCCGAAGGAGGATACAGAACCTTGTCGAGGAACAGGTTCGACGCATAGAAATAACCGATACACCCGCCCACGCCGATGACGATGGTGATGACGGCCTGAAGTGCCGGATTCATGCGCCCCTCCCAAGACCATGTTTTGGTGTCGGTGACGGCCCGGTGCAACCCGGGCCGTCACCGTCGTTCAGGTCACTTGGGCCAGGACGCCTCGATGGCATCGGCGGCTTCCTGTGCCGTCTTGCCGCCGACATAGTCGACCATGCCGGTCCAGAAGCTGCCCGCACCGACGGCACCCGGCATCAGGTCAGACCCGTCAAAGCGGAACGTCGTCGCGTTCAGCAGAATCTCGCCCTGTTTCTTGAGCGACGGGCTGCCATAGAGGTCGACATTCGCCGACTTCAGCGGTGTCAGGAACCCCGATTGCGCCATCCAGACTTCGTGCGCGATGGTGGTCTGCAGGAACGCGATGAACGCCCGCGCACCCTCGCCGTCCTTGGTGATGAAGGCCAATGTGCCCGCGCCCAGAACCGGCTTGCCCAGATCCTTGCCCGCATAAGCCGGCATATAGAAGAAGTCGGCATCGACGCCCAGTTCCGTACCTTCGGGGAAGAACGACGGAATGAACGACGCCTGATGGTGCATGAAGCAACCGGGAGGCGAGGCGAACAGGCCCTTGGGGCTGTCACGGAAGTCGGTTGATGCAACAGCCGCCGTTCCGCCCGCCACGTTCGCATCAGTCTTGGCGAACCAGCCGAATTCGTCGATGGCCGCGACCACCGCCGGATCGTTGAACGGAATCTCGTGCTTGTACCACTGGTCATAAACTTCGGGTGGCTGCGTGCGCAGCATCATGTCCTCGACCCAGTCGGTCGCGGGCCAGCCGGTCGCCCCGCCTGAACCCAGCCCGATGCACCAGGGCGTGCCGCCATCCGCCACGATCTTTTCAGTCAGCGCCTTGAGGTCTTCCATCGTCCCGGGCACTTCGTAGCCCGCATCTTCAAAGTTCTCGGGCACATACCAGACCAGCGATTTCACGTCGATCTTGTAGGGGAACGCATAGAGTGCGGGCGTGCCATCCGGTCCCTTGTAGGTACCAAGGCCAACCCACGACGGCCCGGCGGCATAGTTTTCGTTCAGCCATGCCTCGGTCTCGGCGCCCAGCGGCACCAGAAGTCCCTTGGCGGCCAGATCGCCGATCAGGCCGGGCTGCGGCAGCACTGCGATGTCGGGCGGGCTGCCCGCCTGGGTGTCGATGACGATCTGCTGCTCATAGTTCTCGGACGAGGAATAGTTGACCTTCACCCCCGACGCAGCGGTGAAATAGGCCAGCACGCTTTCGACCAGCACCTGGTCTTCGCCGCGCCATGGGCCGAACATGGTGATGCTCTGCCCCTCAAGATTGTACTTCGCGTCATAGTCCGCGTAGCTTTGCCAGTCGAAGGCCCCCTCGCCGATGGGGAACTTGAATTCTTGTGCCTGCGCCGCACCGGCAACAAGCGCCAGCGCCGCAGCGCTTGCGTAAAGTTTGGATTTCATCTTTTCCTCCCGCATGCCGCCGTCCTTCGTGAACGCAGCTTTGTTGCCCAAGCGCCAGAATCGCAATCAAACCGCTTTGGATCATCGGACCATCGCCGATCACCGGAACCCTGTCAATCAGGACGAACCGCCGGTTGTACGCCATTCCCCTATTCTGCAGGTGCAAAATGCAGATGCAGCATGCATTCCGGCTGTACATTCGTGCCCCTTGGCGCCCGGCCTTAGGCTTTGACGCCCCCAGCCTATGCCGCTAAGGTCGTGTCCGGTTGAAACCGGTTTGGATACGAATAGCAGATCATGAACCTCAAGGAACTGGCGCAGAAGCTGGGGTTGTCCCCGACAACCGTCAGCCGCGCGCTGAACGGTTACCCCGAGGTCAACGAGGCCACGCGCGAACGCGTGCAGGCGGCGGCCAAGCGCCACCACTACCGCCCGAACACCCGCGCCATCCGGCTGGCCACGGGCCGCGCGATGGCCGTGGGCCATGTCATCCCGCTGGCCACAAGGCACGAGATCGTCAACCCGATCTTTGCCGATTTCATCGCGGGCGCGGGCGAGGTCTATGCCCGGGCGGGCTATGACATCGTGCTGTCGGTGGTGTCGGACGAGGATGAGGAGCGCACCTACCGCGACCTGCAGGCGCGGGGCACGGTTGACGGGGTGATCCTGCATTCGATGCGGCTGGACGACCCGCGCATCCCACTTTTGAACGAGACCGGGCTGCCGTTTGTGGCACATGGCCGGTCAACCGGCGCACCGGGACCCTATTCCTGGGTTGACGTGAACAACCGCCGCGCGTTCCGGCGGGCGACGGACTTTCTTCTCGATCTCGGCCACCGCCGGATTGCTCTGGTGAACGGCCTTGAATACATGGATTTCGCAATCCGCCGCCGGTCGGGCTATGTCGAGGCGATCGAGGCGCGGGGCATCACCGTCGATCCCGCCCTGATGTTTTCCGACGAGATGTCGGAGACGCGCGGCTTTCGCGCGGCGCAAGCGATGCTGGCGCTGCCCGACGCGCCCACCGCCTTTGTCGTGTCGTCGATCATCTCGGCCTTCGGCGTGCGCCGTGCAGTCGAGGAACGGGGCCTGCGCGTGGGCCGCGATGTGTCGATCATCATCCACGACGACGACCTGAGCTACATGAAGAACGGCGACGACGTGCCGATCTTTACCGCCACCCGTTCCTCGGTGCGAGAGGCGGGGCGGCGGGCGGCGGCGATGGTGCTGGACCTGATCGCAGACCCTACCCTGCCCCCGCGCGAAAGCCTGCTGGAGGCCGAGCTGATCATCGGCCAGTCCACCGGCCCCGCCCCAGACCGGAAGGTGCCCTGATGCTGCCGACCCGCCGCGATTTTCCCGAGGGCTTCCTGTTCGGGGCCGCTACCAGCAGCTATCAGATCGAGGGGCACGCCCAAGGCGGCGCCGGCCGCACCCAGTGGGACGATTTCGCCGCCACCCCCGGCAACGTGATGCGCGCCGAGAACGGCGCTGTCGCCTGCGACCACTACAACCGCCTGCACGGGGATCTGGACCTGCTGAGGGCCGCCAACCTTGACGTCTACCGCTTTTCCACGTCCTGGGCGCGGGTGATCCCCGAAGGCCGGGGCAAGGCAAACCCCGAGGGTCTCGACTTCTATGAACGGCTGGTGGACGGGCTTCTGGAGCGCGGGATCAAACCTGCGCTGACCCTCTACCACTGGGAACTGCCGTCGCCCCTTTTGGATGCCGGCGGCTGGCGCAACCGCGACATTGCGGGATGGTTCGCCGATTACGCGCAGGTGCTGATGGCGCGGCTGGGCGACCGGGTCTGGTCCGTGGCCCCGATCAATGAGCCGTGGTGCGTGGCCTGGCTGTCGCATTTCATGGGCTATCATGCACCCGGCCTGCGCGACATCCGTGCTGCCACCCGCGCCATGCACCATGTCGGGCTGGCGCACGGACAGGCGATACAGGCGATGCGCGCGATGGGGCAGAAGAACCTCGGCGCGGTGTGCAATTTTGAGTACTCGCAGCCCGCCGATGCCACACCCGAAGCCGTCGCCGCCGCGGAAATCTATGACGGCATTTACAATCGCTGGTTCCTCGGCGGGTTCTTTCACGGCCGCTATCCTGCTGATGTGCTGGACCATCTTGCCCCCCACATGCCGCAAGGATGGCAGGACGACATGGCGACGGTGTCCACCCCCGTCGACTGGCTTGGCCTCAACTACTACACCCGCAAGCTGATCGGCCCTGATGCGGGGCCGTGGCCATCCTTACGCGAGGTGCCCGGCCCCCTGCCCAAAACCCAGATCGGCTGGGAGATCTATCCCGAAGGCCTCGCCTTCCACCTGCGCCGTGCGCATGCCGAATATGCGCGCGGCCTGCCCCTGTATGTCACCGAAAATGGCATGGCCAATGCCGATGTGCTGACGGGTGATGCCTGCCACGACGATATCCGCATCGACTATCTTACCCGCCATCTGAACGCCGTAAGGGGGGTGATTTCCGAAGGTGTGCCGGTCAAGGGCTATTACACCTGGTCGCTGATGGACAATTACGAATGGACGCTGGGCTATGACGCCCGCTTTGGCATGGTGCATGTCGATTTCGAAACCTTGCAACGCCGCCCCAAGGCGTCGTATCTCGCGCTGGCGCAGGCTCTCGCGCGCTGACTGGACCGGAGACGCCCCCATGACCCTTGCCCTTGTGGCCGACATCGGCGGCACCAACACCCGCGTGGCACTGGCCGAAGGGCGCAAGGTCCGCCCGGACAGCATCCGCAAGTTTCCGAACCGCGATTTCACCGGCATCGACGGCGTGCTGGCGCGCTACATGGCGGACGAAGCGGTGGGCCCGGTGGCGGGCGCCTGCGTGGCGGCGGCGGGCCCGGTGCAGGATGGTGCGGTCACCATGACCAACCTTTTCGACGGGGCCGGCGCGCCGTGGATCATCGACAGCGCGCGCGTGGTCCGTGCAAGCGGGGCAGGCACGGTCGCCGTCCTGAACGACCTTCAGGCACAGGGACAGGCGCTTGGCCACATTGCCGGCGCAAACCTGCGCACCGTCGTTGACGGTCCACGCCATCCGGGTGGCTCGATGCTGGTGGTGGGGCTTGGCACCGGCGTCAACGCGGCCCCCGTCCACAATACCCCCTGGGGCCGCGTCGTGCCGCCCTCGGAATGCGGCCACGTCAGCATGCCGGTGCGGGGCCCCGAGGACCTGCGCCTGCAAACCTTCATCGAGGCGCTGCTGACCGCGCAGGGCGAGGTTCCGCATGCGGGGGTCGAGGAACTGCTGTCGGGTCGTGGCCTTGCCAACCTGCACGCCTTTGCCGCCGCCGAGGCCGGGGGCGGCCCCGCGCGCGATTCGGCCGCAGTACTGTCTGCCCTCGCGGCTGGCGACGTCCTCGCTGCCGATGCCGCCCGCCTCTACGTCCATACCCTTGGTCAGATGCTGGCCGACCTTGCCCTGATCCACCTGCCCTATGATGGCATCTTCCTCATCGGTGGCATGTCGCGCGCGATGACCGCGTCGTTTACCCGCTTTGGCCTCGAAGCCACCTTCCGCGAGGCCCGCCGCGTGCCGCTCCTGACCAAGGACTTTTCGATCACTGTGGTCGAGGATGACTTCGCCGCCCTCACCGGCTGCGCCGTCTACCTCGCCAACGGCGCAAAGGGCTGATCTTCCCCTGTGCTTTTTCTGTCCAGAAATATCCAACGGGGGGTGCGGGGGGTGTGAAACCCCCCGCTCCTGCCCCCTCAACCCTATCGGTCCGGCGGCAGCAGCCCCAACCCCCGCAGATAGACCCCGATCCCGGCCTCCAGCAAATCCTCCGGCGGATAGGGGCTGCGCGCGCCCGGCGTGCCGCGCGCGAACAATTCGACGATCCCATGCGAAAGCGCCCAGATATGGGCCGAGAACATGCTGGGCGGTGGGCGTTTGCCGGGGGGCAGATGGTCGGACAGCGCCACCGCCGCGCGGTCCAGCACCAGGCGTGACCGGCTGGCCACGGCGGCCACTTCGGGGTGATCCGATAGCACCAGCCCTGCCTCGAACATCGCCTTGTAGTGGCCGGGATACTTGCGCGCAAAGGCCAGGTACGCCCGCCCCGTCGCCTCGAACGCGGCCAGCGCGCTTGGGCGGCCATCGTTGTAGGCGTAATCCATCAGGGCGGCAAAGATGTCGTACCCTTGCCGCGCCGCCTCGGCGATCAGGTCCTCGCGGCCCGCAAAGTGGCGGTACACGGCGGCGGGGGTCACATCGGCGGTCTTGGCGGCCTCGGACAGGGTAAACCCCTGCGGCCCCTTTTCCTCGATCAGGGCCAGGGCGGCATCGACCAGCGCCTGACGCAGGTTGCCGTGGTGATAGCCGCGCTTGCCTTCAGTCATTCTCGTCGTCGGACCAGAGGTCAGGGCCGCCGACGACCCCGGGATCGGGCACGCCGATGACCTTGTCATCACGTCCTTCATAGTCGACCGCGCGCAGCAGGCTCTGGATCACCCCGATCCGCGCGCGGTCCTTGTCATCGGACCGCACCACCGTCCATGGCGCATGCCCGGTATGGCTGGCGGCAAAGGTTTCAGCGATGGCACTGGTATACTCGTCCCACTTCGCCAGTCCGTCGATGTCGATGCTGCTCAGCTTCCACTGTTTCATCGGATCGCTCTCGCGGGCCAGAAACCGGCGCAGTTGTTCAGGGCGGCTTACGTCCAGCCACAGCTTCACCAGAACAATCCCGTCATCCACCAGCATCCGTTCAAAATCGGGAACCTGACGAAAGAAATGGGCACGCTGTTCAGGTTTGCAGAACCCGAACACATGCTCGACAATGCCCCGGTTGTACCAGGACCGGTCGAACAGCAAAATCTCGCCCCGCGCGGGCAACCAGTCGATGTAGCGCTGGAAATACCATTGCGCCATCTCGCGGTCGGATGGTTTCGTCAGCGCCACCACACTTGCCACCCGCGGGTTCAGGTTCTCGCGCACGCGGTCGATGCAGCCGCCCTTTCCGGCGGCATCGCGCCCTTCGAACACCGCGACCACACGTTTCCCGGTGGCCTTCACATCGGCCTGCAACCGCACCAGTTGCTGTTGCAGCCCCGCCATAAGCACGTCGTAGTCACGGCCCTTCATCGCGGTGCGGTAGGGAAAGCCCTTTGACAGGATGTCATCCTTGCCCGCCTTCTCGACGGCCTTGCGCACCGCCTTGGGGGCACCTTCGCGGAAATAGCGGCTGATGGCACCGTCAAAGGGCAGGTCGGTCATGGCGTGGCTCCTTCTTTGCGGGCACAGTCTAGGGGCAAGTGCCGGCAAGAGGAAGCGTTGACGCTTTACCGCGCCAGGCGGGTGATGGCGGCCACGACCACGCCCGCGTGGCTGTGGTGCGGCATGTGGCCCGCACCGTCGATCAGCGTCAGCCGCGCCTTGGGCAGGATCTTTGCCAGGGGGATCGAATGGACGGTGGCATACACCGTCTTGTCCGCCGTGCCGTGGATCAGCTCAAACGGCATGGTCAGTTCCGGATAACGCGGCGACATCGCCCGCAGATGCGCCTTCAGCGCCAGCACCTGCCGCCCGTTTGCGCGCAGTGATGCACGGCGCAGCGTCAGGCCCGGCCCCACATGCGCGCCGTACCCCGCAGGCACCGGATCGGGCGCAAAGATACCCGTCAGCGCCGTCTCGGTCCGCGCGTCGGGCACGAACGCGGTCAGCAGGGGCACGACCGTCACCCCGCCGATCCGCCCGCCTGTGACGTGATACCATGCGTCCAGCCCGCCATCCCACGGCATCGTGGCCCCCGACACGATCACCACACCGCGTGTGTCGCCGGGATCGGTCAGCGCCCAGCCCATTGCCACCGACCCGCCATAGCTGTGCCCCAGCACGACCGGCCGCCTGACGCCCAACAGCACGGCGGCCTTCTGCAGATGCGCCGCCTGCACCAGCGGGCTTGCCCCTGCTTCTCCGAGATCATCGGAAAAGCCGAACCCCGGGCGGTCAAACGCGATCACCCGGAAATCGGCGGCGAGCCGACCCACCAGATCAAACGTGAAATCCCGCGCGTTCCCCCCCGCGCCGTGGATCAGCACCACATCCGGCCCGGTGCCCTGCACATGCGCATGCACACGCTTGCCCTCGACGGTCACGAACTGGCCAGTTGGCGGCCATGTGGCCTCGGCCATGGCCTCGCGCTCCGTGGCACGGCGGTCCACGACCACGCCGCACCCGGCGACGGTGATCCCGGCCAGGATCAGGCTAACGGCCAATCTGCGCGATGTCATAGGGTGTCGACTGATATATCTCGTTGATCCAGTTGCCATATAGAAGATGCGCGTGGGATCGCCAGCGGTTCGTCGGCGGCATCAACGGATCGTCATCGGGATAATAGTTGTCGGGCACGTTGATCGCCACACCGCTTGCCACGTCGCGGTCATACTCTTGTTTCAGGGTGTCGCTGTCGTACTCCAGATGGTTGATAAGATAGTACGCGCGGTGCGCCGGATCCTCGACCAGACAGGGCCCCGTCGCCGCCGACGTCAGCAGCGTGGTCAAGCCGGCCTTGTCGATGTCGCCTTGCCGCATCTCGGTCCAGCGGCTGACCGGCATCACGAAATCATCCGAGAATCCGCGCAGAAGGGGTGACGTGGGGGCCAAATTCACATGCCGGAAACAGCCGAACGCCTTGGCGGGCAAGGCATGTTTCGGCACCCCATGGAAATGCCACGCCATCGCCATGCCGCCCCAGCACACCCCAAAGGTGGACAGGACATGCGTCTGCGTCCAGTCCATCACCTGTTGCAACTCGTTCCAATAGGTCACCTCCTCGAACGGCAAATGTTCGATGGGGGCGCCGGTAATGATAAGGCCGTCAAACCGCTCGTCACTGTCGGCCACCTCGGCGAAGGGGCGATAGAACGTTGCCATGTGTTCGGCGGCGGTGTTCCTGGTCTGATGCTCGGACATGCGGATCAGTTGCAGGTCGATCTGCAACGGCGTGGCCCCGATCAGGCGGGCAAACTGGTTCTCGGTCTGGATCTTCTTCGGCATCAGGTTCAACAGACCGATCCGCAACGGCCGGATATCCTGCCGCGCCGCCCGTTCCGGCGACATCACCATCACCCCCTCGCGCCGCAGCACGTCGTAGGCGGGAAGGGTTTCGGGCAGCGTGATGGGCATGGCGGGCTTTCGTGAAAAAATCGTAAATCGACGCACCGAGATAGACAGAGTGCTTTCCTTGCGCAAGCACATGGTCCCTCAATCGTACATCAGATAGGGGCAACGTGATGCGCTACGGTCTTGTCTTATGGGCAGTTCTCGGGTCGCTTGCGGCGTGCAGTGCCGTGGATGTCGGACCTGAACTTAAACTCATGTCCGATGCCACAACCGGCACGTCGGAGGCAGCGCTTGCCCTGGCGAACGCGGACCCGGCCGACGAACGCCTCCGCCGACTTCAACTTGCCGCTGCCGCCCCGCGCGAACCCTGGGCCTTCACCGGCAACTGCCAACCCCTGCCTCAGGCGGGACAGACAGGCGGCCCCTGCGAACTTGACCGGCGCGCGGCGTGGGACACGCCACTGCCAGAAGACGCACTACGTCGCAAGATTTCGGCCATCAATGCCTATGTCGCTGCGCTCGCAGATATTGCGCAAGCCCAGAACGACGCCACGCTGGGAGCGGCCTACACCGGCGCCGTGACTGCGCTGGGCGGGCTTGCCGATGCCGCCGAGAACGAGGCGCTGCAACGCACAATCAACCGGCTCAAGGAAGACCAGACCGCGACAAGCAACCTTGCCACATTCCTTGTCGCCAACCGGCGGGCACAGATCCTCAAACGCACGGTGCTGCGGAACCGCCAGCCATTCGCGGAGGTCGTCAACGAAGTCATCAATCTGGTCGCCCCGATATCCGGAGAGGCCGAACGGCTCAACAGCCTGCACGCAGAGATGTTCCGTGTGCGAACCGCCGCAATCCTGGCGCGCCGCGGTTCCGAAGCCGAATACCGGGATGCCCTCGATCAGCTTGACCGGGCGCACACCGCGTTTCTGGACGCCCGCAAGGCATCGCTGGTCGGGCAGATATCGGCATTGGCCGAGGCGCACGAGGCGCTGGCCCAACGGCTCCGGCGGCCCGCATCATTGGTCGAAATCGAAACGTTCACAAAGGCACTTGCCGCGCTGAAGGTTGACTTCTGACAGGAGAAACAAGCAATGCCCAAGCATACCGGCAATTCCCAGAACCAGTTCACCAGCATTGGTGCGTCGCTTGACCGTCAGTTGCAGGCGAACGAAACGCTTCTTGCCAAGACGATGGATCAGGACCAGCTTGAGGACCTCGCCATGGCCTCGGAACAGATATCCCAGCAGATGCGCGATCTTGCGAACCTGCGCCACGCCTATGCGCTCAGCCATCTTGATCCGACCGTCGCGGAAAGGGCGCTAACCGACGCTGCGTCCAACATCAAGTCATTCGCGACAAACCTGAAGACGGTCGTGAAGGTGCTGGACAGCGTGGCATCGGTGGCGCGTATCTTCACGAACCTGTTTGCAATTTTCGTGTAACGGCCAGCGCGATCAGATCATCAAACCCCGCCGCATCCCGCACCGCAGCCACCTCTTCCGCCGTCACCGTCACACCCCACCGTGCCATCGCAGCATAGCGCGGTTGGCGGTGGGCCATGGCGCGGGCGTAGGTCCAGCGCACAAAGGCATCGGGATCACAGGTTTCTTCGGTCACAGAATGGGTTGCGCGGTACTCTTCCCACGCCACATGAAGAAATGCGGGTTGGTAGTACATCGGCTTGGGTGCCCGGTCGAACCGGCGGACAAGTTCCGCCGTGTGGGCGTCGGACCCTTTGATCCAGACCATCAGCATCGTCTCGGACAGCACCCGCATCACGGTGTCGTCGGGGTCGTCGGGGTTCACCACCTCACAGATTGACCCACCCGAATCGCAGATGAAGTTCGGATAGCCATAGATCTCTTCTGCCCGCCGGATGAACCTTGGCGTGTCCAGCAATGTCGCCACCTCGGCCTCGCGGTGCTGTGCCTGACGCACCATGTATTCGGCAAAGCGCAGGCCCCCCTTCACAGGATCGCCGGGCTTGCCCAGATAGGTCGACAGGGGCGCCAGATTGTCGAAGGTGATGTTGGACGAGATATAGACGCTGTCGGTCATCAAAAGCTCGCGCAACAGCGGCACCTTCATTGCCTCACGCTTGAAGTTGTCGCTGATCAACTCGCCCATGTAGCGGGTGCCGATGCGGTAATCGACCGAGTAGTGGAACCAGCCACCCGCCGCCCGCAGCATGTTGGCCAGATGCGTCTTGCCAAGGCCCGACATGCCGAACACCAGCACCCGACGCCGGTCCGCCGCCCGCCATTCCGCTGCCGTCCGGTAGATCATCGCGCCTGCCCCGCTTGTTCCATCGCCAGTTAACGCGGGGCCGCGATGCCGTTCAAGCGCGAAAGGCCCCGGCGGTTGCGCGCCGGGGCCTTTGCCTGTTGCCTGTGCGTGGAACGATCAGAAGCGATAGCCGACCGACAGACCGAATCCGATCCCATCGTTGCTGCCGAACTGCGTGTTCGATCCGTCAACCGCATCGCCCACGCGGATGTACTCGACACCGCCGGTGACTTTGAGGTTGTCCTTGGTATAGGTGCCGCCCACGCCAAAGGTCGACTGGCCATCAGTCGGAGCCAGACGCGACGACACGCCACCGTTCGCCTTTTCATAGCTGGCGCGCGTGAAGATCGACCAGTTATCGTTCAATTTCCGCCCGATACCGATCTGATAGGTGATCACGTCATTTTCGAAACTGGTGATGTCCGACCCGGTCAGGGCGTTGTATCCCGGCGGGCGCACTTCCCACACCGACCACTCGGACCACCGGATCGACCCGAACGCCAGCGTGTCCTTGGCGATGCCCGACTGGAAATCGAGCGTGATCGACTTGGGCATTTCCACTTCGGTGACGCCGTTGCCGGAAATCGATGGGACAGCGGCGATGAACTCGGTCGTGTTGAACTTGTGCGTGATGCCGCTTTCATAGGTCAGAGCCACTCGCAGCGCGATTTCCGGCTTTTCATAGGCCGCACCGATGACATAGCCGAAACGACCGTCAGATGCGCCCGACGCTTCATAGGCCAGCGTACCCGGAGGTGCCCCGCCCGCCAGCGCCCCTGCCTGCGCCCGCCGCTCTGCAGAAAGGTTCGGGTTGGCCGCCGCTTGCGCCAGGCCGCCCCGGATCAGCGTATCGGGAATGCTGATGGTCGCCTTGGACTGAACGTAGCGCAGACCGCCATAGACCGAAATGGCGGGCGTCACTTCATAGCGCAGGATACCCGCGATCTGATTGCTGTCCCATTGCGCACGCAGTCCGTTGTAAACACCCGTCTGATAGCTTGCATCCGCACCATAGGGCGTGTTGACGAACAGGCCAAATGACAGCTTGTCATTGATATCCTGTTTGTAGGACAGGCTGAACGTTGCGTAGTTGCCCGCCATGTCGCCCGTGGAAATCCCACCAAGAGCTGCGGCGAAAGTCCCCGATACATCCGGCGACACCCGCGACGCGCCGAACTCGACATAGCTGCCCTTCTCGAACAGGATCCCGTAATTCAGGCGCGACCTGTCAATCCCGCCCGCCGTAACTGCCCCTGCCGACAAGGCCAAAAGGCTTGCGGCGGTTGCCAGATGTTTCATGTCGATTCCTCCCCGAACGCGACCCGCGACACTTTATGTCTTGATGAAAAAAGCGTCGGCGAAATCATGCCGCCGGTCAATCACTGACGCGGCGTCACACCCTTGTGATGTTCGGCCTGTTGCAAGGCGGCCCGGTTGCCCGCCGCAAGGTTCACCACGACCCCCGCAATGATCAGGGCCGCCCCCAGGCCAACCCCCACCGCCACGCTTTCGCCGTACCAGACCCAGCCGATGACAGCGATCACCGGCAGACGCGCGAAATCCATGGGGGCCACGATGCCCGCGGGGGCCAGTGACAACGCGCTGGTCAGGCAGAAATGCGCGCAAAGCCCGCAGATGCCGATCAGCACCAGCCATGGCAAGGTCGCCGCTGTTGGCAGCGCCAGATCACCATCCCAGCCCGCCGCAACCAGCCCGAGGCCCAGTTGCATCAGCGTCAGCCAGAACAGGATCGACACGATGCTTTCGTTGCGCGTCAGGGCCTTGGTCAACACCGACGTGGTCGCAAAACAGACCGCCGACAGCAGTGCCGCCACCACCCCGGGGTCGATGGCCGCGAAATCCGGGCGCGCCACCAGAAGGATGCCTGCAAATCCCAAGACCCCGGCCAGAACCTTGGCCGCCGTGATCCGCTCTCCCAGAAACATCGCGGCCAGCAGGATCACCCAGAGGGGCGAGGTGAACTCAAGCGCAAAGACCTGCGCCAGCGGGATCACCGTCAGTGCATAGAACCACAGGTTCTGGCCAGAGAAGTGGACGATGTTGCGCAAGAGGTGGCTTGGCAGCCGGTCGGTCCGCACCTCGCCCAGACGTCCGCGCGACAGCGCCACAACCAGCACGATGCAGAACCCGATCAGCGACCGCCAGGTCATGATCTCGAACGTGTCGTGCACGCCCGCAACGGCCCGCCCTGCCACGGCCATGGCCGTGAACGCGGCAATCGACCCTGTCATCCACAGGGCCGCCGCCATGGGCCGGTAAACCGGCGTGCCTTCCGCGTTCATCTTTGCCCAAATATCCCCGCCGGAGGCAGACTTCCCCTAGCGGAACAGCACCAGCGCGCCCGGCGACCACGCAACGCGCGTCCGCGTGCCGATGTCCAGCACCGGGCGGCCAAAGACATTGCGCATTGAAATGCGGGTGTCCTGCTGGGTGCCGTCCAGCCGCAGGTCATAGTACGTCATGTCGCCGTAATAGACCACCTCGGCCACCGTCGCCATGCTTTCGCGGTCCTGCGCCGATTGCCCCTCGAACAGGATCGTCAGCGTCTCGGGGCGGAACCCGATGTTGGCCTCGGCCCCACTGCCCTTGCCCATGCATTGTTCGGCGTCCAGCGTCAGGCGGCCAAACCCCTGCGCATCTACCTCCACACGGCCACCGTCGTCGGACAGGATCTTGGCCGGCAGAAAGTTCATCGTACCGATGAAATCGGCCACCTTGCGGCTGTTCGGACGGCGGTACAGGGTTTCGGGGTCAGCCAGCTGCGCAATCTCGCCCTCGAACATCACCGCGATGCGGTCGGACATGACCAGCGCCTCTTCCTGGTCATGCGTCACCAGAATGAAGGTGATGCCGACCAGGCGCTGCAGCCGGATCAGTTCCATCTGCATATGTTCGCGCATCTTCTTGTCCAGCGCGGACAAGGGTTCATCCAGAAGCAGCACCTTGGGTTTCAGGATCAGCGCGCGTGCCAGCGCCACGCGTTGTCGCTGACCACCCGACAGGGCATGGGCCGCACGCGCGCCATAGCCCTTGAGGCCCACCATCTCCAACGTCTCGGCAACCGCGCGGGCCTTGGCCTCTTTCGACATCGGATCACGGCGCAGGCCAAAGCCCACATTCTGTTCGACCGTCAGGTGCGGGAAGATCGCATAGGACTGGAACACCATGTTCGTTGGCCGCACGTTGGCAGGCACGCCCGCCATATCCTTGCCGTCGATCATCACCACGCCGGAACTGATGTCCTCGAACCCGGCAATCGTGCGCAACAGCGTGGTCTTGCCGCAGCCCGATGGCCCTAGCAGGGAAAAGAACTCACCCGCCTTGATCGTGGCGGTGATCCCCCGCAGGGCGTGGTAATCACCGTAATACTTCTGCACGTCCTGAAACGCGATCATCGTGGGTTTGTCGGTCACAGGGGGTGGCTCCTCATGCCTTGCCGCCGGTCCGGGCGATGCCGCGGCGGCGATAGTATTCTGCGATGGCCAGCAGCAGGATGGACAACAGAACCAGAATGGTCCCCAGCGCCATCACCTTGGGCACATTGGCGGGAAACCGGAACTGGCCGTAGATATAGGAAGACAGCATCGGTTCGGTGCCCGACAGGAAATAGGCTACGATGAATTCGTCCAGACTGACGGTAAAGCAGATCAGGAACGACGACACGATGCCCGGCATCACCAAGGGCAGGATGATAAGCCGGAAGGTCGAACCCGGCGTTTCGCCCAGATCATAGGCCGCCTCTTCCAGCGACCGGTCCAGCGACTGGAACGCCGATGTCAGGATCGCCACGGCGAAGGGGGTGGTGATCAGCACATGCCCCATGATGACGGTAAGAAGCGACAGGTTGACGCCAATCGCCAGGAACGCGACCAGAAGCGACATCGCCAGGATCATCTCGGGCAGAACCAGCGGCAGCATCACCAGTGCGATGACCGGCCCCTTGCCCGGAAACCGGAACCTTGTGCTGGCACGGGCGGCGAACAGCCCGAGGATCGTGGAGATGGCCGCCGAAGTGAACGCGACGGTCGCCGAGTTCCGCAGCGCGTTGAACATCTGTTCATCCGCCCACATCTCGCCAAACCACTTGGTGGTGAATCCCTCCAGCGGGAACGCGAGGATGACGCTGTCGTTGAACGCGAAGATCGGCAACAGGATGATCGGCGCGTAGAGAAACAACAGATACACGATGGCATAGGCGCGGTGGCCCCAGGGTTTGCGCTGAACCGTCTTCATCGCGCGTTCCCCCGAAGGAACCGTCGGTTCAGCACCAGAAACAGCACCGTGACCAGCGCCACAATGCCCATCGCTGACACCGCCATGGCCGACCCCAGTGCGCGGTGCTGCAACTTCAGCATCTGCGTCTCGATGGCGTTGGCGATCAGCGGGAGCTTGCCGCCACCCATCAGGTCGGGCGTCACATAGTCGCCGACCGTCGGGATGAACACGATCATCACCGCTGCAATCACCCCCCCCATCGACAAGGGCAGCGTGACGCGGACAAAGGTGGAGAACTTCGACTCGCCCAGGTCCTGCCCGGCCTCAAGGAACGACCGGTCGATCTTTTCCAGCGCCACAAAGATCGGCAGGATGGCAAACGGCGCATAGGCATGCGCCAGCGTCACCGTCACCGCGACCGCACCGTTCGTCAGGAACGACATCGGCTCATCGGTGATGCCGACGATTTCCAGCCCGGACGAGAACACGCCGTTATAGCCAAGCACCACTTTCCACAGGAACACACGGATAATGTAGCTGGTCCAGAACGGAATGGTGATCAGGAACAGCCACAGCGATTTCTTCGATGGAGCCACGTGAAAGCTGACGAAATACGCGATGGGATAGGCCAGAAGCACCGTGATCAGCGTGACCGACAGCGAAATCATCAGCGACCGCCACATCAGCACGCGATAGATCGGCTTGGTCCATACTTCGTGGTAATTCTCGAACGTCAGGATCGGCAGCGCCGTCTTGGCCCCGGTCTCGGTCACACCATCGGTGTAGAAAGATGTCAGAAGCACCGTGAACAGCGGCACCGCCAGCAAAAGGATCACGTAGATCCCCGGTGGAGCGATCATCGAGAGGCCGCTTGCCGCCTCGGACCGGCGGAACCTGGCCCACCCCGAACTGCCTTGCATCCCTGTCCCTGCCGTTTTCAAGTGCTTTGACAGTTTTGTGGCACAGGAAATTCACGCTGGAAAGACCTGACCACTGCGGTCAGGCCCCGAAACAGCATCCCGGCGCGGACAAGCTGCCCCGAAACGCGGCAATGGCTCAGGAAAACGGCACTCGTGCCTATTCGACCATCCGCTCAACCTGAATGGCGCGCTTGCGCAACTCGGTCATCAGCGCGGGTACGATGCGCAGGGCAACGACCGCCTCGGACAGGGCATCGGACAACTGCGCCTCGTTCACCTCGCCCAACTGCCACACCACGCGGCGGTTGACGCCGTCATCATAGACAACCTCGGTCGCACCACTGCGCGCCTTGCGGTAGCCAAGGAACTGCCCGCCATTGGGGGCGTGAAAACCTGTCTGGTATCCCATTTTCGGGCCTTTGATCTTGTGCTGCTCTGCCCTGAACGCTGGCCCGCTGCCGCCCTTGGGTCAACAACGTTGGCGACAACGTCGCCAGATCATCCGGGTTGCGAGTCCGTCCTGCAACAGGGTACCAGCCGCACCGCGTGGGATGACCAACCTGCCAGGACTTCGGACTCAGACCGCTGGGCAACAGTGCAGTGTGCGATTTCGGGCGACCAAATCGAATTGAACATTCGTTGCGACAAGCTGTCGCTTGACTTGGGGTAGGGTCGTCTTGACCAATAGGCTGCTAGTAAATTGCAACGCGGGGAATCGATGCGGCATTTATTTGACTATCGTGACAGTTCGGCGGGGGTCTACGTCGATATGGGCTATCTGTTGGCACCGAACACCAACTTTGCAACTGCAAACAACCTGTTCTATGGAACCGGGCAGGTTACCGGAACCGTTTCGTACCCCGGCCCCGGGAACACGTTTACAACCACATTGGGCCAGTCCGGCGTCATCGATATTCGGGGCGGCGATGTCGATGTATTCTTTCGGAACCAGACAGGTGTAGAGGTGCCTGCGTCGTTCGACGCATCGCAGAACTTCACCGGAATTGTCGGTGGTCCAACCGGCCAGAACGAGGGTTTGATTTCGGGCTACTTTCGGCTGTTCGGCATTTCGATGCCGACGCTGTCGTGGAACAATGTGGCCAGCGGACCGACTGCCGCTGCGGCCAATGCCGCATTTACCGCCAACGCTGCCGCCTCGGCTGCAGACTATCTTGCCCAGATCAACGCGGTTCTGGCGACGACCGTCACCACTGCCATCGAATTTGTGGACTGGGGCACAACTGGTACTGTCAACGATCCGGGTGTCGTGATGCGCTACACCCCTGCCGCAGGGACCAATCTCGTCTATGGCGATTTCCTTTCAGTCAGTCAGGATATATTCGGGCGCACCGACCTCGCTTCGCAGTCGCCAGACCTGACGGGCTTTGGCGATATCTTTGCGGCGAATGAAACCGTCCGCCTTATCCTGACCGACGAAGCCGATACGGTGACGGGATGGGAAATGGGGGCGGGCAGGTTGGAAATCGTCGCCGGCGGGGGCGATGACGACATCTTTGTCTACAACAACAATGACCTTGTTGTACCGACTTTGCTGATCGTGAATGGCGGCCTGGGGAACGACACGATCCAGACCGTTGCGTACATGAACACGGTCATCTCGGGTGACGAAGGTGCCGATTTCATCGACCTGCAGGGATACTCCCAGGGCAATACCGGCGTCTGGCGGCACAATTTGTCAGGCGGCACCGGGAACGACGTGATCGTCGGGGCCGCAACGGGGCGAAACAGTATCGACGGTGGGGCGGACCGCGACAGTCTGTATGGCGGTGACAACCGGGATACGATCCTTGGCGGCGCGGGCAATGACCGACTGTTCGGTTACAGCGGAAATGATGTCCTTGATGGGGGCACCGAAAATGACGACATGACCGGTGGTGTCGGCAACGACACCATGTACGGAGGCGCCGGCAGAGACACGTTGTATGGCGACGACGCCTCTAACTTCAGCACCAGAGGCAATGATCTGCTGTTTGGCGGCGACGGAGGTGATTTCATCTACGGCGAAACCGGCAATGACACGATCGACGGAGGCACGGGAAATGACTTGATCTCGGGCGGCGTCGGACGGGACACTTTCGTGTTCCGTGTCGGCACGGGTCGGGATGTGATCGAAGACTACCAGAGGGGCGAGGCGATCCGGATTGATGCCGCGTTCTGGTCCGGCACGGTTGCCGATTTCGTTGCGGAAAATGTCGTCGTGACCAGCGCAGGTGTTCTGGTGATCCTGCTTAGCGCGACTGAACGCGTGCAGGTCGGCGGCGCTTTTGTGCCGAGTGACTTTTTGGATGCAATCAGCTTCATCTGACGCGGCAACCGGCGCGCACATCCGAAGTCAGCGCTGATATTGTAACAAAAACGGCAGATGCCCTGATCCGGGCATCTGCCGTTGTGTTTCGTCCGACCGATCAGCGCTTGGAGAACTGGAAGCTCTTGCGCGCCTTGGCCTTGCCGTACTTCTTGCGTTCCACCACGCGGCTGTCGCGGGTCAGGAAACCGGCCTCCTTCAAGGCACCGCGCAATGACGGCTCGTACAGTTGCAGGGCCTTCGAGATGCCGTGCTTGACGGCCCCCGCCTGCCCCGACAACCCGCCACCGGCGACTGTGGCCATCACGTCGAACTGGCCTTCCACCCCGGCGATGGTGAAGGGCTGGCGCAGGATCATCTGCAGCACCGGACGGGCGAAGTATTCCGCCATCGTCTTGCCGTTGACCACGACCTTGCCCTTGCCGGGCTTGATCCAGACGCGGGCAACGGCGTTCTTGCGCTTGCCCGTTGCATAGGACCGGCCAAGCGCATCACGCACCTGTACACGGATGGGCGCACCTACGGCCACGGGGGCCTCGGGTGCGGCGGCGGCGACGGCCGATTTCAGGTCGTCAAGGGATTTGATGTCGGCCATGCTCAGGCGCTCCGCGTGTTCTTCGGGTTCAGGACCTTGAGGTCCATGACGTCGGGCTGCTGTGCCTCGTGCGGATGCTCGGCCCCGGCATAGACGCGCAGGTTGGTCATCTGCACGCGGCCCAGACGGTTGCGGGTAATCATCCGCTCAACCGCCTTGGTCACCACACGTTCGGGGTGGTCACCCTCCAGCACCTGACGCGCGGTGCGGAACTTGATCCCGCCCGGATAGCCGGTGTGCCAGTAGTAACGCTTGTCCTCGCGCTTGTTGCCGGTCATCTGGATCTTGTCGGCATTGATGACGATCACGTTGTCGCCCATGTCCATGTGCGGCGTGAAGGTCGGCTTGTTCTTGCCCCGCAGGATCGAGGCGACGATCGTCGCAAGACGACCCAGAACGATGCCCTCGGCGTCGATCAGGATCCACTTCTTGTCGATGTCGGACGGCGTGGCCGTAAAGGTTTTCATGTCATGCGTCCCATGAGGAATGTCGGGCCAGGCAACGGAAAAGGACCCCGGTGCCAAGGATGGGGGTATATCGCCGATGCCTGATGCGCCGTCAAGCGACGGAATGGATATTAAATCGATGTAGAACAAAGACTTGCGAGAACGGTATTATTATACCCCAACAAAACCCGTTCGTGACGCAGGTAAATCCGGGCCCTAGCGCAGGTTGGGCGGACGTTCGGGATCAAGGCCCGGACCGGTGCGAGGGGCCTCGCGCGCCTCGGGCTGGGCCAGTTCGAATCGCAGCCCGACGCGCGCCATGCTGACGGCGGCCGGATCGGTGCGGGACATGAACGTCACGTCCATCTCGCCGGCCTCCACCCCGGAAAAGACCAGCGCCTCCGACGCCGCCTTGGCCAG
>JBBQXK010000002.1:0-155831 GCA_038209775.1 Rhodobacterales bacterium | reverse complement strand
CGCGACGGCACGCCGATCATAATCCGCCCGTAGCGACCCCTGCCACCTGGGCAAATCCGGTGGAACCCGTCACCATCGTCCACCATATCTTGCCCGAAGGCTCCTGAAACCAGGCAAAGCCAAGCTCGTTCGCCTGGGCGTCAAGGATCACTTCGCGGGTGTCGGGCTGCGCCATCCACGCCGAAAGCGTCTCCAGCTCGGTCTCGAAAGTTTCCGAAATCAGCTCACCCGCCAGACGCCCCGAATAGCCGACGCGCTGCACCCGGACCAGCGGTGACGATCCGTCAGACCCGAAATGCCAGGGCCGGTTCTGCACCGACATATCGCGCGAATGGGTGGCGGCGGCGGCGTTCAGTTGCGCGTTGTAGGCCAGTTGCGGCGCACCGCGCGCCGACCGCAGGGCATTCACCGAATCAAGGAAACGGAACGGAATGCGTTCGGCCTGCCCGCCGCCGATCTTGTAGACCTGCGGCAGCGGCTTGCCGTCCGCGCCGATCTGCAGGTTTCCCCCGCCGGCACATCCCGCCAGAACCAGACCCGCGACAACGGCCAGAACCGATAAAGCCTTCATACCCTTGCCCACCCGAAACCCGCTGCGCCTGCTGCTTACAGCTTCGCCCGGGCCAGTTCAAATGCCGATACGCGGGTCTGTGCCATTTGCGTCACGAACGTGTTTCCAAGTGACAGGGCCGTGAATTGCCGACAACGCTGCAAAACGCTACAGTGCCTGAAAAAGCAGGAGCAGTCACGATGTCCGACCACCCCACCCCCGCGATCACCCGCCGCGTCCTGATGTCTGGCGTAGCGGCGGCTGCCGCATTGGGTGCCATGCCCGCCTTCGCAATGAACGGATCGACCGAGATCGAGCCCGCAGCCTCGGGGGCGGTCCGCAACAACGTCTCCAGTTTCCGCATGCTGGACTGGCGCCCGTACTTCACCGACACGCGCGGCGGTGCCGTTCTGGTCGACATCACGTCACGCGCGCTGCACTTCTGGTCCGAGGATCAGTCGGTGTACAAGCTTTATCCCACCTCGGTGCCCCTGTCAGAAGATCTGACGCGCCGTGGCAAGACGGAAGTGGTGCAGAAGGTGGTCAATCCGCCATGGCGCCCGACCGCGTCGATGAAGGAACGGCACCCCGAATGGCCGGATCTGGTCGAGGGCGGTTCGCCCGACAATCCGCTGGGCGTACGGGCGCTGTATCTGTCCTGGACCTACTACCGGATTCACGGCACGCATGACACGCGCAAGATCGGCCGTCGGTCGTCGAACGGGTGTGTCGGCCTCTACAATGAACACATTGTCGAATTGTATGACCTGTGCCGGGTCGGCACGCAGGTGTTGCTGATCTGACGAAACCGATTCCGGGGGGCCGGGCATGGTGCATGCCGTGTTCGATACGCGACTACCTGTCATCGTCACACTGACACCCGGGGTGATTCTGTTTCTGCGCACGATGGTCGTCGCCCCGGGTGTTCGAAAGCCACGCAAGACCGTCGGTGAACAACCCCGGGCATGGTCTGGAACACCTTCCCACGCTTCGTTTTTATGCAATTTGATCGCAGTGTTGCCGATTTGACGACAAGGCCGCAGCGTCCCGGTTTTCGTGGTTTCCAGTGATTGCATTTCTGCGCCCAAGATGTTTACAGAAGCGTACGAGGTATTCACTTGGGTGCCCACGGTCGTCCTCAGAAAAATTCGACCGCAGGCGAAAACTGGAGGTTACTATGAAGAAAATCGCGCTCGCAGCCGCACTGGCAGCCACCGCATCGACCGCCTACGCTGGCGGCCTTGTTGAACCGGTCATGGAGCCGGCCGTTGTCGAAGCAAAAACCAGCTCGTCCGCTGGCGGGATCCTGATCCCCCTGCTGATCCTGATCCTGGTCGCTGCTGCGGCTTCGTCGAACTAAGAACGTCCGTCGGACTTCGGTCCGATTGCAAGGGACGGCAGCGCTGCCTGCCGTCCCTTTGCTATGTCAGCCGCTGATCCATCCGCCCAGATTGGCGTCGATCACCGCCGACAGCGCCGTGATATGCGCATCGTCATCGTTCAGGCACGGGATGTAGGTGAACGATTCACCCCCCGCATGCTCGAACGCCTCACGGATTTCTCCGTTGATCTCTTCCAGCGTCTCGATGCAGTCGGCGGAAAACGCGGGCGCCATCACCGCGATCCGCTTCTTGCCCGCGCGGGCCAGTTCCGCCACATGTTCAACCGTATAGGGCTTCAGCCATTCCTCGGGGCCGAACACCGACTGGAACGTCGTGTCGATGGCCCCCTTGTCCCAGCCCAGCCGTTCCCGCAACAGACGAGAGGTCTTGGCGCACTGGCAATGATAGGGGTCGCCCTGCATCAGATACCGCTGCGGCATCCCGTGATAGCTGGCTACCAGCACATCCGGCCGATGGTCCAGCGCCGCATAGGCCCGCTCGACCGACTGTGCCAGGGCGTCGATGTACAGCGGATGGTCAAAGTATTCGGCCACCGTCCGCGCCGCGGGCTGGCGTTTTTCCTTCATCAGCGCGCGAAAGAACTGGTCGTTCGCGGTGGCTGACGTGGCCCCGGCGTAGTGCGGGTACAGCGGGAAGAACAGGATCTTCTCGCAACCCGCCTCGACCATCTCGCGCACCTTGGTGTCGGTCGACGGGTTGCCATAGCGCATGCAGAAATCGACCATCACGCCATCGCCGTGCCGCACCTGCATCGCGGCGGCGATCTTGGTCGTCTGGTCGCGGGTGATGGTCAGAAGCGGACTTTCGTTGCGCTCATGGTTCCAGATCAGCTTGTAGTTGGCCCCACTGCTGAAGGGCCGTTTCGTCAGGATCACCAGTTGCAGCAAGGGCTGCCACAGCCAGGCCGAGTAGTCGACCACCCGCTTGTCCGACAGAAACTCGTTCAGATACCGCCGCATCGACCAGTAGTCATAGTTGTCGGGCGTCCCGAGGTTTGCCAGAAGAATGCCGATCCGCGCGGTGCGCACCGGCGGGTGGCTGGCAGGGGCATGCGCAAGGCGGCCCTGTCCGGGTGCCGTTGCAGTGGTGGCGGGGGCCAGTGGCCCGGGCTTGGCATCAAGCATCGCTTGTGTCCTGTGAACGCCGGTCAGTGTTTCCGGCCTGAAGGGGGACATATAGGGCGGCATGCCGGGGTCAACCAGCGCGCCGTTCTTACCCCGTGCCCGGTTCGCGTTGCAGCGGCGTTTCGGGCACGCCCAGGGCATCGGCCAGCCTCTTTGTCGCCGAACCGGGCCTGAGCGGCCTTTGCTGGCCCGCATGCGGGGCCCAGCCGGTCAGAAAGATGATCTCGAACGTCGCCGCCACCCGGCCACCCGGCTGCGCATAGGCCTCGGTATAGCGTTGGGCGGCCCCCTCCATCACCGCGCGCCGGGTGAACCGCCTTTGGCGACCCGCCAGCGCGTTGCCCTCACCCATCGACCGCAGGTCAGCCATCAGGTGCAGCGCATCGCGGTACATCACCCTGCGCACCACCGAATCGGCCACCGGCAGCGCCAGCCCCGCCCGTTGCACCAGCCCGCCCAGATCACGGATCTCGCCCATTGGCAGCACACGGGGGCTAAGGCCGCCCGTCACCGCCACCTCCGCCTCGGCCAGACAGGCGCGCAACTCGTGCAATGTCCGGCCCCCGAACAGCGCCGCCATGAACATCCCGTCAGGCCGCAGCGCACGGGCGCATTGCACGATCTGGCCTACCGGATCATCGGCCCAGTGCAGGCACAGCGCATGGATCACCAGATCGAGCGACCCTGGCACCAGGTCCAGCACCGGCGCATCGCCCACGACGCGCGCCCCCGGCAACGCCGCCTGCCACACATCAGGCTCTCCGGTCACTACGGCCACATCTGTAAACGTTCTGTTAACCTCGGTCAGTCTCTCCTGCGCTTCGTCGGCCACGTCATGGTGCAGGAACAGCGCGCGGTCGGGCAAAGTGGCGGCTCTGGCCCGGTTGCGGGCAAGCGCTGTGCGGTCGGTCAGGGGCGGTGGCATGGTCATCGGCCACAGGGATGGGGGGACGGGCGTGGGTTTGCAAGAGAGACTGGGCCGCGCGGCCCTGCATCTGGTCTATCCGCCGCAGTGCCTGACCTGCGACGCGCAGGTGACGACCGACTTCGCGCTGTGCCCCACCTGCTGGCGTGATACGCCGTTTGTCACCGGGCTGGTCTGCGATCTTTGCGGCACGCAACTGCCGGGGCAGGACCCCGGCCATACCGTGCATTGCGACGACTGCCTGACCATCGCGCGCCCATGGTCGCGGGGCCGGGCGGCGCTGTTGTACCGCGACAATGCCCGCAGTCTGGTCCTGTCGCTGAAACACGGCGACCGGATGGACCTTGCCATGCCCGCCGCCCGCTGGATGCACCGCGCCGCAATGCCGATGCTGGAACCGGGCATGCTGGTGGCCCCGATACCTCTGCACTGGATGCGCCTTTTGCGGCGGCGCTATAACCAGTCGGCGCTGTTGTCGGGCGCGCTGGCGCAACTGGCGGGCCTCGACCATTGCCCCGACCTTCTGATCCGCAACAGGCGCACCCCCACCCAAGACGGCCGCAACAAGGACGCCCGTTTCGCCAATGTCACCGGCGCCATCCGCGTCCACCCCCGCCGCCGCGCAATCATGTCTGAACGCGCGGTGCTGTTGGTCGACGACGTGATGACATCAGGCGCCACCCTTGCCGCCGCAGCGGAGGCCTGCCTTGCCGCAGGTGCGTCGCGCGTGCTGGTCGTGGTGCTGGCCCGCGTGACCAAGGACGGCTAACCTCTGCCCCGGCAAAGGGGGGGGCAGATGCGCAGTCATGTGGGTTTCGAAGAACTCTGGTCGATGCGCATTCCGGTGCCCTATTCGCTTTTGCTGCGGTCGGGCGATCTTGGCTGGTCCTGCGGCCAGTGCCCGCTGGACTGTGACGGCACCGTGATCGCGCCGGGCGACGTGCTGGCGCAGGCGGTCATCGTGGCGGACCTTGCCCGCACGGTGCTGGCCCGTGGCGGGTTCGCGGCAAAGGGTCTGGTGATGGCCGTCGTCTACACCACCGCCGCCGATCCCGGCCCTGTGGTGGCCCAGCTGCGTGCCGCCCTTGGCGCACAGGCGCTGTTCGTGCCGGTCGTGGTGCCCGCCTTCTACTACCCCGGGATGGAGATCGAGCTTGACCTCTTCGTCACCGCCACCGGCCCAAGGTCACCCGAACACAGCAAGGGCCCCGGCTGGTCCGCGCAAACGGTCACCTCGCACGGCCTGCGCTTTGTTGCGGCCACCCTCCATCCCGGCACCGATGTGGCCGCACTGCGCCAGTCGCTGACCCTCGACCACCCCCTGATCGAACATTGGTGCCTGCCCGCCGCCCCCGGCCTGACAACCCACGGCATCATCGGCCCCGTGGGCTGCCTCTGGGCGGTGACGACCACGGGCGCCGACACGCAAACCCTGACCACGCCCACGATCACCCTGCGCCACTCCCCCGACTGGCTGTCGGTCACCTGCATCGCCCCCGCCATCTCCGGCCTCGTCCCCCAGACCGAGGCTATCATGCAGGCCATCGCCACCACGCTGCTCGACCACGGTGCCACCTTCGCCGACGTGGTGAAATCCACCACCCATTATGTGGGCAACCCGACACCCGCCGACCTTCATGCTAACATGGCGGTCCGCAACCGCCGTTACACCAGCCCCGGCCCCGCCTCGACCGGCATCCGGGTGCAGGCATTGGCGGCCCCGGGTGCCCTGACCGCGATCAGCCTTCTGCTGGAACGCCCGCCTCGACCCGCGTTGCACAGCGCGCTCTAATCCGTATAGTCCCTGTCTGTTCCACATGCCCCGCCATCAGGGATGATGCACCGATGCCGCTTGTCGAGATCTACACCACGCCCATCTGCCCCTACTGCCACGCCGCCAAGCGCCTGCTGAAAACCAAGGGCGTCGCCTTCCGCGAAATCGACGTCAGCCGCGATGCAGGCGTGCGCCGCGCGATGACCGCCCGTGCGGGCGGCCAGTACACCGTGCCACAGATTTTCATCGGTAACCGCCACATCGGCGGCAGCGACGACATGCATGCGCTTGATAATGCGGGCCGGCTTGATCCGATGCTGGCGGGATGATGCGCGCAGGCCTGGTGCAACTGACGGTGACGGATGATCCGGGTGCAAACCTGCCCGCCACGGTCGCACTTGTCCGTCAGGCGGCGGCGGGCGGGGCCGACCTGATCCTGACGCCCGAATGCACCAACGCCCTGTCCTCGAACCGCGCCCGGCAACGTGACCTGTTCCACCATGAGGATACCGACCCCACCCTCGCCGCCCTGCGGGCCGAGGCCGCGCGGGCGGGCAAATGGCTGCTCATCGGCTCGCTCGGCCTTTTGACCCACGACGCCGACGGCCGCTTTGCCAATCGCAGCTTCCTCATCGCCCCCGACGGCACCATCCATGCCCGATATGACAAGATCCACATGTTCGACGTGAACGTGTCCGAAACCGAGGTCTACCGCGAATCCGCAGGCTACCGCCCCGGCACACAGGCGGTCCTCGCCGACACCCCGCTTGGCCGCATCGGCATGACTGTCTGCTACGACCTGCGCTTTCCCCACCTTTACCGCCACCTCGCCCAGTCCGGCGCGCAGATCATCACCGTCCCCGCCGCCTTCAATCACCTGACCGGTGCCGCGCACTGGGAGGTGCTGCTGCGCGCCCGCGCCATCGAGACAGGGTGTTTCGTTCTGGCCCCCGCCCAGACCGGGTTCCATCCTGAACAGGACGGCAAAGGTCGCAAAACCCACGGCCATTCCCTCGCCATCGCCCCATGGGGCGAGGTTCTTTCGGATGCAGGCACCGAACCCGGCGTGACCTTCGCCGACCTTGACCTGAGCCAGGTCGAACAGGCCCGCGCCCGCATCCCCTCGCTCATCCACGACCGCACGTTCGGGGGGCCGTGATGCCCGACAAGTCCGAGGATATCGCCGTCACCCTGTTCGGCGAGTTGTTCATGGCCGATCAGTTGGCCCGCAACCGCATCTCCAAGGTGCTGCCGCGCGGGATGGAACTGTCGCATTTCAGTGTCCTGAACCATCTTGCCCGTATGAACGAGGAAAGCACCCCCGCCCAGCTTGCCCGCAATTTTCACGTCACGCGGGGGGCGATGACCAACACGCTGGCGAAACTGGAATGGGCAGGTCACATCCACATCCGCCCCGACTGGGACGACGCCCGCCGCAAGTTCGTGGGCATCAGCCCCTCGGGCCGCGCCGCCCGCGACGCGGCGGTACAGGCGGTGGCACCCGTCATCAGCGACCTTGTGCGTGATCTTGGGGCTGACCGGGTGCGCGCCGTCCTGCCCGTGCTGCGTGCGCTGCGCACCCGCCTTGAAGGGGGCGATTGATTGGCCCCCCGCGCCGTGCCCCTTCTGGTGCTGGGTGGCACCGGGCGGCTGGGCCTTGCCCTGCGCGACTTCTGGCCCTTTGCGCTGAAGGGGGGGTTGCGACCGATCTGGCAGGCGCGTGACCACCGCGATCTATTCCTGCACTGGGACATCCTGCACGAACCTGCGCCCCCTTGGGCATATGGCGTCATCCTCTGTCTGGCAGGTGGCCGCGCCGACCCCGATCCCAACACTGCCCTCGCGCTCCGCGCATTGCAGGCCGCGGCAGTCCAGGGTGCGGCGCATGTGTTCATCGCCTCCTCCGCCGCCGTCTACGGCCCCGGCACCGCGCTGACCGAAGACACCGCTCCCGCCCCCATCGCCGACTACGGCCGCGCCAAGGCCGCGATGGAGGACGCGGCCCTGAACTGGCACACCCGCCACGGCGGGCCGGGCCTCACCCTTCTGCGCATCGGCAATGTGGTGGGCGCCGATGCCCTTCTGGGCCGCACCCACACCGGCCCCGTCATACTTGACCCCACCCCCGACGGCGCGGGGCCAAGGCGCAGCTACATCGGCCCCGTCACCCTGTCCGCCGTCCTGTCGCGCCTCGCAACCCTTGCGGTCGAAGGCACCGAACTCCCGCAGGTCCTGAACATCGCCACCCCCCTCCCCGTGGCGATGTCGGCCCTTCTTCAGAACGCCGGCCTCGACTGGCACTTCGGCCCCCCGAACCCTGACGTGATCCCCGATGTCAGCCTGAACACCACCCGCCTCCAATCTCTCGTCCGCCTGCCGCCCACGTCCAGCGCGCCGCGCAGCCTGGTCGCCGAATGGCGGCAATGGCAGGGCGGGCCATGACCCCCGCCAAACGCGCCCTCGACCTCATCGCGGCACTTTTCCTGATCGCCCTTCTTGTCGTGCCCTTTGCCGCCCTCCTCGTGTGGCTCCTCGCAAAACAGGGCCGCCCGCTTTTCTACATCGCCGAACGCATGCACGCCCCTGACCGCCCCTTCCGCCTGTGGAAACTGCGCACCATGACCCTTGCCCCCACCGACAGCGGCGTCTCCGGCGGTGACAAGACCACCCGCATCACCCCCGCCGGCCGCCTCTTGCGCCGCACCCGCGCGGATGAGATCCCGCAGCTCTGGAACGTCCTCACAGGCGACATGAGCTTTGTCGGCCCCCGCCCCCCCCTGCGCGAATACGTCGAACGTTTCCCCGACCTCTACGCACAGGTCCTCAAATCCCGCCCCGGCATCACCGGCCTCGCCACCCTGCGCTATCACCGCCACGAAGAGCGTCTGCTCGCCCGCTGCCACAGCGCCGCTGACACCGACGCCCTCTACGCCCGCGCCTGCGTCCCGCGAAAGGCCCACCTCGACCTCATCTACCAACGCCACCGCACGATCTGCTTGGACATGGCCCTGATGGTCGAAACCCTCACCCGCGCCATCCGCCGCGGCTGACCCTTCCCGTTTCTTCTTTGTCCAAATACTCCGGGGGGGGGCCGAAGGCGGGGGGCAGCGCCCCCCTTGCGCCCGCCGCCCCATGCGCTAACTTCAAAGGTACCTCGGGGTGCCCGGTCACGGGCTGAGATGCGCATTCCTCGCGCGAACCCGTCGAACCTGAACCGGCTAATACCGGCGGAGGGAAGGTGCATGGACACGTCTCCATCCCATCTCCGCCCGTTGCATTTGGAGATGCCCATGAAGACCTCCCTTGCTGCGGGTTTCGCACTGATCGCCACCATGGCCAGTGCCGAAACACCCGTGCTGACCGTCCTCACCTACGACAGTTTCGTCTCGGAATGGGGCCCCGGCCCGGTGATCGAAAAGGCGTTCGAGGCGACCTGCGCCTGTGACCTCGTGCTGATCGGCGCGGGCGACGGCGCGGCCCTTCTGGCCCGCGTCCAGCTTGAAGGTGCCGCAACCAACGCCGATGTCGTCCTCGGTCTCGACACCAGCCTCACCGCCCAGGCCGCCGCCACCGGCCTTTTCGCCCCGCACGGCCTGTCCGGCCCGTCCGACCTGCCGCTCGCATGGGATGACCCCCTGTTCATCCCCTACGACTGGGGCTGGTTCGCCTTCGTCTACGACACCACCCGCCTGGCCACCCCACCCGACAGTCTGGCCGCCCTCGCCGCCTCGGACATCCCCATCGTCATCCAGGACCCCCGCTCTTCCACCCCCGGCCTCGGCCTCCTCCTCTGGGTCGAGGCGGCCTATGGTGACAAAGCCCCGCAGATCTGGGCCGACCTCGCCGACAACATCGTGACCGTCACCCCCGGCTGGTCCGAGGCTTACGGGCTGTTCCTCGAAGGCGAGGCCGACATGGTCCTGTCCTACACCACCTCGCCGGCCTATCACCTGATCGCCGAGAACGACGCGACCAAGGCCGCAGCCCTCTTTACCGAAGGCCACTACCTCCAGATCGAGGTTGCGGGCAAACTTGCCGCCACCGACGCGCCCGCCCTCGCCGACCAGTTCCTCACCTTCGTCGGCTCCGACGCTTTCCAGTCCGCCATTCCCACCACCAACTGGATGTACCCCGCCCACACCCCCGCCACGGGCCTGCCGCCCGGGTTCGACACCCTGCCCAAGCCCGCAACCTCACTCCTCATGTCCCCGTCCGAGGCTGAAGCGGCCCGCCTCCCCGCGATCGACAGATGGCGCGCCGCCCTTTCCCGCTGATCGTCCCGGCCCTGTCGCTGGCGCTTCTGGCGCTGGTGCTGGGGCCGGTGGCGGTGCTGTTGGCGCAACCGGGCGCGGCCGCTGCGGCCCCCGACTGGGCTGCCCTGCGCTTTACCGTGCTGCAGGCAACCCTGTCGGCCCTCGCCTCCGTCACCCTCGCAATCCCCCTCGCCCGTGCCCTTGCGCGCCGCCGCTTCCCGGGGCGGGCGGCGGTCATAACCACGCTGGGCGCGCCGTTCCTCCTGCCGGTCATCGTGGCCGTGTTGGGGTTGCTGGCAGTGTTCGGGCGGACCGGCTGGGCCAACCAGGTGCTCGAAGCAATCGGCCTCCCCCCCGTCTCGATCTACGGCCTGCACGGCGTCGTGCTGGCACATGTGTTCCTCAACATGCCGCTCGCCACCCGCATGATCCTGTCGGGCTGGCAGGCGATCCCCGCCGAACGCTTTCGCCTTGCATCGTCCCTAGGGTTCGGCCCCGCCGACACCCTGCGCCACATCGAGGCCCCGATGCTCCGCGCCGTCCTGCCCGGTGCGGCGCTGGTCATCTTCACCGTCTGCCTGTCCAGCTTTGCCATAGCCCTTACCCTCGGCGGCGGACCGGGGGCCACCACGGTCGAGCTTGCAATCTACCAATCCCTCCGCTTCCAGTTCGACCTGCCCGCCGCCGCCCGCCTCGCCCTGTTGCAATGCGCGCTCTGCGCCGTGGCCTTCCTCGCCGCTACGCGCCTCGCGATGCCCCCCGCCTTCGGCCCGGGCCTCGACCGCACCGGCGGCCCACCCGCCCCCGGCGGCTGGCACCGCGTCGCCGATGCAACCGTCATCGGCGCAAGCCTCACTTTCATCCTCGCCCCCCTCGCCGCCATCATCCTGCGCGGCCTGCCCGGCCTCACCTCGCTCCCGCCCGAGGTCTGGACCGCGGCCGCCCGCTCGCTCGCCACCGCCCTGCCCGCCACCATCCTGACGACCACCCTCGCCCTGACCCTCGCCCTCGCCCATGCGCGTGGCAGCCGCCTGCCGGCCATCGCCGCCACCCTGCCCCTTGCAGTCTCCTCGCTCGTCCTCGGCACCGGCCTTTTCCTCGCCCTCCGCCCCTTCGTGCCCCCCACCTCGCTGGCCCTGCCCGTCACCATCGCCGTCAACGCCCTTGCGGCCCTCCCCTTTGCCTTCCGCATCCTGGCACCACAGGCGAAATCGCTGCACGACGATTACCACCGCCTCGCCACATCGCTGAACCTCTCGCCCGCCGCCCGCCTGCGCTGGCTCATCCTCCCCCGCCTTGCCCGCCCCACCGGCTTTGCCGCAGGCCTCGCGGCGGCCCTCGCGATGGGCGATCTCGGCGTCATCGCGCTCTTCGCCGATGGCCATTCAGCCACCCTGCCGCTGACGATCCACCGCCTGATGGGGGCCTACCGGATGGACGATGCCGCCGCCGCCGCCCTCCTCCTCGTCACCCTCAGCTTCGCCCTGTTCTGGGCCTTCGACACAATGGGACGCCATGCTGCACCTTGACCGCCTGACCCTCACCAGCGGCACCTTCCGCCTCACCGCCGACTGGCACGCAAACCCCGGCGACCGCATCGCCATCCTCGGCCCCTCGGGCGGCGGCAAATCCACGCTCCTTTCGGCCATCGCGGGGTTCCTGACCCCCACCGCAGGCCGCATCACATGGCAAGGCCGCGATATCACCGCCACCCCCCCCGGTGACCGCCCCGTGTCGATCCTGTTTCAGGACCAGAACCTGTTCCCCCACCTCACCGTCGCCCGCAACCTCGCCCTCGGCCTGTCGCCAACCCTGCGCATGGCCCCCGGCGATGCCGTGCGGATTGAACAGGCCCTCGCCCGCACCGGCCTTGCAGGCCTTGGCGACCGTCGCCTCGCCACCCTGTCGGGCGGCCAGCAGGGCCGCGTGGCACTGGCCCGCGCCCTCCTCCGCGCAAAGCCCATCCTCCTCCTGGATGAGCCCTTCGCCGCCCTCGGCCCCGCTCTCAAGTCCGACATGCTGACGCTCCTCACCGACATCGCCACCCAGACCCACGCCCTCACCCTCCTCGTCACCCACGACCCCGCCGACGCCCGCGCCTTCGCCCCCCTCACCGTCCTCGTCACCGACGGCATCGCACACCCCCCCACCGCCACCATCCCCCTTCTGAACAACCCACCCCCCGCCCTCGCCGCCTATCTCGGCTCCTGATGCATCTTCTTTGCCCAAATACTCCCGCCGGAGGCATCCTGCCCGATGGACCACGCCCACCCTTTGCCATAAGCCTCCCCCCAAGGAGCCCACCTGCATGAGCCTCAACACCTTCGGCCACCTCTTCCGCGTCACCACCTGGGGCGAAAGCCACGGCCCGGCCCTTGGCTGCACCGTCGACGGCTGCCCCCCGGGGCTGGCCCTGTCCGAGGCCGACCTGCAACCATGGCTTGACCGCCGCAAACCCGGCCAGAACAAATACACCACCCAACGGCGCGAAGATGACCTTGTGCGTATCCTCTCGGGCACGTTCGAAGGCCGCACCACCGGCACCCCGATCCAGTTGATGATCGACAACACCGACCAGCGGTCCAAGGATTACGGCGACATCGTCGCCAGTTTCCGCCCCGGCCATGCCGACATCACCTACCACCAGAAATACGGCATCCGCGATCCGCGCGGCGGTGGCCGGTCATCCGCCCGCGAAACGGCGGCTCGGGTGGCGGCGGGCGGCGTCGCGCGGGTTGCACTGGCCGCCCTGGCACCGGGCCTGAAAATCACCGCCTACATGGTGCAGATGGGCCCCCGCGCCATCGACCGTGCCCGCATCGACATGGCCGAGATCGAGCGTAACCCCTTCTGGACCCCCGACGCCGATACCGCAGCCCTCTGGGCCAACGACCTCGACACACTGCGCAAATCCGGCAACTCGGTCGGTGCGGTGATCGAGGTGGTTGCCTCCGCCGTCCCCCCCGGCCTCGGCGCACCGCTTTATGCGAAACTCGATGCAGACCTTGCCGCCGCCATGATGTCTATCAACGCGGTGAAGGGCGTCGAGATTGGCGCCGGCATGGGCGCCGCCAGCCTGACCGGCACCGAGAACGCCGATGAAATCCGCATGGGCGCCGATGGGCCGCAGTACCTGTCGAACCACGCCGGCGGCATCCTTGGCGGCATCTCCACCGGGCAGGACGTGGTGGTGCGCTTTGCCGTGAAACCCACCTCGTCGATCCTCACCCCGCGCCAGACCATCGGCATCGACGGACAGGAACGTGACCTTGCCACCAAGGGCCGCCACGATCCCTGCGTCGGCATCCGCGCCGTGCCCGTGGGCGAGGCGATGATGGCTTGTGTGATCCTTGACCACCTGCTCCTTGATCGTGGCCAGACCGGCGGCATCCGGGGCCAGATCGGCTGACGGCCCAAACAGGCGGAAAACACCTGTTTTCCGGCCCCGAAATCCGTGTGGATTTCGTCCCGGTTTCCGTCAGGAAACCGCCTTTACACCCGGATCACATATTCCTTCAGCGTCGTCTCCACCGTCTCCCACACCCCCGAAAACCCCGGCCGCACGATCAGCGCATCACCTGCGCGCAGGTTATGCACCGTGCCGTCATCGCTGGTCAGCACCGAATGCCCCTCCAGAATGTGAAAATACTCCCACTCCGAATAGCTCAGCCGCCAGGCCCCCGGCGTCGATTGCCACAGACCGGCATAAAGCCCGTCCGTCTCTTCCATGTTCCACGTCGTATGCACCGGATCGCCGCGCGTCACCTTTGCGGGGTCGGGGCGGCTGATTTCGGGGGTTGTGGCGGCGGTGGTGACACGCTGGACAAGTGACATCGGCTGATCCTTGAAACCCGGGGCACCCCCATTCAGGCCCACCCCCGCCCCTCTGGTCAACCCCCCCCGGTTTTCGGTCTGGTGCGGGGCCGGGGGGGCCGGTATACCCAAGGCCCGCCCCCCGCGCAGAGGCCAGACATGAGCGCCACCGCCCCCACCCGCCCGGTCCTGCCGCCCGACATCCGCGCCCGCAAGGGCACGGCCCCCCTTGTGGTGCTGACCGCCTACACCACCCCCGTGGCGCGCCTGGTCGATCCGCACTGCGATATGGCGCTGGTCGGTGACAGCCTTGGCATGGTGCTGCACGGCCTGCCGTCAACCATCGGCGTGACGATGGAGATGATGTGCCTGCATGGCCGCGCCGTCACGCGCGGGCTTGGCCATGCCATGGCGGTGATCGACATGCCCTTTGGCAGCTATGAGGAAAGCCCCGAACAGGCCTTCCGCAATGCCGTCCGCCTGATGACGGAAACCGGCGCCCCGGCGGTCAAGCTGGAGGGGGGCCGCACCATGGCCGCCACCATCGCGTTCCTGACCGCGCGCGGCGTGCCTGTCATGGCGCATGTGGGCCTCACGCCGCAGTCGGTGAACACTTTCGGCGGCTACCGCGTGATTGGCCGGGGTGCCGAGGCCGAGGCGGTCGTGGCCGATGCCCGCGCCGTCTCCGACGCCGGTGCCTTCGCCGTGGTGCTGGAAAAAATCCCCGCCCCCCTCGCCACCCGCATCACCGCCGACATCCCCATTCCCACCATCGGCATCGGTGCCGGCGTCGGCTGTGACGGTCAGGTGCTGGTGGTCGATGACATGTTGGGCCTTTTCACCGAATTCCGCCCGAGGTTCGTCAAACGCTACGCCACGCTTGGCGCAACCGCGTCCGACGCCATCGCCACCTATGCCGCCGAGGTGCGCGCGCGGCAATTCCCCGGCCCGGAACACAGCTTTGCCGACGAGGCCCCCAAGGGCCCCACCCCATGACCCCGATCCTGCGGCACACCGCTGACCTGCGCACGACAGTCGCGGGGTGGAAGGCGGCAGGGCAGGTGGTGGGCGTCGTGCCCACCATGGGGGCGCTGCATGCGGGCCACCTCAGCCTTGTCCGCACCGCCAGAGAAACCTGCGATCGTGTGATCGTGACGATCTTCGTCAACCCGACGCAGTTCAACAATCCCGCCGATCTTGCCCGCTACCCCCGCACCGAAGACGCCGATGCGGCGCTTCTGTCCACGGCCGGCGTGGACCTGATCTTTGCCCCCACCCCGGAACAGGTCTATCCCCCCGGCTTTGCCACCCGCATCGCCGTCACAGGCACCTCTGACGCGTGGGAGGGCACCCACCGCCCCGGCCATTTCGACGCCGTGGCGACCGTTGTGGCGAAACTTTTCGGCATGACGCAGGCCGATCACGCGTATTTCGGCGAAAAGGACTGGCAGCAACTGGCGGTGGTCCGGCATCTGGTGGCCGACCTCAACCTGCCTGTCACCATCACCGGCTGCCCGACCCTGCGCGATCCCGACGGCCTTGCCATGTCGTCCCGCAACGCCCGCCTGTCCCCCGCCGCCCGCCACGCAGCCCCCGCCCTGCACAACGCAATGCAACACGCAGCCAAATCCATCCACAACGGCGCCCCCCCCGCCCCCGCCCTCGACGCCGCCCACAGAACGATCCTGTCTGCAGGCTTCACCCACATCGACTATCTTGCCCTCACCGACCCCGCCACACTGGCCCCCACCGACACCCTTCCCGCCCGCCTGCTGGCTGCAGCATGGCTGGATGGCATCCGCCTCATCGACAACATCCCGGTTTGAACCCCATGCCCGAACGCCCAGCGAAAGCCCCCATCATGCCCTGGACCCCCGCCCCTGACCGCCACGACCGCATGGCCTACCGCCGCTGTGGCCGCACCGGCCTGATGCTGCCCGCAGTCAGCCTCGGCCTCTGGCACAACTTCGGCCACGACACGCCCCACGACACCAAACGCGCCATCATCCGCGCCGCGATGGATCATGGCATCACCCATTTCGACCTGGCCAACAACTACGGCCCACCCCCCGGCAGCGCCGAAGAGGCGTTCGGAGAGATCCTGCGCACCGACCTCGCGGGATACCGCGACCAGCTCATCATCTCGTCCAAGGCCGGTTACCGGATGTGGGACGGCCCCTACGGCGAATGGGGCAGCCGCAAGAGCCTGATCGCCTCCTGCGATCAGTCGCTGAAACGCATGGGGCTCGAATACGTCGATATCTTCTACTCCCACCGCTTCGACCCCGACACCCCGCTTGAGGAAACCATGGGGGCGCTTGACCACATCGTGCGGTCAGGCAGGGCGCTTTATGTCGGCATCTCCAGCTACAACAGCGACCGCACCCGCGCCGCAGCGGCGATCCTGCGCGATCTCGGAACCCCCCTCGTCATCCACCAGCCCAGCTACAACCTCTTGAACCGCTGGGTCGAACATGACGGGCTGAAGGATACGCTGGCCGATCTGGGCGTCGGGTCCATCGCCTTTACCCCGCTGGCACAGGGCATCCTGACCAGCAAATATCTGAACGGCATCCCCGAAGGCAGCCGCGCCACGCAAGGCAAATCGCTGTCGACCTCGATGATCACCGACCGCGCCCTGACCTCGGTGCGCGCCCTCAACACCATGGCCTTGGCGCGGGGCCAGACACTGGCGCAGATGGCGCTGGCCTGGGTCTTGCGCGGCGGCGGCATCACCACGGCGCTGATCGGCGCCTCACGCCCCGAACAGGTGGTCGACTGCGCGGGTGCGGTCGGCAACCTCGACTTCACCGCCGAAGAACTGGCCCAGATCGACCGCATCACCGAAGAAGAGGATATCAACCTCTGGGCACGGTCGTCCGAGACGGAATGACCTGCGGCAATCCTGCCGCATGTCCGTGTGGCGGGGACAACCATGCCTGACTTCCCGACCCTTGCCGCCTTTGCCGTGACTTCGCTGATCATTGAACTGACGCCGGGGCCGAACATGGCCTACCTTGCCCTTATCGCCGCCACCGAAGGGCGCAGGCCGGGTTATGCGGCGGTGGCGGGCGTGGCCCTTGGCCTTGGCGCGCTGGGGCTGGCCGCCGCTGTCGGGCTGTCGGCCCTGATCGCCGAAGCGCCCGTCGTCTATCAGGCGATCCGCTGGGCCGGTGTCGCCTATCTGTTGTGGCTTGCCTGAGACACGACACGGGACCCCCGCAGTGAATCCGAGCTTGCACGGCCCGGTGATCCGTTGTGGCTGTTCTTTCGGCGTGGGCTGGTGACGAACCTTCTGAACCCCAAGGCAGCCCTGTTCTATGTCACTGTCCTGCCGGGCTTCCTCATGCCCGCTGCCGGACTGCCAGAGGTGATCGGCCTGTCGGCGGTCTATGTGGCAGTTGCCACGCTGGTGCATGCCGGTCTTGTCACGGCTGCAGGTGCCGCGCATGCTTGGCTATCTGATACCGCGCGCGAACGGCGGGTGCGGCGCGCAATGGCACTGGGTCTGGTGGGTGTGGCGGTCTGGGTGATCGTGAAAACCTGACCGCCTCAGCCCTTCAGACCCGGCCAGTTGGTGTTGGCCCGGCTGATGTTGCCCGGCACATCCCGCTCCCACTTCTTCTGAATGCTGCGGGAATAGTTGAGGTACAGCTTGCCCCCCTCGATCCGCCATGCCTCGGGGTCGATGGCCGCGGTATAGCCCTCGGCAACGGCCCAGGAACAATAGCCGCCGAACTGCGGCGCGTAACCCTCAGGGTCGGCCACGAACAGCGCGCGATGTTCCGCCGTGGCGAACAGCCACCGCGCGCCCATCCAGTCGGCATGAATCGCCGGATCACCCGCAACAGGCCTGCCGTCGGTGAAATAGGCCACAGGATCGGTGCCCTGTATCGCAATCCCGCCTTCTGCATTCACCGGGGCCACAGGCCCGGCGGACGACCGGCGCGGCAGGGCCACGATCGCCACAGCCACGGCGGCCACGACAGACAGCGCAAGGCCCAGCATCGTTCGGCGTGAAAGGGACATGGCGAACCTCATGATCGACGGGCGTGAATGTACCACGTTACGCCCGCCCGCCCGCTATGGTTACACCCCTCACACGAACATGGGCGGCCCTATCTCACAGGGCCGCCCGCCACCCCCTACTTCGCCGCCAGGAACTCGGGCACCGACAGCAGTACCACCTCGTTATCCGCCGCCCGGTCCAGCGCGCGCCCGCTGGAATAGGGCAGGTTATTGTCCACCCCGACCAGAATATGCGTGTCATCCACCATCATCACATCCTCGATGGTAAAGAACGGCAGGCTGAACCGCCCCGCCTCACCGCCCGCCGTCTCCAGCCGCGCCTTGCCGTCGGGGTCGGCAATGCCCATCAGGTCGATGTGCCCGATCCGCCGGACAAAACCATCGGCATCGACCGTGGCCGTGTCGATCATAACCACGCGCTTGACCAGCGCCGGCATCGGAAAGCAATCCGCCGCAGGCTCGCCCGCACATTTCAGCGACACCTCGCCCTCACCATTGTCACGCTCGATCACCAGCGCGCGGGTGGCGTCGACAAAGTTGAAATCGCCGATCGCCGTGGCCCCTTCGGCCAGTGCGAACTTGAACCCCTGCCCGGTCCATTCCCCCTTGGCCGGATCAAACGCCAGCACCCGCAGGAACGCCCCCTCGGGCTGGCCCTCGGCGGTCAGGATCGGCTTTTCCAGCATCCCCCACAACAGCCCGGTGCCGGGTTGCAGCGCCATCCCCTCATACCCGCCCGACCGGGTCACAACCCAATCCTTGCCCGCCACCGACGTGCCCGACATGCCGGGTGCATCAACCGACCGGATCACCGCCCCGTCCATCATCGTCGGATACACGGCAACCACCCGGCCATCCGTCGTGGCCTCGATCAGGTACGGCCCGAACTCTTCGCCGATGAACACCCGGTTCCCGATCACCTGAATCGATTCGGGGTCGAAATCCGACCCGGTCAGATACCGCGCCTCGGTGCCTTCATAGGCGATGCGGAACGGCACCTTGCGGTCGGGGTCGTGCAGGAACACGGTCTCAGCCACCGTCACCGCACCAGTCTCAAAGTCGGGCGCAATGCGGTGGAACATCAGCAGCGTATCCGGGCTGTTCGCCTTGGACCCAAATCCGTTGTCGGTCAGCGACCAGATCGTGCCATCGGTCGCCCGGTCCATCGCATAGCCCGACAGCCCCTGCAGCGGCTGCCCCGCGAACGGCAGCGACAGCCCCGTCAGCCGCTTGCCATGCAGCGCACCCGTATCACCGGGCACCGACCCCACCACATCGTTGCGGGCGGGTCCGGTGAACTTGCCCGACACGGCAGCATCGGGCGACGCATCGGCGGGCGGCGCCACCAGCGTCATCGCGGGCAACAGGGCATGGCCCGCCAGCGTGGCGGGAAATGTCTGCTCCTCCGCCAGCGCGGGGGCGCACAGCGGCAGGGCAAGGCTCAGAAGGGCGGATATGTGGCGCATGGCGGGCTCCTGTCAGGGGTCTGCCCCCTGCATCCGCCTGCCAGATCAAACGCCAATGACGGCCCGATGACGGTTTGACAAAAGCCCCCGTCGCAGGCGGTTCGCTGCACAAGTGTATGTACGGATGTAATACAGATGCTGTACGGATCGCATACAGATCGCATACATCATTTTCCCCGTCCGATCAGGGGCTTGCGCCCCCCTCTACCGCTTGACGCTGGCCGTGACGTAATTCACCGACAGATCCCGCGCCGACAGGCTCCACGACCATCCCAGCGGGTTGAACACCATCCCCTTGCGGTCCACCGGATCAAGCCCCGCCTGCCGGATCAGGTCATAAAGCTCATCCGGGGTGATGAACTTCTTCCAGTCATGCGTGCCCTTCGGCAGCCACCGCATCACCTGCTCGGCCCCGATGATCGCGAATAGGTACGACTTGGCGTTCCGGTTCAGCGTGGAACAAATCATAAGGCCCTGAGGTTTCAGCAAAATCTGACAGGCGGTCAGGTAGGCCAGCGGTTCCGCCACATGCTCGACCACCTCCATGTTCAGGACCACATCGAACTGCTCACCCGCCGCCGCCATGTCCTCGGCGGTGGTGTGGCGATAGTCGATGGTCAGCCCTGCCTGTTCCGCATGCAGCCGCGCCACGGGGATGTTGCGCGGCGCCGCATCCGCCCCCACCACATCCGCCCCCAGCCGCGCCATCGGCTCGGACAACAGCCCCCCGCCACAGCCTATGTCCAGAATCCGCAACCCCGCCAATGGCTTGGCCTGCGTCAGGTCGCGCCCGTACTCGGCGGCAATCTGCGTGGTGATATAGTCCAGCCGGCACGGGTTCAGCATATGCAGCGGTTTGAACTTGCCCTCCGGGTCCCACCACTCCGCCGCCATCGCCTCGAACTTGGCCACCTCGGCGGGGTCGATGGTGCTGGTGGTCATCGGGGAACACTCCTTGCGTTGTGCCCTGTGGAAGGGCAGGCTTGTGATGCTATATAGGGCAGCGATGGATCACCGGTCAGGACAAAAACGCGCAACCGAATTCCTTTACCCGCCGATCGACCCGTTCGATCAGCGGGTGCTGGACGTGGGCGATGGCCACCGCATCTATGTCGAACAGTGCGGCAACCCCCAAGGGGTGCCCGTCATCGTGCTGCACGGCGGCCCGGGCGGCGGTTGCAGCCCGTCGATGCGGCGCTATTTCGACCCGGCGGTGTATCGCGTTATCCTCTTTGACCAACGCGGTTGCGGCCGGTCCCGCCCCCACGCGGGGATCGAGGCGAACACGACCTGGCACCTCGTGCAGGATATCGAAGCGATCCGCCAGACCCTTGAAATCGAGCGATTCATCGTGTTCGGCGGTTCCTGGGGCGCCACCCTCGCCCTGATCCACGCCATCACCCATCCCGACAGCGTCGCCCACCTGATCCTGCGCGGCGTGTTCCTGATGACCCAATCCGAACTTGACTGGTTCTACGGCGGCGGTGCCGCATCCTTCTTCCCCGACCTCTGGGCCCGATTCATCGCCCCCATCCCCGAGGATGAGCGTGGCGATATGGTGCAAGCCTATGGCAAACGGCTGTTTTCCGGCAACCTGATCGAAGAGGGCCGCCATGCCCGCCTCTGGGCCAACTGGGAAAACGCGCTGGCCTCCATACACTACGACGGGGGTGTGTCCGAAGGGCCATCCGAATATTCCCGCGCCTTTGCCCGGCTGGAAAACCACTATTTCCAGCACGCGGGCTTTCTCGACCATGACGGCTGGATCATGGCCAACCGCCACCGTATCGAACACATCCCCGCGCATGTGGTGCAAGGCCGCTACGACATGATCTGCCCCCCCCGCGCAGCCGTCCGCCTCTGCGACGGCTGGCCCGGCGCCAGCCTGCGGCTGATCGGCATGGCCGGCCACGCCCTGTCAGAACCCGGCATCAGCGAAGAGTTGGTGCGTGTCATGGACACCCTGCGTCCCTGACGTTTCTTCTTTGCCCAAATACTCCCCTTCACGGCCCCGAAGCTGCCACATCGCAGAACAGGCACCCCCATGGGTAGCGGCCTGCCGCACTTCGTGGCACACCTGTTCCTGCAACGGCAGGGCGGGACGCGGGCATGACATTCGGCAAGGGCCATCACCTTCACCTCATCGACGGGTCGGCCTATATCTTTCGCGCTTACCACGCGATGCCGCCCCTGACGCGCAAGTCGGATGGGCTGCCGGTTGGCGCGGTGTCGGGGTTCTGCAACCTGTTGTGGTCCGAGATCAGCAAGGAACGCGGGGCCGAGGCCGCGACCCACATTGCGGTGATTTTCGACCATTCTTCCAAGACCTTCCGCAACGACATCTACCCCGACTACAAGGCCCACCGCCCGCCGCCCCCCGAAGATCTGCGCCCCCAATTCCCCCTGACCCGCGCCGCCACCCGCGCCTTCAACGTGGCCTGCATCGAAACCCCGAACTATGAGGCCGACGACATCATCGCCACCCTTGCAAGGCTGGCAGTCGAGGCGGGGGGCCAGGTCACGATCATCTCGTCCGACAAGGACCTGATGCAGCTTGTCGGCCCCGGCGTGGTCATGCGCGATCCGATGAAGGACCGCCGCATCGGACCGGATGAGGTGGTCGAGAAATTCGGTGTGGGCCCCGACCGGGTGGTCGATGTACAGGCGCTGGCGGGCGATTCGACCGACAACGTGCCAGGGGCACCCGGCATCGGGCTCAAAACGGCAGCACTTCTTATCAACGAATACGGCGATCTGGATACGCTGCTCGCCCGCGCGGGTGAGATCAAGCAGGAAAAACGCCGCCAGTCGCTGATCGACAACGCCGATCTGATCCGCATTTCGCGCCGGCTGGTCACGCTGGACGCTGAGGTGCCGATGGACATGGCGCTGGATGCGATGGAGGTCCATCTGCCTGATCCGGCAACGATCTTTGCCTTTCTGACGGACATGGAGTTCAACTCGATCACCCGCCGGGTGGCTGAACGGCTCAAGGTCGAACGCCCGGTCGAGGTGATCGCGGTCGAGGAAGCGGCGGTGGCCGTAAGCCTGCCCTTCGACCACAGCGCCTATGAGGCGGTGACGACACCCGAGGCGCTACAAGTGTGGATCGACCGCATTCGCGATGTGGGCCATGTGGCGGTGGATACCGAAACCACCAGTCTGGATGAGATGCGCGCGGAACTGGTGGGCATATCGCTGTCGGTGCAGGCGGGGCAGGCGGCCTATATCCCGCTGGGGCACAAGCAGGGTGGGGGCGATCTTTTCGGTTCCCTGGCGCTGTCAGAAGGCCAGTTGCCGCTGGAGGCCACGCTGGCCGCCCTGAAGCCTGTCCTTGAGGATGCAAGCATCCTCAAGATCGGCCAGAATATGAAATACGACTGGAAGATCTTTGCCCGCCACGGCATCCGCATCGCCCCCTTCGACGACACCATGCTGATGAGTTACGCGATGCAGGCGGGGCTGAACCTGCACGGGATGGATGCGCTGTCCGAGGCCTATCTTGGCCACCGCCCGATCCCGATCAAGTCTCTTCTGGGCAGCGGCAAGGCGCAGGTCACCTTTGACCGTGTCGCGATCCCCGATGCCGTGAAATATGCCGCCGAAGATGCCGACGTCACCCTGCGCCTGTGGGAACTGTTCAAGCCGCAACTGCACCGTGCGCGCGTCACCACGGTGTACGAGACGCTGGAACGCCCATTGGTGCCGGTTCTGGCCGAGATGGAGATGGCGGGCATCCAGGTCGATCGCGATACCCTGTCACGGATGTCGAACGCATTCGCACAGAAAATGGCGGGGCTGGAGGCCGAGATACAAGAGGTGGCAGGCCAGCCGTTCAACGTGGGCAGCCCCAAGCAACTGGGCGAGATCCTGTTTGAAAAGCTGGGCCTTCCGGGTGGCGAGCGGGGCAAAACGGGGGCCTATGGCACCGGCGCCGATGTGCTGGAGGATCTGGCCACCGAACACCGGCTGCCGGGGCTGGTGCTGGACTGGCGGCAGTTGGCCAAGCTGAAATCGACCTACACCGATGCCTTGCAGGACCACATCAACCCGGACACGGGGCGGGTGCATACGTCCTATTCCATCGCCGGGGCCAGCACGGGCCGGCTGGCATCTACCGACCCCAACCTGCAGAACATCCCCGTCCGCACCGAAGAGGGCCGCCGCATCCGCGAGGCGTTCGTGGCCCCGAAGGGCCGGGTGCTGGTGTCGCTGGACTACAGCCAGATCGAGTTGCGCATCCTTGCCCACATCGCCGATATTCCCGCGCTGAAACAGGCATTTGCCGACGGCATCGACATCCACGCGATGACGGCAAGCGAGATGTTCAGCGTACCCCTTGACCAGATGACCCCGGACATCCGCCGCCGCGCCAAGGCGATCAATTTCGGCGTGATCTACGGCATCTCGGGCTTCGGCCTTGCCCGCAACCTGCGCATCCCGAGGGTTGAGGCGCAGGGCTTTATCGACCGCTACTTCGAGCGGTTCCCGGGGATCAAGGAATACATGGCCGAAACGATCCGGTTCGCCCAAGGGGCGGGGTATGTGCAGACCCTGTTCGGCCGGAAAATCCATACGCCCGAGATCAACGCCAAGGGGCCGGGCGCGGGGTTTGCGAAGCGCGCGGCAATCAACGCGCCGATCCAGGGCACGGCGGCCGACGTGATCCGCCGCGCGATGATCCGCATGCCTGCGGCGATCCGGGGCCTTGACGCGAAGATGCTGCTGCAGGTGCATGACGAGTTGCTGTTCGAGGTGGCCGAGGATGCGGTTGATGCGCTGATCCCGGTGGCGCGCGACGTGATGGAGGGGGCATCACACCCCGCCGTTGACCTGTCAGTGCGGTTGGTGGTCGAGGCGGGTAAAGGGGCGAACTGGGCTGCGGCCCACTAGCGGCGGAAAGTGTGCGGAAATGGGCGACGGAACCGAGATTATCAACGGCTGGCCCGACCTGCGCGCGCTTGCCCTGTCGCTGGACCTGCCGCAGGTCTCGGTGGCCCATCCCTGGGGGCACGAGGTGCTGAAAGCGCATGGCAAGATGTGGTGCTGCTGGGGCATGATGGCCGACGGTGCGGTGTTCAAGGCCGATGCGGAGGAGCGCGAGATGCTGCTGGCCGCCGACCCCGACACGTTCTTTGTCCATCCGCACTATACCCCGCATGGCCTGATCCTTGCCCGCGCCGGGAGGCTTGATTCCGGTTGGGCCAAGGCCCGGCTGATCCGGCAGTGGCGCGATGCCGCTCCGAAGCGGTGGCTGAAGGCGTGGGATGCTGCTCCGACGGCGGCGTCATGATCCGGGCGGTATGTCTGCTGTTGCTGGCGGGTTCCGCGCAGGCGCAGGAAGTCTACCTGACCGACACGGGGGTCACCTATGCGCTTGATCCAATTGAGGGGGGTGCGATTCTGGTGAATGCGGACGACCGGGCAGATGAGATCACGATTGCCGACGACTGCGGCGCGGAACATCCGGCATATGGCAAAGGTTCATGGGCGGCGGATACGGGGGGCTTCGTTGTGACCTTCGCGGATACCGAACTGCGGTTCGACGGCCCCACGCCGTTCCCGGCTCCCGATTGCGGCGGCTGACGGTGCGTCAGAACGCCTTGAACGTCATCGTCGTCAGCGTCCGCACGATGCCCGGGATGTCGAACAGCCGTTCGGACAGGTAACGCCCCACATCCTCGCCCTCGGGGATATAGACCTTGGCGATCAGGTCGTATTCGCCGCTGGTCGAGAACAACTCGCTTACCGCCTCGCGGTCATAGATCGCATCGGCCACGGCATAGGTCTGGCCGGGGGTACAGCGGAACTGGACGAACACGCAGATCAACGGGGGTCTCCTTTGGGCATGTCGATCACGTCGTCATCCATCACTGGCACAGGCTTCGGCACCCCCACCAGCAGCGGCAGCAACTCGGCCCCCGTCGCACTCGGCCCGTCGCCCTCGGGTGGCTCGCGCCAACTGAGCGTGTCGAACCCCGCGCAATTGGTGCAGACGGGCGTCCATTGCGCGTGGATCGCCTGACAGGTGTCACAGCACCATTGCGGCCCTCGTGGCGCGGTCAGCGCGCGGGCAAGCCAGCCGCGCACGACGGCATCATCCGACCCCTCGCCACGCTCGATGGCCGCCATGATGGCAAGTGCGCGCCGCGTCGGGTGGCGTGTCGCCATATCGCCCATTGCACGGCGGGCGGTCGGGAAATCCTCGGCGGTCAGGTTCAGTTCGGCCAAGAGCATGCGCGTTTCGTCATGCTCGGGCTTGATCGCCGTCAGCACGCGGAACCGTTTCACCCGTTCGGTCGGTGTCTCGTCCGGCTCGATCTCGGCAAAGGCGGCGGCAAGGTCGGGGTGGGGCTGCGCGCCCCAGGCCTTTTTCAGCACGCGCGTGGCGCTCTTGCGGTCGCCCTTGGCGATCAGGCCACGCGCGGCCATCGCGGCGGCGGGGATCAGGTCGGGCGACAGGCGGTTGGCCTCGATCGCAGCCTCGCGCGCCTCGATGCTGGCGTTGTCGTCGATCACCGTCCGCGCCTCTTGCAGGGCCATCACGGCGTCGCGGCGGCGGTAAACATCGCGGGGCAGCGTGCCCGCTTTCAGCTTGGCCCCAAGGGTGGCGCGCGCACCTTTCCAGTCGGCCTGCCCGGATTGCAGTTTGAGCAAGGTATCCTGTGTCTCGGCATGGCGCGGTTTCAGGGCATAGGCCTTTTCCGCCAGCTTCAGCGCGGTTTCCATGTCGCCCTCGGCGATCTTCTGCTGCAACAGCCCCCGAACCCCCACGAACCGGGTGCGGTCATCGGCCAACAGCACCTTGTACGCCTCGGTCGCGCGGCTGGCATCGCCCGACAGTTCCGCGGCCTGTGCCGTCAGCAACGTCGTCAGTTGCGGATCGCCGAGATACCGCTCGGCCCGTGCCGCACGCGCCATCGCGGTGCGCGGCTCACCCGAGGCAAGCGCCATCATGCCATCGGCAAGCGCCTGATATCCTTTCCGTTCGCGGTTGCGGTCGAAGTAACGGCTGATCGCCGTCTCATCCCCGTTGAGGAACCGCAGCACCGCTACCATCAGCGCCACCAGCCGCATCACCAGCCAGATCAGCGCCACCACCACACAGGCCGCAATCACCGCCTGCAAAGGCCCCATGGTGAACTCCCAGCCCGCGACAGCCAGCCGGATGCCGCCCCCGGTATCCAGAAGATAGCCCGCGCCAAGCGTCAGCACGGCAATCACGGTGACGAACAGCAGAACCTTGACCAGCGACCAGATCATCTTGGCCCTACCCTTCCACGGCGGCGGACAGCGTGGCGAGTGCCGCCGTCGCCGCAACCCGCGCCTCTGCCGCTGCCGTCCAGTCTGCCAGTGCCGCCTGCCCCGCCTCGGGCAGGGTGGCCACTTCGGCTATCGTTGTGGCAAGGTCACCCGATTGCAGTGCCGCCTCGGCACGCGACAGGATCGCGTCGGGATCAGAGCCTTCGCGCGGGGTCAGTGACCGCGCACCCGTCTGGGTGCGCAGGAAGGCACCCAGACGGTCCATCGTGCCCTCACCCATGCCCGCACGCAGGCTGTCGTCCAGCGCCTGACGGGCGGCATCCGGGAAACTGGCCTGAAGCGAGGCCAGCGTCGGGACGCCGGCTGCCGCCGCAGTGGCCAGAGGTTCGGGCACATCCGTGCCTGCGGATGACAGGGTTTCCACAGCCGTGGCAAAAGGCGCGCCGGTTTCAAGCGCCGCCTCGATCCGGCCAAGGGCGGCGCGGGCGTTGGCTTGGGCGGCGGTGGCCTGTGTCTGGGCGGTCAGGGCTGCGGCCTGCGCCTCTGCCTCGGCCAATGCCGCGCGGGCGGCCTCGGCGGCGGCGTTCACCTCGGCGATGGCAGCGGCAGAGGAACCCGACTGGGCGGCGATGTCGGATTTGAGCGTGGCAAGATCTTGGGTCAACGCGGCCATGGCGGCGGGGTCAGGGCCGGTTCCACCCTCGATCACCGTGCCGGGGGGCAGCGCCTCAAGCTGCGCAATGCGCGCCTCAAGTTCGCCGATGCGGGGGGTGACGTCGATGGGTTCGACGGGGGGGGGAAGCGCCGCAACGGTGGCCTCGGCGGTGGCGATGCGGTCGGTCAGGGTGGCAAGCTGTGCCTCGACGGGGGTAAGGTCGGCGGCGGGCGCGGGGGCTGGAAGCGCCGCAAGGGCTTGGGACAGGCGGGTGATTTCGGCGGCCTGCGCGGCAACGGTGGCATCAAGGCCGGTACTCCCGCCGATGGGCCACCCTTTGGGCACCACCTGCGACAGGCCGAACCCGATCAGCGCGGCCACGATACCACCGATTACCAGCGGCACCGCGCTGGTCCGTGACGCAGGTTCGGGGGCTTGGTGGGCAGTTTCCGCGCGCACAGGGTCGGGCGCAGCGGTCACCGTCGCCACAGCGGGCGATTCGGTCCAATCAGGGTCGGCCAGGGCCGCCGGGTGTGGTTCGGGCGGCAGGGAATCGGGCATAAAAGGGGGGCTTTCCGCGCTGGGCAGTGCATCAACGCCCGCTTCCGCCACCAGTTCCGCATCGGGGATGGCCGGATCGCTGCCGTCCGTGCCTTTCTTCGGTGTCCTCGGGGTTGCCATGGCATGCTCCTGTCGCGGACCGAGCGTCCTTTGGGGAAAACCTAGTCGGTCTGGCCCTGCGCCTCAAGGGTTCGCGGGGTCACCCAGCAACAAGCCCACTGCATCCAGCATCGCCGGGGCATCCGGGCGCAGGGCGGTCACCCGGCGGGCGGCGGTGAAACCTGCCGCCGCATCCACCGCCGGGCTGAGTGCGGCCAGCCACAGGGGCGCAAGGGCTGGGATGGTTGAAAACAGGCTGGCCGTGCGGGGCGAGAACAGCGGCACGATCACCGGCTGGTCACCACGCAGCCAGTCCTGCGCGCGGGCGGTCAGGGGCCGGGCGTCCTGCACATAGACCACCGCCCCCTCGGCCATCATCCCGGCGCGGCGCAGATGCCCCACCACGTCGCCCCGCGTGTCCTGACCGTGCAGGTGCAACACCCGCGAGGGAGCGGCATCGGTCAGCATCGCCACCAAGGCCGCCGCATCGCCTTCGGCAGAGCGCGTGTCAAATCCGGCGGCCTGTGCGGCCGTGGCCGTGCGACGGCCCACGGCAAAGGCCGTCCGGGGCAGGCCGACAAGGCCCCGCGTCGCAAGGACAGCGGTTTCCGAGGTGAAGATCACCGCGTCGAACGGGCCATCCGGCAGCGCCGCCGTCACCATCCGGGGCGCGATGAGGGGGCTTTCGGTGATCTCGATCCGGGTGCCGAACCGGCCCCGCAGGTCATCGGCAAACCGCGCGCCCTGATCGGCGGGGCGGGTCAGCAGAATGCGGATGGCGCGGGATTGTGAAGCCATGGGTGCGGTGTTACCCCGCAAGCCCGTCCCCTGACAACCGGCGCGCCCATGCTGACAGTCCTTGGCATCGAATCAAGCTGCGACGACACCGCCGCCGCCGTGGTGCGCGGGATGGGGGCATCGGGCACAATCCTGTCGTCGGTGGTCGAGGGGCAGGCGTCCCTGCACGCGGCCTTTGGCGGTGTGGTCCCCGAGATCGCCGCCCGCGCCCATGCCGAACGTCTTGACCATTGCGTCGAGGCGGCGCTGGCGCTGGCGGGTCTGGGATTGCGCGACCTGGACGCGATTGCGGTCACGTCGGGGCCGGGGCTGATCGGGGGGGTGCTGTCGGGGGTGATGCTGGCCAAGGGGCTGTGCGCCGCGACCGGTCTGCCGCTGATCGGGGTGAACCATCTGGCCGGCCATGCGTTGACCCCACGGCTGACCGACGGGCTGGCGTTTCCCTATCTGATGCTGCTGGTTTCCGGCGGGCATTGCCAGTTCTTGCGGGTGGCTGGGCCGGATGATTTCACCCGTCTGGGCGGGTCGATCGACGATGCCCCGGGCGAGGCGTTCGACAAGGTGGCGCGTGTGCTGGGCCTGTCGCAGCCCGGCGGGCCTGCGGTGGAAGCGGCGGCGATGGCGGGTGATGCGCGACGGTTTGCGCTGCCCCGGCCATTGCTGGACCGGGCGGGGTGTGACCTGAGTTTCTCGGGCCTCAAGACCGCCGTTTTACGGCAACGTGATACGCTGGTGGCGGCTGAAGGGGGCCTTCGGGTGCAGGATCGGGCCGATCTGTGTGCCGGGTTCCAGCGGGCGGTGGCCGATGTGCTGGTGGAAAAGACGCGGCGTGCCCTGGCTTTGGGGCAGGTAGAGGCGCTGGCGGTGGCGGGCGGGGTGGCGGCGAACCGGACAATCCGTGCGGGGCTGGAGGCGGTGGCGGCGGCGGCTGGGCTGCCGTTCCTGGCACCACCGCTGGCCCTTTGTACCGACAATGCCGCGATGATCGCCTGGGCAGGGATCGAGTTATACGGGATGGGCCGGCGTGACGCGATGGACCTGTCGGCGCGGCCCCGCTGGCCACTGGACCGGACCGCCGCCCCCCTGATCGGCAGCGGCAAGAAGGGGGCGCGCGCGTGACGGTCATTCAGGTTCTGGGGGCCGGGGCGTTTGGCACGGCGCTGGCGGTCGTGCTGGCGCGGGCGGGACACGAGGTGCGGCTGATGGGGCGCGATCCGGGTCTGGCACAGCGGCGCGAATCCACCCGTCTGCCGGGGGTGCGGCTGCCCGACGCCGTGGTGGTGCGCGACACGCCCGATCCTGATGCGGGGCTGACGCTGCTGGCGGTGCCGATGCAGGCGCAGGCGGCGTTTCTGGTGGAACATGGCCGGGCACTGACGCGCGGGCCGGTGATTTCCTGCGCCAAGGGGATCGACCTGAACACCCTGCGCGGGTCGGTGGCGCTGATCCACGATGCGGTGCCGGGGGTGCTGGCGGGGTTGCTGACCGGACCGGGCTTTGCCGCCGATATCGCCGCCGGGCTGCCGACGGCAATGGTGCTGGCCTGCGCCAATGCCTTGGGTGCCGAGGCGGTGCAGATGAAACTCGCCCTGCCGACGCTGCGGCTTTATCGCACGACCGACGTGACCGGGGCGGAACTGGGCGGTGCCCTGAAGAACGTGATCGCCATCGCGGCGGGGGTGACGATGGGGGCGGGCCTTGGCCTGTCGGCCCGCGCCGCCGTCATCGCGCGCGGTCAGGCCGAGATGACGCGGCTGGCGCTGGCCATGGGGGGCCGGGCCGAGACCTTGACCGGTCTGGCGGGCCTTGGCGATCTGGTGCTGACCTGCACATCGGACCGTTCGCGCAACTATCGCCGCGGGCTGGCGCTGGGGTCGGGCCAGCCCGCACCGCAGGGCGAGACGGTCGAGGGTGCGGCCACCGCCGGTGCCGCTCTTCGCCTTGCCGAAAGGCACGGGGTGGAAATGCCCCTGACGATGATGGTGGCAGCACTGGTCGCAGGCCGCGTGACACTGGCGCAGGCCGTCCACGATCTGCTATCCCGGCCCCTGACCACGGAGTGATACCATGCGCGTAGCCCTGATCTGCATCGACAAACCCGGCGCCCTGCAAACCCGCCTCGACAACCGCCCGGCGCATGTCGAGCATCTGAAATCCAGCGGCGTGGTGGAGTTGGCGGGGCCATTCCTTGACGCCGAGGGGCGCATGAACGGCAGCCTGATCGTGCTGGAAGTGCCCGATATCGAGGCCGCCCACGCCTGGGCCGCCGCTGACCCCTATGCGCGGGCGGGGCTGTTTGAAAGCGTGGCGATCCGCGCGTGGAACAAGGTGATCGGCTGATGCGGCACTGGCTGTTCAAATCGGAGCCCGACACCTGGAGCTGGGATCAGCAGGTGGCAAAGGGTGCAGAGGGCGAGGAGTGGCACGGCGTGCGCAACTATCAGGCGCGCAACAACATGCGGGCGATGGAACTTGGGGATCTGGGGTTCTACTACCACTCCAACATCGGCAAGGAAGTGGTGGGGATCGTCGAGGTCTGCCGGTTGAGCGCACCGGATTCGACGACGGATGACCCGCGCTGGGATTGCGTGTGGATCCGCGCCGTGCGGCCATTTGTACGGGCGGTGACGCTGGACGACTGCAAGGTGCAGCCGGGGCTTGAGGCGATGGTGCTGGTGAACAACAGCCGCCTGTCGGTGCAGCCGGTGACACCGGAAGAGTGGCGCATCGTCTGCGGGATGGGTGGGGTTGAGGGATGTGGGGTTGCGCCGGTTGATCGGGCTGATGGGGGGGGTTTAACACCGCCCGCACCCCCCGTGGAGTATTTGTGCAAGGTGAAGCTGGAAAAGGCGAGACGGCAGGAGCGAAGCATGGAATTTCTGAACGTGATTGCGGCGGCGCTGGGGGCCTTTGGTTTTGGCGCGGTCTGGTACATGTCGATGTCGAAGCCGTGGATCAGGGCGGCGGGGGTGCCTGTCGATGAGATGGGCAAGCCGCAGGGCAATGGAAGTGCGATGCCGTTTGTCGTGGGCCTTGTCGCCATGGTGATCGTGGCGGGGATGATGCGGCATGTGTTTGCCACCTCGGGCGTGGTGACGCTGGGCGCGGGGGTGGTGTCGGGACTGGGGTTTGGGGCGTTCATGATCACGCCATGGATGGCGATGAACTATGCCTTTGCGATGCGGCCTGCAGCGCTGACGGTGATCGACGGGGTGAATGCGGTGGTCGGCTGCGCCATCATGGGCGCGATCCTGACGCTGTTCTGAGGGCGGGAAAACAAAATGGAGGGCCCCGCACCCCTACGGGACCCTCCATCCACCCCACGCGCTCCCCAAGCACCGCACGTGTTCTGATAAGGGTCCCGGGCGTACTGCCCTGACCATTGCTGGATACCCGAATCAGGGCGCGTGCGCCAGCATCAAGCCCGCTGCATTTGTCTCAAACCCGTCAGCGTGTGGTGCGCAGGTTGGGCAGGAACACCGCCAGCACACCGATCAGCGGCAGCCAGGCGCAAAGGTGGTAGACTGCGACGATGCCCTGCCGGTCGGCGATGGCCCCAAGGGCGGCGGCGCCGATGGCCCCCATGCCGAAGGCAAGGCCAAAGAACAGCCCGGCAACCGACCCGGTGTGCCGCGGCATCAGATCCTGCGCATAGACGATGATTGCGGGGAATGCCGAGGCCAGCATGATGCCTGCAAGGGCCGACACGACCACCGTCCCCTCAAGCCCCAGATGCGGCAACACGACCGACAGCGGAAACACCCCCAGGATCGACAGCCAGATCACCCGCTTGCGGCCGATCCGGTCCCCGATGGGGCCGCCGATGATGGTGCCGACCGCGACGGCAGCCAGAAACACGAACAGCAGGATCTGCGACTGGCCGACGCCCACCCCGAACCGCTCGATCAGGTAGAACGTGTAGTAGCTGGAAAAGCTGGTCAGATAGACAAACTTGGAGAACATCAGCGCCACCAGAACCGCAATGGCCAGGGTGACGCGTCCGGCGGGCAGCGACGGCTGGGCGGCGGCACGGGCGCGCCCGGCGCGGGCCCGCGATGCCCCTTCCTGCACGAACCAGCGGCCCACCAGCGTGAGGATCACCATGCCGACCAGTGCCACGCCCGCGATCCATTCGATCGACCCCTGCCCGCGCGGCAAGACGATGAACGCCGCCGCCAATGGCCCCAGCGATGACCCTGCGTTGCCGCCAACCTGAAACACCGATTGCGCGAACCCCGGGCGCATCCCCGCCGCCAGCCGCGCGATGCGCGACGATTCGGGGTGAAAGATCGACGACCCAAGGCCGATCAGCGCGACCGACCCAAGGACCATGCCAAAACTGTCGGCATGTGCCAGCATCACCAGCCCCGCCAGCGTGAAGGCCATCGCCGAGGCGAGGGCATAGGGCAGGGGCCGGCGGTCGGTGTAAAGCCCCACCAATGGTTGCAGGATCGAGGCAATCCCCTGAAACACAAGGGTGATCAGACCGATCTGGCTGAAACTGAGGGCAAGGTTTGCCTTCAGCAGCGGATAGATCGCCGGGATCAGCGACTGCATCAGGTCATTGAGCATGTGGCAGACGGCAATCGCGGCGATGATCGGATAGACGGTGGTGTCCGCAGGCTGGGTATCAGCAGGCAAGGTCATCGCGGATGGCTCATGTAAAGGGGCGTGCCGGCCCGCCAGGGCCGGCAGGCGCGGCAGGGGTCACTTGTAGACGGCTTCCTTGCCGAAATGCTTGGTCAGCATGTAATAGACGACGGCGCGGTACTTGTTGCGCTCGGACCGGCCATAGGTTTCGATCACGGCGTTGATCGCCTCGGTCAGGGCGGGGCTGTCGGACAAGCCCAGCTTTTTCATCAGGAAGTTCTTCTTGACGGTTTCCAGTTCGGACGGGTCTGTCCCGGCCACGGTCGCACTGTCGGCGTTATAGATCGCCGGACCGCAGCCGATGGTCACCTTGGTCAAAAGCGCCATGTCAGGCTCAACCTTGCATTTGTTGCGCAGGTCACCGGCATAGGTCGCGATCAGGTCGTCTCGTTTACTCATGGCAATCTCCCTTTAAACTGGTGCTGGCCCCCGTTTCGGGGTGCCGGTGTCGGACCGCATGCAGATTAGGCAACGCGGACCGCCCCACAAGGGGAATCGGTTCCCGTATTTCACCGCGGGCAAAAAATATGGCCCGGCCAATCGAAAGGGCGATCCAGAAGGACCGCCCTGCCAATTCACGACACGCAATGGTTGACGGTGGAAACCGTTCAAGCTGCCCGGCGGACGCGCGCGGGTTTTTCGACCGGCTTCACGTCGGGGCGGTTCAGGCGGATGATCCACTGGCTGCCGATCCGTTCGAACGCAGCCTGATCGCCCAGACGCCGCAGCGCCCCTTCAACGGCGCGGCGAACCGGGCCACCAAGGGCAAACGCCTTCCAGTTGAAATCGTCACCCGCGATCACGCCGCAGGGTTTCACCTTTTGCAGGCACAGCGCGATGTCGTTCGTGACGTAGGGTTCATTGTGGTTGCCATCGACATACGCCCAGTCCAGCGAATGGTCGGCAAACGTCGCAAGTGCATCTTCCGACGTGGCCCGGTGCAGTTCCACCCGGCGTTCATTCGCAAAGGTGGCCTGCACCTCGGCAAACTTGTCGTCCATGGTGAATTCGTTCTTCAACCGGCCAAAGCAGGTATTCCGAAACTCGGGCATGAACTGCCACGGGTCGATCAGGTGCAGCTTTTTGGGTTTGCACACATCAAGGATGCGGTGGGAGAATTCACCCTCCCACACGCCGATCTCGGCCACGACGCCACCCTTGGGCATCACTTGCAGCAGATCTTCGCGCTGCTGTTCACGGTTACGCTTCTCTTCGGTTGCCATTTTGTGCCCCTTTGCTTGTCGCGGCGGATTATTCACTACCAAACGACAATCAACGGTAAACGCGGCAGAAAGTTGACCGATTCAGGGATTAATAACGATAATGCTCCGACTTGAACGGTCCTTCCACCGGCACCCCGATGTAGTCCGCCTGATCCCGGCGCAGTTCCGTCAGCTTGACCCCGATCTTCTTGAGATGAAGGCGCGCGACCTTTTCATCCAGTGATTTCGGCAGGATGTACACGCCAGGCGCATACTCGGCACCCTTGGTCCACAATTCCATCTGGGCCAGCACCTGGTTGGTGAACGACGCGCTCATCACAAATGACGGGTGGCCGGTGGCATTGCCAAGGTTCAGAAGGCGGCCTTCGGACAGAAGGATGATGCGATGCCCGTTCGGCATCTCGATCATGTCGACCTGTTCCTTGATGTTGGTCCACTTGTGGTTCTTGAGTGCTGCCACCTGAATTTCGTTGTCGAAGTGGCCGATGTTGCCGACGATGGCCATGTCCTTCATCTCGCGGATATGCTCGATGCGGATGACGTCCTTGTTGCCGGTGGTGGTGATGAAGATGTCGGCCGCGCCAACCACATCCTCCAGCAGCACAACCTCGAACCCGTCCATCGCGGCCTGCAGCGCGCAGATCGGATCAACCTCGGTCACCTTGACCCGCGCACCGGCCCCTTGCAGCGACGCGGCAGACCCCTTGCCCACATCGCCATAACCGCACACCACGGCAACCTTGCCGGCCATCATGGTGTCGGTGGCGCGGCGGATGCCGTCGACCAGCGATTCCTTGCAGCCATACTTGTTGTCAAACTTCGACTTGGTGACGCTGTCGTTCACGTTGATCGCCGGGAACGGCAACTGGCCTTTCTTGTGCAGGTCATACAGGCGGTGAACGCCGGTCGTGGTTTCTTCGGACACGCCGCGAATGTCCGCCTTCGTCTTGGTGAACCAGCCGGGGCTTGCCTTCATCCGCTTGTGGATCTGAAGCTTGATGACCTCTTCTTCTTCTGACTGCGGCACGGACAGGATTTCTTCCCCCGCCTCGGCGCGCGCACCCAGAAGAACGTACAGCGTGGCGTCCCCGCCATCATCAAGGATCATGTTCGCGCCTTCCGGGAACATGAAGGACTTGTCCAGATAGTCCCAATGCTCGGTCAGGGTCTGGCCCTTGACGGCAAACACCGGCGTGCCGCCTGCGGCAATAGCCGCTGCGGCGTGATCCTGGGTCGAGAAGATGTTGCATGACGCCCAGCGGACATCGGCACCAAGGGCCGTCAGCGTTTCGATCAGGACGGCGGTCTGGATCGTCATGTGCAGGCTGCCCACGATGCGCGCACCCTTGAGCGGCTGGCTGGGGCCATATTCCTCACGGCAGGCCATCAGCCCCGGCATCTCGGTTTCAGCGATAACCAGTTCCTTGCGACCGAATTCGGCCAGTCCAATGTCCTTGACGATGTAGTCCTGCGCCATCCGGCGTACTCCTTATTCACGTGGTTGGGCGGGCAGATAGCACGCCCGGGGGGGTTGGACAATCAGTCCGCAACCGGATGTGCAGCCCCGTCCCGAAAAGGTGCCCTTGAAGTTGCGGGGTGGCATTGGTCTATGTTGGTGGCAGCCGAAGGATTTGCGATGAAACAGCCCCGCGCCTGGCAAAGGATGCTCTCGGGCCGCAGGCTTGACCTCCTCGACCCGTCACCTTTGGATATTGAGGTTGAAGATATCGCCCACGGGCTGGCCTTCGTCGCCCGCTGGAACGGGCAAACCGTTGGTGACTGGCCCTATTCCGTGGCCGAACACTCGCTTTTGGTTGAGGATATCTTTACCCGGATGAACCCCGCCCAGCCATTGCGGTGGCGGCTGGCGGCGTTGTTGCATGATGCACCCGAGTATGTGATCGGCGACATGATAAGCCCGGTCAAGGCCGCCGTCGGGCCGGGATATGGCGCGCTGGATGAACGGCTGACGGCGGCGGTGCATCTGCGGTTCGGTCTGCCCGCCATGCTGCCTGCGCCGGTGAAAAAGGCAATCAAGGCTGCCGACCGCGTCTCTGCCTGGATGGAGGCCACCCAGATCGCGGGGTTCACCATGGCCGAAGCGGACCGGCTGTTCGGCACCTGCCCGCGCGACCTGATCCGGGGGCTCGAAATCCGGCTGCGCGCGCCTGCCGTGGTGCGGGCCGACTATGTGGCACGGCATGCCGTGTTGCTGGCAGGCACGTGAAAGCGCCGCGGCGGATGTGCCCCTGCGCCCGGCTGACCGCGCCACCACCCCCGCGCAAATTCGTTTGACGCATCGCTGTTTCGTGATACCAAATGCTCAGGGCGCGTATTTTCGCGCGAAGTTTTTTTCCACGCGCGGCCGATCAGACCGCTCAGTTTCCAGGAGGAAGTGAATATGGCTCTCAAGGGCAAGTCTAAAGGCAAGGGCGAAGAAGAAGAGCTCGACGAAGACGTCTTCATGCCGCTTGACGAAATTTTCAAGAAGTTGAAGCAAGGACCGCTCAACTTCGGGGTGTACCAGACCGGCGACAAGGAAAAGCCGGTACTTTTCGCCGCGCACAAGCGCAAGAACGCCGAGATGCTGGGCAAGAAAGCCAAGAAGCAGGCCGGAAGCTCAAAGGGATCATTCGGCTCTGTGTCGCTGGAATCGGGGATTTTGTCGTTTGAATGTGCGTCCGAGAAGGTTCCCCGCAGCCTGACCAAGAAGATCCGCCTGCTGCTCAAGGCCGAAGGCTACACCAAGTTCAAGGCGCGCGTGTTGCTGCCGGGCGGTGAGGAGCTGGGCGAGCACGACGACGATGACGAAGAGGGCGAAGAAGCCGCCGTTGACGAAGTGCTCGAGGACGGCAGCAGCTCTGCCCCACCGCCGCCGGCCGACGATGCCAGCGACGAAGAAAAGAAGAAGGCCAATGAGGCGCGCGAAAAGGCTGCGCGTGAAAAGATCCTGGCCCGCTGCGACGAGATCGAAAAAGAGATCGAAGAGGTCGAGGACGAAGAGCTTGCCGAGACGTTGCGGTCAGAGCTTGAGGAAACCCGCAGGATCGCCACGGACGAGAGCATCGAGGATGCGGCCCGCGTGCTGAAGATGCTTGAGCGCGACCTCAAGAAGGCAAAGGGCGACGGCGGCGGCGACAAGGAAGAAGACCTTGAGGCCAAATGGGAAGAGATGCGCGGTGAGCTTGAGGCGCTGGTCGAGGCGGCTGACCCCAAGATCGGAGGTCAGGCGAAAAAGCTGATGAAGCTGGCCGATGACGCGGTCAAGCAAGGCAATCCGAAGAAGATCAAGGGTGTCCTGACGGTTGTCGAGAAGTTCATCGAGAACGCGCTTGAGGACGTCGGTGACATCGACGCGGGTCAAGGTGGCGAAGCCAGTGGCGGCGCTGCAGCCGGTGGCGGCCCGGGCGGTGGTGCTGCTGCGGGTGGCGGTGCTGCTGCGGGCGGTGGAGCCGCTGCGGGTGGTGGCGCTGCTGCGGGTGGCGGGGCTGCTGCTGGTGGCGCTGCTGCGGGCGGTGGAGCCGCTGCGGGCGGTGCTGCTGCGGGTGGTGGGGCTGCTGCGGGTGGTGGTGCTGCCGCAGGCGGAGCCGCTGCCACTGGCGGGGCTGCTGGGGGAGGTGCGGGTGGAGCTGGCGGAAACAGCAGTTCGGGTGGCAACACCCAGACGGTCACGGTCAACATAACGCCCCCTCCGCCGCCTCCGGCTGGTAGCGGACCCAAGCCGGGCGGTGGTACCGACGAGGACAAGGAGAAGGACGAAGAGAAGTTCCGCCAGCAGGCGCAGGTCTATATCGGCGAGGCGCAGAAGAGTTCTGCCGCCGCCGAAGCGGCGTCCGCGCAGGCCGCCCACGATTATGGTTCGGCGCAGCAGTGCGAGAACAACGCAAGCAACGACTACAACGAAGCGGTCGCCGAGGTCGGTGAAGCACGCGCCGCACCCGTAAAGGCCGCCTATGACAAGGCCAAGGCCGCCGCCGAGAAAGCCAAGGGTCACGCCGATACGGCCAAGGCCGCGTCTGCCGAAGCCGAGGCCGCTTCGGGGGCAACGCAGTCGGCGGCGCAGTCCGCCAAGGACGAAAAGGGCGTAAAGGCCGCCTACGACCAGGCAATGAAAGCCTACGAGGCCGCCGACAAGGCGATCGCTGAAGAGGCGCCCGCCCGCGCCGCGTATGAGGAATCCTTCGCGGCGCAGGAAGAGGCCGAGCAGGCCCATGCCAAGGCCAAGACGGACGCCGAAAAGGAGAAGACCGACAAACTGGCCGAATCGCAGGCGATCATCGACGGCATGAAAGCCAAGGTTGCGGCGGCTGCGGGCGGCGACCCTGCGGCAGCCGACGGGCTGGTTCCGGCGCTGGAGGCCGAAGCGGCCAAGCAGGATGCCATCGTTCAGGCGGCAACGCCCGGTCGCGGCAGCATCGGCGATGCGCAGCGGACGGAACTTGACGCGCACAAGGCCCAGGCGACCGAACAGGTCGAGGCGGGCAAGAAAGCTGCCGAAGCGGCGGCCAAGAAGCTGGCTGAACTGGGCGATGCCATCAAGGCTGCTGCCGAGGCAGCCTGGGAGGCCGTCAAGGGTGTGGCCGAACAGGCCAAGGCCAGTGCCGAGAAGGTCCTCGGCACCGCCGAAGATCTGGCGAAAAAGGCCGGCGGCTGGGGCAGCAAGCTGATCGAAGGGGCCAAGAGCGCCTACGATGCGGCGCACAAGCAGATCGACGACGCGGTGAGCACGGGCGAAGGTCTGTTGAACGCGGTCAAGGACGGCGCCACGTCCTTGTGGGATTCCGTCAGCAAGGCCGCGTCGGGCTTTATCGACACGGCAGGTCACGCGGCGGTCGAGGCGGCGAAATCGGCCTATGACACGGGGGCTGATGCGGTCAAAACAGCGGCCGACGCCGCCATTGCCGCCGAACAGGCGGTCGAGGATGCGGCCAAGGCGGCAATTGCCGAGGCCGAGCAACTGGCAGGCGAGATCAAGGACGGCGCATCTGCGGTGGTGGACGAGGCCAAGGCCCTGGTGGGTCGTGGTGCCGACATGGCCGAGGGTGCGGCGGAAGAGATCTATGCCGGTGCCAAGGGGGCGGCTGAAAAGGCGGTCGGGTTCCTTGATGACCTTCTGCCCGACTGGGGCGAGATCGGCACCGAGGTCGAAGGCTTCCTCAATGACCGCAAACAGGACGCCGAAGATGCCTTTGACAGGGCCAAGGAAATCGCCACAGAAGTCGCGCAGGGCCTGGCCGACGGCGCAAGCGCGCTGAAAGAAGGTGCCGAGGCGACCTATGACGGGCTGAAGGCCGGATACGACGCGACAAAGGCCGGGCTTGAGACGGTTGCGAAATCCGTCGAGGAAACGGCTGTCGAGGTCGGCAATTTCGGCAAGGATGTCCTTGATACCGCCAGCTCGGCCTACGACGACGCCCACAAGGCAGTCGAGGACGGCTACAATCAGGCGGGCGAGGCACTGGAAGAGGTCAAGTCCGGTGCGCAATCGCTGTTCGACAGCATCAGCCAGGCGGCAGAAGGCGTCATCAACCGCGCCGCCGACGCCGCGACCAAGGCCGCACATGAGGCCTATGAAACCGGGGCCGGACTGGTGGACGACGCTGTGCAGACAGCCAAGGACGCCGAAAAGGCCGTCGAGGACGCGGCACGGCAGGTTGTCGAAGATGCCAAGCAAAAGATCGGCGAACTGACAGACACCGTCACCCAGACCGCCGACGAGATCATCCAGAAGGGGCAGCGTGCTGTTGGCTTGATGGGCGATGAGGCCGTAGCGCTGTACGAAGAGGCCAAGGAGGGCTTTTCAAGTGCGGTCGAGACCATCGACGGGGTGATCGACGAGGCCAAATCCTACGGCGGCAGGCTGTGGGACGAAGCCAGCAGGATTGCCGAGGAAAAGAAGAAGGCCGCCGAAGACACCGCGCGCGAAGTCATCGAGGCCATCGAGGCAACCAAGAAGCGGGTCGAAGAAACCGTCGGGGGTCTTGTTGACGACCTGAAGCAGCAGATCGACGAAACCGTCCGGGATGTTGAAGACGTGGCGAGCCGCGCGGTCGACACCGCCGAAACCGTTCTTGGCGGGATCGAGGACAAGTATGATGCCGCCAAGGAAGAGATCGGCAAGATGGCCGAAGACCTTGCCCGTGGCATCGTCGATGAGGCGCTGGAACTGAAGAAGGCGCTTGAGGAAAAGGCCGAAGAAGTCAGGGCAAAGGCCGACGAGGCTGCCGGTGTGGTCGAAGGCCTGGTGGAAGAGGGCAAGAAGGCCGTCGAGAAGATCATCGATACGATCGAGGACGGTGCCGCCACGGCGTTTGACGAAGGGGTCAAGGCGGTCAAGGACTTTGTCGAAGAGCAGATCACCGAGGCCGGCACCAAGATGGAGGCTGTCGAACAAGCGCTGAAAGACGCCTACGACGCGGCAAAGCAGAAGATCGAAGAGATGAAGGACGCCGCGGCCAAGAAGGTGGACGAGTACACCGAGAAAGCCGAGCGCGCCGTTGATCTGATGGGCGAAGAGGCGGTCGAACTGTACGAAGAGGCCAAGGAAGCCGCCGAAAGTGCCGGTGAGTTCTTTGAGGATCTGATCAACGAGGCCAAGGAACAGGGCGGCAAGCTCTGGGACGAGGTCTGCACCGAGGCGGAAGAGAAAAAGAAGGCCGCCGAAGACGCCTGCAAGAAGATTCTCGAAGAAATCGAGAAGACCAAGAAGAAGTGCCAGGAGACCATCGACGGCCTGATCGAAGACGCCAGGAAAAGCATCGAGGAAACCGGCAAAGAGATCGAAGATGGCGTGACCAAGGCCCGCGAAAAGGTCGAAGAGGTGCTGGAAGGCATCGAAGAGAAGTATGACGAGTGCGAGAAAGAGGCCGGTGAATTCGCCGAAAAGATCGTCAAGGCCGTCGTCGACGAGGCCAAGGACCTGAAGAAGAAGGTCGAGGAGAAAATCGACGATGCCGAGAAAAAGCTCGAAGAAGCCCCCGGAATCATTGATGGGCTGGTCGATGAGGGCAAGAAGAAGGTCGAAGAGATCGTCGATACCATCGAAGACGGTGCCCACAAGGCCTATGAAGAAGCGCTGAAGGCGATCAAGATCGCCATCGAACAGGAAGCGCAGGCCGCTGAGGAAAAGCGCAAGGCCTTCGAAACGGCCATCGAAGAGGCCAAAAGGTTGGCGACCGAAGCCGCCAAAAAGCTGCACGACGAAGTCGTCGAGTTGAAGAAAGAGGCGGTCGACGCTGCTGACAAGTTCAAGCAGGGCTACGAGCAATTCACCGACGGCATGAAGACCAAGTACGACGAGGCGGTCAAGAAGGCCGAGGCGAAGTATGATGAACTGAAGGGCAAGGCGGGGAAGATCTTCGAGACCGAGGCGGAGAAAGCCGCGAAGGAACTTGAGGAAGCCAAGGCCAAGCAGGCCCAGATCGACGCCGACTACAAGGCGGCCTGCGATAAGCTTGCGGCGGAACTTCGTGACCGTGAGCAAACCGCGAAAAAGCTGAGCGAGGAGTTCACTGAATCCGCCAATGACATGAAGCAGGGCGAAAAAGAAATCGCGCCGCTGGTCACCGAAACGAAGAGCAAGTACGACAAGGCGGCGGCGACCGAGATCGAAGCACAGGCGAAGGTCATTGCAGACGCCATGACCGACGTCGATGCCCGGGCGAAGAAGGCCAACGAACACATCGCTGCGATCACCAAGATCGTGACGGACTTTGCTGCGGTTCAGGGCGACCCCGACAGCGGCAGCAAACTTGCCGAAGCTCAAAAAGCCTGCATCAAGGAACTGGCGGGTATGGAAGAAACAGCAGCGGGTCTGATTGACCTGTCCACCAAGGTGGCCGTTGCCAGGCTCAAGGCACCGGAAATTGCCGCCAAGGCCAAGGCCTCGGGCGACGATTGGGTTGCGACGTCAAGAGAGGCTGCCGGCGGCGGTCTGCAATCGCTCAAGGAAAGCCTTGAAAAGGCCAAAAACGGCGACAAGGAGGCGATTGACTTCATCAAAACCACGGGACCGACCATACTGCAGGGGATGTCGGAAATCGGGGAGTACTGCAGCAACATGGGTGGATCGGTCTATGCAGATTGTCGCGTCGACGTCGGCAAATTTGCCGTAGAAGCCAAGAAGATCGTGGACCAGGGCGCTTCTTTGAAAGAGAAGTCATAAACAGCCTTTGTCGATGCACCAACAGAAGGAGGCGGCCAGCCGCCTCCTTTCCATTTGATCCGATGAACGTCACGCCGAAGTTGCGGCTGCCAACGGCGCGCCGTGTCGGAAACACCCAAGCGGTTTCCGGAGCATATCCTGCTGGAAGGGCGCAATGCGGGCGTGATTGCCAGTGTCCGGGGGCGGTCGGGCGGCTATGTGGCAGCGGCGGCAGGTTCGCCTGCCATACGTCGCAGTGCTGCCTCGAATACGTCCAGTGCTGTGGTGGCCTCGGGCACCTTGTCCTCTTTCACCAGACCCACCACGCGGGCAAAGGCCTGCTCAAGCGGACCCTTACGATCACCGCTATCGCCGACAGCGCCAGTTACCTTCGCCGCGACCTGCACCGGCTGTGCCGGACGATTCGCCGGTCAGTCATCCCACCACTGACAGCGCTGCCTGACTTCGACTTCACGATGCTGCACCGCAGCATCAGCTTTGCGCGTGGATTGCCCGATTTTCAGGCGAGACGGCAAGATTCTGACCCTTAACCGCCCGAACCGCCCAGAACCCGGTTGTTTCGCGGTAAGGGCTCGGCTAGCATCTGCCTATTAACGAAGAATATTCTGCGGTCGCGAATTCTCGAACGTATTGTTGAAAATCGATGCCGTTCCACTGTTTCAGATGGCATCGTCCCGAAGGAAAAAGTGCATGGTGTTGTTGCGAACCCTCCTGTTTTCGATCGTTGATCGGCTTTCGCGACCGCAAAAGCGTCTGGCGTTTCTTGTTGTCGATACCGTGATGGCACCGCTTGCGCTGCTGTTGTCTTCGGCGGTGTTGTATAACGCATTGCCCGACCTGCCGCTTCTGGCGCGGTTGCTGTGGCTGTTCCCGATGGTCGCGATAATCGGATTGTTCTGGTCGGCCGCCCTTGGAATGTACCGGGTCAAGCTGAACGCCTACGAATCGCGCGCGATCCTGCGGACGGGCTTGGTGGCGCTGCTGGTCACGCTCAGCTACGCGATCCTTGTCCGGGTGGGTCATGCCTATCTACCGAATGCGGGGGTGATCCTCTTTGGGCTCATCTTCTTTCTGCTGTCGGTCGGTGCGCGGATGGCGATGCTGCACCTTCTGATGTGGGTGCTGCGCACCGGGCAGCCGCGCAAGCGTGTGCTGATCTATGGCGGCGGCAACACCGGCGTGCAGCTGGCCGCCGCCCTGCGCGCGCATGACAGCATCTATGCCGTCGGGTTCGTGGACGACAATCCGTCACTGCACGGCATGTCAATTGGCGGCCTGCGCATCTGGTCGTCGGAAGGTATCGAAAAGCTGGCCCGCGATCTGGAGGTGGACCGCGTCCTGTTGGCGATGCCGTCCGTGTCGGCCCCGAAGCTGTCGCAGATCGCACGCCGGTTGCAGGCGCTTGGGCTTGTGGTGATGTCAGTGCCCTCATTTTCGCAACTGATCGGCGAAGAGGCGCTGGTCGATACGCTCACCCCGGTTGTGCCGGGGCGATTTCTTGGCCGCCAGCAGGTGGAACAGGGCATCGTACCGGGCTTTGCGGCCTATGGCAGCCAATCGGTCATGGTGTCGGGTGCGGGCGGCTCGGTTGGCTCGGAACTGTGCCGTCAGTTGCTGGCGATGCGGCCACGGCGGATCGTGCTGTTCGAGGTGTCCGAGATCGCACTGTACAACATCGACCGCGAACTGCGCGAACTGGCCGAGGGGCTGCACATCGACATCGTGCCGGTCTTGGGTTCCACCACCGATTCGCGCATGGTGCGGGCCGTGATGGTGCAGCATTGCGTCGAGGTCGTGCTGCATGCCGCCGCCTACAAACATGTGCCGCTGGTCGAGGCGAACCCGATCGCGGGGCTTGCCAACAACGTGCTGGGCACCCGCACCATGGGCGACGCTGCAAACGAGGCGGGGGTCAAGCGGTTCGTCCTGATCTCGACCGACAAGGCGGTGCGCCCGACCAACATCATGGGTGCGTCCAAGCGTCTGGCGGAACTGGTGGTGCAGGATCTGGCCAAACGGTCGAATGGCACGGTGTTCTCGATGGTGCGGTTCGGCAATGTGCTGGGGTCGTCGGGGTCGGTGATCCCGCTGTTCAAGGAACAGATCGCGCGCGGCGGGCCGGTGACCCTGACGCATGAAGATGTAACGCGCTATTTCATGACCATCTCCGAGGCGGCGCAACTGGTGCTGCTGGCAGGGTCGTTCTCGGATCCGTCGCGCACCAAGGGTGGCGATGTCTATGTGCTGGACATGGGCAAGCCGGTCCGCATCCGCGATCTGGCGGTCCAGATGATCGAGGCAGGCGGCTATTCGGTCCGCGATGACGAACACCCCGACGGCGACATCGAAATTGTGGTGACCGGCCTGCGCCCCGGCGAAAAGCTGCACGAGGAACTTCTGATCGGCGCGGGTCTGCTGACCACGCCGCATCCCAAGATCCTGCGCGCCGAGGAAGCCAGCCTTTCGGAACTGCGGATGGCCGGCGCCCTGCGCGCCCTGCGTGCCGCCGTGTCGACAGGTGACGCCGAAGTGGCCCGCGATGTCGTGCGGGACTATGTCGAGGGGTTTGCCGGACCGCCGCGCGTGGCGTCTCAGCCATAACCCGCGCTTGGCTCTGCCGCCCGGGGGATAGTGGTTGATGCAGCGGATGCCGGCGCTTAAAGATGGTCAGGGGTGTTGCAGGGCCGGGGCCGCAGGATGATGATGACCGTGCCAGGACGATCACGCGGGCTGTTGGGCGCGGCCGGATATGGCGCAGTCCTTATGGCCTTGGTTTCCGGCACAAATGTCGCGGCGGAAACGACCGGAACGCTGAACCTCTATGGTGCCACCGGCCTGATCGACATGCCCTCGGGTGAGGCACAGCCGGACGGGCAACTGTCGATCACCAGCAGCCATTTCGGCCCGATCAGCCGGACAACGCTGTCGTTCCAGCTAACGCCCCGCATTTCCGCCAGCTTCCGTTTTCTCGGCGTGCGTGACTGGAACGATGCCTTCTGTCCGCCGGATTGCGGCGGGATCAACCAGTTTGAAACCTACTATGACCGCAGCTTTGACCTGCGCTACCAGATTGTGAAAGAGGGGCGCTATCTGCCCGCCATCACCGTTGGCCTGCAGGATTTTGCCGGTACCGGCGTTCTGTCGGGCGAATACATCGCAGCCACCAAAAACGTGGCGCCGGGTGTCAAGGTCACGGCGGGACTGGGCTGGGGGCGGCTCGGTTCCTACGGTTCCATCGGGTCGCCGTTTGGCGAACGTCCGCCCATCGACATCGGCTTTGGCGGCAATTTCAACTTCGACCAATGGTTTCGCGGCCCTGCAGCGCCGTTCGCGGGGGTCGAATGGCAGGTCAATGACCGGTTTGGCCTCAAGGCCGAATACTCCAGCGATGTCTACGCCGAAGAGGCCGGTCTGCGCGGCACCTTCGACCGGAAAAGCCCGTTCAATTTCGGCGTCGAATATCAGGCATCCGATGGGCTTCGCCTGGGTGCCTATTCGATGTACGGCACCGAAATCGGTGTGGTCGCGCATCTGACGCTGAACCCGCGCAAGTTTCCCGGCGGCGGTCCTTCCGAAGGCGCGCCCCTGCCGGTGCGCCCGCGCGGTGCGGGGGGCTGGTCCACAGGGACCGTGACCGACAGCGGCGGTGCCGCAAAGGCGTCCGGCGACCTTGCGAAACTTCTGGCTGAGGATGGCATCCGCGTCGAAGGGTTCGCCGCCGACGCCACCACCGCCGAACTGCGCATCCGCAACACCAGTATCCATGCGGGCCCGCAGGCCATCGGCCGCGCCGCGCGCGCCATGACCCGCGTGCTGCCGCCGGGCATCGAGACTTTCCGCATCGTACCGGTGGTCAACGGCATGGCCCTGTCCGCCATCACCCTCCGCCGGTCCGATCTTGAGACGCAGGAATTTGCAAGCGACGGCGCAGAGGCCATCCGCAGCCGCGCCCAGATCACCGCCGCAGGCCCGGGCCTGCCCGACCCGTTCCGCGACCCCACGCTGTATCCGGCATTCACCTGGTCAATCGCGCCCTACAACCGGTTCAGGCTCTTTGACCAGAACGACCCGTTCAAGGCCGAACTCGGCGTGCGCGGCACGGCGCGGCTGGAGATTCTGCCGGGCCTGACGCTGCAGGGGGCAGTGACACAAAAGGTGGTCGGCAACCTTGACGACCGTCCGCCCCTGCCGCGCCGCGGGCGACTTCAGCCCGTCCGTTCGGCTGTCTATTTCTATGACCGCGACGGTGAGACGGCGATTGAAACGCTGGCCCTGCACTGGAACGGCAAACTTGGGCGCGATGTCTACGGCCGCGTTTCGGCAGGCTACCTTGAGCGTATGTTCGGCGGCGTCTCGACCGAGGTTCTGTGGAAGCCGGTCAACAGCCGCCTCGCACTTGGGGTGGAACTGAACTATGTGGCCCAGCGGTCGCCCAGCCAGGGTCTTGGCTTTGATCTGCCGGCCGAGTTGTACGAAACCGACGCCGGGCCGCAATCCGGGCCGTCGTCCTACCGGGTGGCGACGGGGCATCTGTCGGCCTACTATCAGGTGGCAAACGGGTTTCATGTACAGCTTGACGTGGGCCGGTATCTGGCCGGCGATGTGGGGGCCACCCTGTCGATCGACCGCGAGTTTGCGAATGGCTGGCGCATCGGGGCCTTCGCCACCAAGACCGACGTATCCGCAGCAGACTTCGGCAGCGGTTCGTTCGACAAGGGAATCCGGCTGGAGGTTCCGTTCGCCTGGGTGCTGGGAAAACCCACCCGCCGGACTTCGACCACCATCCTGCGCCCCTTCGGTCGCGATGGCGGCGCGCGGCTTGAGGTGGAGGGGCGACTTTACGAACAGGTGCGCAGCTACCACACCCCGCAGCTTGATCGCCAATGGTCGAGGTTCTGGAAATGATGCCGCGCCGTTTGTTTCCGCTGACCGTTGCCCTGGGACTGGCGCTTGCCGGATGTGGGTCTGATGTAGACGAAACCCTGACCGCCCGCACGTTTCAGACACTTGGCAAGTCGACACTCGGTCAGGGGCGCGCCAAACTGGCCGCACCTCTGAACCTGACCCGCGAACAACTTGCCCCATTGCCCCCGGCCGACCTTGCCAAGGTTGTGTCAACCGGCGCCGAGGCTGTGGTCTTTCAGATCGAACAGAACGGCGACACCGCGACGTGGTCGTCGGTCGATGACAAGACGCTGGCAATCCGGCAGGGTCAGATCGTTGGCACCCGTGGCCTGCGCGGTGATCTGGTCACCGCCGACGTGCCCGAACTGTCGCGAATCGCAGGTGGGTCGGGGTCGCATGACCGGGTTCTGGTGACCATCGGTGACGACGAGACGACGCTGCGGTCGCGCTATGCATGCGCCATGTCGGTGGTGGGGTCCGAAACGGTCAGCTTTGTCCAACGCAGCTATGCCACGCGCCATGTGCAGGAAACCTGCACAGCCGGTGACAGCACCTTTACCAATGACTATTGGTTCCAAGGCGCTACGCTGCGCCAGTCGCGGCAATGGATGGGGGCTGATCTGGGCCATATCCAGTTGTCACGCCTGCGTGATTGACCGCGCGGCGCCCTTCTTATCCGGCCTCTCAACCGTGCAGTTATGCCAGCTTTTTGCCCAATTGTGGCAGAATCCGGCGCAGACCCCCCAGCAAGAGCATTTGGCCTTTGTCACACCTGCTGCCTGTGCTAGTAACGATTGCAGATGTCATTCCGGCAAGGTGGTAAAAATGAAAAAGCTGACTTCGGTTATCGCCCTCGTGGCGTTTGGTGGATTTGCTTCGGTCGCTTCGGCTGAAGGTGCGTGCACGGGCAAAGCGGCCTGCGCACCGGATGTCGTGGTGTCGACCCAAGGCGCGGCTACGTCGCTGGGCGCACTTGGTGTGGGCGGCGCAGTGGTCGTCGGTATCGCTGTCCTCGCGGTGATCGGTATCGCCACGTCCACGTCGGGCAGCCACTGATTTAGGTCAGCGTGGCACCATGAAACGACCTGCGAAAGGCCTGCCCCTCCGGCAGGCCTTTTCGTTTCTGCGCCTCTTGCACATCCGTCGTCCCCTTCCGTTCCTGCGGTCGGCCTATGCCCTGTGGGTGCGGATCGAGGAACGGGAAGTCGGGCTGATCGCGGCTGGTGTCGCGTTCTTTGGATTTCTCGCGGTGTTTCCGGCGCTGGCGGCAGTCATCGCACTCTGGGGTTTTGCCGCTGATCCGGTGGTCATATCGCAGCAGCTTGCGCTGCTTGCAGATTTCCTGCCGACCGAGGCTTATGCTCTGTTGCGCGACCAGGCTGAAGGCCTCTTGCTGTCAAACAACCGCCAGCTTGGCTGGCCCACACTCCTGTCTACGCTGTTGGCACTGTGGTCGGCGCGGGCCGGGGTGGCGGCACTGATCCGGGGGCTGAACGCGATCCACGGCCTGCCGGGGCGCGAAGGCATCTGGCACCAGGTGCAGGCGCTGGTTCTGACGCTGGTGCTTGTGGCCCTGGCACTGACCGCGATGGCGCTGGCGGTCGTGGTGCCGCTGCTCGTGGCCTTCCTGCCGCTGGGTGCCGTCGAGGTCCTGCTGTTGCAGCTTTTGAACCTTGGCCTCGGCCTTTGCCTTGTGGTGCTGGGCATCGGGCTTTTGTACCGGTTCGGCCCGAACCGCGATGCGGCCAAGCGCCATCCCCTGTTCACACCGGGCCTGTTGATCGCGCTGATTCTCTGGGCGCTGGTGTCACGCGGGCTGGTTCTGTATTTCGCGAACTTCTCCAGCTATAATCAGGTGTACGGGTCCATCGGTGCCGTGGTGGCGCTTCTGATGTGGTTCTACCTGTCGGCCTATGCGTTCCTGCTGGGGGCCGCGTTCGATGCCGAACGCACGGCGGGCATGCGTCAGTAGTCGCGCTCCAGATAGATGCCGATGCCCGCATCGCCACTGGTACCCACGCTGCCCCGGGCCGTCACACCGGGGCGGATATCAAGGTTCAGGTTGATCCGCGTTCTGCCGTCCTGCTGCACCTCAACCTCGGTATACAGTTTTTCCGACAGATACTTGCCCGCCTTCAGTGTCGCCCCCCCCTCGGCGTCGGTCACAAGGTCAAGGTCATCCAGCCCGAAACTTTTGCGCAGCCGTCCGACAATCCCCTCGCCACCCCGTCCGGCCAGCGTGGCCACCGCCCCCGCCAGCCGCGCCGCCTGCAAGGCCGAGATGTTCTCGATCCCCTGCCCGAACAACAGATGCGCCAGCACCTCTTCCTCCGGCAGTTCCGGCGATGATGTGAACCGCACCACCGGCGCATCCGCACGCCCCTCGATCACCACCGAACTGACGATGCCACCACTGTCGTTCGACGCGACCACCTCCAGGTACGGCACAAGGTCACCCTGAAACGCCAGCCTTGCCGAGGTCAGAACCAGCCGCTTGCCCAGGATCGCCAGCCGCCCCCGGATCAGATCCAGCGCGCCAGACCCCACGATGGCCGCCGTGGTGCCGCGCAGGGTGATCTCGCCGCCCAGTTCCGCATCAAGGCCCCGGCCGCGAATGAACACCCGGTTCGGCGCGCTGATCGTCAGGTCCAGCGCAATCGCCCCGCTGCCTGCCGCGCCGCCCGCCGATGTCTCGCCCAGCAACCCCGCCCGCGCGCGTGTCGTACGCACCGGCGCGGGTTCGTTCACATGGCGCAGCCCCGGCAGATCGCCCGCCCCACCAAGGCCGGTTGACGGCACGCGCAGCTCAGTCTGGCCCAGATCAATCCGCCCCGCCAACAGCGCCCCCCCGGTCAAGGGCCCGGTCAGGCGCAGGTTGCCGTCCAGCACCGTCTCGTACAGTTGCGGATTGCGCAGACCCACACCGCTCAGGACCACGCCCAGATCGGCGCGATAAGGCGCCGCCAGCCCCACGCTGCCATCAACCGCCACCCGCCCGCCGCTGGTTACGGCCCCGTTCAGGTCAATCTGTGCCGACTGCCCCTGCAACGTCGCCGTGCCGTTCAGGTCGGTCAGCGAAAACGTCAGCCCCGGGTCGCTCAGCCGCCCGCCCGACAGCCGCACCGGCCCCGACAGCGACGACAGCGCAAACGGCCCGTTCAGCCGCAGATCGAACCCCAGGGCACCCGAGATCGACCGGCTGCCAAGGAACGCATTGGCCAGCGCCGCCTGTCCCGACCCCGCGATGGCAAGATTGGCCTGCCTGAACCCCGGCGACACCCGCCCCTTGGCTGTCGCGTCAATCCCCCCCGGCCCCTGCGCGCGCAGGTCCAGATCATAACCCGCCGCATCCTCACGCGCTGTGCCCGACACGCGCAACTGGCCCGGAAACTCGGGGATCAGCAGTGCCAGGTTCACCAGCCGCCCCTCGATTTTCACCTGCCGCACCGCGCCCTCGGCATTGCCGTTCGCGGTCACCTCCACCTGCGGATTGCGCAACCGCGCCTCGTCGATGCGGATACGCCCGCCATCGAACCCCGCCCGCAGCCGTATCGTGCTGTCGCCGCGCAACAGCCGGTCCGCCTCGGGTTGCCCCACCGACAACCCGCGCCCGGTGCCGTCCAGCGCAATCTCACCCGCATCAATGGTGCCGGTAAACCGTCCCTCGGCATTCAGCGAACCGCCATAGCCCGCCCCCATCACCGCCATCCGTGGCAGCGAGAATGTCGCCTTCAGGTCGCTGCCCGTGGGGTCATAGCTGCCGGTCACCTCGGCATTGACCTGCGCATTGGACACCCTTGCCCGGTCGATCCCGATGCGCGTGCCGTCCAGAACCAGCGCCACCTCCAGTGCCGTCTCGCCGCCCAACAGCCGGTCCAGATCGCCCTGCCCCAGCACCAGATCGCGTGCCGAGCCCACCAGCGACAGCTTGCCCGCCACAGGTGTGCCGTCAAACACCACCCGCGCATCGATCCCGCCGCGATACCCGTTGCCCAGAACCGACAGGTCGGGGAAAGCCACCTCTGCCGTCAGGTTGCTGCCCGCCGTGGCCACCTTGCCCCGCGCGGTCAGCTTTGCAGGGCCGGCCGCGATGTCCAGCAGCCGCAGGTCCGTCCCCTCCGGCCCCCGTGCGGCTGACAGCGTGACCGTGGCATCGCCGCGCAACAGGTTGTCCAGTTCCGCCTGACCAATGGCCAGATCAGTGCCGGTGATGTCGGCATTCACATCGAAATCGCCACCCAAAAGGCTGCCTTGGCCCTTCGCGTCAAACGTCGCCGCCCCCGCCAACGGCCGCCCGGCAAGCGCGGCAAACCGCGCAAGATCGCCGGCAGACCCTGATGCCCGGCCCGCCACGGCATAGCCCGACGAAAGCCCCTGCACATTGCCCGACGCGGTCAGCCGGTAATCCTCCCCCTCGACCGTCAACGCGCCAATGGTCAGCACCCCCGTCCCCGCCGCGCTGTGCAGCACCGCCCGCCCCTTGACGAACGGACCGATCGCGGCTGCAAGGGCGGCATCGGCGGGGACCAGCCCCTCGGCGGCATAGGTAAAGGTGCCGCCCAGCGACGCATTCGTGGTGATCCGCCCCGATCCGTTCAAGGCCAGCCGGTCGATCTTCACATCCGACCGATCCAGCCCGACCACCTGCGTGCGCGCCGTCCACCCTTCACCCGCGTTGGCGTCAAACGCCACGATCAGGTCAGCCGACGCCACCCGCGTCTGCACCGGCCCCGCGATGGGCAACAGCACCTGACTGCCGTCGGGCAGTTTCATCTGCCCATACAGCGCCACCCGCAACGGACGCCCGTCCGGGGCCAGCGCCAGCGCGCCGCCCAGTTCCAGCGCCCGCGCCGACACCGACAGCACCGACAGGTCCAGCCCCAGCGGCCCCTGCACCCCCTCGGCCCGCAACCGCACGGCATTGCCAAAGAACTCGGCATAGTCGGGCAGGAACAGTGGTGCGAGGTCACCGCCAAGGTCCGCCGTGAACCGATGCTCGCCCGGAACAGCTTCGTTCACCGTGACCTGCCCAGTCAGCCGGTCCACCCCATCCGTTGACAGGCCGATGTCGGCGGTAAACCCGGTCAGTGGCCCCGCGCCTGCGATGCTCAACCGTGCCGCAGGCTGGCCCGGCAGATCCAGAAGCGTGGCCGCAATGCCGCCCGCCCCCTCTGCCGCATCCAGCGCCACCACCAGTTGCCCGCTGGCATTGGCATAGGACACGGCCAGCGTCAGTTTCCCCTGCGGCCCCGCGCCTTCACGCAGGATCGCCAGATTGGCCCGCCCTTCGCCCCCCGCCAGCGTCATGTCGGCGTCCAGCCGCCCGACCACCTCTTGCCCCAGCAGCGCCTCGCCCAGAACCACCCGCGCGGCCGAAATCTTGCCGATGCGGATGGCCACCGGCAGATCGGGCAGGGCAAAACCGCCCGCCTCGGGCGACGGCATGGCATCGGGCAATGCCACCGGGGGCCGCGCCACGATGATCTCGGCGGCGGTCAGTTCGTTGATCTCGATATCACCGCGCAGCACCGCCAGCCGGTTCCAGTCCAGCACCACATCGCGCAGCGTCAACCAGACGCCCGCATCATCGGCAATCGTCAGTTCTTGCACAGTCGCCCGCGACGACAGCGCGCCGGCAAATCCCGTCACCGTCACCACCCGCCCGGCCTCCGACAGGTTATCCTCAAGGAACCGCGTCAGCCGGTCGCGGTCATCCTCCTGCGCCCAGGCCGTGAGGGGCACCAGCAACAGCATCAATGCCAGAACCAGCCGCATCAGAACGCCTGCCCGATCCCGATATACACCTGCGCCCCCTCGCCGGTATTGCCCGAAACCGGGGCCGCGACATCCAGCCGGATCGGCCCGAACCCGGTGTCATAGCGCAGGCCCAGACCGGCGCCGGCATGGCTGCCGCCCAGATCGTCAAAGAAATCCAGCGCGCCCACATGACCCCAGTCCACAAACCCCACCACGCCGATGCGTTCCGTCACGCGCACCCGCGCCTCGACACTTGCCGCCAGAAACGCCTGCCCGCCGATCTGGAAATCATTGCGCAGGATCGCCACGCCCAGCGACTGGTACGGCTGTCCCCGCACCGTGCCGCCGCCGCCCGAATAGAACAGATCGGCGCGCGGCGTGCGCAAAAGGTCTGCCCCGAACACCGCCCCCACCTGCGCCCGTGCGGCAAAGGTCACCCGGTCATCCACCCCGAAACTGCGATAGGCCCGCCCGTCCGCCTTGATCCGGAACCCCGAATCCGTGCTGCCAAACCCCAGGAACGGCTTGATCTCGGCATCAAGGAACGTGCCCCGCCGCGCGTCCAGCGGCTTGTCGCGGTCATCCCACAACACCCCCACCGGCAGCGACAGGTTGCGGAACGTATACTCGCCCGTCACATCATCCACCCGCGCATAGCTGTAGTCGAGGCCAAGCCGCCCGGTCAGCCGCTCCGAATAAAACCAGGTCAGTCCGATCCCGGCGGTAGCGATGTCCGAATCGAAATCCTCTTCGTCCAGATGCGCCAGGTCGAAATGTGTGGTCGCCGAGATGTCGGGGCCAATCGTTGCCGGCCGTTCCAGCGACACCCCCAGCGCATAGTCCACACCGCTGGACTGCGCGCCGATCTGGCTGATCTCGCCCGACAGACGCAGCCGCTCGCCACCGCGCTGCAGGTTGCGGTGCAGCCAGGCCGCGCGCAGCGTCACCCCGTCCAGACTGGATAACTCACCGCCAAAGGTATAGCGGCGCCGCTTTTCCTCGACCACCGTCGCGGTGATCCCCAACAGGTCGGGGCGGGTGATGGCGTCATCCTCGGTCAGCGTCACCGACCGGAACACCCCGGTCCGCCGCAACCGTGTCGCCACGCGCTGCAACTCTTCGGGGTCATAAACCTCACCCTCCGGCAGGCCCGCGATCTTGACAACCCGGCGCAGGCGCATCCGCTCCTGCCCCACCACCGTCAGCTTGCCAAAACGCAGGCGTGGCCCCGGGTCCAGCGTCAGATCGGCGTCCAGCGTGCGGCGCGCATGATCGGCCACGATATCCTCTGCCGACACCGCCGCCTTCGCGTGGCCGATGCCGCGCCATCCATCCACCCCGGCCCCCGCCGCCGCCGACACCTGCCCGCTTTCGGCAGGCAGCCCCGCACGAAACCCTTCGGGCAGTTTGGTATCCCTTGCCAACGGCCCCACCCGCGCCGCGCCAAAGGTAAACCGCGGCCCCGGATCAACCGTCACCACCACCCGCGAAATCACCGATGGCGCGTCAAGGGGTGCTATATCCGCCGCCTCGCGCCCGTCAATCCGCACGCTGATGACGCCCGAGTAATAACCGTTCGCATAAAGCGCACCCAAAAGCCGCCCGTACTCGGCCCGCCCGGCGGCAAATACATCCTGCGCGTCAAGCGTGTCGTCCTCTCTGGCCGCCGTGATGGCCGAGGCTGCGCGCAGCGTCTTGATCAGCGCCTTGTCAGTACCCGCAGTGACTTCGAACGACAGGTCATCCAGCGCGCCCGCCGTGCCCGCAGGCAGCAGAACACTCAGGGCGAACACCCCGATCCGCACAATGCCCGCCCGCGATCCGTTCATCCCGAAACTATCGCAGCTTGGCCCCCCAGCGGCAATGTACTGTGACATCACATATGCGGAAATCAGCGGATCGCACCCACCTGCCCCACGCACCGGATTGCGGGTACCGCGCGCGTCTGTACCATGGCGCAAACGCCCGGACCGGAACGGCAATCATGACGGCCATCGACCTCAATTCCGATCTGGGCGAAGGGTTTGGCCCTTGGGCCATGGGCGACGATGCCGCCATCCTGGCCCTTGTCAGCAGCGCCAACATCGCCTGTGGCGGCCACGCGGGCGATGCCGACACGATGCACGCCACCCTCACTACCGCCACAAAACTGGGCGTCACCATCGGCGCGCATCCGGGCTATGATGACCGTCAGGGCTTTGGCCGCCGCATCATCCCGATGACCCCGCCCGAGATCGGCCGCATGGTGGCGGCACAAGTGGGCGCGCTGATGGGCGTGGCGGCGCTGGCGGGCGCAAGGGTGCGCTATGTCAAGCCGCACGGTGCATTGGCCAACCTCGCCGCCGACCGCCGCGACGTGGCCGATGCCATCGCGGCCTCGGTGCGCGCGGTGTCGGGTGACCTTGCGATCCTGGCCATCTCGGGCACCGAACTGGAACTGTCGGCCCGCGATGCCGGGATGCCGGTGTTCTCCGAGGTTTTCGCCGACCGGGGCTATCGCGCCTCGGGCCGTCTGGTGCCACGCGGACAGGAAGGTGCCATGATCCATGACGCAGGCATTGCCGCCATCCGACTGGTGGGGTTTCTACGCTCTGGCCTGATGCCGGTGGTGGACGGCGATCCGATCCGCCTTACGGCACACTCGATCTGCGTCCATGGCGACAGTCCGGGTGCCGTCGCAATGGCCCGCCAGATCCGCGCCGTGCTGCTGGCCGAAGGCATCGCGGTGCAGTCATTCCTCAAAGGCCCAGCCGATGCCCGGCCCCACGCCTGACCGCCCCACCTTTCACCCCGTCGCCGACCACGCCCTCATGGTCGAATTCGGCGACACCATCGCCGACGACATCCACGCCGCCGTCCTTCGGCTTGACCGCGCCCTGACCCGCACCCCCGTGCCGGGCGTGACCGAGGCTGTGCCTGCCTATGCCAGCCTCCTCGTGGATTTCGACCCGACGCTCACCGACCACGCCTTGGTGCGCGCCGCCCTGACCGCCCTTCTGGTAACCGCGACCGATACCCCGGCCACCCCCACCCTGCGCCATGTCGATATCTGCTACGAAGCCGACTGCGCCCCCGACATGGACGCCGTCACCCACCTGACCGGCCTTTCGCGCGACGCCGTCATCGCCGCACATCTGGCCGGTGACTACCGCGTCTACATGTACGGCTTTGCGCCGGGCTATGCCTATCTGGCCGGCATCCCCCCCGAACTGCGGCTTGACCGCAAACCCGCCCCCGTCCGTGGCGTGGCCGCCGGCACCGTGCTGATCGCCGGGCCGCAGTGCCTCGTCTCAACCGTAACGATGCCCACCGGCTGGTGGCGCATCGGAACCTCGCCCACCGCGATCCTGCTGGACGATCCCGCGCGCCCCTTCCTGTTCGACATCGGCGACAACGTCCGTTTCCGCCGCATCACCCTCGCTACCCTGCACGCCACCAAGGCCCCCCATGGCTGAGGCGCTTTTCCGCGTGGCCCATGCCGGACCGCAGGTATCGGTCCAGGACGGCGGACGCCCCGGCCTGATGCGCTATGGCGTCCCCGCCTCGGGTGCCATGGACCGCGCCGCGTTGACCATCGCCAACCTCTCCCTCAGCAACCCCGCCCAAGCCCCCTGCATCGAGGTGTCACGCGGCGGCCTGACGCTAGAGGCGCTGTCGGGCAAGATGACCGTCGCCGTGGCGGGCGGCGGTTTCATCGTCGATCTGGCGGGCACACGCGGCGGGTCGTGGTCGGTCCTGACCGTCAGCGCAGGCCAGACGCTGACCATCACCTCCGGCCCATGGGGCAGTTGGACGTATCTCGCCTTCGCCGGGACCATCGACGCCCCCCTCTGGTTGGGCAGCCACGCGACCCACCTGCAATCCGGCCTCGGCGGCGGGCGCATCGTCACCGGACAAACCCTCCGCATCGACAACCCCCAAACCCGCGACACCCGCCCGATCCCCTGCCCCATCTGGGCCCGCCCCGCCCACCTCCTCCACGCCGTCCCCGGTCCGCAACAGCGGTTCTTCACCGCCGAAACGCTGCAAGCCCTGACCACCTCACGATACTACCTGACCGACGCCTATGACCGCATGGGCGTCCGCCTCAAAGGCCCCGACCTCACCCCCCAGAACGCCCTTGCCATCCCCTCGCAACCCATCGTCCGCGGCTCGGTTCAGGTGGCCGGCGACGGGGTGCCGACGCTGCTGTTCTCTGACCACCAGACCACCGGCGGCTACCCCAAGATCGCCACCGTCCTTGCCCACGACACCGACCGCGCCACCCAATTGCGCCCGCGCGACGCCATCCGCTTTCGCCTCGTCACCGCCGAAGACGCCATCCTGATCGCCCGCCAACAGGCCCGCGCCATCCAGCGCTATCTCGACACCCTGCGCTGACGGACATTACCCCTGCGGCGTCATCGCCTTGCGCTGCCGCGCCCGTTCCAGCCCCAGCCGACGCTCGCGCCAGATGATCAGCACCCCCGCCGTCACCACCAGCGCCGCCCCGGCCAGCACCGTCAGCGTCGGCACCTCGTCAAACACCCAGTACCCGATGGCCAGCGCAAACAGCATCGACGCATAGTCGAACGGCGCCACCAGCGACGCATCCGCCTCGCGGTAGGCCGAGGTCAGCAGTATCTGCCCGACCCCGCCAAACAGCCCGCAACTCACCAGAATCACCGCCTCGCGCCCCGTCGGCCACACCCAGCCGAACGGCAGCGTCACCAGCGCCAGAACCGATGCCGTGGCCGAAAACCAGAACACGATGGCCGACGTCCGCTCGGTATTCACCAGCTTGCGCACGAACACCTGCGCCAGCGCCGCAAAGACCGCACTGCCCAGCACCAGCATCGCGCCAAACGCCTCGGTCGCCTCCACCGTCGCCCCCGACACCACCGACAGCCTTGGCGACAGCACGATGATCACCCCCACCATGCCCAAAACGACCGCCGAGATACGGAACAACCGCACCTCCTCACCCAGAAACATCGCGGCAAACACCACCGTCAGGATCGGTGCTGCATAGCCGATGGCCGTCACTTCGGGCAGCGGCAGCCACGCAAGGCCCGCAAACCCCAGCCCCATCGCCGTGGTGCCCACCACCCCGCGCCAGACATGCCCCATCGGGTTGACCGCCCGGAACCCGACCGCCATTTCGTGCCGCATCGCCAGCCAGACCACGATCACCGGCATCGCAAAGAATGACCGGAAAAATACCGTCTGCCCCGGCGGCACCCGGTCAGACACCGACTTGACCAGACTGGCCATCACGATGAACACCAGAACCGAGCCGAGTTTCAGAAGGATGCCGCGCAGGGGTCGCATCATGCCAGACTGCGGCGGCGCAGCCCCAAGAGCAACCCGATTGCCGCGAAGGGCAGCCATGCAGTCCTTGCATGGGGCTTGGCATCCCCCGGCCAACAAGGAATGCTGCCCCCGATCCCATAAGGAGCCACCCCATGACAACAGCCCCCCTTGCCGACCGCATCGCCCAAGGGCGGGGCGAGATGCCCGCCGATCTGGTCCTGCGCGGCGGGCGGGTGTTCGACCTCATCACCGGCGATCTGGTGGAAACCGATGTGGCCATCTGCGGCGATACCATCGTCGGCGTTTTCGGCACCTACGAAGGCCGCCGCACCATCGACGTCACCGGCCGCATCCTCGTCCCCGGCTTCATCGACACACACCTGCACATCGAATCCTCCCTCGTCACACCCTTTGAATTTGACCGCTGCGTCACCCCGCGCGGCATCACCACCGCCATCTGCGACCCGCACGAAATTGCCAACGTCTGCGGCCTGACCGGCATCCGCTATTTCCTCGACGCAGCCGCCCTCACCCTCATGGACATCCGCGTGCAGCTTTCCTCCTGCGTGCCGTCCACCCATATGGAAACCGCCGGCGCGCGCCTTGAGGCCGCCGATCTGATCCCCCTGATGGACCACCCCCGTGTCCTGGGCCTCGCCGAATTCATGAACTTCCCCGGCGTCCTGATGCGCGATCCGGGGTGCATGGCGAAACTCGACGCCTTCCGGGGCCGCCACATCGACGGCCACGCGCCCCTCCTCAGGGGCCACGACCTCAACGGCTACATCGCCGCCGGCATCCGCACGGAACACGAGGCGACAACGGCGGACGAGGCGCTGGAGAAACTGCGCAAGGGCATGCGCGTCCTGATCCGCGAAGGGTCGGTGTCCAAGGATCTGGCGGCCCTATGGCCGCTCCTGACCGAACGCTATGCGCCTTATCTGTGCCTCTGCACCGATGACCGCAACCCATTGGACATCGCCGAACACGGCCACCTCGACCACATGATCCGCTGGGCCATCGCCCAAGGCGCCGACCCCCTGTCCGTCTACCGCGCTGCCAGCCTTTCGGCAGCTGAGGCGTTCGGCCTCAAGGACCGGGGCCTGATCGCCCCCGGCAAACGCGCCGATATCGCGGTGATCGACAGCCTTGCCGGGTGCCATGCGTCCATGGTGCTGGCCGGCGGCGTGCTGGCCGACGCCACAGCCTTCGCCGCCCGCACGACGATCCCCCCCGTGGCGCGGCATTCGGTCAAGGCCCCCCCGGTGACCCCCGCCGATTTCCGCACCGGCGGCAACCGCACCGAAACCCCGGTCATCGGCATCATTCCCGGCAAGATCATCACCGAACACCTGACCTTCGACATCCCCCCCATAGATGGCGACAAACGCCCCGACATCCCCCGCGATCTGGTCAAGATCGCGGTCATCGAACGCCACGGCGTCAACGGCAACCGCGCCACCGGGTTCGTGCAGGGCTTCGGGCTGCAGCGGGGGGCCATCGCGTCAACCGTCTGCCACGACCATCACAACATCGCCGTGGTGGGGGCCGACTATGCCGACATGGCGGTGGCCGCCAACCGTCTGGCGGAAATCGAAGGCGGGTTCGTCGTGGCCGAAGGCGGCCGCGTGCTGGCCGAACTCGCGCTGCCAGTGGCGGGGCTGATGAGCCTTGAGCCATTCGAGGTGGTCCGCGATCAACTCATCGCCCTCCGCGCCGCCGCCCGAACTCTGGGCGTGACGCTGGAAGAACCGTTCCTGCAACTCGCCTTCCTGTGCCTGCCGGTGATCCCGCATCTGAAAATCACCGACATGGGGCTTGTGGACGTCGACCGGTTTGAGATCATCGGCTGATTTCCAGCGGCCATTCTTCAGCCGCGAAATTACAAACTGTATGTACGGTTGTAATACAGATGCTGTACGGATCGCATACGGGGAAAATACACCAAAAATCCAGCTTTTACAGAGGATTGCGCCCATATCCGCAATGCTGCTCCAACCACCGCGTTTACCCGTTATTAACGACCAAACCGACCGGCGCCAGCGGTGCCAGACCCCGGATCAGATCAGCCGCCTTCTCTGCAATCATGATCGTCGGCGCATTGGTATTGCATGACGGAATGCGGGGCATCACCGACGCATCGCACACCCGCAACCCGTCCATCCCTCGCAACCGCAGATCGGCATCCACCACCGTTCCCATCGCACAGGTGCCCACCGGGTGGTGATCGGTCTTGGCCATCCGGCAGGCATAGTCGAACAGCGCGGCCCCCGTCAGGTCGCCCGGCAAAACCTCGCGCCGCAGGTACGGCTTCAGCGCCGCCTGCTGCAGAATCTCGCGCGCCATCTGCAACCCGCGCAATGACATCTCCAGGTCATAAGGGTCCGCCCAGTAGTTCGGATCAATCAACGGAGCCGCCGCCGGATCGGCCGAGGCCAACCGCACCGTGCCCCTTGACCGTGGCCGCAACAACGCGGAATTCAGCGTGATTCCAGACCCTTGGACCGAGGTTATTCCCTTCTCGATCCCCGACCCCTGACCCAGATGGAACTGGATGTCCGGCCATTCCCCACCCGTATCCGCAAAGCCAAACCCCCCCGTCTCAAACAACGACGACGCCACCGGCCCCGTGCGGAACAGCAGATACTGTAACCCCGCCAGCAAAGTCCGGTCCAGCCGTTTCACTGGGTCATAGCTGTAGGGGCCACTGCATTCCGCCAGCACGCTCAGGTCCACATGGTCCTGCAGGTTCGCCCCCACCCCCGGCAGGTCATGCCGCACCTCGATCCCCAGCCCCCGCAAATGCTCCGCAGGCCCGATCCCCGACAGCATCAGCAACCGCGGCGACCCGATCGCACCCGCCGTCAGGATCACCTCGCGTGTGGCGCGGAACACCTCGCCCGCCATCGTCTCGATCCCCGTGGCGCTGCCCCCCTCAACCACAATCCGCCTCACCTGCACCCCGGTCCGCACCGCCAGGTTCCCCCGCCCCATCGCAGGCCGCAGATAGGCCGTAACGGTCGATGACCGCCGCGCATCCCTTTGTGTCAGTTGATAAAAACCAACCCCCGCCTGTTCCCGCCCATTGAAATCAGGGTTGTACGGCAGCCCCCATTCCTGCCCCGCCCGCAAGAACGCATTACAAATCGGCAGCGCCGCGCGGGGCATGGATACACCCAACGGGCCATCGCTGCCGTGATAGGCATCCGCAAAACGCTCATTCCCCTCGGCCCGCCGGAAATAGGGCAGCACATCCGCATAGGACCACCCCGCCTGTCCCCAGCCGTCATAATCCCCCGCATTTCCCCGCGTATAGATCTGCGCGTTGATCGACGACCCCCCGCCGATCACCCTCCCTTGCGTGTACCACAGCGACCGCCCCTGCATGTGGCGTTGCGGCACCGTGGACCAACCCCAGCTTGCCACGCCCTTGGTCATCTTCGCGAACCCCGCAGGCCAGTGGAACAGCACCCCCTTGTCCTGCCCCCCGGCCTCAAGAAGCAGCACACGGGTGCCCGCATCCTCACTCAGCCGCGCCGCCAGCACGCACCCGGCAGAGCCGCCCCCGATGATGATATAGTCCGCGTCCATCCCCGCTCAAACAATCCGCATCTCGGTCGCAGGATCAAAGGCCACCGCCTTTTCCATGTTCACGGCAAAGTCGAACACCTGCCCCGGCGCCACATCCGCATCGGCCCGCATCCGGGCGATCACGTCGCGGCCACCAAGGGTCATGGTCACGAAGGTATCGGAACCGGCGGGTTCGGTGACTGTCACACGGTTCGACAATGACTGAATATTCAACGACTTGCGGTCAGCCCCCTCAGGGTCGGTGATCGCCTCTGGCCTTATGCCCAGCAGCACCTGCTTGCCCGCCCAGTCCGCCATCGGTCCCGGCCCGAACCGCAGAAGCCGCGCCACCCCTTCGGCATCACTGATCCGGGCATGCGCCGCGCCGTTTTCTATCACCACGGTTGCGGGCATGATGTTCATCGCGGGCGACCCCATGAAGGTGGCCACGAACAGGTTCGCGGGCGTGTCGTAGATGTCCTTCGGACGGCCCAGTTGCTGCACATGCCCCTTGTTCATCACTGCGATGCGGGTCGACAACGTCAGCGCCTCGATCTGGTCGTGGGTCACATAGACGATGGTGGTGCGCAGTTTCTGGTGCAACTTTTTGATCTCAATACGCATATCGACGCGCAGTTTCGCGTCGAGGTTGGACAGGGGCTCATCGAACAGGAACACATCCGGGTTGCGCACCAAGGCCCGCCCCATCGCCACACGCTGCCGCTGGCCGCCCGACAACTGCCCGGGCTTGCGGTCAAGAAGCTGCTCGATCTGCAACAGCTTGGCCACATCCGCCAATGCCCGGTCACGCTCGGGCTTGGGGACGCCGTGCATTTCAAGGCCGAAGGTCATGTTCTGCCCGACCGTCATGTTGGGGTACAAGGCATAGCTCTGGAACACCATCGCGATGTTGCGCTTGGCCGGATGGACGCCGTTCATCACCCGCCCCTTGATCGCAATCTCGCCACCCGAAATCCCCTCAAGCCCCGCGATCATGTTGAGAAGTGTGGATTTTCCGCAGCCCGACGGACCGACCAACACCAGAAACTCGCCCTCCTCGACGCTGATGTCGACGCGGTGCAGCACCTCGACCGCCCCGTAGGATTTGGTCACGTTGCGGATGTCGAGAAAGCCCATGATCGTCTCCTGTCGCGTGTCCAAAGATACCCCACCCCGGGGGAGGTCCGGGGTGGGGCGGTCCGGCTATTTCGCCGCCATGATCGCGTCGGCAAGGGCTGTCGCACCCGCCTCGGCCGTCATGTCGGAGTTGAAAAAGCCGGTAATCGCATCAGTCGCCGCACCGACCACCGATGCGTTTGCCGCGTGGGTTCCGGCGAAGGTAGGCACCGCCGTGCCGCCCGCATCATTCGCCGCCATCGAAGCCGCCGTCGCCTGCGCGCAAGGGTCAAGGGCCGTCATGTCCACATCGTTGCGCGCCGGGATGGCCCCCTTGGCGATGTTGAAGGCCACCTGCACACCCTTGTCCATGATGGCACTCGCCAGCACTTCTTGCCCCTTGATGAGGTCGGGGTCGGTCTGGGTGAACAGCGACAGCGAGTTCACCAGGTAAACAAAGGCATCGCCCTTGGCCTTGGGCACGGGCAAGCAGGCATAGTCATCGCCGGGCACTTTCCCTGCGTTGGTAAATTCGCCCTTGGCCCAGTCGCCCATGATCTGCATCGCCGCCTCGCCGTTGATGACCATGGCCGATGCAAGGTTCCAGTCGCGGCCCGGGGCATTGGCGTCGACCATGCTGCGCAGGGCGGCCAGTTCGGTGAACACCGCCACCATTTCAGGCCCGCGCAGGGTGGCATCGTCAAGATCGACCAAGGCGCGGCGATAGAAATCAGCACCGCCGACGCCGGCCACAACCGCCTCAAACATATAGGCTTCCTGCCAGGCCTGCCCGCCATGGGCCAGGGGGATGATCCCTGCCTCAAGGAATTTTGGCGCCAGCGCGTTCAGCTCTTCCCATGTCGTAGGATAGGCCGCACCGATCTTGTCGAAGGCGGCTTTCGAGGCCCAGATCATGTCGGTCCGATGCACGTTGGTGGGCACGGAAACATAGTGCCCGCCGACCTTGGTGAAGTCCTTGACCGCCTGCGGCAGGGCGGCATCCCAGCCTTCGGCGGCGGCGATGGCATCGACATTGCCCAGAAGCCCCTCGTTCGCCCAGTCAAGCACGGTCTGCCCCAGCATCAGCATGGCGGCGGGCGGGTTGCCTGATGCGATGCGGGCCTGCAGGGCGGTCTTGGCGGCATCGCCGCCGCCGCCCGCAATGGGGGCGTCGGTCCAGACGACGCCCCCGGCCACCACCTTGTCGCGGACGGCGGACAGGGCTGCGGCCTCGCCTCCGCTGGTCCAGAAATGCATCACCTCGACAGACGGATCGGCAAGGGCGGGGGTGATCCCCACCGTCATGGCCAAAGCGGCGATGGACAAATGCCTCATCTTGTAGTTCCTTTACTGTTGTTCGCCCGGTCTTGTGCAAGCGGGGCCTTGGTTGTGAACATGGCCGCCGGACGGCTCCACCCGTCCGGCGACCGACTTAGCCCTTCGCTTGCGCTCCGGGCGTTCGTTGCTGCGATGCGTCCACTGGACGCCTTGCTGCCGCTGCGCGTCACCGCGCCTCACCCCTTGACGCTGCCCGCCATCAGACCGCGCACGAAGTAGCGGCCTGCGACGACATAAACGACAAGGGTCGGAAGGGCGGCAAGGATCGCGCCCGCGAAGTGGACGTTGTATTCCTTTACGCCGGTCGAGGACTGGACAAGGTTGTTCAGCGCCACCGTCATCGGCTGCGACGTGCCGCCGAACGAGGCCCCGAACAGGAAGTCGTTCCAGATGTTGGTGAATTGCCAGATGACCGACACCACCGCGATCGGGCCCGACACCGGCAGCAGGATGCGCCAGAAGATCTGGAAAAACCCCGCCCCGTCAATCTGCGCCGCCCGCACCAGTTCGGTCGGAAAGGCGGCATAGTAGTTGCGGAAGTACAGCGTGGTAAACCCGATGCCATAGACCACATGCACCAGCACCAGCCCCGGGATCGACCCCGCAAGGCCCAGCTTGCCCAGCACCATCGCCATCGGGATCAGCACGATCTGGAACGGGATGAAGCAGGAAAACAGCATCAGCCCGAACACCCAAGTATCGCCCCGGAACCGCCATTTCGTCAGCACATAACCATTCAGCGCCCCCACGACGGTGGAGATCGCAACCGCAGGCACCACCATCAGGATCGAGTTCAGGAAGTACGGGCGCAGCCCCGTAGGCTCGACCCCGATCTGTGCGGTCGACCATGCCGACCGCCAGGGGTCCAGCGTCCAGACCTGTGGCAGGGACATCATGTTGCCCCCCGTGATCTCGGCCAGCGGTTTGACCGAGTTGATGACCATCACATACAGCGGCAAGAGGTAGAACAGCGCGAACAACAGCAGCACCAGATAGATGAATGCCCGGGTGATGCGGCCCGTGCTGACGGCGGTGTCTTGCGTGACAGCTGCCATCACTTCTTCTCCCGCAGTTCGGCATAGATGTAAGGCACCATGATCGCGGCGATGGTCATCAGCATGATGACCGCCGACGATGCGCCGATGCCCATCTGGTTGCGCGTGAAGGTGTAGGAATACATGAACGTCGCGGGCATCTCCGTCGACCGCCCCGGCCCGCCCCCGGTCAGCGCGACCACCAGATCATACGACTTGATCGCAAGGTGCGCGAGGATGACGAAGGCCGACAGGAACGCCGGCCGCAGCATCGGGATGACGATGCGCCGGTACAACTGCCAGTTCGACGCGCCGTCGATCTGTGCGGCCTTGAGGATCTCGTTGTCGATGCCGCGCAACCCCGCCAGAAACATCGCCATCACGAACCCCGACGTCTGCCACACCGCCGCAATGACGATGCAGTACAGCGCCATGTCGTTGTCCTTGATCCAGGTAAAGGTGAACGTCTCCCACCCCCAGGACCGCATCACCTGCTGCAGCCCGATCCCGGGGTCGAGGAACCATTTCCACGCCGTGCCCGTCACGATGAAGGACAGTGCCATGGGATAAAGGTAGATCGGCCGCAACACCCCTTCGCCCCGGATTTTCTGGTCAAGGAAGATTGCCAGCATCAGCCCGATGGCGGTGCAGATCACGATGTACAGGCTGGCAAAGACCGCGATGTTGGTCACTGCGATATGCCAGTGCTGCAGCGCGAACAGCTTGGTGTAATTCTCAAAGCCCACCCAGGTGAACTTCGGCAGCATCTTTGACCCAGTAAACGACAGCACCACGGTGAACAGGATGAACCCGTAAACGAACAGGATCGTCACGGCAAAGGACGGGGCCAGCACCAGCCGTGGCAGCCAGTCCTGCAGTCGCGTGCGGAAATCCACCGTCACAGGCGCAGCCATCGTCATCCCCCCAGATATGACCCACCCCTCCCCGGGCGAGGCTAAATTCTTTGCAAATTCCTTTGAAGGAATTTGGCGGGGCACGGCCTTTGCCGCCCCCCGCCGCCCGTCCGTCACTGCGCCGCAGCAACCGCCTCGGCAAGCGCCGTGGCCGCAGCCGCGCCATCGGCGTATTCGCCGTTGAACGCCGCCGTCACCACATCATAGACCGCGTTCTTCACTGCCGCCGGGGCTGCATGCCCATGCGCCATCGACCCGAACAGCGTGCCCGCCGTATTCGCCGCCGCAAGGTCCGCCATGCCTTTCTTGCCACAATCGTCAAACGCGTCGTTCGGCACATCGGTCCGGGCCGGAACCGACCCTTTCACCACGTTGAACGCCGATTGGAACACCGGATTCATGATCGCCGACGCCATGGCATCCTGTGCCGCCTTCGCCGCATCCCCTTCGACCCCGAACATCGCGAACTGGTCGCTGTTAAAGGTCACCGCCCCTTGCGTGCCCGGGAACCGGATGCATACGAAGTCGGTGCCGGGCACCTTGCCGGCCTTCAGGAATTCACCCTTGGCCCAGTCGCCCATCATCTGCATGCCGGCTTCGCCGTTGATGACCATGGCGCTGGCAAGGTTCCAGTCCCGCCCCGAAAAGTTGTCATCGACATAGGTGCGAAGCTTCATCAGGCGGTTGAACGCCTCGGCCATCTTTTCGCCACCGAGGGCAGCGGGATCAAGGTCGATGAACGCGGCCTTGTAGAAATCGGTGCCCAGCGACAACACCACCCCGTCAAACATCGTGGCGTCCTGCCAGGGTTGCCCGCCATGGGCCAAGGGCGTGATGCCGTTCGCCTTCATCGCGTCCAGCACCGTGACCAGCTCTTCCCATGTCTCTGGTGCCTTGCCGCCTGCGGCATCAAGGGCCGCCTTGCTGATCCAGACCCAGTTGGTGGAATGCACGTTCACCGGGGCGGCAATCCACTTGCCGTCGTATTTGGAGAACCCCTGCAGCGCCGCCGGCACCACGGCATCCCAGCCTTCGGCAGTGGCGACGGCCGTCAGATCGCCCAGCTCTCCCTCTTTCGCCCAGTCCAGAATGTCAAAGCCCAGCATCTGCACCGCCGTCGGCGGGTCGCCTGCCGTAACACGCGCGCGCAGCGTCGTCATCGCGGCTTCGCCGCCACCGCCCGCAACCGGCATGTCGACCCAGCCGATCGACTTGGTGCCAAGGTCGTCCTTCAGCACATTCAGCGCCGCCGCCTCGCCACCCGAGGTCCACCAGTGCAGCACCTCGACATCCTCGGCACGCACCGGACCGCTCAGCGCCACAGTCAGCGCGATTGCCGACGCAAAGCCCTTCATCATGGTTTTCATGTCTCTCTCCCTGATTGCCGGCTCCCGTCCGGCTGGGCGCATTGTAACGTTACAACTAGCCTCCAAGTCAATAGACAGTTACTTGCCGAGCGTGGATTCTTTCCCTTGAATATCCGGGGAATGTCGCAAAGACTGGCCCGATGTAACGATGCAAGTCCCGCGCATCCCCCTCACTGGCCGCGAATCTGTACGATGAACAAGCGCCCCACCCTTCGCACGATTGCCGACGCCAGCGGCTTTGCCGTGACTACGGTATCGCGGGCGCTTGCGGGCGACGCAAAGATCGCCCTGGCCACCCGCCGGCAGGTGTCCGACATCGCGCAAAGCCTTGGCTATGTGCCCGACCGCGCGGCGCAGCGCCTGCGCACCGGGCGCACCAACGTGATCGCTCTGGTGTTGTCCCCGCATGAGGAAATCCTTGGCTTTCGCGGGTCAATGATCGCCGGGCTGTCGCAGGCCATCGCGGGCACGCAGTTCCACATCTCGATGACGCCCTACGACGGGGACGCCGATCCGATGGTTCCGGTCCGCCATATCGTGCGCAATGGGTTGGCCGACGGCATCCTGTTTTCCGGCACGAGCCCCGATGACCCGCGCGTGTCGTTCCTGTCGGAAGCGGGGTTTCCCTTTGCCAGCCACGGTCGCACCGATACCGTTGGCACGCATGCCTGGTGCGACTATGACAATGACGCCTTCGCCACGATGGCCGTCGCACGGCTGGTCGCGCGCGGGCGGCGGCGGCTGTTCCTGATCCCGCCCGAACCGACCCGTACCTTTGCCAGCCACATGCGCGAAGGCTTCCTGCGTTCAGCCGCCGCGGCCGGCGTCGAGGCCTTGCTTGATGGCGCGGTTACTCTGGCCACATTGCCCCCCCGCATCCAGACCGTCGCCGCCCGCCTGTGTGCCGAAGGGGTGGACGGGTTCATCTGCCCGGGCGAGGTGTCTGCAATGGCAGTGCTTGCAGGACTGCAGGACGGGGCACGGGCCATCGGCACCGAAGTTGACGTGATCGCCAAACAGACCAGCCAGACGTTCGACCTGTACCGTCCCCGGATCGACACGATCTACGAAGACATCCGCGCCGCTGGCGAAACGCTGGGGCAGCTGCTGTTGCGCCGCATCGCCGGTGAGGCACCCGATGCCCTGCAGGTGTTGCAGTCGCCTGTACCGAACTTTCGGCTATAGCCAGCGGGCGGCTTTCGCCCCGGCAGGCACTTCGCTAGGGTTCCGCCCGAACCTGTGGGGATGCCAGTGGCCGACGACAGCGCAACACCGATGATGGCGCAGTATCTGGAGATCAAGGCCCGCCATCCCGAGGCGCTCCTGTTCTATCGGATGGGCGATTTCTACGAGATGTTCTTTGACGACGCTGTGGCGGCCAGTGCCGCGCTTGACATTGCGCTGACGTCGCGCGGATCTCACGGGGGCGCGCCCATACCTATGTGCGGGGTGCCGGTGGTGCGGTCCGATGACTACCTCATGTCCCTGATCCGCAAGGGATTTCGCGTGGCAATCGCAGAACAGATGGAAGACCCCGCCGAGGCGAAAAAGCGCGGCTACAAGGCGGTGGTGGCGCGTGATGTGGTGCGGCTGGTCACGCCGGGGACACTGACCGAGGACACGCTGCTGCAGGCGCGGCGGAACAACTATCTTGCCGCCTATGCCGAGGTGCGCGACGAGGGGGCTCTGGCATGGGCCGATATCTCGACCGGGGAATTCCGGGTGATGGCCTGCGAAGCGGCACGGCTGCCGCTGGAACTGGCGCGGCTGGGGCCGGCCGAGTTGCTGGTGGCCGAAGGGCGGGGCGCGGATGCCGACGGGGTGGCGGTCACGCCGGTGGCAGCGTCAGGGTTCGACAGCGCGGGGGCGGAACGGCGGCTGTGCGCGCTGTTCGGGGTGGCGTCGATGGCGGGGTTCGGCAGCTTTTCGCGGGCCGAGATGGCGGCGATGGGTGCGCTGGTGGCCTATCTTGACCTGACACAGCGCGGACAATTGCCGCTGTTGCGCCCGCCGCTGCGCGAGGGGGCGGGCGACACGATGGCCATTGACCCCGCCACCCGGCGCAATCTGGAACTGACAGCGGCACTGTCAGGGGGACGCGACGGGTCGCTTCTGGCAACAGTGGACCGCACGTTGACGGGTCCGGGGGCAAGGGCGCTGGAGCGGCGGCTGTCGGCCCCGTCGCGGGATCTGGCGGTGATACATGGACGGCTGACCGGGGTGCGGTTTCTGACCGATAACGCCCGTTTGCGCGAAGCCTTGCGCACCGAATTGCGCCGTGTGCCCGACCTTGACCGCGCACTGTCGCGGCTGGCCATCGACCGGGGCGGCCCGCGTGACCTTGCGGCAGTCCGCGCCGGGCTGGACCGCGCAGCGGTGATCGCCACGATGGCGGCAGGCATGCCGCCCGTCCTGGCGCAGGCGATGCTGGCACTGACCGGGCATGACGCGCTGCGCGATCTGCTGACACGCGCGGTGGTCGATGAACCACCCCTGATGGTGCGCGATGGCGGGTATGTGGCCGACGGTTATGACGCCGAACTGGATGAGACGCGGCTGTTGCGCGATCAGGGGCGGGGCCGGATAGCGGCCTTGCAGACCACCTATGCAGCATTGGCCGGGGTGCCTGGGCTGAAGATCAAACATAACAACGTGCTGGGCTATTTCATCGAGACGACGGCGCTGCATGGTGACCGCCTGCGCCAGCCGCCGCTGTCGGAAACCTTCCTTCACCGGCAGACGACAGCCGGGCAGGTGCGGTTCACGACGGTTGACCTCAGTGACCTTGAATCGCGCATCCTGAACGCGGGCGCCCACGCCATCCAGATCGAAAAGCGGCACTATGCGGCGCTGCGCGACGCTGTGGTGGCCCTTGCCGCACCCATCGGAGCGGCGGCGCTAGCCCTGGCCGAGATCGACGTGACCGCCGCCCTGGCCGAACTTGCAGCCACCGAGAACTGGGTTGAGCCTCTGGTCGATGACAGCCATGCATTCGAGATCGAGGGCGGCCGCCACCCCGTGGTCGAGCGCGCGCTGCGGCGTGATGGCCAGGCGACATTTGTCGCCAATGACTGCCGCCTGACAGCGGGCGGGACGCCTGCGATATGGCTGCTGACCGGACCGAACATGGCTGGAAAGTCAACATTCCTGCGACAAAATGCACTGGTGGCCCTCTTGGCGCAGATGGGCAGCTTTGTGCCCGCGGCCTCGGCCCGGATCGGCGTTGTCAGCCAGTTGTTCAGCCGCGTGGGCGCATCCGACGATCTGGCGCGGGGTCGGTCTACCTTCATGGTCGAAATGGTCGAAACCGCCGCCATCCTCAATCAGGCCGATGACCGCGCGCTGGTGATCCTGGACGAGATCGGGCGTGGGACGGCCACCTATGACGGCCTCTCCATCGCCTGGGCGGTGATGGAACACCTGCACGGCGTCAACCGTTGCCGCGCCCTTTTTGCCACGCACTACCATGAGATGACGGCACTTTCGGCCCGGCTGTCGGGCGTGGCCAATGCCACAGTCCGGGTCAAGGAATGGGAGGGGGACGTGATCTTTCTGCACGAGGTGCAGATGGGTGCTGCAGACCGGTCCTATGGTGTGCAGGTGGCTCGCCTTGCAGGCCTGCCCCCGTCGGTGATCGAGCGGGCAAAAACCGTGCTGCAGGCGCTGGAATCAGGCGACAGGCAGGGTGCGCCGCGGCCGATGGCGCTGGTCGATGATCTGCCGCTGTTTCGCGCAGCCCCAACAGCGACGCCGCCCGCGCCCGCGAAACATTCAGCCATCGAAGATGCTCTGCGCGCCATCCATCCCGACGACCTGACCCCGAAACAGGCGCTTGAGGCGCTCTACGCCCTCAAATCAAAGCTCTGATTTGATTAAAATTTCGCATCTTCTTTGCGCAAGTACTCCACGGGGGGTCCGGGGGGCGTGAAACCCCCCGGCCTCTCCACACGTCCTTCAGCCGGTCATCGAGGACACACCCACCTGCGCCGGCCGCAGCAGCCTGTCATGCAGCAGGAACCCCTCGGTCATCACCTGAATGATCTGCCCTGCCTTGGTGCCGGGGATAGGCGCCTCGAACATTGCCTGATGCATCTGAGGGTCAAAGGTGTCGCCGATCTCGGGCATGATCGGGGTCACGTTGTGCCGGGTCAGTACCTTGATAAGCTCGCGCAGCGTCAACTCCACCCCTTCAATCAGCGGGCCCGCAGCGACGCGCTGTTCTTCGGTGGCCACATCCAGCGCCCGCTTGAGGTTGTCGAACACCGGCAAAAGATCACGCGACAGCTTCGATCCACCATATTGCTCGGCTTCCTTGCGGTCACGCTCACCTCGTTTGCGCGCATTCTCGGCGTCGGCCAGTGCGCGCATGAAGCGGTCACGCATATCGTCGCGTTCGGCGCGCAACACCTCGATCTCGGACGCCACATCGTCCATCGCTTCATCGAAAGTTTCGTCGCCAGCCTGTTCGTCAGCCATGATTCGTCTGCCCTTGCCTTGCCTGCCCGCCCTTTAACCCTTGCCGCGCTCGGACACGAGTCGTCCGACCAGCTGGGCGGTATAGTTCACGATCGGCACCACGCGCGCATAGTTCAGGCGCGTCGGGCCGATCACCCCCACCGCCCCGATGATCCGGCGGTCAGCGTTCATATAGGGAGAGACGACCAGAGAGGAACCCGAAAGCGAGAAAAGCTTGTTCTCGGAACCGATGAAAATTTTAACGCCCTCACCTGCCTCAGTCAGGTCAAGGAATTCGGCAATGTCCCGCTTGCGTTCCAGATCGTCGAACAGGGTGCGGATACGGTCCACCTCTGCGCCCTCGGCACCCTCATCGATCAGATTCGAACGGCCGCGCACGATCAGCCTTTCGCTCTGCTCGCCCGCATTTTCCCACAGCGCCAGACCCTGGTCGACCAGCCCCCGCGCAAGCTCGTCAATCTCCTGCCGTCGCAGGGCAATGTCGCGGCCAACCGTCGTCCGCAGGTCGGACAGGGTGCGCCCCTCGACAAGCGCATTCAGGAAATTCGCCGCCTCGCGCATGGATGACGGCGTCTGTCCGGGCGGCGGAGTGAACACACGGTTCTCGACATGGCCATCGGCAAACACCAACACCACCAAGGCCCGGTCCGCCCCCAGACTGACAAATTCGATATGCCGGATCGCCGCCTCGTGCTTGGGCGTCAATACCAGACTTGCCCCTTGCGTCAGGCCGGACAAAGCCGCACCAACGCGGTCCAACAGCGCCGTGACGTCCGGCTCATTGCCACCCGTCGTCGCGTCGATCTTTTCGCGGTCTTCCGCAGCAACCGTGCCTACCTCAAGGATGCCGTCCACGAACATCCGCAGTCCCAGCTGCGTGGGCACACGCCCGGCCGAAATGTGCGGGCTTCCCAGAAGCCCCAGAAACTCCAGGTCCTGCATCACGTTGCGGATGGTGGCAGCGCTGACTTTTTCGGTCATGCTGCGGGTCAGCATCCGCGAACCCACCGGGTCACCGTTCGCCAGATACCCCTCGACCACACGCCGGAACACTTCGCGTGAGCGGTCGGTCATATCGGACAGGATCGCAGAGCGGTCGGTCAAGCGGTGTTCCTCCGGGCAACATGGGAAGATAGGGAAGGGGAAGGCGCTTCGTCAATGTGGGTTGCGCATGGGGACCGCACACGACTATCTGACGGGCAAAGAATGGGAGTGGAGCGATGCGGCCATCCGGGCGGAAACTCGATCAGATGCGGACAGTCACCATCGAACCCGGCGTGATGCGCCATGCCGAGGGGTCGTGCCTGATCACCATGGGCGGCACGCGCGTGCTGTGCTCCGCCTCGGTCGAAGACCGACCGCCGTCTTTCCTCAAGGGCACCGGCCAGGGTTGGGTCACCGCAGAATATGGCATGCTGCCCCGCGCCACGACCAGCCGCAACCGTCGTGAGGCTGTGGTCGGCAAGCAGGGCGGTCGTACACAAGAGATTCAGAGACTGATAGGCCGATCCCTGCGTGCCGGCATAGATAAGCAGGCCTTGGGTGAACGTCAGATCGTGGTCGACTGCGACGTAATCGAGGCTGACGGCGGCACCCGCTGTGCGTCGATCACCGGCGGCTTTGTGGCACTGGCGCTGGCGCTGCGGCGGCTTCGGACAGCGGGCACGCTGCTGTCGGACCCGGTGATGGACCACGTGGCAGCTGTCTCCTGCGGTATCTATGCAGGGCAGCCCGTGCTGGATCTGGACTATGCCGAGGATTCGCAGGCCGGCGTCGATGGAAACTTCGTGATGACCGGGGGCGGTCGGATGATCGAGGTGCAGATGTCGGCAGAAGGCGGCACATTCAGCCGCCCTCAGATGGAGGAGTTGCTGGATCTGGCCCAGATCGGCGTTGCCGAACTCGTCGCGGCACAGAAAGCGGCTTTGGCCTGAACGATGCGCGATCTGCGGGGCCAAACGCTGTGCATTGCAACCCACAATCGCGGTAAGCTTGAAGAGATTGCGGCACTGCTCGGCCCGTATGGGGTGCGGACAGTCTCTGCCGGTGATCTGGGGCTGCCAGAACCCGTCGAGGACGGAACGACATTTATTGAGAACGCCCGCATCAAGGCACATTCCGCAGCATACACAGCGGGCATGATGGCCTTGGCTGACGATTCCGGCTTGTGCGTGGACGTTCTAGGCGGCTCACCGGGCGTTTACACGGCCGATTGGGCTGAAACACCAGAAGGTCGTGACTTCACACTTGCCATGGCGCGCGTGCGGACCGAACTGATCGCGACCGGAGCGGCGGAACCTTGGCGCGCGCAGTTCTGCTGCACGCTTGTCCTTGCTTGGCCTGGCGGTGAGGATTTGGTTTTTGAGGGCCGGATGGAGGGCCGGATTGTGTGGCCTATGCGCGGCGATCAAGGCCATGGCTATGACCCGATCTTTCAGCCTGACAAACACGCGCTGACCTATGGCGAGATGGATCGTTGGCAAAAGAACCAAGTAAGCCATCGTGCTGACGCGTTTGCCAAGCTGGTCGCCAGATGTTTCACGTGAAACAATCTGATGACTGGCGGCTTGGCGGGTTCGGTCTTTACCTTCACTGGCCGTTCTGTTCGTCGAAATGCCCCTACTGCGATTTTAACAGCCACGTATCATCGCGGATCGACCAAGATCGCTGGCGAGCCGCCTATTTGGCCGAGATTGAGCGTGCAGGGCAGCTTACGTCGGGCCGAATCCTCCAAACGGTGTTCTTCGGCGGGGGCACGCCGTCACTCATGGACCCCGCCCTTGTGGCTGACATTCTTCATGCAATCCGCCAAACTTGGGTGATTTCCAACGATTGGGAGGTGACGCTGGAGGCGAACCCGGGGTCAGTTGAGGCTGGCCGATTTGCTGCCTACCGGCATGCCGGGGTGAACCGCGTTTCTATGGGGATTCAAAGCCTTCGCGACACCGATCTTGTGCGATTGGGCAGACGTCATACCGTTGCCGAAGCAAAGACTGCCTTCGGCACGGCGCGTGAAATCTTTGACCGCGTCAGTTTTGACCTGATCTATGCGCGACAAGGGCAATCGTTGGCCGAATGGTCGGCAGAGCTGTCCGAAGCCCTGGCCATGTCAGTTGATCACCTGTCACTTTATCAACTGACGATCGAGGACGGCACACCTTTTGCTGCCCTTCGACGAGCGGGTAAGTTACGTGGGCTGCCCGATGAGGATCTGGCGGCAGACATGTTCCAGGCCACCCAGGATATCTGTGGTGAGGCGGGCATGCCGGCCTATGAAGTATCGAACCACGCCCGGCCAGGCGCCAAATCGCGGCACAATCGCATCTACTGGTCAGCAGGGGACTTCCTCGGTATCGGGCCGGGCGCGCATGGACGGTTGACACTTGGCGGTGGCAGGGTCGCGACAGAATCACCAACGATGCCCGAGCAGTGGTTGCGTGCCGTTGAGCGTAATGAGGGCCAAAGCATCCAGACAAGCCTGTCAGCAGACGATCAGGGGCTCGAATATCTTCTGATGGGGTTGAGGATGACAGAAGGGGTCTCGTTTGAACGGCTTCAGTCAATATTCGGCCGCACCCTTGACTGCGGTGTTGTAGATGAACTGTGTGAGTTGGGAAAAATCACGTTCCATGACCGCCGACTGCAAACCACACCCGAAGGGCGGATCGTCTTGAATGCTGTCATTTCACGGCTCGCGACGACATGGACCTGAAGGCCCCCTAGTCACCCCCAAGGCTCAGGATCCGACAGAGCGCGTCAAGATCGTCAAGCGAGGCATACCGCACAGTCAGCGATCCATCCTCGGCCCCCGGGCGATGCTCGATGGTCACATGCATTCCCAAAGTGGCCGAAAGATCTGCTTCCAATGCCCGCGTATCGGCGTCCTTGTCTTCAGGCGATGCTGGTCTTGCGGACGGCTTTTCTGCCTTTGCCCTGGGGCGCATCAAGGCCTCGGTTTCGCGAACTGAAAGATTCTTCGCAATAACCTGCTGCGCCAAGGCTGACGGATCGGCGGCGGTCACCAACGCACGGGCATGTCCTGACGACAATCGGCCCTCGCGGACATGGGCCTGGACCTGCTCGGGCAGGTTCAACAGCCTTAGAAGGTTCGCTATATGGCTCCGACTTTTCGACAAGGCCTCAGCGAGCCTTTCCTGCGTATGGCCAAACTTGTCCATCAGCGCCCGATAGCCCGCCGCCTCTTCGATGGCATTCAAGTCAGAGCGCTGAATGTTTTCGATAATGGCAACTTCCAGCACTTCAGTATCGTCAAGATCGCGGATGACAACGGGCACGTCGTGCAAGCCAGCAAGCTGGGCTGCGCGCCAGCGGCGTTCTCCGGCAACAATCTCATATCGCCCCTCGGTGACTGTCGGACGCACGATCAGTGGCTGAAGCACGCCTTTCTGCCGGATCGACGCCGCCAGATCCTGCAACGCCTCAACAGGGAAATCACGGCGCGGCTGGTTTGGATTGGCCACCAGCGACGCCGTCGGCAATTGACCATCCGCCCGGCGCGCGGCCAACCCATCTGTACCAAGGTCCGCCATCAAGGCGGAAAGCCCGCGACCAAGGCCACGACGTTCGGGTTTGCGGTCATTCATCGCGCATTCTCCTTGACTGCGGCAGCAAAAGGTTGCCGCGCAACAATTTCCGCAGCCAGATCACGATAGGCAACGGCACCCCGCGACGCCGTGTCGTATGACAGGACAGGCAGAGCATAACTTGGCGCCTCGCTGACCCTGACGTTACGGGGGATAACCGTCTTGAACACCAGGTCACCCAAGGTTGCACGGGCATCCGCCTCGACCAGTTGCGACAGATTGTTACGGCCGTCGAACATCGTGAGCACCACCCCCTCAATCCGCAGCTTCGGATTTGCCGATGCGCGCACCTCTCTGATCGTCAGCATCAGTTGTGAAAGCCCCTCAAGCGCGAAGAACTCGCTTTGCAGCGGCACCAGAACCGAATGCGCGGCCACAAGCGCATTCACCGTCAACAGGCTGAGCGACGGGGGGCAGTCAATAAGCACCACATCCAGCGCGAAATCATCAATCCCCGGATGCCGCAACGCGTCGTGCAGCAGGAAACTACGCCGCTCATTTGTCACCATCTGCATGTCAGCCGATGACAGATCGGCATTCGCAGGGCAGACATAGAGCCGGTCAAATGCCGTTTTGCGAATGACAGCGGCGACCGGCGCGTTGTCCATCAGAAGATCATAGGTGGTCAGCTTGCGGTCCTTGGCCACGATCCCCAGACCGGTCGATGCGTTTCCTTGCGGATCAAGGTCAACCAGAAGCACCCGCACGCCCCGCTCCACCAGTGCAGCCGCGAGATTGATGGCGGTTGTGGTTTTCCCAACCCCGCCCTTCTGATTCGTCACCGCAATGATCCGCGGGCCGCTGGTTAGCGCATCAGACATGGTGCAGGCCCTTCAGACGCAGGATTTCAGCAACGGGGTCGGTCTGGCTGGGCAGACGTTCCACTGAAAAGGACCATGCCGCGCCGACTGCAGCAAGCTCTGAATCTACCCGCGCACCTTTCTGCAAAAGCGCGGTACCATCCGCCGCAAGGTGCAGGGCGGCAAGCGGCAGCAGCTTGTCCAGTGCCGCCAAGGCGCGGGCCGAAACCACGTCGGCATTCAGCGGCGGCACCGATTCGATGCGCTCAGGCAAGACATCGGTCTGCAGTTCCAAATGCCGGGCTGTTTCGCGCAAGAACGTCGCTTTGCGTCGATCTGATTCGATCAACGTCACGCGGGTATCCGGCGACACTTCCGAAAGGATCACCGCCACGACCAGACCCGGGAATCCGGCGCCGCTGCCAAGATCAACCCAATGTGCAGATTGGGATGGCGCAAGGGGCACCAGTTGGGCGGAATCAACGACATGCCGATCCCAGGCATCTGGAAGCGTGGACTTAGCAACAAGGTTGATCGCCCCATTCCAGCGCAACAGATGATCCAGATGCTGGCGCAGGCGGTCGACCGTTGCCTCGGAAACAGCGATGCCTGCCACGGTGACCGTGGCCATCACTGCGCCCGGCGCAGGTCAGGCGTCTTGCGGATGCGGGCCAACAGCAGAACCAGCGCTGCGGGTGTCATGCCCTCGATAGCAGCAGCTTCGGCCATATTCGCGGGCCGCAATCGCGACAGCTTCAGACCAAGCTCTCGGGACAACCCCGGCATGGTCAGATAGTCCACCGTGACTGGAATCGCACGCTTCTCGTCGCGCCGAAGGGCGGCGATATCCTTGTCCTGTCGGTCCAGGTACTGGGAATACAGGGCATCACGTTCCAGCTGCGCGGCAATCTCGGGTGGAAATGTCGGAACGGCAGTGCCGAAGGCTTCGATGGTCACCCCTGGACTGCTGAGCAAAGCGAAAGCTGACCGGCGCGCGCCGTCCTGCCGGGTGGCAATCCCCATCTCGTGCATCTGCGCCGAAGTGAAGCTGACCGATTCCAGTTCGATCCGGCCCTTTGTCATGGCGGCCATCTTCGTTTCAAACAGCGCTGCGCGTCCCGGAGAGACACAGCCGATGTCAATGCCAAGCGGCGTAAGCCGCTGATCCGCGTTGTCGGCCCGCAGGCTTAGGCGGAACTCGGCGCGCGACGTGAACATACGATAGGGCTCGGTCACACCGCGCGTGACCAGATCGTCGATCATTACCCCGATATAGCCTTCGCTGCGGCTGAATGTGACCGGCTCGGCCCCAAGCGCATTGCGGGCGGCGTTTACACCGGCCACCAGACCCTGCGCGGCGGCCTCTTCGTACCCGGTCGTACCGTTGATCTGACCTGCGAAGTACAAGCCGGCAATGTTGCGGGTTTCCAACGTCCCGCACAGCCCGCGCGGATCGAAGTAATCATACTCGATCGCATAACCCGGTTGCAGGATCGTCGTGCGTTCAAGTCCGGCAATCGAACGAACATAAGCCTCTTGCACCTCGGCGGGCAGCGATGTGGATATGCCGTTGGGATAGACGGTATCGTCGGTAAGTCCCTCTGGCTCGAGAAAAATCTGATGCGAGGGCTTGTCGGCAAAGCGCAACACCTTATCCTCGATGGACGGACAGTAGCGCGGGCCGACCCCCTCAATATGGCCACCGTACATGGCGGAGCGGGACAGGTTTGCGCGAACGATGTCGTGGGTTCCTTCATTGGTGTGCGTGATGCCGCAGGCGATCTGCCGGGCAAAAGGCCGGTCGTGCAGAAACGAAAACAGCGTCGGGTCATCGTCGCCCGGCTGAATTTCCAGCCGTGACCAGTCGATCGTTCTGCCGTCCAGCCGGGGCGGAGTTCCCGTCTTGAGCCTGCCTGTCGGCAGCGACATCTCGGCAAGCCGCGCAGCCAACCGGACCGACGCCGCATCACCCACCCGACCTCCAGGCCGGCTCTTGTCCCCTATATGCATGACACCATTGAGAAATGTGCCAGCCGTCAGAATCACAGTCGCCGAACCGAGCACTGTGCCGTCTGCCAGCACAACCCCGTTGATCCGCGCCGCATCGACCGACAGATCAGCCACCTCAGCTTCAACAACTGTCAGGTTTTCCAGCTCTGCCAGCTGTGCCTGGATTGCCGCCCGATAGATGGCCCGGTCGGCCTGGGCGCGGGGCCCTTGCACGGCGGGGCCCTTGCGACGGTTCAACAGCCGGAACTGGATACCCGCCCGGTCAGCAGCGCGACCCATGATGCCGTCCATCGCGTCAATCTCGCGCACGAGGTGGCCTTTGCCCAACCCACCGATGGCCGGGTTGCACGACATCACGCCGATGCCGTCGCGACGCAGGGTGACCAGAGCAGTTCGGGCACCAAGGCGCGCGGAAACGGCGGCGGCTTCGCACCCGGCGTGACCGCCTCCGATCACGATGACGTCCCATTGTTTCACGTGAAACATCTTTCTACTTCCCGATGCAGAACCGGGCGAAAATCTCGCCCAACAGCGTTTCGACATCAACCTTGCCAACCAGTGATTCCATCGCCCGAACCGCGCGCCGAAGATCGTCAGCGACCAGTTCACTCATATCAGCAATCCGTTCTACGCCATTCTGCGCCGATTCCAAAGCCCGTATGGCCTGAGTGATCGCTTGCCGGTGGCGTTGATGGGTGATTACCGCCGAGGACACCGCGCGCGGCGACATCTCGTCAAACAAACGCGCCAGCAGCGCATCCACTCCGTGGCCAGTCAACCCCGACACATCGCCCCCTGCAATGTCCGCTTTTCCCCGCAAGACGATGTCACCAGGCAGCGGCGACAACCCGGGAGGCAGACCAGCATCGTCCAGCAGAAAGACGCGCAGATCAGCGGCGGCGGCGCGCATCAGGGCGCGGTCTATGCCCATGGTTTCAACGATATCATCGCTTTGACGCAGGCCCGCGGTGTCAAGTAGCGTTACGGGGAGGCCATGCAGGTCCATACGGACCTCGATCACATCGCGCGTTGTGCCGGCGACGTGGGACGTCAGCGCCGCCTCTCGCCCTGCCAGGGTGTTCAGCAACGTGGACTTTCCGGCATTCGGAGCACCGACAATCGCCACTTCGAAGCCGTCACGCAGCCGTTCGGTGGCCGCAGCGCCCCGGATCTCTGTCCGAAGGTCGGACAGCAGGCTGTCGATAAGGCTGTACACCTCGGGCCGGACATCCACCGGCACATCTTCGTCGGCAAAGTCGATGGTCGCCTCGACCAACGCCGCCGCGCGGATCATTCGTTCGCGCCAGCCAAGTGCGCGCTGACCCACCGCACCGGATAGCACCCGGAATGCCTGACGCCGCTGCGCCTCGGTTTCGGCATCAATCAGGTCGGCCAAACCTTCTACCTGCGACAGGTCGAGCCGGCCATTCTCCAACGCGCGGCGGGTGAATTCGCCGGGTTCGGCGAGGCGCAGGCCGGGTTGTGCCGCAAGGGCGTGCAGGACGGCAGCCATCACGGCCTGGCTGCCGTGGATGTGGAGTTCCACCACATCCTCACCAGTGAAGCTGTGGCCGGTCGAAAAAGCCAATACCAGAGCCTCATCCAGCACTTCGCCGTCATGGGCAAGGCGGCGAAGTGCTGTGTGACGCGGCGGGGGCAAAGGACCGCACAACGCAACAGCTGCAGCATGGGCCCCCAGGCCAGAAATGCGGATGACCGCCAGCCCGGCCTTGCCGCGCGCGGTGGCCGGGGCAAAGATCGTGTCCATGACCGTTCAGCTGTTCATCGAATCGAAGAAGTCGGCGTTGGATTTGGTCTGTTTCAGCTTGCCGATCAGGAATTCGATGGCGTCGGTGGTGCCCATCGGTTGCAGGATGCGGCGCAGGACATAGGTCTTGGACAGCTCGACCTTTTCGATCAGCAAATCCTCTTTCCGGGTGCCGGACTTGAGAATGTCCATCGCGGGGAACACGCGCTTGTCGGCGACCTTGCGGTCAAGCACGATTTCCGAGTTGCCGGTGCCCTTGAACTCTTCGAAGATCACTTCATCCATCCGGCTTCCGGTGTCGATCAGCGCGGTGGCGATGATGGTCAGCGACCCGCCCTCCTCGATATTCCGCGCTGCACCAAAGAAACGCTTGGGGCGTTGCAGGGCGTTGGCATCAACACCACCGGTCAGAACCTTGCCCGATGAGGGGACAACCGTGTTGAACGCCCTACCAAGTCTTGTGATCGAATCGAGCAAGATGACAACATCCCGCTTATGTTCGACCAATCGCTTGGCCTTTTCGATCACCATCTCAGCCACGGCCACATGCCGCGTCGCAGGTTCGTCGAAGGTTGACGACACAACCTCCCCCTTCACCGAACGCTGCATGTCGGTCACCTCCTCGGGGCGTTCGTCGATCAGAAGGACGATCAGATAGCACTCGGGGTGGTTGGTTGCGATGGAATGGGCGATGTTCTGCAGCAGCACCGTCTTGCCGGTACGCGGCGGCGCCACGATCAGGCCGCGTTGGCCTTTGCCGATGGGGGCCACAAGGTCAATGATGCGGGCAGAGCGGTCTTTGAGGGTGGGATCCTCAACCTCCATCTTGAACCGTTCATCGGGGTAAAGGGGGGTAAGGTTGTCGAAGTGGACCTTGTGCTTGGCCTTTTCGGGATCGTCAAAGTTGATCCGCGTGACCTTGGTCATGCAAAAGTAACGCTCATTCTCACGCGGGGCCTGGATGACGCCTTCGATGGTGTCGCCGGTGCGCAAGCTGAAGATACGCAGGATGTCGGGCGAGACGTAGATATCATCGGGGCCGGGCAGGTAGTTGGCCGAGGGGCTGCGCAGGAATCCAAAACCGTCCTGAAGCACCTCGAGCACGCCATCGCCGCCAATCTCCCACCCCTCTTCGGCGTGTTCCTTGAGAAGCGAGAACATCATCTCGCCCTTGCGCATCGAGGGGGCGTTCTCGATCTCCCACTCTTCGGCCATGGCCAGAAGGTCGGCAGGGGTCTTTGCCTTCAACTCAGAGAGGTTGAGACGTTGGAGGATCGCTTCGGTCATGGGAAAACACCTGTGGCACCCGGGGGGCGCGCGGTTCGGAATAGGGTCGGGGGGCGCATGGGCCGGACGACCCTGCGGGGACGTGGGTAGGCGAGGCAGCGGCAGAAGTCAACCGGCCTAGAACTTGACAATCACCGACAGCACGATGACCACCATCAACAGCGTCGGCACCTCGTTCATCATGCGGTACTGCCGACCCGTCAGGGTGTTCTCTCCGCGCGCAAAGTCCTTGCGCCGGGCGGCAAGCCACATGTGGAACCAGGTCATCGCGATGACGGCGGCGGCCTTGGTCCAGGGCCAGACGGATGACCAATCGACGATGCCGGGGGTCAGGACCAGTGCGATGCCAGCGACCCAGGCCACGATCATCGACGGGTTCATGATAAGGCGCAGCAGTTTCGCCTCCATCACGCCGAACACCTGATCCAGCTCGCCCCCCACCTTGGCGCGTTCGACGTGGTAGACGTAGATGCGCGGCAGATAGAACAACCCAGCCATCCAGGCGATCACCGCCATCACATGCAGGGACTTGGTCCAGGGGTAGGCGGTCGCAAGCAGGACTTCCAAAGCGTATCCTCGGATTTTGGCGGTGATCTTCTTCTTATAAAGAGAAAAGAGAAAAAGGAATGATGTGGTTATAGGGGCGGTGGACAAGAGGATTTCTGAAAACGTCCACCAAGTTATCAACACCCCGGCATAGGCATGACCGCCGCGCAATTATCGTTCGTTTGGCGCGCAGGCAAGGAATAAACTTCATCGGATCAATATGGTAGAAAGAGTGACCGAATGTTCGGAAATATGCCCGTTACGCGCCGGGCAACGCCTGCGTCATCTTTGTCCCATGGCACCCTGAGCGCCGGTCAACAGGTGGAAAACCATCCCCGGGGTGCAGCGTGCTTGACAAGAACAGGGTTCGCACCGCACCAATCGGTGAGATCAAGGCAATTCCACACCTGCTTGCCGCCAGAACAAAGCCAGACTTTCCACAGACGCGCCCCCAGCCCCCCACCCCGAGACGGACATGCCGCCGCCCATCGTTCTTGCCTCATCCTCGGAAACCCGACTGCGGCTGTTGCGGGCGGCTGGCCTGCCGGTAACGGCGCAATCGGCGCGGCTGGACGAGGATTCGATCCGCGCCGGGCTTGAGGCGGAAGGCGCGTCACCTCGTGATGTGGCCGATACGCTGGCCGAAATGAAGGCGCGCAAGATTGCCGAGAAAACCCCCGGCGCCATCGTGATCGGCTGCGATCAGGTGCTGGATTTCAAAGGCCGCGCCTGGGGGAAATCACCGACGCGTGAGGCTGCAAGGGCGCAACTGCTGGCCTTGCGCGGCGAGACGCATCATTTGCTGTCGTCGGTGGTGCTGTACTACAACGCGCAACCGCAGTGGCGGCATCTGGGCGAGGCGCGTCTGACGATGCGCGCGTTTTCGGACGAGTGGCTGGATAGTTACCTCAACCGCAACTGGGACAGCCTGCGCCATTCGGCCGGCGGATATCTGCTGGAGGCTGAAGGGGTGCGGCTGTTTTCGGTGGTTGAGGGTGATTATTTCACCGTGCTTGGTCTGCCGCTGTTAACCTTGCTGGGGTATCTTGGCGACAGGGGGTTCATTCCCACATGACCGACCATCCGCGCCTGCCCCTGGCCGGCGTCATCGGGTCGCCGGTGGCGCACAGCCGTTCGCCTGCACTGCACGGCTATTGGTTGCGGCGGTACGGGATCAAGGGGCACTACATCCCGATGGACGTGAGCCACGCCGATCTGGCCGAGGCGATGCGGCTGTTGCCAAGGCTGGGGTTCGTCGGGCTGAACGTGACCATTCCGCACAAGGAAACCGTTCTCGGTCTGGCCGATGTGGTCACTGACCGCGCGGCGCTGATCGGGGCGGCGAATACGCTGGTGTTTCGCAAGGATGGCAAGATTTACGCCGACAACACCGATGGCACCGGGTTCACCGCGAACCTGCGTCAGCATGCCGAACACTGGCAACCCGGCAGTGGCCCCGCCGCTGTGCTGGGGGCGGGTGGGGCGGCCCGGGCGGTGGTGGCGGCGCTGATCGAGGCCGGCGTGCCCGAGATCCGCATCGCCAACCGCACAAGGGCACGGGCCGAGGCGCTTCGGGCCGATCTGGGGGCCAAGGTCGTGGTGCATGACTGGGTCAAGGCGGGCAACATGCTGGAAGGGGCGGCGACGGTGGTCAACACCACGTCGCTGGGCATGGTCGGCAAGCCCGATCTGCGCGTGCCTTTGGACGGGCTTGACCGGCACGCGGTGGTGACTGATCTGGTCTATACCCCTCTGCGCACCCAGTTCCTGATCGAAGCCGAGGAAATCGGCTGTACCGTCGTCGATGGTCTGGGGATGCTGCTGCACCAGGCCGCCCCGGGGTTTGAACGCTGGTTCGGGCAGCGGCCCGAGGTGGATGATGCCACCCGTCGCGCTGTGCTTGGGATATAGCGCATGTTCCGGCTGGGGCTGACCGGGTCTATCGGCATGGGGAAGTCCACGACGGCGGGGTTTTTTGTCGAGATGGGCGTTCCAGTCTGGGACGCCGATGCGGCGGTGCATCGGCTGTATGCTGTTGGTGGTGCGGCGGTGGGGTCGCTGGCTGCGGTCTGGCCCGCCGCTGAGAGGGGCGGCGCGATTGACCGGGTGGTCCTCAAGGCCATCATTGCCGGGGATGCGAACGCGCTGGTGCGGATCGAGGGCATCGTGCATCCGCTGGTCGCCGCCGACAGGGCGGGTTTTGCGCCTGTGTCCGCTATCGTCGTCTATGACATTCCGCTGTTGTTCGAGAAGGGCACCGAGGATGTGATGGATGCAACGCTTTTGGTCACCGCCCCGCCCGCATTGCAGCGCGCCCGGGTCATGGCCCGTCCGGGCATGACCGAGGTGATGTTTGCGGCCATCCTGGCCCGTCAGATGCCCGACCGTGACAAACGCGCCCTTGCGACGCATATAATCGAAACGCTTGGCATGGATGCCGCCCGCGCCGGTGTTGAGGCTTTGGTGGCCTACATAAGGACGCAGCATGCGTGAGATTGTTCTGGATACCGAAACCACGGGGTTTGAGCCGACCGAAGGCCACCGCATCGTGGAAATCGGTGCGATCGAGCTGGAAAACCACCTGCCCACGGGGCGCACCTATCACCAGTACCTGAACCCCCAGCGCCCGATGCCGTCCGAGGCGTTTGACGTGCATGGTCTGGGTGACGACTTCCTGCGCGACAAGGCGCTGTTCCGCGATGTGGCGCAGGCGTTTCTGGACTTCATCGGTGACGCGCGGCTGGTGATCCACAACGCGGCGTTCGACATGAAGTTCCTGAATGCCGAGTTGCGCAGTGCGGGCAAGCCCCCCCTGCCTGACACCCGTGCGCTGGATACCCTGATTATCGCGCGACAGAAGTATCCGGGGGCTTCGGCGTCGCTTGACGCGCTTTGCCGACGGTTCGGGGTCGACAACTCGAACCGCGTGAAACACGGCGCGCTCCTGGACTGCGAGCTGCTGGCCGAGGTCTATCTGGAGCTGGTGGGCGGGCGGCAGCCAGGGCTGTTGCTGGCCGCCGGGCCGCGCGGCGATACCGCTGCCACCGAGGGGATGGCGCGCAAACCAAAGGGCCGCCCCGCCCCGCTGCCCCCCCGTGTGACGGATGACGAAGCGGCGGCGCATGCGGCGTTTGTTGCGAAAATGGGGCCAGCGGCGATCTGGGCGAAGGGCTGAGCGGTCAGGTAACCGTTGCTGTTGCCTTCTGCGCCTCCATCCGGCGTTGCAATTCCTGACGGTACAGGCCCAGAAAATCCACCGTGTCGATGTTCAGTGCCGGGAACCCGCCGTCGCGTGTCACGTCCGACACGATGCGGCGCACGAAGGGGAACAGCAGGCGCGGGCATTCGATCAGAAGGAACGGATGCAACTGGTCTTCGGCCACATTCTCGACGTGGAAAATGCCGCCGTAGTCCAGTTCCACCAGAAACAGCGTCTCGCCGTTCGCCTTGTTCTTGGAGGTGATCTTGAACTTGGTGATCACCTCGTACTGATGTTCAACCGACCGCTTGCGCGCATCAAGGCTGACCACGACAGACGTGTCGGGCGTCACTTCGCCACCCTGCAAGCCGCGCTGCGCCACTGCATTTTCAAACGACAGGTCGCGGATGAACTGGCCCAGCACCTGCATCTTGATCTGCGGCTGTGCCACGGGTCCGGCCCCGTTCGTCGCCGTCTTGTCGTCAGTCATGGCCGTATCACCCTCTGGAATGGCATTTGCGCGTCTCTCTAGCAGGTCGCGCAGCGCCGCTCAATGCCGCGTCCAGCCAGATTTGCCAATGGGGGGTCGGGGGTCGTGGGGGCCGGGCGGGGCATCAAGGTCGATGAACTCACCGTCGATCACCTGATCGTCGGGGCGACGGCCGTTGCCACGCGCGCGAACCGCCACGCGGGCCGCGACGGCGGCGATCAGGGCGCTGCGGACCGGCGGGATCAGAAGCAACAGCGCCACGAAGTCGGTCAGGAACCCCGGCAGGATCAACAGCACCGCCGCCACTGCGATCAGCGCCTCGGCTGCGATTGGCTGCAACCCGTCGAACCGCCGCAACCCCTGCGCTGCCGCCAGCCCGCGATTGCGCAGGATCATCGACCCCGCCAGCACGGCCAGAATCACCAGTCCCAGCGTGGCCCAGACCCCGATCCACCGCCCGACAATCACGAACAGCGCGATTTCAATCAGCGGTATCAGGCCAAATGCGATCAGCAGTGCCCGCGACATCGGCAATCCATCCTTTCAGACGTTGGGTGCGGTGGACTTGGAGCCCACCCTCACCTACATAGGCAACTGACGCCACACACCCAACCCCTGCCAGCGCGACGACGACAGTGCTGAGTGCAAGAGGACGCCGATGAATTCTTCCCTGATCCAGCTTCTGGTGCTTGCCGGGATAGCGGTCTTTCTGATCGTAAAGCTGCGCAATGTTCTGGGCACGCGCGAAGGTTTTGAAAAGCCCGCAGTTCCGCCCGAAGAGGCCCGCCCCCGCCTGTCCAAGCGTGATTTCGAGGTGATCGAAGGCGGGCCTGACCGCGATATCACTGACCACGTCGCCGACGGCAGCCCGGCGGCCAAGGCGCTGGCCGCGATGAAGATGGCGGAACCGGGGTTTTCGGTGAACACATTCCTTCAGGGCGCGCGCGGCGCCTATGAAATGATCGTGATGGCGTACGAGCGGGGCGATCTGTCCTCGATCAAGCCGTTCCTTGGCCCCGAGGTGTTCGACAGCTTTGCCGGTGCCGTGAAGGCGCGTGAGGATGAGGGGCTGACGGTCGAGGCGAACTTCAACGGACTGCGTGAAATGTCCCTGACCGATGCCACCTTTGACCGCGACAGCCGCGAAGGCGAGGTCACCGTAAAGTTCCTGGGTGAACTGACCTCGGTCATCCGCAACAGGAACGGCGAGATCGTGGAAGGCAACGCGACCACCCCCAAGAAACAGCGCGACGTCTGGACCTTTGCCCGCAAGATGGGGGCCGACGATCCGAACTGGCTGTTGGTCGCGACCGGGGATTGATGCGTGGTCTGCGCGCCCTTGGCCTTGCGCTGGCGCTGGGTATGGCAGTGACGGGCGCGCAGGCGCAAATTGTTGATTTCGAAGCGCTGGACGGTTGGCAGCAGGATGACCACCGCGCCGCCCTGTCGGTGTTCCTCGATACCTGTTCGCTGTTGGACGGCCCCGAATGGCAACCCCTGTGCCGTCTTGCCGCCGATGCCGGCGACACCCCGGACGAGGCGCGCGGGTTCTTTGAGTTGCTGTTCAAGCCGGTCCTGATCGGCACCCCGCCAGCCCTGTTCACCGGGTACTATGAGCCGGAACTGCAAGGCTCGCTCACCCGCTCTGGCCGGTTCACCTGGCCGATCTATGCCCGCCCCCCCGAACTGCGCGACGGGGTGCAGTATCTGTCGCGCGCCCAGATCGAGGGTGGGGCGTTGCAGGGCCGGGGGTTGGAGATTGCCTGGCTGGACGACCCGGTCGAGGCGTATTTCCTGCAAATCCAGGGGTCAGGCCGGATCGTGCTGCCCAACGGGCGGGTGCTGCGGGTGGGCTATGGCGGGCGGAACGGGCATGCCTATCGGTCCATCGGGCAGGAACTGATCCGCCGGGGGTCGCATACGTTCGATCAGTTGTCGGCGCAGGCGATCAAGGGCTGGGTGCGCAGCAATCCGAGGGCGGGGGCAGAATTGCTGCACACCAATCCGTCCTATGTGTTCTTTCGCAAGCTCAAGGATCTGCCACCCGAAAAGGGCCCCATCGGCGCCATGGGCCGGTCGATTACCGGCATGCGCAGTGTGGCGGTGGACCCGGCCTTTGTGCCGCTTGGCGCACCCGTTTGGATCGAGAAGGACGGCCGCGACCCGCTGCGCCGTCTGATGGTGGCACAAGATACCGGGGGTGCCATCAAGGGCGCACAGCGTGCCGATATCTTTTTCGGCACGGGACGTGCTGCCGGCGATGCGGCGGGCACGGTCAAGGATGGCGGGCGGATGCTGGTGCTGATGCCGATCGAGCGGGCCTATGCGATGCTGGGCGGGGAATAAACCGCCTTGTCCCGCCGCCGGACCCTGCGCCCCGACGAACACGACCTGTGGCAAACGGTGGCGCGCACCGCCACGCCGATGCACCCCGTCGCCCCCGATCCGCCCCGCGTAACCGACCTGCCGCCCGCACTGGCCCCCACACCATCCCACGCCCCCCGCCTCCAACCCTTTCGTCTGGGCGAGCGGCACAAGGCCCTGTCGGGTCATGATCTGGTCCCCCCCCTGTCCGACCGCCTTGCCGCCGCCCCCCTGCGGATGGATGCCAAGGCATTCGGTCGCATGTCGCGCGGAAAGATCGCCCCCGAGGCGCGGATCGACCTGCACGGCATGACGATTGCCGAGGCGCATCCCGAACTGATCCTCTTTGTGCTGCGCGCGCAGGCTCAGGGGATGCGGCTGGTGCTGGTGATAACCGGCAAGGGCAAACCCGGTGCGGATGACGGCCCGATCCCGCGCCGCCCCGGCGTGTTGCGCCATCAGGTGCCGCAATGGCTGCGGCAGGTGCCGTTGGCACCATTGGTGCTTCAGGTGGCCGAGGCGCATCAGCGCCATGGCGGGGCGGGGGCGGTGTATGTGTATCTGCGGCGCGGCGGATAGGCCTTACTGCCGCGCGCCGACCACCGGCGTCAGGATAATCTGGGTCGCGTTCTGCACTGTCAGGAAAATGCCAGGCAGCAGGCCGGCCTGACCACTGCGATCCGCACCAAAGGCCGCGTCGACATCGCCGATGCGCGACAGGATCTTGATCAGCGCCGGCGAGTTACCCACGTTCAGATGCCCCGAACCGGTGGAAAAGGCTGCGACATCGACCACCGTCACCTCAAGATCGGCCACCTCCGACACATCGCGCAGATTACCCAGCCGTTCCCGACGCACCCCTGTCAGCCGCGCTGCCAACGCCAACGCACGGTCCTTGCGCGAGGTGAAGATCAGGAAAGGCTGTGGCAGTTTGCCGATGGATTCCGCCTGCGAGTGGAACACGTCAATGTCAAGGTCGGGCGACAGCAGCAGCACGCCAGCAATCTTTGGCCGCACCCTCGTATCGCCGCGGATCGCCATTTGCCGCAGGGTTTCCATGGTCAGCGCACCGCCCATCGAGTGGCCGACGATGACGATCCTCTGCGCGCCGGCCGCAGCCACTTCCTCCAGCAACTGCTCGAACCCGTCTCGGGCGAACAGGGCAGAATCGCGGTCACGCACGTAGGCGAGCGACTTGCCGACCGATGGCCAGGAATAGTGCACCGTCAGGCCCGGAAACTCGAGGTCGTTGGACATCTGCGCGATCCGGTACAAGCCCTCGGCAAAGGTATTGTTGAACCCGTGGGTAAACACCGTGACGTCACGTTCGGACGCAGGCAGCGCCGCAAGGCTGCGCGCCAGTTCGGCCCGGAACGCGGGCGCACCGTCATAGGGCACGACGTTGGTGGTCAGGAAATCCTTGGTGGGATCGGGCGTGCCGCCCTCACGTGGCCATGTGATCTCGCCCAGTTCGCGGTCGGGCGGGATTGACACGTCATATCGGGCAAAGTTGGGGCTGCCCCGCAAACGCCCGCCTCCATAGATGCCTGTATCGGGGTCAACGGTGCGGGTGGTGGCGACAAACACTGTCCGTACTGTGGTCGGCGTCACGCCCGGCGGCAAAGCCGTCAACGTGCCGCGCGGGCCGCAGGCGGCAAGCAGCACGAACATCGCAAGGCACAGGACACGAAACATCGGCACACCCTTGGCTAACATCGTGGTCTGGCGTGGCAGCCGGGTGGGGTCAAGCCCGGGATCAGGCGCGAATCCGCTGACCCGCCGCATCAATGAAAGGTTTGAGCGTGATTGTCGCGGGCAACACATCCGTCGCGACAACCAGCGCATACGTTCCGCCGGTCAGCCAGTCGTCGGCCACACCGTCACCGTGGCGCACATACCCATACCCCACACTCGCCCCCAGCGTGTAGCCATAGCCGCCCGACGTCAGATACCCCACCGCCTGCCCGTCGCGCAGGATCGTTTCTCGCCCCACCAGCACGGCATCGGGATCACTCAGCCTGAACCCCGTGAAACGCTTGGTCAGGGGTCCTGCAGCCTGCAAAGCCTCTCGCCCCATGAAAGGCCGGTTGGTGCCCATCTTGACCGCCCAGCCCAACCCCGCCTCGAAGGGCGTGTCGTTCGCCGTGATGTCGGATGACCATGCGCGATAGCCCTTTTCGAGCCGCAGCGATTCCAGCGCGCGATACCCGATGGGCCGGATGCCCTCAGCCGCACCTGCCGCCATCAGCGCGTCATAGACCGTGCCAAGATCGGCCAAAGCCACATGCAGTTCCCACCCAAGCTCGCCCACATAGGTGATCCGAATCGCTCGCACAGTGACCCCGGCGATGTCCAGCGTGCGGATATGGCCAAACGGAAACGCGGCGTTCGTCACATCTGCATCCGTCACGCGTTCCAGCACCGCGCGCGACAAGGGGCCCATCAGCGACAGCGTCCCCCAATCTTCGGTCACATCGGTCAGGGTCACGCCGGGGGGCAGTTGGCGGGTGATCCAACTGGCGTCGTGGGTGCGGAACCCGGTGCCGGTGACGATATAGAACCTGTCCTCGGCCAGACGTGCCACGGTCAGATCAGCCTCGATCCCGCCGCGCGAATTCAGGCATTGGGTATAGGTTACCCGGCCCGGCGGCTTCAGGATATCGCCTGCACAGACATGGTCCAGCGCTGCGGCGGCCTCCGGCCCCGTCACCTCGTACTTGGCGAATGACGATTGGTCAAAGACGCCGACCGCCTGCCGCACATGGGCATGTTCGGCGCCGACCGCATCGAACCAGTTCTGCCGCCCCATGCTGTAGACATCCTGCGCCGGTGCCCCCGCAGGCGCAAACCAGTTCGGCCTTTCCCACCCCAGTTTCGACCCGAACACCGCACCAGCCGCCTGCAATCGCGCATAAAGGGGCGAGGTGATGCGGGGGCGGGCCGAGGTGTATTCCTCATGCGGGAAGCCCACGGTGTAGTGTTTGCCATAAGCCTCAAGCGTGCGGTCCAGCACCCATTGCCGATCCCGGTGCAGCCCTGAAAAGCGCAGGATATCCACCGCCCACAGGTCCAGCGGCGCCTCGCCCCGCATGGCCCATTCCGCCAGCACCCACCCCGCACCCCCCCCGGAAGCGATACCAAAGGCGTTGAAGCCGGCGCCGACGTACATGTTCGAACACTCAGGCGCGCGGCCGAGGATGAAGTTGCCGTCTGGCGTGAAGCTTTCTGACCCGTTGATCATCTGCTTGACGCCGGTATCGGCCAGCGCCGGGATACGGGCGATGGCCTGTTCCAGATGCTGCTCGAAATGGTCGTAATCGTCACCGAACAGCCGGAACTCCCAGTCGTCGGGCACATCGCCCGTCACCCAGGGTTGCGGGTTGGGCTCGTATCCGCCCATCACCAGACCGCCAACCTCTTCCTTGAAATAGGTACGGCGGTCGGGGTCGCGCAGGGTGGGGGCGTCGGGCGACAGGCCGGGGATGCGGTCGGTGATGATGTACTGGTGTTTCATGGGCTGCAGCGGCACGTTGATGCCCGCCATCGCCCCAACCTGCCGCGCCCATTGGCCGGCACAGTTCACCACGGTGTCACATTCGATGGAGCCTTCGGTCGTCTGCACATGGGTGATGCGCCCCGCCTCCATCACAAATCCCGTCACGCGGACGCCTTCCACGATCTTCGCACCGTGCATCCGGGCGCCCTTGGCAAGGCTTTGGGTGATGTCGGACGGGCTGGCCTGCCCGTCGGTCGGCAGCCAGGACGCGCCGATCAGGTCGGATGTGTCCATCAGCGGCCACATCCGTTTGACCTCATCGGGGGACACAAGATCCATCTCCATCCCGAAACTGCGGGCGGTGGTGGCAAGGCGCCGGTATTCGGTCCAGCGGTCGGGCGTGGTGGCCAGCCGCAGGCAGCCCGACATCTTCCACCCGGTCTGCAATCCTGTCTCGGCATCCAGCCGCTTGTAAAGATCGACCGAATACTTCAGCACCTTGGTGATCGACGCCGATGACCGCAACTGCCCGACCAGCCCCGCCGCATGCCAGGTCGACCCCGAGGTGAGCTTGCCCTGCTCCAGCAGGATCACATCGGCCTTGTGGTCGCGTGCCAGGTGATAGGCGGTGGAACATCCGATGATGCCCCCGCCGATGACGACGATCTGGGCTTGGGTGGGCAGGGTCATGGGATCAGCTTTCCGTGGCGGGATTGGTAGCGGTCAAGGGCTGCGTCAAGGCGGGTCAGGTTTTCCGCCGCATAGGCATGATAGTCCACCCCGGGTGCGGCCAGATGCAGGGCCGACACCATGGCCCAGGCAGCCTCACGCAGCAGGCTGGCCACCTGCATCGCGTCAAAGGCGCGTTGCAGGACGTCGTCGGGGGGGTGGCCGAGATAGGCGGTCAAAAGGGCCGATGCCTGCGCATCGTCCATCATGGCGTTGGACGCGGCACCGGCCAGATCGAACATCGGCGTCGAGAAGCCTGCGTATTCGTAGTCGATCAGCCACAGGCGTTGGCCGTCATCGAGGATGTTCGCGGGCAACAGGTCATTGTGCGCAAAGACAATTGGCAGCGGAGGCTGGGTGCCCTCCAGCGCGGTGTTGAGCGCCAGAAGACGCGGCAGGTCGGGGGCAAAGCGGCTGTCACCTTCGGTCAGCGTGCGGGCATAGTCGCGCACCACATGGAACACCCAGAAGAATGCAGCGGTGCCCGATATGCGCGGCCCCATCGTCGTGTTGAATCGGCGCAGAAGGTCTGCGATGCGCTGCGGATTAGCGCGTACATCCGCTGCTTCCCAGGTGCGGGCGGCCACAAAGGTGGTCACCATCACGCCTGGCCCGGTATACACAACCGCCGGGGCAAAACCCGCCGCATGCGCCGCCCGCGCCGTCATCGCCTCGCGCTCGCGGCTGACGTGGTGAAAGGGGTAGTCCGCGCCGAACCGCACGACATGCGAGCCCGCGCAATCCGTGACCTTCCAGATCTCGTTGGACAGGCCGCCGCCCATAGGCTCGGAGATGGGGATGCCCTGCCAGCAGGGAAGGGCTGCGATGCGGTGGCGAGTGTCGGTCATGGCACAGTGGTAGCGGAATGCGGGGGGCGGTGCCTAGGGGGGAAAGGGTCGGTTTGTCGGCAGCGTCCCGGGGCTCTGCCCCGGACCCAGGAGTACTTGTGCAAAGAAGAAGCGGGGCTTGTTGACAGGGCAAGGGCAGGGTCGCAAGCTGCGCTGCAACTCGATCAAAGGCTAGCCTAGCAATGTCGGTCTATCTGCGTCCTGCCAGTTTGTCCGAGGCGATTGCCGGGCTTGGCGCGCCGGGTGTGCGGGTTCTGGCCGGGGGCACCGACCTTTATCCGGCGGCGCAGGGGGCGGCGCTTGATGGGGCGGTGATGGACATTGCGGGTCTGCCTGGATTTCGGGGGATATCTGCGGCGGACGGCGGCCTGCGCATCGGGGCGCTGACGACGTGGTCGGACGTGATCGGGGCTGACCTGCCCCCAGGATTGCAGGCGCTGCAAGAGGCGGCGCGGCAGGTTGGGGGGTGGCAGATTCAGAATGCGGGCACGGTGGGTGGCAACCTGTGCAACGCGTCACCCGCCGCTGACGGGGTGCCGCCCTTGCTGGCCTGCGATGCGATGGTTGAGGTGGCGGGGCCTGACGGAGTTCGCCGGATCGACCTTGCAGCGTTCATCACCGGGCCCCGGCAGACTGCCTTGCGGCCGGGTGAGGTGCTGATGGCGGTGCTGATCCCCGAGGCCGGGCTGGAGGGGCGGTCGGTGTTCCTGAAGCTGGGCGCGCGGGCGCATCTGGTGATCTCGATTGCAATGGTGTCGGTGCGGATCGTGGTGCGCGGGGGTATGGTGACCGGGGCGGCGCTGGCCGTAGGGTCCGCCTCACCGGTGGCGCGGCGGCTGGGGCGGGTCGAGGCGGCGTTGTTGGGGGTGCCTTCGGGGCAGGCGGCGGCAGCAATCAATGCGGGTGAGGTCGCAGCGGCGCTGGCGCCCATCGACGATATCCGTGCCCCTGCGGCCTATCGCACGGAGGCCGCGGTGACGCTGCTTCGCCGCGCCGTGGCCCGGGCGGTGGCATGACGCCCGAGGATCATGCGCCTGAGGTTGGGCTAGCCGGGGCGGTGGCGTTTACGCTGAACGGGGCACCTGTCGCGCTGCGCGTGCCGCCGTTGCGGCGCCTGTCGCAGGCGCTGCGCGAGGATGCGGGCCTGCGTGGCACCAAGGTGGGGTGCGATGCCGGGGATTGCGGGGCCTGTACCGTGCTGGTGGACGGAGAGCCGGTCTGTGCCTGTCTGATGCCCGTGGCACGGGTAGCGGGGCGGCGGGTCGAGACGGTGGAGGCGGCTGACCCGGTGCTGACGCGGTTGCGGGGGGCGTTTCTGGCACAGGGAGCGGCGCAATGTGGCATCTGTACGCCGGGGATGCTGATGACCGCGCTGGCGCTGTTGCGGCAGGGGGTGCCGGACGAGGCGCAGGTGTCGGATGCGCTGGGGGGGGTTTTGTGCCGCTGTACGGGGTACGCTAGAATTTTGGCGGCGGTGGTGGCGGCAGGCGTCGCTGAAGATGAGTACTTGGGCAAAGAAGAAGTCGGCGGGGTGGGGGCAAGGGTTCGGCGGCTGGATGGGGCCGCGAAGGTGGCGGGGGATTCCTTTGGTGCCGACGACTGGATGCCGGGGGGGCTGGTACTGCGCGCCGTGCGGTCGCCGCACCCGCATGCGGGGTTTGTGTTCGGCGATCTGGCGGCGTGGGTTGCCGGCGCGCGGGGGGCGGTGGCGGTGTGGACGGCTGACGATGTTCCCGGGATGAACCGTTTCGGGGTGATCCCGGCCTTTGCCGATCAGCCCGCCCTCGCCCCCAGCCCCGCCCGGTTCCGGGGTGAGGCGGTAGCGCTGGTGGCATTTGAGGATGACGGCCCCTTGCCCGACCTGACCGGGTTTCCGGTGGTCTGGACCCCCCTGCCGGCACTGGCCGATCCTAGTCTGGCCGAGACGCCGGGGGCGGCGCTGGTGCATGCCAACCGCGCGGGCAACCGCCTGATCGAAGGCGTTGTGCGGCGGGGCGATGCTGAGGTGGCGTTGGGGCAGGCCGCGCATGTGGTGACGCATGCGATGGAAACCGGCTTTGTCGAACACGCCTATATCGAGCCCGAGGCGGGTGCGGCGTGGCTGGAGGGCGATGTTCTGGTGATCCGCGCCTGTACGCAGGCCCCCGTGATGGACCGGGATGATACCGCCGCTGTTCTAGGGCTGCCGAAAGACCGGGTGCGGATCATCCCTTCGGCGGTGGGTGGCGGGTTCGGGTCAAAGCTGGATCTGAGCCTGCAGCCGCTGTTGGGGTTGGCGGTGCTGAAGACCGGGCGGCCCGCGCGGATGGTCTATACACGGGGCGAAAGCATGGCCTCGACCACCAAGCGGCATCCGGCGCGGATGACCGGGCGGATCGGCTGCGATGCGACCGGGCGGGTGACGGGGCTGCAGTTTGACGGGCTGTTCGACACCGGGGCCTATGCAAGCTGGGGGCCGACCGTGGCCAACCGCGTGCCCGTACATGCCAGCGGCCCCTACCGTACCCCGGATTATACGGCGCGGGCGCGGGCAGTGCATACGCACAACCCGGTGGCCGGCGCGTTTCGCGGCTTTGGCGTGCCGCAGGCGGCGATCTGGCAGGAGACGGCCTTTGACCGGCTGGCGGATATGGCGGAGATCGACCGGCTGGAGTTTCGCATCCTGAACGCGCTCAGGGATGGGGATGCGACGGTGACGGGGCAGATACTGGCCTCGACCGGGATTGGTGCCTGTCTGGAGGCGCTGCGGCCCCACTGGGCGCGGGCTTTGGCCGACATAGTACCGGGGCGGGGGATTGGGGTGGCGTCGTGCTGGTATGGCTGCGGCAACACCGGGTTGCCGAACCCGTCCACAATCCGCATCGGCCTGAAGAGTGGTCGCGTGGTGCTGCATCAAGGCGCGACCGACATCGGGCAGGGGTCGAACACGGTAATCGCACAGATTGCGTCGCAGGCGCTGGGACTGCCGCTGGCCGCCTTCGATCTGATCGGCCCGGATACGTTCCTCACACCCGATGCCGGGAAAACCTCGGCCAGCCGGCAGACGTTTGTCACGGGCCGGGCGGCGCTGGCGGCGGGGCATGCGCTGCGGGCCGAGGTGTTGCGACGGCTGAACATGGGGGATGGGGCGGTGTTGTCGCTGGATGGGGGACTGGTCGGGCGGGAGGGCGCGCGCGAGGTACGGCTGGACGTGCCCGAAGGGGGCATCTGGGCCGAGGAAACCTATGATCCCCGTACCACGCCTTTGGATGCAGACGGGCAGGGCAGTCCCTATGCGTTGTACGGCTTTGGTGCGCAGATGGTGGAACTCGAGGTTGACTGCGATCTGGGCACAGTGCGGCTGCTGAAGATCACGGCGGCGCATGATGTGGGGTGCGCGATCAATCCGACGCTCTGCGAAGGGCAGATCGAGGGTGGCATCGCGCAGGGCATCGGCATGGCGCTGATGGAGGAATACCTGCCGGGGCGGACCGAGAACCTGCATGACTATCTGATCCCGACCACCGGCGACGTCCCCCCCATCACCTCGATCCTGATCGAGGTGCCCGACCCCGAAGGCCCCTACGGCGCGCGGGGCCTGGGTGAGCATGTGCTGATCCCGACCGCCCCGGCGATCCTGAACGCCATCCGGCATGCGACGGGGGCCCTGGTCACCCGGCTTCCTGCCCTGCCGCACCGGGTGCTGCAGGCAATCAGGGACAACGCCTGATGCCCCTTTCATCTTTGCCCAAGTATCCTCGGGGGGTGCGGGGGGCAGACAGCCCCCCGTGGTGCAACGGATGACCGGAGACCCCCCCCTCCGTCAGGGCGACAAGATCCGCTGCGATGCCTGTCCGGTGATGTGCTTTATCGCGCCTGGCCAGACCGGGGCCTGCGACCGCTATGCCAATGACACGGGCCGGATCGTACGCACCGATCCAGTCGTGATGCTGTCGGCCGCCACCGCACGCGGTGACCGGCTGGTGCCCTTTGCCACCCGCGACTGGGACGGAGAGCCTTTTCCGCAAGACACCCGCGTGACCGGCATCGGGGCGGGCACGACCTATCCCGATTACAAACCCGCGCCCTTCATCGTGTCCTCGCAGGTCGATGGCGCCGACATGGTGACAGTGGTGACCGAGGCCATCTTTTCCTATTGCGGGGTCAAGGTGAAGATCGACACCGACCGCTTTCTTGGCCCAGAAACCGCCGTGGTGCGGTTTCAGGGTGAGGCGGTGGGCCACGTGACGACCGCCGAATACGGGTCGCAGATGCTGTCGCTGGGGGGTGTGCATCACCTGACCGGCGGGTCCAAGGCCGAGGGGCGGGTAACTTGTGCTGCGCTGCTGGCCTTGTGCAACGGGCAGGCGGTGGACCTGACGATTGACGCAGGGTCGTCGGTGACGGTGCAGGCGGGCCATGCGCCCATCGTCGACGGGCGGCCCGAGAACCGGATGCGCGTGGGCTGCGGGTCGGCCACCATCGGGATGTTCGCCGACCAATGGCGGGGGTTGGTGGATGAGGTGGTGGTGGTCGATGACCACATCACCGGCGTGGTCAGCGAACATCAGGCGGGCCGCGTTCTGGGGTGGGAGCCGACGGGCATCCGCATCCTTGGCCACCGCTCGACGCCGGGGCGGTATTTCAAGGTATCGGAACCGGGGTCGGGCTGGGGGGGGACAAAGCTGACCGATCCCTTGCAGATCCTTGGCGTCTGGAACGCGAAAAAGGGGGCGCGTCCGGGGTTGCGGCTGTTGATGGTGTCGACGACGGGTGAGGAGTTTGCCTATTACGTGCTGGACGACACCCTTGTGCCGCAACCCGTGCCCCTGCCCGAGGCGCTGTTGCCGACGGTGCGCCTGATCGACGAGAACTGCGAGCCGTCGCGCTGTACGGTGCTGTTCATGGGGGGTGCTGGGGGGTCCTTGCGGGCGGGTGTCACGCGGAACCCGGTTCGGCTGACGCATTCGGTGCAGGCGGGCGAGACGCGGCTGACCAGCGGCGGGGCTGAGTGCTTTGTCTGGCCGGGGGGCGGGATCACCTTCATGGTCGATGTCACCCGCCTGCCGCCGGGGGCGTTTGGCTATGTGCCAACGCCGGCGCTCGTGGCCCCCTTGGAGTTCACATTGCCGCGCAGTGTCTATCTTGCGATGGGTGGGCACGACGCGGCGATCCGGTCGCTGGATCAGGTTTTGCGTGAGGGGGGAGAGTATCCCGTGGCGGCAAGGCTGGTGGGGCGGGCATGACCGGGCTGGCACCCTATGCCTGCGGAGGCGGGGGGCTGTCTGCCCCCCGAACCCCCCGAGGATACTTTTGTCAAGATGAATGGCATGAGGGTTCGGCTTTGTCGGGTGGTCGGCTGCATCTGCAGGAGGGGCCGATTGATCTGGTGCTGAAAGCCTGGGGGCCGGGGGCGGGTGAGGCCGAGGCAAGGGCGGTGGCGCGGTTCCGGGGGTTGCTGGTGGAGTTGGTCGGGGAACTGCCGATGCTGCGGTCAGAGGAGCCTTGGGCATTTCGGGGACGGGTAGCGCAGATGATGGCGGCGGCGGTGGCACCCTACCGCCCCGCGTTCATCACGCCGATGGCGGCGGTGGCGGGCGCGGTGGCCGAGGCGGTTCTGGCGGCGATGGTTGCAGGCCCCGGCGTGACCCGGGCCTATGTGAACAATGGCGGCGACATCGCACTGCATCTGGGGCCGGGTCAGCGGTTTGATGTGGCGGTTGCGGCGCGGCAGGGGTGGCCCGACCGGGTGACGGTGCGGGCCGGGGATGGCGTGCGCGGCATTGCCACATCGGGGTGGGCTGGGCGCAGCCAGTCGCTGGGGATTGCCGATGCGGTCACGGTGCTGGCGCAGACGGCGGCGATGGCGGATGCGGCGGCGACGATGATCGCGAATGCGGTTGATTTGGCCGGCCACCCGGCCGTCCGGCGGCGGCCGGCGGTGGAGGTGAAGGCCGACAGCGATTTGGGCGCGCGGCTGGTCACGGTGGGTGTGGGGCGGCTGACCCGGCCCGAGGTGGCGCAGGCTCTGGACCGGGGGCAGGCGGCAGCGCGAGATTTTCGCGCGCGAGGGCTGATTGAAGGGGCGGCACTTTTCCTGCAATCTGACCTGCGCCTTGTGGGCGCTTTCCCCGAACCGGAGGGTCTGACCCGTGCCCGTTGAGTTTGCCGTCCGCCGCATCACCGTTCTGATCGAGGATATCCTGCATGAGGGCGGCCCTGCCCCTGCCATTCCCCGCCAGCGGGGCGCGATCATGGCCGTGTGCAAGAACCCCTTTGCAGGCCGGTTCGAGCCTGATCTTCAACCTGCGATGGAGGCGCTGAAGCCCCTCGGCCTGACCATGACTGACCGGCTGATCGCGGCAATGGGGGGCCGCGAGGGGATTGACGGATATGGCAAGGGGGCGATGGTGGGCGCTGCGGGCGAGGCCGAACATGGCGCACTTTGGCATGTGCCGGGCGGCTATTCGATGCGCGAACGGCTGGGGGAAAGCCGCGCCATTGTACCGTCAGCGATGAAGGTGGCGGGGATGGGGGCCACGCTGGACGTCCCCTTGGGCCATATCAACGCGGCCTATGTGCGCAGCCATTTCGATGCGCTGACCCTGTCGGTGCCGGACGCGCCAAGGGCGGATGAGATCGTGTTCGTGCTGGCCATGGCGCGGGGCGCGCGAGTGCATACCCGGATGGGCGGGCTGGAGGTAGGCCAGGTCAAGGGCGAGGACGGGTTGCGATGAAGCGGCTTGCCGCCGCCCTTTGCCTTGTGCCGGGGTCGGCGGCGGCCTGTGCGCTGCCTGCGTCGGTGGTGCTGACGCTGCCGACCGGGCACTACATTGCCGGGGCGGCGGCGACGGTGGCGGTCACTGCCCTTGTCTTCGCCGTGCTGCCCCGGTTGCCTGCGATGCGGGCCGCCACCCTTTGGGACCGGCGGGTGTTCCTGCCAGAGACGCTGACCAGCACCCTGTCGTTTCTGGTCTGGGCCGGGCTGATCGCCCTTGGGTTCCTTGGGGCGCGTGATCCGATGCACAACCTTTTGACGCTGGTGTTCTGGACCGGCGTCTGGGTGGCCCTGCCGCTTGCGTCGCTGGTCTTGGGCGATCTGTGGCGGGCGGTGAACCCCTGGACCGGGCCGATCCGGCTGATCCGTGACGCCTTGGGCATCCGGGGCGCGGTTCCCCTCGACCGGCTGGGCCATTGGCCTGCCGTGGCGGGGCTGTTCGGCTTTGTCTGGTTCACGCTGGTGTCGCTGTCGCCTGAGGATCCCGCCGTTCTGGCGCAGGTGGTGACTGCCTATGGTCTGGCGATCCTGACGCTGGGGGTCATGGCGGGGGACGGGTGGCTGCGGCGGGGTGAGTTTCTGACGGTGTACTTCGGCTATCTGTCGCGCATCGCCCCCCTGTGGCTGGACATCGCGGGCAACCGGGCCGCCTTGCGCGCAGGCTGGCCCGGAACGCAGGTGCTGGCGATGGCGCCGCTGACCCCGTCGGCCATCGCCTTTGTCACGCTGGCGCTGGCGGGGCTGACCTTTGACGGGCTGCACGTGACCTTTTGGTGGCTGGCGCTGGTGGGGGAGAATCCGCTGGAATTCACCGGCCGCTCGGCGGTGCAGGGGGTGAATACGGCGGGTCTGCTGGCGGTCTGGGCGGTGACGGCGGTGGCGATCTTGGGGGCGATCCGGCTGGGCGGCACCCTGCGTGCAGGGCCTGTCGCGCTGAGCTTTCTGGCCATCGCGGCGGGGTATCACGGGGCGCATTACCTCGTGACGCTGCTGACCACTGGGCAATACACGCTGGCAGCACTGAACGACCCGCTGTTTCAGGGCGATGCGTTGCTGGGGCTGGACCCGTTCTTTGTGTCGTTCGGATTTCTGACCGACCCCTCTGCGATGACCGCGATCTGGAACCTGCAGTTCGCGGCGATCCTGGGCGCGCATGTTCTGGCGGTGGTGCTGGCTTATCGGCTGGCGGGCCCGGGGGTGCGGGGGCTGGCACATCTGCCGCTGACCGCGCTGATGGTGGGCTATACGGTGCTTGGCCTGTGGTTGCTGTCATCGCCTGCGGGCGCGTGATTTCATTGGACAAGGCCGGGCCGTGCGAACATTCTTTGCCCCAAAACACCCCCCCAACAGCGGAGCATCCGACATGACCCTGACCCTTCCCCGCCGCACCCTGTTGCAGGGCCTTGCCGCAGGCACCGCCGCGATGGCGATGCCCGGCTTCATCCAGGCGCAATCCTCGGCCCCGATCAAGCTGGGGTTCCAGTTGCACCGCACCGGCATCGGCGCCTCCTATGGCCGCTGGTACGAGCGTACCACGCAAGCCGCGCTGGCAGCCCTGAATGCGGCGGGCGGGATCAACGGGCGGCCTGTCGAGGTGATCTTTGAGGATGACGGCACCGACCCAAAGCGCGGCTCGGAAGTGGTTGAGAAACTGGCGACGCAGGCCGGGTGCGACGTGATCTTTGGCCCCCTGTTCAGCCATGTCGTGATCGGATCGGCCCCCCGCGCCGGGGAACTCAAGGTGCCCTATCTGGTGTGCTCCGAAGGCTACCACGTCGCCTCGGGCATGCTGAACCGCTGGACGTTGCAGCCGGGCATCACCGATGTGCGGTCACAGATCGCCTCGATGGCCCCGTGGGTTTCCGCGAACCTTGGCAAGAAGGTCGCGATGATCTTCCCCGATTTCGCCTTTGGCCACGACCACCGTGATTTCTTTACCGCCGCGATGGCAGCCCAAGGGGGTGAAGTGATCGCCCAGATCGCCATTCCCCCGACCGAGACCAGCTTTACCCGCTATTTCCCGCAAATCCCGGCGGAAACCGAGGTGCTGTATCACGTCATGGTCGGCCCTGCCGTCCTGAACTTCGTCAAGGAGTTGGGGGAGTTCTATGGGTCTGGCGCGAAACCCCAGATCTTTGGCTTCATGGACAGTCTTGAGGCGGTCGATATCGCCTCGCCCGGGCTGGAGTTCCTTGAAGGCACCCATTTCTGGGAGGCGCATTGCCGGATGAAGCAGGCCGATGCCGGGCCAGAAGAGGCGGTGTACCGCGCCGCCGTGGGGGTGGATGACAACGGCGCTTCGGTGTCGGATGCGGCGGATGTGGCCACCTACAGCCACATGTTCAGTTGCTGGGAAACCCTGCACGTCATCCGCGATGCGATGACCGCCAGCGGCTATCAGGGCCCCGCCGACCGGCAGAAGTTTGTGGAAGCCGTCGAGGCGATGACCGACATGCCCGCAGGCGACGCCCATCCGCAGGGGGCCAAGCGGTTCAACGGCAAGACGCATCAGGTGTTCGGCTCACAGAACATCTCAAAGGTCGAAGGCGGCAAGCTGGTGCGTGTTCACCGCACCTCGCTGGAGGATGGGCGGTACGACGACGCCGTCGATTACACGACGCAGTCGTTCTGAAACCATCGCCCGGGGCTGAATCCCCGGGCGGCCTGACCCATGGATTTCGGCCCGTTCCTGCTCTTGGCGCTGATGGAGGGAACCGTTACGGCGGCGGTTCTGGCGCTGACGGCGGTTGGCCTGTCGCTGGTGTTCGGCGTCATGCGGGTGGTGAACGTGGCCCACGGCGAGTTCTTCATGCTGGGGGCCGTTGTGGCGTGGTTCGTGACCCAAGCCATCCCCGGCCCGCCGTGGATCGCGTTCTTAGTGGCGCTGGTGGTAGCCCCCCTTTTGGTGGGCGCGGTGGCGCTGGCCACCGACCGGCTGGTGCTGAAACGCCTGAACTACGACCCCGAGGCGACCATCGTTGCCACCATCGGGCTGTTGTACATCCTGCAGCAGGCGGCGTTGACCTTCTTTGGCCCCGACGCCCGCCCGGTGCCCGCCCCCTTTACCTGGCGCATACAGCTGCCGTGGTTCGGCTGGTCGGGGTACAAGCTGTTCGTCATCGTGGCGGCTGTGGCGGTGCTGCTGGTTGTCTGGCGCATCATGACCCACTCAAAGGCCGGTCTGGTGATGCGCGCCACGCAGATGGATCGTGACACTGCGCGCGCCTTTGGCATCGACACTGACCGTGTCTATGCGGGCGTCTTTGCGCTTGGGGCGGGGCTGGCTGCGGTGGCGGCGGTGCTGGTGGTGCCGATCAGCCAAGCGCATTACCTGATGGGAACGGACCCGCTCTTGTTGTCCTTCATCGTGGTCATCATCGGCGGCCTTGGTTCCCTGCGCGGAACAGTCGTGGCGGCACTGGTGATCGGCCTGTCGGACGGGGTGATCTCGGTGTTCTTTTCACCCACACTTGCCAAGATCATCGCCACCCTGTTGGTCGCAATGGTCCTGGTGTTCCGCCCGCAGGGCCTGTTCGGAACCCGCGCCCCATGACCCGCACATGGGCGCTGCATCTGGGGGTGATCGCGGTACTTCTGGCCGCGAACTGGCTCTTGCCCGCGTATCACCACACCAATCTTGCCCGCATCATGGTGATGGCGGTCTTTGCCATGGGGTACAACATCGCCTTTGGCTACACCGGCCTTTTGTCCTTGGGCCACGCGCTGTTCTTTGCGGCGGGGATATATGCGACGGGCATGGGGATTGCCGTACTGGAAATCCCCACCGGCCCCTCGCTGGCCCTTGGTCTGCTGGCCGGGGCCATGATGGCCGCAGCCGTGGGGTTGCTGGCCCTGCGCACCGGTGGGGTGTCGTTCATGATAGTCACCCTGATGTTCGCACAGGCGGGCTACCTCACGCTCCTCTATTTTGGCCCCTTGACCGGCGGCGACGAAGGTTTCGTCATCGACCGCGCCGCCCGCGCCATCGGCCCCATCGACCTGTCCGCCGACACCCCCCGATACCTGTCGGCCCTCGCCCTCTTCACTGTCGCCCTCCTTCTCCACCTCGCCCTCACACGCACCGCCTTTGGCCGCAGCATGATCGCCATGCGCGAGAACGAGGAACGCTCGCGGATGCTGGGCTACAACCCCTTCACGGTGAAACTTGCAGCACTCACCCTCTCAGGGGCCTATGCCGGTGCCGCAGGTGCCGCATTCGCCGTGATGTTCGGCTATGTGGGCGCCAGTTTCGCGGGTGTGCAATACTCGATCCTGCCGCTCCTCTATGTCCTTTTGGGCGGTGCGGGCACGGTTCTGGGGCCGTTCGTCGGCGCGTTGGTCATGTTCTACCTGATCGACCTGTCATCGCTGGTCACCACCGCCACGCTGTTCGTCACCGGCGCAGCCCTCCTCTTGATCGTCATCTTCGCCCCCAAGGGCTTCCTCGGCACGTTACGCGAAAGGTTCCTCCCGTGGCTGCCGTAATCCTGTCCGCACGCGGCCTCACGCGGCATTTCGGGGGCCTCAAGGCCGTGGACGAGGTTGATTTCGACCTGACGCAAGGTGACATCCACGCCTTGATCGGCCCGAACGGGGCGGGCAAGACCACCTTCGTCAGCCTCCTGTCAGGCCGCACACCTGCCCAATCCGGCACCATTACGCTGGCCGGTCGCGACATCACCCGCCTGCCCGCCCATGCCCGGGTGCGTGCGGGCATCGCCTATACCTTCCAGATCACCTCGATCTACCCGCGCCTGACCGCGTTCGACAACGTCGCCCTCGCGGTGCAACGCCAATCCCCGCCCGATCTGCACCACGCCACGATGGCGGCGCTTTCCCGCACAGGGCTGTCAGACCGTGCGCAGCAAATTGCCGGAACGCTCAGCTATGGCCACCAGCGGCTGTTGGAGATCGCGATGGGCCTTGCCCTTTCCCCCCGCGTTCTGATCCTTGACGAGCCGACCCAAGGACTGGCCGCGTCCGAGATTGAGGGGTTCAAGACCCTGATCCGCGCCCTGCCACCGACAACGACCGTGCTGCTGATCGAACACAACATGGAGGTGGTGATGGATCTCGCCGACCGCATCACCGTCCTGAACTTTGGCCGCCGTCTGGCGACCGGAACGCCCCATGAAATCCGCGCCAACCCCGCCGTGCAGGCGGCCTATCTCGGCACCCCCAATGCTGCGGCTTGACGGGGTCAGCGCAGGGTATGGTCCCGTCGCGGTGCTGCGGGATGTTTCGCTGCACGTCGCACCGGGTGAGGTGGCATGCCTCATGGGCCGTAACGGTGCCGGAAAATCGACCCTGTTGCGCACCATCATGGGCCAGACCGACCGCTCGGGCGGCACCATCGCCCTTGACGGCACCCCCCTGCACGGCCTGCCTCCGCATCAGGTGCCACGCCACGGCATCGGCTATGTCCCGCAGGGGCGGCGGCTGTTTGGCGAGATGACCGTGGCGGAAAATCTGTCCGTCGGCCTGATGACGCGCGGTCAAGGCAAGGCCGCGCTTGACCGCGTGCTGTCCCTGTTCCCCCGTTTGGCCGAACGAATTAGCCAACAGGCGCGCACCCTGTCGGGGGGTGAGCAGCAGATGCTGGCCATCGGTCGCGCCCTTTGCCTTGATCCGCGCGTCCTGATGCTGGACGAACCGACCGAGGGGTTGCAGCCATCCATGATCGCCCTGATCCGCGATGTGATCGAGACGTTGCGCGTAGCCCGGGTCGCAATATTGCTTGTGGAACAGCGGGTTGACGCCGCCTTGAACCTTGCCGACCGCATCCTGTTCCTGACGCAAGGCAGCCTTGCCGAAACCCACCCCGCCGCCACCCTGACCCGCGATGCCCCCGCGTTCCGCGCGCATGTGGGTGTCTGAGATGCGCCTTGTCGCCGGGGTCGATGTTGGCGGAACCTTCACCGATCTGGTGATCTTCGATCCCGATACCGGCGCGGTCAGGCTGGCCAAGGTGCCTACCACGCTTGACCCTGCAACCGGCGGTCAGGCCGTGGGCGTGTTGCAGGCGTTTGAAACCGCCAGGGTGGCGCTGTCTGACATCGGCCTGATCGTGCATGGCACCACCACCACCACCAACGCCGTCCTTGAGCGGAAACTGTCCCGAACCGGCCTGATCACCACCATGGGTTTCCGCGACGTGCTGGAACTGGGCCGCCGCACCCGCCCCAACCCCTATGGCATGACCGGCCGCTTTACCCCCATCATCCCCCGCAACCTGCGTCTCGAAATCCCCGAGCGGATGGACGCAAGGGGCCGCATCGTGACCCCCTTGAACGAAGTTGCCCTGAAATCCGCCATCCAGAGCCTGCTGGACACAGGCTGCGAAAGCCTCGTCATCCATTTCCTGCACAGCTACGCCAACCCTGCGCATGAGGTCCGTGCAGGTGAGATCGCCCGTAACCTCTGGCCCAACCCCTACGTCACCGAAGGCCACCGCCTGTTGTCCGAAAGCCGCGAGTACGAACGCGGTGTCACGGCGGCGGTGAATGCGGCGGTGCAGCCGTTGCTGGAGCGGTATGTCTCTAATCTGGCCCAAGGGCTGGCCAAGGGCGGCTATCGCCACGACCTTCTGGTGATGAACGGCAATGGTGGAATGGTCACGGCGGGGGCCGTGGCGGCAGAGGCGGTCAAAACGGTGATGTCGGGCCCGGCCAGTGGCGTGACGGCGGCGATTGCCACCGGGCGCAGGGCGGGCACGCCCAACCTTATCACCTATGACATGGGCGGCACCTCGACCGACGTGGCTCTGATCCGCGCGCTTCAGGCCCCGGTGTCGAACGAGATCGAGGTGGAATATGCCATGCCGATCCATGTGCCGATGGTCGACGTGCGGACCGTTGGGGCGGGCGGAGGGTCGATTGCACGCGTGGATGCCGGGGGAATGCTGCGTGTGGGGCCGGAAAGTGCGGGGTCGATGCCGGGGCCGGTATGCTATGGGCAGGGCGGCACAAGACCGACGGTTTCGGATGCGAACCTGCTGCTTGGCCGCCTGTCGCCCACCCGTTTCGGCCAAAAGATGGCCGCCGTCTGCGACACCATTGCCAACACCCTCGCCACCCCCCTTGGCCTGACGCCCGAGGCGGCGGCAGAGGCTGTGATCCGGCTGGGCAACACCCATATGGCCGGCGCCATCCGGATGGTGTCCGTCTCGCTTGGCGCCGATCCGCGTGACTTCGCGCTGTTCGCCTTTGGCGGTGCCGGCCCGCTGCACGCCTGCGCACTGGCGCGCGAATTGTCCATTCCGAAGGTGCTGATCCCCGCCCGCCCCGGCCTGACCAACGCGCTGGGCTGTGTCTGCGCCGACCTGCGACAGGACTTTGTCCGCACCCTCAACCGCCCCGTCAACAGCCTCGACATGACTGACGCCCATGCCATCCTTGCCGCACAGGACGCCGAAGGCCGCACCCGCATCGCCGCCGCAGGCATCACCCTGACCGGCGTCGACACCACCCATGCGGCCGACATGCAGTTCGTCGGCCAGACCCATATCCTGCGCGTCCCCCTCACCACCGGCACCCCGACCCGATCCGACCTTCAATCGGGGTTCGAGGCTGCCTATCACGCCCGTTTCCACGTCACCCTGCCGGAGATCAGGGCCAATCTGGTGAACCTTGTCACCACCGTTACCGGCAAACGCCCCGAGGTGGACCTGTCGCGCCTGATCGACCCTGCTGGCCGTGAAACATGGCTCGTTGATGCGCAAACCGGCAACCGCCCGGTGTGGTTTGACGAATGGGTTGATACCCCTGTCTATGACCGCGAACGCCTGCCGCTGGATGCGGTGATTATCGGCCCGGCGGTGCTGGAACAGATGGATACCACGACCCTTCTGCACCGGGGCGACCGCGCATCGCAAGACGCCGACGGCAACCTGATCATCGAGGTGCGCCTGTGATCGACCCCGTCACCCTTGCCGTCATCCAGGCCGGCCTGCAGCAGGTTTGCGACGAGATGGACCTGACCTTCAGCCGCGCCGCCTTCAGCCCGGTCATTGCCGAGGCGGATGACCGCTCGGATGGGCTCTATTCGGCGCAGGACGGATCATTGATTGCCCAAGGCCTGCGCGGATTGCCGGTGTTCACCGGCACCATGCAGTTCTCTACCCGCCACCTGATCGAACGCATCGCCAGCGGCGAAACCCTGCCCCCCGAACCGGGTGACATCTACATCGTGAATGACCCATACCTTGGCGGCACGCACCTAATGGATGTGCGCTTTGCCATGCCGCTGTGGCGGGGGCCGCATATCTTTTGCTGGCTGTCGAACACCGGCCATTGGCCCGATACCGGGGGTGCCGTGCCGGGTGGCTTTTCCGCCAGTGCGCGTGAGGCTGAACAGGAAGGGCTACGCCTGCCGCCCGTAAAACTGTTCAAGAAGGGCCGGATAGACCCTGAAATCTGGGCAATCATCCGGTCAAACATCCGCGTGTCCGACCAGCGGATCGGCGATGTCGAGGCGCAAAGGGCGGCACTTCTGGTGGGCGCTGCACGGCTGGGTGCGCTGCTGGACCGTTACGGTGATGTCACGGTGACGGCGGCAATCGCCGAAATGCGCAGGCTGGCCGCCCGCCAGATGCGCGCGGAACTGGGGGCGATTGCGCCGGGTACCTACCGTGCGCAGGCGTTCATCGACAGCGACGGTGTGGTGAGCGAACCCCTGACCATTGCGCTGGCCGTTACCCGTGACGACCACGGCCTGACCTTCGATTTCCACGGATCATCGCCCCCCTGTCTTGGCCCGATGAACTCGGTCCGCGCCACCACCCTGTCATCGGTCTACCTCGCGATGCGCCACATCTTCCCCGAGGTTCCCCTGTCCGCAGGCGCGTTTGAGCCTTTGACGGTGACCGGCATTGAAGGCACCTTTCTTGACGCCCACTATCCCCGCCCGGTGTCTGGCTGTGCGGCCGAGGTCAGCCAGCGGATTGCCGAGGCGGTGTTTGCGGCCCTTGTGCAGGCCATCCCCGACAAGGTGACGGCCGCCCCGGCGGGCACTTCGGGCAACTTTGGCCTTGGCGGTCACGATCCTGAAAGGGGCCGCGATTTCGTGATGTACCAGATCTCGGGCGGCGGCTATGGCGGCAATGCCGATCATGACGGGCTGTCGAACGGCTGTTCCACCATCGGCATCTCCAAGGCCCCCCCGGTCGAGATCATGGAGCAGGCCTATCCGGTGCTGTACCGCCGCTATGCCCTGCGCGAAGGGTCGGGGGGTGCCGGGATGCACCGGGGGGGCTTTGGTCTGGATTACGAGATCGAATTGCTGCGCGGCCATGCGCGGGCCAGTTTCGTGATGGACCACGGGCGCACCGGGCCGCAGGGCGCCCTGGGCGGTCAGGATGGTGCCGTGAACATGGTCGAGGTGATCCGGGGCGGCGTGGTGACGGTGCCGGAACACCTGTCCAAGGCGCAGGATATCGCCCTGATGCCGGGCGACCGGGTGCGGGTTCGCACGCCGGGGGGTGGGGGGTATGGTGATCCGGCAGCGCGCGACCCGGCGCTTGTGGCCGAAGACGTGGCACTTGGGCGGTATACGGCGGAAGAGGCGGCGCGGCTGTTTGGCAGATAGGGCAGGAACAGGGTGGCAACTGGCCAGACTACCGCGCGGGGTGTGCGAACAAGACGTCCGGCAGGAAATCCGCTGGTATGCGCATCACCCCGTCCAGCACCAGATCGGCCATCGCCTCGCCCACGGCCGGCGCCATGCCAAACCCGATCTTGAACCCGCCGTTGGCGATATAGTGCCCCGGTCGCCACGGCCATGCCCCCAAGATCGGGGCGCGGTGTGCTGCACGCGGGCGGAACCCGGCCCAGCGTTCCGTCACCGGCGCGTCTGCCAGCAACGGGCACAGAAGCCGCGCCCGTGCAATCAGTGCCTCAAGGCCTGCATCGGTGCCGGTGCCCGCGCCGTCCCGCTCGGTGGTCGATCCGACGGCGACGGTCCCGTCGGCGTGGGGCACCAGATGCACCCCGTCGGCAAAGATCTGCGGTACATCCGGCAGCGACAGCCGCAATAGCGCCGCCTGCCCCTTCTGCCCGCCCCCCACCACCCGCCCCAGATCGCGTGACAGGCCCGCCAGCCCTGCCGCACCCGTGGCCCAGACAACCGGCCCTGCAATGTCGTCCGCGTCCACCCCCTCCAACACCTCGCCCCCCTTCGCCCGGATGGCCGCAACCAGTGCCGCTAGCGCTGCGCGCGGGGCGATGCGGGCGCTCAGCGTGTCCTCGACCAGCCAGCCGGAAGGGCTGGCCGGCTGCCACCCCACCCCTGATGCGGGGATCACACGCCAGACCGCTCGCCCCTGCCACAACGCCGCCGCCCCTGCCGCGCGCGTTCGTGCAACAGACACCGCCGCCGCATCCGCCAAGGGTTGCAGCCGTCCCAGCCTGGCATAGCCGGGCGATATCCCGCCCGTCGCCGCAACCGCCGCCCACCAGTCATGCGCCATCAAGAGGCTGTCCAACTGGAACGCCTTCTTGCCATTCCAGCCCTCGGGCACATGCGGGGCCATCGCGCCCACCACGCCGCCGCTGGCCCCGGCACCGACATGGGCCACGTCCGTTACCCGCACGCGCGCGCCACGCCGGACAGCCGCCCAGGCCACCGACAGGCCAAAGATGCCTGCCCCCCGCACCGTCAGGTCAGCCGTTGCCAATCCCGTCATCCTTGCCCATGGTCGCGCCTCAATTCCGGGATTTAGGCCGAATGACTGCGCAAGACCATACCGCCCACCTTGCCTGGCGCGATGGTATCGTGCCGGTGTCAACCAGGTTCGACGACCCCTACTTCAGCCTGTCGGGAGGATTGGCCGAAACGCGGCATGTGTTCCTTGCCGGAAATGATCTGCCCGCCCGGCTGCAGGACGGGTTCCACATCGCCGAACTGGGCTTTGGCACCGGACTGAACTTGCTGGCGACAGCGATTGCCGTGGCCGGTACCGGCTGTCGGGGCCACGTCAGCTATACCGCGTTCGAAGCCTTTCCGATGATGGCCCCCGATATTGCACGCGCGCTGCAGGCGTTCCCCGAAACCGCGCCGCTAGCCCCGGAGTTCCTGCGCCAATGGCAAGCGGGGCCACGCATCACCCTGCCCGGCGGCCTTCGCGCCGAAATCATCATGGGCGATGTCCGCGACACTCTTCGCCTTTGGACGGGGCGGGCGGACGCGTGGTATCTTGACGGCTTCTCGCCCGCAAAGAACCCCGAGATGTGGGAACCCGCGCTGATGGCCGAGGTCGCCGCCCACACCGCCCCCGGTGGCACCTTTGCCACCTACACGGCGGCAGGTGCCGTGCGCCGGTCACTGCAGGCGGCAGGGTTTGTGGTGGAGCGGCGTCAGGGGTTCGGCACGAAGCGGCACATGACTGTCGGTCGACTGGCCCCAGACGCATGAGCATCGAGCAGAACACCCGCAAGGGCATCCTGCTGATGGTGGCCGCAACGATGATCTTTGCCGCGCAGGACGGGCTGTCGCGCCATCTTGCGGGCACCTACAATGTGCTGATGGTGGTGATGGTCCGCTACTGGTTCTTTGCGGCCTTCGTCATGGCCATCGCCACGCGCCAACCCGGCGGCCTGCCCGCCGTGCTGCGCCCGCGCTACCCCGTCCTGCAAATCCTGCGCGGCCTTCTGCTGGCCGGCGAGGTATGCGTTGTCGTGTTGTCATTCACCCTTCTGGGCCTGATCGAGACGCATGCGATCTTTACCTGCTATCCCCTTCTGGTGGCCGCCTTGTCCGGCCCGGTTCTGGGCGAGCGTGTGGGCTGGCGACGCTGGACCGCCATCGCCATCGGCTTTGTCGGGGTGCTTGTCATCCTGCGGCCCGGAATCGCGGTGTTCTCGCCCTGGGCCATGGTGCCGCTGTTCGCCGCGCTGATCTTTGCGTTCTACGGGTTGCTGACCCGCTATGTGTCACGCGCCGATTCAGCGGCGGTGTCGTTTTTCTGGGTTGGCATCGTCGGCGGTGTTGCGATGACCGTCGTTGGCATCTGGTTCTGGCAGCCGATGGCCCTGCACGACTGGGGCTTTATGGCGATGTTGTGCTGTACCGGGGCGCTTGGGCACTTTTTGCTCATCAAGTCCTACGAGGTGGCCGAGGCTTCGGCGGTGCAGCCTTTTGCCTATCTGCAACTGGTGTTTGCGGCGTTCATGGGGGTTCTGATGTTCGACGAGGTGCTGACCCTGCCGGTTGCCATCGGCGCCGTCATCGTGGTGGCAGCGGGGCTGTTCACGCTGTGGCGACAGCGGGTGGTCGAGGCGGCAAAAAGCGGGGGCCCGCCCCCGCACCCCGGGGATATTTAGGCAAAGATGAAAGACACAGAAGGGCGACAGCACATGCAATTCTTCCGGCAATCATCCGTGGGGGGGGCCTTAAGGATGCCGTCGATCGCGGTTCATCTGGGCATGATCGCCCTGGTACTGGGGGTGGGGATCACCCTTGGCACCACGGTACGTCCCGGCGATTGGTATGCAACGCTGCAAAAGGCGTGGTTCACGCCGCCGCCTTGGGTGTTCGGGCCGGTGTGGACGGTGCTTTATGTGCTGATCGGCTGGGCCGGTGCGCGCAAGCTGTTGTACGGCGGCGCGCGGGGAATCTGGGTCGGGCAGATGGTGCTGAACTGGATGTGGACGCCGGTGTTCTTCGGGCTGCAATGGACGGCGGCAGGTCTTGCCATCATCCTTGGCATGCTGGCGCTGATCCTGTGGTTCATCGCCACCGAATGGCGGCGCGACCGGGGTTCGGCGCTGATGTTCGTGCCCTATGCGGTCTGGGTCACGCTGGCGTCGGCGGTCAATGCGGGTGTTGTCTGGCTGAACTAGTCACCCGCCAGCACCGCAAGGAACGCCTGACCAAAGCGGTCAAGTTTGGCCGGCCCAAGATCGCCCGCGCGGTCAAGACCCGACAGGGTGGAAGGCCGCGCTTCGGCGATGCGGCGCAACTGGGCGGGGGACAGGGACAGGGGTTTCCCGATGCCGTCCGCGCCGCGCAGCAGGCGCAACTGGGTTTCGGCCAGCCGGTCATAGATGCCGCCGGCATCGCGGCCCGCCAGCTTGCGCCGGGCGGGGTGGGGGGGTTGCGTGGCGGAACCGGCGATGACGGCAAGGAACTGCGGCCCATAGCTTTCGAGTTTTTTCGCGCCGATGCCGGTGATCCCTGACATCGCGTCCAGCGTCACGGGGCGGCGTTCGGCCATCTCGATCAGGGTGCGGTCGGGGAAGACGATATAGGCGGGCACGCCCTGCGCCTCGGCCAAAGCCCGGCGTTTGGCCTTGAGCGCGGACAAAAGTGCCGCATCCTCTTCGGCCACCATCGCCTTGACGACGGGGCCCGTGACATCAGCCCGCTCGATGCTGTCGCGCCGCAGGGTGATCTGCGCCTCGCCGCGCAGGATGGGCCTTGCGGCATCGGTCATGCGCAGGGCACCCATCCGCTCGGGGTCGGGGCGGATCAGGTCGCGGCCCATCATCTGGCGGAACACCGCACCCCAGGCGGGCTTTGACAGGTCGCGCCCGACGGCGAACGTGGGCAACTGATCGTGCCCCTTGTCACGGATCTTTTGGGTTGAGGAGCCGGTCAGGATGTCGATCAGGTGGCCCGCGCCGAACCATTCGCCGGTGCGCAGTACCGCCGACAGCGCCTTGCGCACCGCATCGGTGCCGTCGAACAGGATGGCAGGCTTGTCGCAAAGATCGCAGTTGCCGCAAGGGCTTGGGTCCTCGCCAAAGTAGCGCAGCAGCATCTGGCGGCGGCAGCCCGTCGCCTCGGCCAGACCCAGAAGCGCATTCAGGCGGCCATGGTCGGCCATCTTGCGATCCTGCGGGGCGGCGCCTTCGTCGATCTGCGAGCGGCGCAGGCGGATGTCGTCGGCACCGAACAGCGTCAGCGTGTCGGCCACCGCACCATCGCGGCCGGCGCGGCCGATTTCCTGATAATACCCCTCGATGGATTTCGGCAGATCGGCATGCATCACCCAGCGGATGTCAGGCTTGTCGATGCCCATGCCGAACGCGACCGTGGCCACCACGATCAACCCATCTTCACGCTGGAACGCGGTTTCGACCCGCCGCCGCTCATCCGCATCGAGGCCGGCGTGATAGGCCAGCGACAGGTGCCCCGCCTGCGTCAGGGCCTGCGCCAGTACTTCGGTCTTGGCGCGGGTGCCGCAATAGACGATGCCCGACTGACCCTTGCGGGCAGCCGCAAAGCGCAGGACCTGGTCGCGGGGGTTGTCCTTGACGGCAAAGGCGAGGTGGATGTTGGGCCTGTCAAAGCCGCGCAGGAAGGTTTCGGGATCGCGGCCACCGAACAGACGGGTGACAATCTCGGCCCGGGTTTCCTCATCCGCCGTGGCGGTGAAGGCGGCGAGGGGTACATCGAGGGTGCGGCGAAGATCGCCTATCCTCAGGTAATCAGGGCGAAAATCATGGCCCCACTGGCTGACGCAATGGGCCTCGTCCACCGCAATCGCGCTGACATTGGCACGGCGCAGAAGGGGGATGGTCTGGGGTGAGGCGAGGCGTTCGGGGGCGAGGTAGAGGAGGCGCAGGGTGCCATCGTCGATGGCCTGAAACACCTCTTCGGTTTCCTCGGGCGTATTGCCCGAGGTCAGTGCGCCTGCGTTCACTCCGGCGGCCTTCAGCGCCCGGACCTGATCGCGCATCAGTGCTATGAGGGGGGATATGACCACGGTCATCCCCGGGCGGACCAGTGCAGGCAGTTGGAAACACAGGGATTTCCCGCCGCCCGTCGGCATGATCGCCAAGACGTCGCGGCCCTCAAGCACCGATTGCACAATCTCGGCCTGACCTGGGCGGAAGGTGGGGAAGCCGAACACCGAATGCAGCAGGTCGGCGGCGTCTTGCATCCTGTCCTCGGGCATCGGGTGGCTGGCCCTTATCTGGACGGGGGTTGGTTAAGGAAGGCTGAAGATCAGAGGTTGTTGCGGATCAGGATCTGCAGCGCATAGATCGCGATCAGCACCAAAAGGGGGGCAAAGTCGATGCCGGCCGTGCGCGGCAGATAGCGGCGCACCTGCCCGTACAGGGGTTCGAGGATGCGGTTCAGACCATCCCAAAGCTGGGCCACCAAGGGTTGACGCAGGTTCAGAACCTGGAAATTAATGAGCCAGGACATGATGATATGCGCAATGATGATCCACAGCGCGATGTCGAGGATCAACATCAGGATCTGGCTGAGAGAGGTCATGAAGGCTCCGCTTGCCGAGGGATTGAGCAGAGCTAGCCCGAACCGGGGGTTGGGGCAACCCGGTTCCGTGGCGTAGCGCTTGACGCGGGGGGTTTGGGCGGGCAGTTGGGGGGCGGAATTGATGGTGGAGGCCGCCGATGTATCCCTTTGTGCGCATGGCCAAAGAGTTGTTTCTGAACCGAAATTCACCTGCCCTGCCGATCACGGGCACGCATGTATCGCACCATATCTGCTGGCCCTGGGATCTGGACCCGTGGCGCGAGTTGAACAACGGGCGGACGCTGACGCTGTATGACCTTGGGCGGTTGCCTTTGGGGCAGCGGACGGGGCTGCACAAGGTTTTGGCGGCGAATGGCTGGGGGATGACTGTTGCAGGGAATACAACGCGTTACCGTCGGAGGGTGCGGATTTTCGACCGGGTGACGATGGTCAGCCACGCCTTTGGCTGGGATGCGAAATTCATCTACATGGAACAGTCGATGTGGAAAGACGGCGATTGCACGAGCCACATGCTGATCCGGTCGGCGGTCACTTCCCGGGAGGGGATCGTGCCGCCGGCAAGGGTGCTGGCGGCGATGGGGCAGCCTGTGGAAAGCCCGCCATTGCCGGATTGGGTGGTGGCGTGGATCGGGGCGGAGGCGACGCGGCCATGGCCGCCGCATGCGGCACCCGTTTAGGGGCAAGTTGTTGGGGACGCTGTGTTAATACGGTGTCTTCGGGCGGTTTGCCCGATGCACAACCGATGCACAGTGCATGCACAACCCGTATGCACGCGCGGTGGGGTTTGGCTGCGTTAACCAAGGGGCGCGAATCGGGGCATCGGCGAACGCCCGCTTGCGCGGCGCGGTGGTTTCGGGCTTGATCGCGGCCAAAGAACGCGGGGGCAGTCATGACGGCGGACGGGGCAGCGGACGGGGCGGCACACAAGCGGCGCATCTGGGGCTGGTACTTTTTCGACTGGGCAAGCCAGCCGTACAATACGCTGCTTTTGACCTTTGTCTTTGGCCCCTACATCACCCGCCTTCTGGGCGACGGCAGTCAGGCGCAGGCGGTCTGGGGGTACGGCGTGGGGGCGGCGGGGCTGGTGATTGCAATTGCATCGCCCCTGCTGGGGTCGATCGCCGACAAGGCGGGCGGGCGGATGCGGTTCATCTGGGCGTTTTCGGTCATGTATGTGCTGGGGGCCTGGGGGTTATGGTATGCGGCACCGGGTGATTTCAACCTGACGCTTGTCATGCTGTCGTTCTGCATCGGGCTGATCGGGATGGAGTTTGCGACGACGTTCACCAATTCGATGATGCCCGACCTTGCGACACCCGAAGAGATGGGGCGCATGTCGGGGACCGGCTGGGCGTTCGGCTATCTGGGGGGCCTTATGTCGCTGATCCTGATGCTGGCGCTGATCCAGGAGACGCCATCGGGCAAGACGATGATCGGGCTGGTGCCGATATTCGGGCTGGACCCGGCGCGGGCCGAGGGGACGCGGGCGGTGGGGCCGCTGACGGCGATCTGGTATGTGGTGTTCATGATCCCGTTCTTTCTGTGGGTGCGCGAGCCGCGCAAACCGGGGGCGATCCCGGTACGGGCGGCAGCGGCGCGGGCATGGCCCGACCTCAAGGCCAGTCTGCGGGCGATGCGGGGGCAGCCGTCGCTGGCATCGTATCTTCTGTCGTCGATGTTCACGCGGGATGCGCTGAACGGGATCTATGTGTTCGGCGGCATCTATGCGGCCGGCGTGCTGGGCTGGTCGGCCATCGACCTTGGGATATTCGGGATATTGGGCACCATTACCGGCGCGCTGTTTGCCTGGCTGGGCGGCAAGGCGGACAGCCATTATGGGCCGAAGCCGGTGATTGCCATTACCGTGGTGGTGCTGACGCTGGTGACCATCGCCATCACATTCGTGTCGCGTGAGGCGGTGTTCGGGGTGGCGGTGGATGCGACGTCGCGGCTGCCGGATCATGCGTTCTATGTGCTGGGCGCGCTGATCGGGGCTGCCGGAGGGGCGATGCAGTCGGCCAGCCGCACGATGATGGTGAAACAGGCCGATCCGGCAAAGATGACCGAGGCGTTTGGCATGTATGCGCTGACCGGCAAGGCCACGTCGTTTCTGGCACCGCTGTTGATCGGGGTGACCACGGATATCACCGACAGCCAGCAACTGGGCATCCTGCCCCTGATCGTGCTTTTCGTGATTGGCCTTGTGTTGCTGATCCGGGTTAAACCGCAGGGCGACAGGGGGCGGGCGTGATGGGGCGTGGCATGAAGGCTGGTATCCTTGCAGTGGCGGTGCTGATGGCGCTGTCGGGTGGTGCAATGGCGCAGGACAAGGCGAACCGTTTGTTCGGGGCCAAGGCAGAGCCGTCAGCGCAGGCACCGATGCCGGTTGGCAGCTATGCCAAGGGTTGTGCGGCGGGCAATGTGGAGTTGCCGGAAACCGGGCCGACCTGGCAGGCGATGCGCCTGTCGCGGCACCGCAATTTCGGCCAGCCTGAGATGATTGCGTTCCTGAAAGACCTGTCGGTGATGGCGACGCAGGTGGGGTGGAAGGGTTTGTACATCGGCGACATCAGCCAGCCGCGCGGTGGGCCGATGACATCGGGCCACGCCAGCCACCAGATGGGGCTGGATGCCGATATCTGGCAACTGCCGCCGTCACGCCTGAACCTGTCGCGGTCGGAGCGGGAAAGCATCAGCTCGATCCCGGTGCGGTCGGCCGATCAGCGGTCGGTCACGTCGAACTGGACGCGCAGCCATCATGCGCTGATGAAGGCGGCGGCGTCGGACCCCCGGGTGGACCGGATATTCGTGGCCGCCGCCGTCAAGATCGAGATGTGCAAGACGGCCAAGCGGGCCGACAAGAAATGGCTGCAGAAGATCCGCCCCGTGGCGGGGCATGACACGCATTTCCATGTGCGGCTGAAGTGCCCGGCGGGTGCCAGGTTGTGCGAGACGCAGTCGCCGACGGTCAGCGAATTGTCGAACGGTGGCGACGGTTGTGACGACACGCTGATGTGGTGGGTGACGGATTACCTTGTGCCGCCCAAAGGCGTGGCCAAAAAGCCAAGGGACCCCGAGGCACCCCGCAAACGTGGCCCGCGCGAATTCACCATGGCCGACCTGCCCCGCCAATGCGCCGACGTACTGGCCTCGCGCTGATTGCAGGGGGCGTGGTTGCTGCGGCCTTTGGCAGCAGTGCGACGCCCGCACCGCAGGGGCTTATCGGCAGCTTTCGCTGGCGGATGGACGACCCGCTGTTCGGCGGGTTTTCGGGGATTGCGCTGACGCCGGACGGGTTGGGGTTCACCGCGCTGTCGGATCGGGGGGCCTATACCACGGGCCGCATTGTGCGGGATGGGGCGGGGCGGATCACGGGTGTGAACGCCGCACCCATACGCCGGTTGCGGGGGGCGGGGGCGGGGCCGCTGGCGGCGGACCGGGCCGACAGCGAAGGGCTGGCGATTGACCGCGACGGGACGGTTTACATCAGCTTTGAGGGGCGGCGCGCGGCGCGGGTGCTGCGCTATGCCACCATCGACGGGCCGGCGGAAAACCTGCCGGTGCCGGAGGCGTTCAAGCGGATGCAGTTGAACTCGGCACTGGAGGCGCTGGCGATTGCGGCGGATGGGACGCTGTACACCCTGCCGGAACGGTCGGGGGGCGTGGCGGTGCCGTTTCCGGTGTGGCGCTTTCGCGGGGGGGCGTGGGAGCAGCCGTTTGATGTGCCCCGGCGGGATGAGTTCCTGCCGGTGGGCGCGGACATCGGGCCGGACGGGCGGTTCTATCTGTTGGAGCGTGATCTGCGCGGGATTGCGGGGTTTGCCAGCCGGCTGCGGCGGTTCCGGGTGACGGATCGGGCGCTGGTGGACGAGGTGGTGCTGATCGAGACGGCGGCGGGCACGCATGACAACCTTGAGGGGGTGTCAGTCTGGCGGGGGGCGCAGGGGCTGGTGGCGACGATGGTTTCGGACGACAATTTCAAGTTCTTTCAGTCGACCCAGATCGTCGAGTACCGGCTGCCGGATTGACACCGGGCACAGCGGGGCGTAGGGCGCGGCGTCCCTTATGGGGGCCAAGTCTCCGCAACCTTGTCAAAAACGGACAACATTCATGCGTCTATTCCCCGCGATCATCGCGATGGCGGCCGTTGTGCTGGCGTCGAACATTCTGGTGCAGTTCCTGTGTGGCGACTGGCTGACATGGGGGGCGTTCACCTATCCCCTGGCGTTTCTGGTCACTGACGTCACCAACCGCCTGATGGGGCCGGTTGCCGCCCGCAAGGTGGTGCTGTGGGGGTTTGTGGTGGGGCTGGGCTGTTCGGCCATCGGCACGCAGATCGAGGGGGTGGCGGGGCCGTTGGTGACGTGGCGGGTGGCGCTGGGGTCGGCCACGGCGTTTCTTGTGGCGCAGCTGATGGATATTGCGGTGTTCGACCGGCTGCGTGCGGGGTCGTGGTGGCGGGCGCCGTTGGTGTCGACGCTGGTGAGTTCCACGCTGGACACGGCGCTGTTCTTTACCATCGCGTTTTCGGCGGCTCTGGCGGTCCTGGAGCCCGCAAATGACGTAAGCTGGGCGACTGGCGCGGTGCCGTTGCTGGGCTTTGGGCCAGTGGCGCCGTTGTGGGTATCGCTGGCAGTGGCGGACTGGGCGGTGAAGCTGGCGCTGGCGCTGGTGGCGCTGTTGCCTTTTCGCTGGGCAGTTGCACGGCTTGCAGCGGACCCCGCGTAAAACCTTTTGACAAAGCCGGAATCTGCACCGATGATTCGGATATCGGCAACATTTGAAAGGAGGTGATCCAGTGTCTAGAGTGATGTTGGAGATAGGTGTCGGGACAGTCAGGGGAGCGGTTTTCTGACGGCAGCCCGTCGGACGGTCGAACACTTGATTGGGCTTGAAACCTAACTGGCCCATCTCCTTGGAACTCGGAAGGGGTCGCCGTTGCCGGCGACCCCTTCTCTGTTTGTGCGGCATTGATCGGGTCGCCGGTTACAGACCGTCATACAGCCCGCATTTTTGGCAGCAACACTATCGGTGGTTGAAGAACGATATATATGCCACGGGAATCCGTGAATTTTTCTAAATGTAGGTGTTATCACGCTGGAATTTCCCTGCGAAACGCGCTAAACGTGGCGGCAATATGGCCACAGGCAGGCCAGAAGGCGGATCGGTCCAAAAAAGGACCGGCGAATGAGGCGGAGTAGAAAATGGTACAAGCGGTGGATTTCACCGTCCGCAATGCTGCGGGCGTGTTGGTTCGGGGCGAAGTGGCGGGCGACGGGGGCAGCCACTTCATGCAGGTGGGGGCTGGCGAGGCAATCTCGCTCAACCTCGCGCAGGCGCAGGTTTCGGGGTATGCGCGCCAAGGCGGCAACCTTGTGGTGACGCTGATCGACGGGCGAGAGATTGTGATCGCCGGGTTCTTTGACGCACCGGCGGGCCTTGAGAACAAGCTGTACCTTTCGGCGAACGGCGATATTGCGCTGGTCAACCTGACCGATGGCGGCGATGGCACGTTGTTCGCAAGCTATGGCGTCAACGAAGGCTGGGGCAAGTTCAGTGCGCTGGATGACCTGCGTTACGAAGGCGGCGAAGTCCTGACTGCGGCCAGCGGTGCGGCAGATGATGCGACCGGCATGGCCCCGTTCATCCCGCTTCTGGCCGGCTTTGGCGGCAACGGGCTGTTGGCTGCGGGTGCCATCGCGGGCGGTGTGGCGGTTCTGGGCGGTGGCGGTGGTGGCGGCGGTGGCGGCGGCGGTGGTGACACCCGCGCACAGCCCACGGTCGACAACCCGACCTCGTCGAACACGCTGACGACCAACACCACGAACCCGCAGATCATGGTCACCGGCACGGGCGAGCCCGGCGATACGGTGACGGTGACGGTGGGCACTGTTGTCACAACGACGACGATCACCCCCGAGGGCACCTGGGGCGTCACCGTCCCCGGCACCGGCCTGCCGCCGGACGGCACGTATGAAGCGGTCGTGGTTGTGACACCCCCCACCGCTGCCGGTGTGCCGCCGATCACCCTGGACGGCCCCGGCTATATCATTGACATGACCCCGCCGCCCGTCGCTGTGACCGAAGGCAGCCAGGCCGTGGGCCATGTGGAAAACCTGGCCGACCATGGCAATGGCGTGCGCATCGATGGCACCGGCGAGGCTGGCGCCACGATCCGGGTCGAGGTGGCAGGCACCGTGCAGACCACCACCGTCAGCGCGCAGGGCACCTGGAGCGTGACCTACACCACGACGCAGGTCGTGGGTGGCGAATACACCGTGCCGTTTACCGTCACCGCGACCGACGCGCTGGGCAACCGCACCGTCATCACCGAAAACCTTGTCGTCGATACCGTGCCGAACCCGATTGCGGTAAACCCTGTCACGTCGGACAACATCGTGAACGGGGCCGAGGCATCGGCCGGGTTTGCGATCAACGGCACGACGGCGGCCGGGGCCACTGTTACCGTGACCATGGGCACCTTCAGCCAGACCACGACGGCGGGGGCGAACGGGCAATGGACGCTGAACGTCGCAGCCAACACGATGACCGCCGGCGAATATGATGCCACGATCACTGCCAGCACGGTGGACGCGGCGGGCAACCCGTCGTCCACCACGCATGTGATGCGGGTCGACACCACCACCGCCGTCACTCTGAACGGGCCGGTTGCCGAGAACGACATCGTGAACGCTGCCGAATCCGCCGCAGGCGTGCTGTTGACCGGCACGGCGCAGGCCGGGTCGGTTGTCAGCGTGTTGTGGAACAACACCACCCTGCCCGCCACGGTTGCGGCAAACGGCACATGGTCGGTCACCTATCCCGGCACTGTGCTGCCGAGTGGCGAGCAGAACTCGACCATCACCGTCACTGCGACCGATGCTGCGGGCAACATGGCCACGACGTCGCGCCCGGTGCGGATCGACACGACGACTGCGGTGTCGGTCAACCCCGGCCAGACCGGCGGCGATGACATCATCGCGGGGGCCGAGCAGCAGGCCGGCGTGGCCCTGACCGGGCGCGCCGAAGCCGGGGCTTCGGTTGCGGTCACGCTGGAAGGCGTCACCCGGACCGTCACGGCAAATGGCGAAGGCAACTGGACCGCGACCTTTGCGCGGTCCGAGATTCCGGTGGGCACCTACAACAGCACCGTTTCGGTGACCGCCACCGATCTGGCGGGCAATACCGCGACCACGACACATGCGCTGGCCGTCGATACCGAAGTGCGCAACTTTGCCAAGGTCAGCGATTCGACCGGGATCGACGCGGTGCTGAACGGCGCCGAGGCGATGCAGGGTCTGTCGCTGACCGGCACGGTCGAGCCGGGATCGACGGTGATGGTCAAGTTCGGCACCGGCCAGTCGCGCCCTGCGCTGGTGGGGGCTGACGGGGCCTGGAGCCTGACGATACCGGCATCCGAAGTGCCGCCGGGCGAAAGCGCGGTTTCGCTGACGATGACCGCGACCGACCGCGTCGGCAACGTGTCGACGCTGACCGAGCAGGTGGATGTCGATACGCTGGTGCGCAACTTTGCCCGTACCGGCGGCACCATCGGCAGTGACGGTGTGCTGAACGCCGTCGAGGTGGGTCAGGGGCTGCCCTTGTCGGGGACGGTCGAACCGGGTGCCACTGTGGTCGTGCGGTTGTCGAACGGCGCCGAGCAGACGGTGGTTGCGGGCGCATCGGGGCAGTGGAGCGTGGCTTTTGCCGCCAACGAACTGCCAGTGGGTGAGCGGGACGTTACCGTGTCGCTGACCGCGACCGACCTCGCAAAGAACACCACCAGCCTGACCGAGACGTTCCGCGTCGACACGGTGGCCCCGGGGTCACCCGAGGTGGTCAGTTTCCGCCGCGACGTCAACGGCCTGCGCGACATCGGCACCGAAGCGACGGATGATGCCTATACGTTTACCCGGGTGGACGAGTCTGGCGGGCAAACGGCCATCAGCGCCACCCGCACCAACGACCCCGAGTTCAACGAGACGAACTTCCGGTTTTCGTCGCCGGTGCCGGATGGCAGTTATCTGGTGGTGAACACGGCGGATACGGCGGGCAACCAATCGTCCACGCTGTTCATCGTGGACAACACCAATGCCAGCACGGTCAACCTGGGCCGGCCGGGGCTTGCCAACTTTGACTTTGCGGCCATCGACCTGACCTTTGCCCCCGATGCGCGGATGACGATCAACGAGGCACAGTTGCGGTCGCTGACCGGACCTGATGACCGGCTGGTGGTGAAGGGTGGCGATGATGACACTGTGACCCTGACCGGCGGCACCGCCACCGGCCAGACCACGGTGATCGATGGCGAGCGCTATGCGATCTTCACCCTCGGCAACGCGGGTGCCACGGTTCTGCTGGACGATGACATCCGCGCCGTCATCTGACGGGGAGCGTGTCATGGCAGGGTGCTTGGTGCGGGGCAGGTCAGGGGTAACGCCCCTTGGCCTGCTGGCGATGGCGGGGTTGTTGCTGGCCGGCTGCATGCAGGACGGCGCGTTTCCGGGTGTATCGATGCTGGCGGGCGCGCGCCCGTCGGACCCGCCGCCACTGGCGGCGGGGGGCGAGATCGAGCGTGCGTCGGGCGACAAGCAGTCGGCGCAGTCCACCGTCATTGCCGACCTGCGCGCGCGCCGGTCGGTGCTGTCGGGCGGTGCCTTTGCCGAGGTGGCCGATGCGGTGCTGGCGGCCAATCAGGGTGCCGGTGCCGCCGAATTGCGCGTGGCCCGGCTGAAGGCCGAGGCGAAGGCGCGCAACTGGTTGCCATCCATCGGGCCATCGGTTGATCTGGCGTCGCTGGGCAGTCTGGCGGCGGGGATGCTGGTGGATCAGCTGATCCTGGACAACGGGCGGCGCAAGGCCGAACGCGCCTTTGCCGCCGCTGACGTCGAGGTGGCGGCGGTGATGCTGGCCACCGAGATGAACGCCCGCGTGCATGACGGGCTTGCCCGCTATGTCGAGGCCGAACGTGCCGGCGCGCAGGCTGCGGCAGTGGGCCGGGCCATGGAACGGATGACGGACTATGACCGGATCATGCAAGGTCGGGTTGAGGGCGGCATTGCCGACCGGTCCGAGGGCCGTGTCGTGGCGCAGAGGCTGGCCGAACTGCGTGCGCTGGAAAGCACCGACCGTGAGGCGGAACTGACGGCGCGGGCCGAACTGGCGGCGCTGGCGGGGCGTGCGTTATCAGTCAGCGGTCTGCCCGACGGGCCATCGGTGCAAGGGGGCGCGCAACCCCTTTCGGTGCTGCGCGCCGGGGCCGAGGGGCGGCGGCTGGTGGCCGAGGCAAAGATTGACCGGGCGGCACAACTGCCGGGGCTGAAGGCTGGGGCCTCGGTCTCGGGCGATGGCATCACCGGTGGGCTTCGGGTGTCGGCGGACAAGCTGTTGGGTCTGGGCACGCGGGCCAACCTGCAGGCGCTGGAGGCCACCGAAACCGTTGCCGCCCAGCGTGAGGCCGAGGCCGCCGACGATGCCGCCCGCCGCATCGTGACGCTGGAACGCCAGTTGTCGCAGATCGAGGCGCGGGCCGCCGAAGGGGCCAGTCTGGCAGCAGAGACCGAGACCAGCCTTGCCCTGTATGCCGAGCAGTACAAGGCCGGGGTGCGGCCGCTGATGGAACTGGTCAACCTGACCGACAGCTTTGCCCGGACCGAGCGGGAACAGGCCGGCCTTGCCTATGACGCCGCCCTGATCCGGCTGCGGATCGCACTGGAACGCGGCGTGCTGGTGGACGGGGCACGCATGTGAACGCCAAGGGGCAGGCCAGCGGCGGGGTTGTCGCCTTTGACCTGAACGCGGGCGCACGCGGCGGCAGCGCCGCACAGGGCCTGTCGGTGACGCCCGTCACGATGCCGGCCCCTGCCCTTGCCCCCCCATCATCGCGCTTGCCAAAACCCCGCCACATGAACCGCGCGCAGTCGCGCGCCCATGTCGCCGCCACCTATGCCGCCGTCCTTGGGGCCGAGGTGGCGGTGGGTGATCTCTTGGAACACATCCAGTTGGGCGCCGGCAGCGGCACGATGGACCTTGCCGTTGTGGCCGAGGCGCTGAAGGCGGGCGGGCTGTCGGCCAAGGTCACGAAAGCCGCCCTTGCGCCCGATCTGTGGCCCGCGATTGCGCTGATGACCTCGGGCCAGGTCGTGCTGGTGCTGTCGCAGGATGAGACGTCGCTGACGGTCTATGACGCCACCTGTATCGACGCCCGCGCCGACATTCCGACCGCCGATTTCGCACGGGTGTTCGCCGGTGAGGTGCTGGTGGCGCGCACCACCATGGCCGAGGTGGCCACCCGCCACGCCGACGCAGGCGCTGAGCCGCACTGGTTCTGGGGTGAGTTTGCCCATCACCGCCGCGCGATGATCGAGGTGGCGGCGGGGGCGCTGTTCGGGAACCTTCTGGCCACGGCCATCGCGTTGTTTTCATTGCAGGTCTACGACCGGGTGATCCCGCACCAGTCCGAGGCGACGCTGTGGGTGCTGGCGCTGGGCGTTTTGTTGGCGGTGCTGATGGAGGGGGCGCTGAAGCTGGCGCGGTCCAAGCTGATGGACCTGACCGGCAAGCGGATCGAGCTGGCCGTGCAGGCGCGCCTGATGGCCCGGCTTCTGGGCCTGCGCGCCGCCCCGGGCGAACGGCGGCCCAGCCAGTTGTTCGGTGCCATGCGCGAGTTTTCGTCGGTGCGCGAGTTCTTTACGGCGGGCACCATCGGCACCCTGACGGACCTTCCGTTCCTGTTCCTGTTCCTTGGGCTTGTCGCGATGATCGGCGGGCCGCTGGTGTGGGTGCTGATTGCGGGTGGTATCCTGATGGTGGTGCCGGGGTTCCTGCTGCAAAAACGCATGGTCGCACTGACCGCCGCCACCCAAGGCGCATCGGCCAGAGCGGCCCGGATGCTGTACGAGGCGGTCTATGAACACGAAACCGTCGCCACCCAGCGCGGCGAGGACCGCATCCGCCGCGTCTGGAATGAGTTGACGGCGCTTTCCGCCACCAAGTCATCGGAACAGCGCGACCTGACGACATGGCTGACCACCTGGGCACAGGGGGTGCAGCAGGCGACCTATGTGATGGCCGTGGTCGTGGGCACCTATCTGGTGTTCGCGGGCCAGTTCACCGTAGGCACGATCATTGCCATCGGCATCCTGACGGGGCGAACACTGGGCCCGCTGGCACAGTTGTCGGCGTTGCTGGCGCGCTGGACCAATGTCAAATCGGCGCTGACCGGCCTTGATGCCATCGCCGACGCCCCCCAGACCGAAGAGCCGGGCCGCGTCTATCTGCGGCGTGAGGCGCTGAGCGGGGCGTATGAGTTTCGCAACATGTCGTTCCGCTATGACCCCACCGCCACGCCCACGGTCGAGATTGCGGCGCTGGCCATTCCGGCGGGGCAGCACATTGCGGTGCTGGGCACCAACGGGTCGGGCAAATCGACGCTGCTGCGGATACTGGCGGGGTTGTATGATCCGACCGGGGGCCGGGTGTTGATCGACGGGCTGGACATGGGGCAGATCCATCCGCGCGATATCCGGCGGGGCGTCGGGTATCTGGCGCAGGAGGTGCGGCTGATCGCGGGGTCGTTGCGTGACAACCTGAACCTGCACGGGCTGGAACGCGATGACGACCGGCTGTTGAAATCGCTGGATTTCGCAGGGCTGGGCCCGTTCGTGCGGGCGCATCCGCGGGGCCTTGATCTGGTGATCCACGAGATGGGTGAGGGGCTTTCGGTCGGGCAGCGGCAAAGCATTGGCTGGGCGCGGCTGTGGTTGCAGGACCCGCCCGTGGTGCTGTTGGACGAACCGACCGCCGCGCTGGACCAGACGCTGGAAAGTGTTCTGGTCAGCCGCATGGGTGGCTGGCTGCGCGGACGCACGGCGGTGATCGCCACGCACCGGGTGCCGATCCTGCAACTGACCGACCGTGTGCTGATCCTGCAGAACGGCAAGCTGGCGGTGGACGGGCCGCGTGATGCGGTGCTGGCGCATTTGATGAAGGCGCAAGGGGCCCCCGCATGACCACCTTTGACGCGGGCATGCAGGATCAGGCGCGCGGCCCCGGGCGGACCATCTGGCTGATCGTGGGCACGGTGCTGTTGTTCTTTGTGTGGGCCGCCTTTGCCTGGGTGGACGAGATCGTGCGCGCGCCCGGACAGGTCGTGTCCACCTCGCGCCCGCAGATCATCCAGAACCTTGAGGGCGGGATTCTGGCCAGCCTTGAGGTGGCCGAGGGGGATGTGGTCGAGGCGGGGCAGACGCTGGCGCGGCTGCACGGCACGCTGTACCAGTCCAAGGTGGATGAGTTGCGCGACCAGATCGCTGCCCTTGAAATCCGCCGCCACCGGCTTGAGGCGGAAATGGCGGGCGCCACCGATTTCGAGGTGCCTGTGGCGCTGTCGGCCCGCCTGCCCGACATCGTTGCATCGGAACGCACGTTGTTGGCGGCGCGGCAGGATGATTTCATCGCGCGGCGCGAAGGGGCACGGCAGGTGATGGATCAGGCGGCCAAGGAGATGGACCTGATGGAGAACATGCTGGAGCGTGATCTTGTGCCGCTGATCGAGGTCACCCGCGCGCGCAAGATTTTCCGCGATGCCGAGAACCGCCATTCCGACACGATCACCCAAGGTGAATTGGAACGCGCCACCGAGTATTCCAAGACATTGGCCGAGATTGCGTCGCTGGCGCAGGGCCTGAAGGCCGCCGAGGATCAGTTGGGCCGTACCGTTCTGGTGGCCCCGTTGCGGGGTGTGGTGAACAAGCTGTCGGTCACCACCATCGGCGGCGTCGTGCGCCCGGGTGAAGAGATCCTGCAGATCGCGCCACTGGACGAGGAAATGCTGATCGAGGCGCGGGTGAAACCGCAGAACATCGCCACTGTGCGGGTGGGACAGAAGGCCACGATCAAGCTGTCGGCCTATGACTACACCGCCTGGGGCACGCTGTCGGCCGAGGTGATGGTGGTGTCGGCGGACACTTTTCGCGATGACCGGTCGCGGAATGCCGATGGCGATCCGCATTACAAGGTCACGCTGCGGGTTGATCCGGTCAGCCTGAACAGCCGCGCCGCCGGGATCGAGATTCGCCCCGGCATGCAGGCCGAGGTCGAGTTGCAGACCGGCGGCAAGACGGTGCTGACCTACCTCACGAAACCCCTGTGGAAATCGCGCGAGGCGCTGCGCGAGCGGTAGCGCCAGAGACCGAGTGTTGTACCCGGCACTGCGGGGGAAAGGGGGGCGCTGCCCCCCTCGCTGACGCTCACCCCCCGGAGTACTTGGTCAAAGAAGAAGGACAATTTGAATCAAACTTGCGTTTCTTCTTTGCACAAATACTCGCGGGGGTGCGGGGGCGGCAGCCCCCGTTTTGCTGTCATTCCACCTTCAGCACGATCTTGCCGATGTGCCCCGAGCTTTCCATCCGTGCATGTGCCGCTGATGCCTCGGCCAAGGGATACTCGCTGTCCATCACCACGCGCACCCGGCCACCTGCGATCATCGGCCAGACGTGGCGTTCGACCTCGGCCGCGATGCGGGCCTTGGCGAGGTCGGACTGGGGGCGCATCGTTGAGCCGGTGATGGTCAAGCGGCGCATCATCACCTCGGCAAAGTTCAGTTCCACCTTCGGGCCTTGCAGGAAAGCGATCTGCACCAGCCGTCCGTCATCGGCCAGCGCGCGGATGTTCTTGGGCAGATAGGGGCCGCCGACCATGTCGAGGATCAGGTTCGCCCCACCTGCCGCCTTGACCTCGGCCTGCCAGTCGTCAGTGCGGTAGTCCATCGCGCGCTCGGCCCCCAAGCCCAGACAGGCCGCGCATTTCGCAGGCGATCCGGCCGTGGTGAACACCCGGGCACCCAGGGCGGCGGCGATCTGGATGGCGGTGGTGCCGATGCCGGAACTGCCGCCATGCACGAGGAACCGCTCGCCCGCCGTCAGCCCGCCGCGCATCACCATGTTCGACCAGACGGTGAAGCAGGTTTCCGGCAGACAGGCCGCCTCGCGCAGCGACATGCCTGCAGGCACCGGCAGCGCATGGTCGGCATGGGTCACCACATATTCCGCATAACCGCCGCCGGGCAGCAGCGCGCAGACCGCATCCCCCTCATTCCAGCGGGTGACACCGGCCCCAAGCGCCACCACATGCCCCGACGCCTCCAGCCCCGGCAGGGGAGAGGCACCGGCGGGGGGCGCATAGGCGCCGGCGCGTTGCAGCGCGTCGGGGCGGTTCACCCCGGCATAGGCCACGCGGATCACGATCTGGCCATGCCCCGGCACCGGCACCGGGCGGTCGCAGGGTTGCAGCACGTCGGGGCCGCCGGGGGCGGTGATCTCGACCGCCGTCATCATATGGGGAAGGGTCATCACTACCTCGCTTGTGGGCGGAACCTTGCCTGCAAGCGGCGGGCGGAACAAGCCCTAGGGGTGGCGGCGGCCCGGCAGGTCGTCGGGGGTGTCGGGCATACGCCACTTTTGCGCCATGCGGGCCAAGGGGCCGCCGGACATGAACTTGCCCAAGGGGTTGTCGCGCAGGCCCGCCTTGGCCTTTTCAAACTGCATCACGTTGTCGATGCGGCGGTCAAGGAATTCCCAGGTGGCATGGCTGCCCGGGCTGTCGTCGCCCAGCCAGAACAGCACCGTCGCCCCCTGCACCCCAGACAGCGTCAACCGTTTGGTCACCCACGAAAAATCCCGCGTGGTGTCGCCAAGTGCTGTCCAGATCGCATCCGCTGTGCCCCACAGCGCCCGCGCGCCGTCGCCCGCATGCATCGGCAGGGCAAACAGCGTCGTCCCCCGCCGCACCAGCTCACGGTCGGACAGTTCCAGCCGGATCCGCACCCCGCGCGCGATCCGGTCACGAAAGCGCATCGCGCCCAGATCCTCGGTTGCCAGTTGTGCCACCATCGCGGCATCACCCTGCCGGTGGTAGGCCATCGCGAGGTCGACCCCGCCGCGCGGATACAGCGACCGTGCCAGTGCCGGGGCCACACCGGCATCCGCCGCAGCCGCCCGCAACGTGGTCGCCGACCAGCCGTCGAACGGCACATGCGCCAGTGCCGCCGCCAGAATCCGTGCGCCGCTATCTCCGGTTTCCATCGCCCGCATCCCCCGTTAAGCCAATGGTGGACAACACCACCGTCCCTTGTTATAGCCCACGCGCCTGCACATGACAGTGCAACTCAAACCTAGAAAGGTGGTGAAAACCACATGCAGGTCAGCGTTCGTGACAACAACGTCGAACAGGCGCTTCGCGCGCTCAAGAAAAAGCTTCAACGTGAAGGCGTTTTTCGCGAGATGAAGCTTAAGCAGCATTTCGAGAAGCCGTCCGTCAAACGGGCCCGTGAGCAAGCCGAAGCCATCCGGCGTGCACGCAAGCTCGCGCGGAAAAAGCTGCAGCGCGAAGGCGGTCTTTAACAGACGCGTCCGAGACTGGGGCGGGGCAACCCGTCCGCCGATGAACCCCCGGAAGGCCAAGTGCCTTTGGGGGTTTTTCAGTTTCAGGGGGGTGGCGATGCGGGCGTTCACGCTTGATGCGTCGGGGTGGCATGACCGGGCGGAGGGGTTTCGCGCGATTTTGGCGGTGCTTGAGGCACCGGATTGGCATGGGGCGAACCTTGACGCCCTTTTGGACAGCCTGCGTGGTGGGGTGAACGGGGTCGAGCCGCCGTTTGCGCTGACGCTGACAGGGATGCCTGCGCATCTGGCGGGGTTCGGAGAGGCTTTGGCCGAGGTTTTTGCGCAGGCGACCCGCGAAGGGATCGCGGTCAGCCTGCATTTCAGGGGCTGAGGATCAGGTCAGAACGGGTGCTGCTGTCACCCACCATTCGGGTTCCGCTGCCGCGATCCGTGCCGCACCGGCCTGTGCGGTGGCTTTGTCTGCGAACAGCCCGAAGCAGGTGCCGCCCGACCCCGACATCCGCGCCATCAGGCCGCCGGGCACCTGTGCCAGTGCCGCCAGGGCATCGGCGACCGGCGGGGCAAGGGTCAGGGCGGGAGGTTGCAGGTCATTGCGCTGTGACAGCAACCATCGGGCCAAAGCCTGCGCATCGGCAAAGCGTTCGGGCAGAACGCCCATGTCCGTGCCGAACTGGCCCTGTAGCGCGGCAAAGACCGGGCCGGTGGGCACCGGGCAGCCGGGGTTGACCAGTACCAGCCAGAAGGGGGGCAGTTCCGGGATGTCAGACAGACGTTCACCTATCCCCCCCATCCGGCAGGGCCTGCCTGCAACGCAGACCGGCACATCGGCCCCGAGCGCCAGTACTGCCGCGTCAAAGTCGGGCACACGGGGGCTGTGCCCCATCGCCGTCAGCGCGCGCAGCGTCGCTGCGGCGTCCGCCGAGCCGCCGCCGATGCCTGAGGCGGGGGGCAGGCGCTTGTCCAGGTGGATGGCCAGCGGTGCCCCGTCCATCAGCGCCGCCGCACGCAGGATCAGGTTCGTGCCGTCAGCGGGCACCCCGGCGGCAAAGGGGCCGCCGACGGTCAGCGACATTACCGGGGCGGGTGAGAGGTGCAGCCTGTCGCCCACCCCGGCAAACACCACCAGCGAATCCAGAAGGTGATACCCGTCATCGCGCCGCCCGGTCACATGCAGCGTCAGGTTGATCTTGGCCGGCGCTGTGACCTCAGTTGTCATTCGTCGCAGGGACGGGCACACGCGCGGCCTCGGTCGCGGCCACCTCTTGCAAAGAGGGCGCGCCTTCGGCGGTCAGCACGGCGTCCAGCCCGATGTCCAGCTTCTGACGGATGCGCGTCGCCTCGGTCTCTTCCGGGTCAAACGACAGCGCGCGCCGCCACTGGAACCGCGCCTCCATCTGGCGGCCGGTGGCCCAGTAGACATCGCCCAGATGGTCGGTCACCACGGGATCGACGGGTTCCAGAAGCGACGCCTTTTCCATCGGTGCCAGTGCTTCGTCATAGCGGCCAAGGCGGAACAGGCCCCATGCCAGACTGTCGAGGATGTAGCCCGAATCGGGCGACAGTTTGACCGCCCGCTCGATCATCGTCAGGGCTTCGTCCAGATTGGTGTTCTTTTCCAGATAGCTGTAGCCGAGGTAGTTGAGCACCTGCGGCTGATCGGGGTTCAGCGCCAGGGCCTGGCGGAAATCGGGTTCGGCCTTGTCCCAGCGTTTCAGGCGTTCGTTGGCAATGGCGCGGCTGTAGTAGATCGCCCACTGTTCGGGCTTGGGCGGGCCTGCGCGTGAGATGGCGGCGTCATAGGCCGATGCGGCCTCTTCCCACCGCTCTTCGCGCCGCAGGGCGTCGCCAAGCGCCAGATGCACCGTGGCCAGCGTGTCGTGGCTGCGTGACAGGGCGCGCAGCACCTCAAGTGCCGCCTCGGTCTTGTCGGCGGATTGCAGGGCTCGCGCGCGGCCGATCTCGGCCACCAGATAGCCGCTGTCGGCAGGGGCGATGCGGGCGTAGGTTTCAACCGCCAGATCGTACTGACCCAAATCCTCAAGCAGCGCACCGGTCAGCAACAGCGCCTCGCCATGATCGGGGCGAAGGGTGGCGGCGATGCGGGCGTAGAGAAGGGTATAGCTGTCGTCGGCCTCATCATTCAGGGCAGCGGCGAGGGTGTAGAACACCTCGGCCATGCCGTCGGTCGCGTTCCGCGCCATCGTCCAGGGCAGGGTTTCGCCCGCCGCCAGCCGCGCGCGCATGTCGACGATGGTGGGGTCGGCGTCGCCGGTGAAGGCGGCGTTCAGAGCGGCAAGCGCGTCTTCGTTCCGCTCAAGCTGGCTGAGCATCTGGACGCGCGCGATGATGCCGCGCCGCTGGGTCTGGAAACCGCCGGCGGTGGGGTCGGCCATGATCGCCTCGGCCCCCTCGAAATCACCGACCGACGCCAATGCCAGCGCCTTGTGATAGGCGCCGAAGAACTTCATGCCCGGCGCGGCGATCAGGCGGTCGAACTCTTCGCCGGCCTCGGACATCTTGCCCTGACCAAGCTCGGCCCAGGCGCGCGACAGGTTGTCCATCAGCTTGCCCACCGACTTGCCTGCGTCGATATCGGCCAGCAGTCCGGCGAAATCGCCCTTTTGTGCCTTGCCCGCAACCAGCGCCAGAAGTGCGACCTGCGTGTCGGCATCGACCGCGCGCATTCGCTCGGCCACCGCGACCGCCGCCTCAAGGTTGCCAGTAGCGATCTGCGCGGTGATGGCGCCGTCCATCAGCACGGTATTGCCGGGGTCGGCGATCAGCGCCCGGGTGAACCATATCGCGGCCTGCCGGTAGTCGTCGTTCGATCCGGCGACACGCGCCGCCAGATAGGCCCCCGCATCCTCTTCCGCGCGCCCGGGAACAGGCATCATCAGCGCAAGTGCAAGGGCCGTGGCGACAAGCGGGCGGAATGCGGGCATGGGCAATACTCTCCGGACAACGGGACAACTGGGCAAAACTAGCCCGATGCCCCCCCGCTGGCAATCATCGGCCCCGTTCTGTGGCGAACCCTCGCGCTAATGTCACAATCGGGGGGTCACATATTGGGATAGTTCGGCCCGCCGCCACCCATCGGGGTGGTCCAGATGATGTTCTGGCTGGGGTCCTTGATATCGCAGGTCTTGCAGTGGACGCAGTTCTGGAAATTGATCTGGAACCGCGCCGCCGCGCCTTCGCCGATCACCTCGTACACCCCCGCCGGGCAGTAGCGTTGCGCGGGTTCGGCGTATTCGGGCAGGTTGACGGCAATCGGGATCGAGGGATCGCGCAGTTTCAGGTGCGCGGGCTGGTTTTCGTCATGGTTGGTAAAGCTGTAGGCCACGTTGGTCAGACGGTCGAATGACAGCACGCCATCGGGTTTCGGATAGTCGATAGGTTTGTAGTCAGCCGCCTTGCCGGTCGCTTCCGCATCCGATTTGCCGTGTTTCAGCGTGCCGAACAGGCTGAAACCGACCGTGTTCGTCCACATGTCGATGCCGCCGCCCATCAGCGACGCCAAAAGGCCATAGCGCGACCACAGGGGTTTGACGTTGCGCACCTTTTTCAGGTCGCGGCCGATGGCGCCGCCGCGAACGCTTGTTTCATAGCCCGACAGTTCATCGCCCGACCGCCCCGCCACGATGGCCGCATGTGCCGCGTCTGCCGCAGCCATGCCCGACAGCATCGCGTTGTGGTTGCCCTTGATGCGCGGCACGTTCACGAGGCCGGCAGAGCAGCCCAGCAGCGCCACGCCGGGGGCCACCATCTTGGGGATCGACTGCCAGCCACCCTCACTGATGGCGCGGGCACCATAGGCGATGCGTTTGCCGCCCTTCAGAAGGTCGGCGACCATCGGGTGATGCTTGAACCGCTGGAATTCCATGTAAGGATACAGGTGCGGGTTCTGGTAGTTGAGGTGGACGACGAAGCCCACATAGACCTGATTGTTCTCAAGGTGATAGATAAAGCTGCCACCCCCCGCGTTGCCGCCAAGGGGCCAGCCCATGGTGTGGGTGACGGTGCCCAGCTTGTGCTTGGCGGGGTCAACCTCCCATATCTCCTTCATGCCAAGGCCGAACTTCTGCGGGTCCTTGCCCGCCGAAAGGTCGTACTTTGCCATCACCTCTTTCGACAGCGACCCGCGCACGCCTTCGCCGAGGAACACATATTTGCCGATCAGCGCCAGCCCCGGCTCATAGTTCGGCCCCGGTGTGCCGTCGGCGTTGAACCCGAATTCGCCGGCCACAACGCCGCGCACTTCGCCCTTGTCGCCGTAGACCAGCGACGATGCCGCCATGCCGGGGAAAATCTCGACCCCCAGAGCCTCGGCCTGTTCGGCCATCCAGCGGCAGACGTTGGCCATGCTGACGATGTAGTTGCCGTGATTGCTCATCAGGGGCGGCATTGGCCAGTTCGGGATACGGATTTGCCCGGCCGGCCCCAGCATGTAGAAATTGTCATGGGTGACCGGCACCTTGACCGGCGCGCCTTTGGCCTTCCAGTCGGGGATCAGGGCATCGAGGCCTGAGGGATCAAGGACGGCACCCGACAGGATATGCGCGCCGACCTCGGACCCCTTTTCGATGATGACCACGGTGCGCTCGGGGTCCAGCTGTTTCAGGCGGATGGCGGCGGACAGGCCTGATGGCCCGGCGCCGACGATGACCACATCGTATTCCATTTCCTCGCGGTCGATTTCGTTGGCCATGCGCTTTCCTGCCTTGTTGTCGTGGGGTCGGGATCAAGGTCGGATGTGCCCGATGCCTGCGCCCCCGTCAATTGTGACACGGCGTCCTTCCGCCCCCGCACCGCCGCTGCCCCTTGCAATTGCAGGGCGGGCGGGTTCATGTGACAGCGAGTGATGGCAGGGGCAGGTCATGGGTCGGTGGACCTGTGGCCTTTGGCTTTTCCGGCAAGGCGGACGACCGATGGACAAGATCCCGATGACGCGCGGCGGTTTCAACGCGCTGGACGACGAACTCAAGGTGCTGAAGTCGGTCGAGCGGCCGGCCGTGATCCGCGCCATTGCCGAGGCGCGCGAACACGGCGACCTTTCGGAGAATGCCGAATACCACGCCGCCCGCGAAAAGCAGAGCTTCATCGAGGGGCGTGTGAAAGAGCTTGAGGCGGCGATCTCGAAGGCCGAGGTGATCGACCCCACGAAACTGTCGGGGGCGATCAAGTTCGGCGCCACGGTGAAACTGACCGATGAGGATTCGGGTGAGGAAAAGACCTATCAGATCGTGGGTGAGACCGAGGCGGATATCGAGCATGGGTTGCTGAACATCCGCTCGCCTCTTGCCCGCGCCCTGATCGGCAAGGACGAAGGCGATTCTGTCGAGGTGCGCACCCCGGGGGGCACGCGGTCCTACGAAGTGGTGTCGATCCGTTACGTCTGACGCGGGGCTGCGGCCCCGGTCGGGCCCTTTGGGCAAGGTGAAATGACCGAGACAAGGGACAAGCCGCTGGATCTGGGCGTCTACGCCGCCCACCCGCCCGAGGCACGCCCGGTGACCGAGATCGCGGCGGGGGCGCTGTCGGTGATGTGGGTCATCGGCGTGGGCCTGTATCTGCTCCTGTCGCCGCCTGGGCTGCCGGGGGGGCCGGTCGGGCTGGCGCTGACGCTGTTGGTGGTGTTCCTGCCGCTGGCGCTGTTGTGGGTGGCGGTGACCGGCGCGCGGTCGATCCGCGCCCTGCGGGACGAGGCGGCGCGGCTGCAGGTGGCTGTCGATGCGATGCGCCATGCCTATGTGCTGGCGCAGCAGACCAACGCGATGGCCACAAACCGCAGTGCGGTGGACAAGCGGCTGGATGACATCGCCGCCGCCCAGCGCGAGACCGAGGCGCAACTGGCGATGTTCTCGTCGCGCCGCGATACCGGGCTGACGGTGCCGTCAGCCGACCGCAAGGCGGCGCTGGCCCTGCCGGTGGCCAGCATGGCACAGCAATCGACGCTGGCGCTTGGTACCCCCGCCGAGGACATGCGCGAACCCCTGTCGGTGGCCGATTTCGTGCGCGCCCTGCACTTTCCCGAAAGCGCGGATGACAAGGAGGGCTTTCGCGCCCTGCGTCTGGCGCTGGAGGACAGGCGCGCGTCCAAACTGATCCGCGCGGCGCAGGATGTTCTGACCCTGCTCAGCCAGGAGGGCATCTATATGGATGACCTGAAACCCGACCGCGCCCGCCCCGAGGTGTGGCGGCGGTTCGCGGCGGGCGAGCGGGGACGCACGATTGCGGCACTGGGCGGCATCCGTGACCGGTCATCGCTGGCGCTGACGACGGCGCGGATGCGCGAAGATCCGGTGTTCCGCGACGCGGGCCACCATTTCCTGCGCAGCTTTGACCATACGTTGCAGGAGTTCGCCAGCAACGCGACCGACGCCGATCTGGCAGAACTGGCCGAAACCCGCACGTCGCGCGCCTTCATGCTGTTCGGGCGGGTGACGGGCACGTTTGACTGACCCCGCCCCAAACTGGCCCCTTCGGGTTTCTTCTTTGCCCAAATACTCCGGGGTCCGGGGCAGCGCCCCGATGCGGCCTCAGCCCAGCGGGCGCACCATGGTGATCGCGGTCTGGAACCCGAACAGATGCCGCAATGGCCCCAGGTTTTCGCTGCGCACCGCGCGAAAGCCCAGCCGTTCATACAGGGCGCGTGCGCGGATGTTGGTGTCGATTACATCCAGCCGCAGCTCGGCATAGGCGCGGGCGCGCGCATCGCGGGCCAGCGCCTCGATCAGGGCGGTGCCAACCCCCTGCCCGCGCGCATCAGCCGCCACACAGATGCCGTCGATCAGAAAGCGGTCATTGTCCACGTCGCTTGAAATGGCCCGCATCGCCGCCGCGCGCCACAGGGCACCGAACCGGCCATAGGCCCGGCGCAGGTCGGCCATGCTGCCCTCGGCAAAGCCGCCCTCGACCGACCGGAACCCGATCAACCCCAGCAATGTGCCGCTATCGGACAGCGCCACGATCACATGCTGTGCGGAAATGGCCCGTTCCAGATAGGCCAGCGCCCGCGCTTCGGGGCCCAGAACGCGGCCAAGTTTGGTGCCGAACGCCTGCCAGTAGAGCCGCGCCGCATCGGCGCGCAGCGCGTCGGGCAGGCCCGCGGCGACGGTAACGGCGGTCACTGCAACGCGGGATCGCCCGCCTGCACCAGAAGCACACCGTGGTTGTTGTCGGCATCGTCATCAGTGATCTTGCGGGACGTCACACCGGGCAGTTCGCCAAACGCCTCCATCAGGATCTTGGGGAACCAGGTCTGCGGCAGACTTTCAAACCCCGGGACGCCGCGCAGGATCTTGGAGATGGCAACGGTGCATTGCGTTTTTGGCACCGCGCCGTATTCCACCACACGCCGCTTGACCAGCGCCGCGACTTCCGGCGACACCACAAGGGTTTGCTCGACCACGTCATAGGTTTCGCGGGCGTGGTAGTCGATGTAGTAACTCACCATCTTGGGCGTCAGGCCGTAATGCACGTCGTTGCGTTCGGGCAGGCGCGGGTGCTGCCAGGTACCTGCGGGGTCGAACATCACACGCTCATCCGCGTTGATCATCAGGCCCGCATGTGCGCCGTTGCCGCTTTGCGTCGAGATCACGGTGAACAGCGTGATGCTGGGTGGACCGGGGTGGACATAGCGCGCCGCCTGCACCTGTTCCTGGGGTGCCCATTTCGGCTCGGCCGCGCCACAGGCGGTCAGGGTCAGCGCGACGGCGATCCACGCGAAAACACGGAACATGCCGGGAACGGTCCGGTTCACGCGTTCACAAGGGCGGCAAAGATCAACAGGCCGACGCTGATGCCGATGCCCCAGGTGACCATGCGGATGAAGCCCGCAAAGGTCTTTTCCTGAACCCGGATGTCCATGCTGCCCGGTTTGTGGTCGCCGTCGTGATGCTGGCCGGCCATGTCGTATCCCCATGCTGTGCGCGTCTTGTCCCGGTCCTAGCGGATTCGCTGACCGCTGTCACGGGGGGCGTCACGGAACCGACCACACCCACGCGCCATCGTCGCGGCGCATCCGGTGCGCCTGTCCAAGGCGGGCAAGGTGGTTCAGGTGCGCCACTGCCTCGATCAGCGCCAGACCGTATTCGCCGCCGCCGATGTCACGCCGGAAGATCGCGGTGAAGCAATCGCAGGCGGCCGCGGGCCCTTGGCGCAGATGGTCCGTCAGGCGGGCCAGCGCACCCTCATGGTTCACGATCATCTGGGTCAGGCGGATCGGCAGGCCGGTGAAGGGCAGCTTGTGGCCCGGCAGCACGAGGTGATCGTCGCGCGCGACGGGCTGAAAGCTGTGGCAAGAGGCGATCCATTCGCCCAAGGGGTCGGCGTCTGGTTCGGTGGCATAGACGCCGATGTTGGGCGATATGCCGGGCAGGATCTGGTCTGCGCCCAGCACGAGGGTGTCATCCAGAGACCACAATGTTGCCTGTTCCGGCGCGTGTCCGTTCCCGGTACGCACCTGCCACCTGCGCCCCGCCAGCCGCAATACTTGCCCGTCGGCAATGCGGTCAAAGCCAAGCGGGAGGGGGTCGACCACATCGGCAAAGTTGAACGGGCGTTCGGTCATCTTGCGGGCCAGCATGTCGGCCGGCATCCCGGACGCGCGCCAGAAATCCACGGTTTCCGCCGTGGGACGGGTTTGCACGTCCAAGGTCAGCATCCGCGCGAAAAGCCAGGCCGTGCGGGTGGTTATCAGCCTGGCCCCGCGCGACTGGAACCAGCCAGCGGCACCGATATGGTCGGGATGGTGGTGGGTGACCAGCATCCGCGCCACGGGATGGCCTGCCAGCGGCCCGGTCAGCAGAGCCTCCCACGCCGCATGCGACCGCGTGCCGCCCAGCCCTGCGTCGATCAGCGTCCAGCCGTCATCATCTTGCAAGGCATAGACATTCACATGGTCCAGCGCCATCGGCAGCGGCATGCGCATCCACAGGATCCCTTCCGCCACCGTCACCGCCTGACCGGGGCCGGGCGGGTCGGGGAAGGGGTGGGAGATGGCCGGGGCGGTCACGCCGCAAGATCGGCGTCGGTCAGCGCATAAAGCCCCGCCGCGCCCTGACGTACCTGTGCCAGATGGGCCGCGTATCCGGGCAACAGCCGCAGGATCGCCACGCCAGACAGCGCGCGGCGGGCAGGGTCGGCAAGGGCGGCGCGCAGGTGGATGTGGCCAGACAGCACCCGGGCAAAGGCGCAAAGATAGGGCACGGCCCCCGCGAAACGGTCGTTCATCTCGGTCGCGACCAGCGCCTCGGTCGCCTCGCGCAGCGCTTCGGCGGCGTTCCAGACGGGGCCGGCCAGATCGGGCAGGGTGGCGCGGGCACCTTCGGCACCGGCCTGAATTTCGTCGATCAGGCGGAATGCGGCGTCACCGCCGTCGGCCATCTTGCGGCCCACAAGGTCCATCGCCTGAATGCCGTTGGTGCCCTCATAGATCGCCGTCACCCGCACGTCGCGCAGGTATTGCGCGGCACCCGTCTCCTCGATGAACCCCATGCCGCCATGCACCTGAATGCCCAAGGATGCCACATGGATGCCGGTATCGGTGCCGAAAGCCTTGGCAATCGGGGTCAACAGTGCCGCGCGCGCCTGCCAGTCGTCGCTGCCGGTCGCGCGGGCCATGTCGATGGCCACGGCGCACATCAGGGAAATGGCGCGGGCGGATACGGTTTCGGCCTTCATCTCGGCCAGCATCCGGCGCACGTCGGCATGTTCAGCGATGGCCCCGCTGCCACCCTTGACGGGGGTGCGGCCCTGACGGCGGTCCAGCGCATAGGCCAGCGCCTGCTGGCATGCCGCCTCGGCCACCGCAACGCCCTGCACGGCCACCCCCAGACGGGCGTTGTTCATCATGGTGAACATCGCCTCGATCCCCTTGTGCGCCCCGCCGACCAGCCAGCCCTGCGCCGCGTCATACTGCATCACGCAGGTCGGGCTGCCGTGCAGGCCCAGCTTGTGTTCCAGGCTGACCACCGACAGGCTGTTGCGTTTGCCGGGATTGCCTGCGGCGTCGGGGATAAACTTGGGCACCATGAACAGGCTGATGCCTTTGGTTCCCGCCGGGCCATCGGGCAGGCGGGCCAGCACCAGATGGCAGACGTTTGGCGTAAAATCGTTGTCGCCCCAAGAGATATAGATCTTCTGCCCGGTGATCGCGTAACTGCCATCGCCCAGCGGTTCCGCCTTGGTCCTGAGCGCGCCGACGTCAGAACCGGCCTGCGGTTCGCTGAGGTTCATTGTGCCGCACCATTCGCCGGATACCAGTTTCGGAAGGTAGACCGCCTTCAGGGCATCGCTGGCGTGGTGTTCCAGCGCCTCGATCTGCCCCTGGGTCATCAGCGGGTTCATCTGCAGCGAAAGGCAGGCCGACCCGATCATCTCGTTCACGCAGGACGCGACGGCCATCGGCAGGCCCATGCCACCGTTGGCGGGGTCGGCAGAGATCGACATCCAGCCGCCATCGGCCAGCGCGCGATACCCTTCGGCAAAGCCGGGCGCGGTACGCACGACGCCATTTTCCAGCCGCGCGGGGTGCTTGTCACCCATGCGTTGCAGGGGGGCGAGGACGGTTTCGCTCAGGCTGCCAGCCTCGGACAGGACGGCGTCAACGGTGTCCATCGTTGCGTCAGTGAAGAGGTCAGTGGCGTAAACTGCCTTGTAATCAAGCACATGGTCCAGAAGAAAGCGATACTCGGACAGGGGGGCGCGGTAGGGCATCGGTCTCTCCGGCTTGGAAAATGGCGGTTCGGCGTATAAGCGGAAGAGTGTGGCCCGCCCCGGCACAGGTTCAAGCGCTACGCTGCGTCACGGGGGGTGGTGCATGGAAGGCCCGATGACTGATACGCTGACGCCATCCGTACAAGACCTGACGCAGGCGGCCAACCTGCTGCGGCAGGGGCATTTGGTCGCGTTTCCGACCGAGACGGTGTATGGGCTGGGGGGGGATGCTTGCCGCGATGTCGCGGTGGCGGGGATCTATGCGGCCAAGGGGCGGCCATCGTTCAACCCGTTGATCGTGCATGTATCCGGTGTGGCACAGGCGCGCCGGTTTGCAGTGTTCGACGCGGTGGCTGACGCGCTGGCGGCGGCGTTCTGGCCGGGGCCGATGACGCTGGTGCTGCCGGTCCGGGATGATACAGGGCTGTCGCCGCTGGTTATGGCTGGGCTGCCGACGGTGGCGCTGCGGGTGCCCGCGCACCCGGTGGCGCAGGCGCTGTTGGCCGCGTTCGGTGGGCCTTTGGCGGCACCTTCGGCAAACCCTTCGGGCCGGGTTTCACCCACCCGGGCGGGCCATGTGCTGGACGGGTTGGGGGGCCGGATTGCCGCCGTAGTGGATGGCGGCGCCTGTGCGGTGGGGGTGGAGTCGACCATTCTGGGGCTGTGTGACGGCGATGTGCGGCTGTTGCGACCGGGGGGGTTGCCGGTTGAGGTGATCGAGGCTGTGTTGGGTAAGCCGCTGGTTATGCTGACAGATCCGGCGCGGCCATTGGCCCCGGGACAGATGGCGTCGCATTATGCGCCGGTGGCTGCGCTGAGGCTGGGGGTATCACAGCCGTTGCCGGGCGAGGTGTGGATCGGGTTCGGTCCGGGGAGTGGGGATTTGAACCTGTCACCATCGGGCGATCTGGCCGAGGCGGCGGCGGCGCTGTTTCATGCGCTGCGGCAGGCCGATGCGCTGGCCAGGCCGGGGGGGGCGATTGCGGTGGCCCCGGTGCCCGAGGCGGGGCTGGGCCGCGCCATCAACGACCGTCTGCGCCGCGCTGCCGCACCGCGCTGACGGGAAAACGGGCACGGGCGGGTGGGATTCCGTGCCATGCAGCCCGTTTGCGCATTTTCCCCGGTGATTGTGCCGCCCCATGCGGTAGACAATCGGTCAGCGCCAGACGTGCGCCCGCTACGAAATCACGGTCGCAAATGCGGCCCTTGGGACAGGGAACCCCAGAATGCTCAACGAGTTCAAGGCGTTCATCGCCAAAGGCAATGTCGTCGACCTTGCCGTCGGTATCATCATCGGTGCCGCCTTTACCGCCATCGTCAATTCTCTGGTGGGCGACCTTATCAACCCGGTCATCGGCCTTGTCCTTGGCAATGTCGATTTCACCAACCTGTTCTGGAACCTTGGCGACGGTGAGTTTGCATCGCTTGCAGCGGCGAAAGAGGCCGGGGCACCGGTGTTTGCCTATGGGTCGTTCATCACGGCCTGCATCAACTTTCTCATCATCGCGTGGGTGGTGTTCCTGATCGTCAAGGCGGTCAACCGGCTGAAGGACGGGATGACGAAAAAGGAAGCCGAGGCGGCGGCGGCGACACCTGCGGGTCCGTCGGAAGTGGACCTGCTGAAGGAAATCCGCGATGCGCTGAAGGCACGCGGCTAGGTTGCTGGAAACGCTGTGTTAATCTGACAGGGGTGACGGCAGGAGGGTATCTTCCTGCCGTCTGCTTTTGATGCACACTTCGTATGCATGACGATGTCGCGGGGGGTCGTTAACCATCCTCCGCGAATCAGCCCGCGACAGCCTCGGCAGCCGAGATCGAGGGCAGTCCCAAAGCCTCGCCCACCGCCGCATAGGTGAGGTGCCCGGCATGCACGTTGAGGCCGGCCATCAGGTGCGGGTCGTCGGCGCAAGCCTTGCGCCAGCCCTTGTCGGCGAGGGCCAGAAGGAACGGCAAGGTGGCATTGCCCAGCCCCTGGGTCGAGGTGCGGGCGACGGCGCCGGGCATGTTCGCCACGCAGTAATGCACGATGCCGTCCACCATATAGGTCGGGTCCTGATGGGTGGTGGCGTGCGACGTCTCAAAACAGCCGCCCTGGTCGATGGCGACATCGACGATGGCGGCACCGGGCTTCATCGTTGACAGTTGCGCGCGGGTGACGAGTTTCGGGGCCGCAGCCCCGGGGATCAGCACGGCGCCGATCACCATGTCAGCCTCGGCCACCGCCGCCGCCGTCGCCGCAGCACTGGCATAGGCAGTGCGGAAGTCGCGGGCATAGACATCGTCCAGATAGCGCAGGCGCGGCAATGACCGGTCGAGCACGGTGACATCCGCCCCCATGCCGGCCGCCACCCGTGCGGCATGGGTGCCAACGACGCCGCCGCCGATCACGGCCACCTTGGCGGGCAGCACGCCCGGGATGCCGCCCATCAGCACGCCGCGCCCGCCGTTCACCTTTTGCAGCGCCCATGCGCCCACCTGCGGCGCAAGCCGGCCCGCAACCTCGGACATCGGGGCCAACAGGGGCAGGCCACCCCGGGCGTCGGTCACGGTTTCATAGGCGATGCAGGTGGCACCGGATTTCAGAAGGTCATGCGTCTGGTCGGGGTCGGGGGCCAGATGCAGGTAGGTGAACAGCACCTGCCCCTGCCGCAGCATGGCGCGTTCCGCCGCCTGCGGTTCCTTGACCTTGATGACCAGATCAGCCTCGGCAAAGACCTCTGCAGCCATTGCCACGATGCGCGCGCCGGCCGCGACATAATCGGCATCGGCAAAGCCCGCACCAAGGCCCGCACCCGCCTCGACAATGACCTTGTGGCCATGTCCCACGCATTCGCGGGCGGCATCGGGCGTGAGGCCCACACGAAATTCCTGCGGCTTGATTTCCTTGGGGCAACCGATCTGCATGATGTCCTCGTGGGTTCCTGTGATGGAACCATGCTGCGCCTGTCGGGGTGGCGGGATCTTGGGTTTTGGGGCGTGGTTCCGGGATATCCGCGAAGAAAAACGCGTGATGGCGATCGTTTTCCGCAGATACTGTCGACCCATTGCGTCAGGGCGCAAATTCCATCCCGCCATGCCCCCGAATCGCGGCGCTGAAGCTGTCATTCCCGCGTGACCTTTGGTCACTAGCCTTTGGTCATCCAGCCAAGGGGGATTCCACCATGCCAGACCGTCGCAATTCCAGTCAGGACATCCGTTCCGTCATCGCCGCCCGCGTGTCGCGCAGGGGCTTTCTGCTGGGGTCCGGGGCGGGCCTGTCGGCGGTCGCTGCCGGTGGCTTTGTAGGCTCGCTTTTCTCGGGCCAGGCCGTCGCGCAAGAGGCGCAGTCGAGCCTGAAGTTCACCGAGTTGAAGCGCGTGTTCGACCAGACCCACCACGTCGCCGACGGTTACAAGGCCGAGGTCGTGGCGGCCTGGGGCGATCCGATGAAGGCGGGGCAAGCGGCGTTTGACCGGGCCACGCTGGATGCCAAGGCGCAGGCCGAGCGGTTCGGTTACAACTGCGATTTCATCGCGTTCATGCCGTTGCCGCGTGGGTCGGGGAATTCCGACAATGGTCTTTTGTGCGTGAACAACGAATACGTGTCGTTCAACGTGATGTTCGACGCAATGCCCGATGATGACGAGGGGGCCAAGCGCATGACCGCCGAACAGGTCGCGCTGTGCAACATGGCGATCGGCCATTCCATCGTGGAGGTACGTCGCGAGGGCGGGGTGTGGACCGTCGTGCAAGACAGCCCGATGAACCGCCGCATCACGCTGGACACACCGATGGCCATCTCGGGTCCGGTGGCGGGGCATGACTGGATGAAGACCAGCTATGATCCTGATGGACGCATGGTCAAGGGCACCAACTACAACTGCGGCGGCGGGTTCACCCCCTGGGGCACCGTGCTGACCTGTGAAGAGGGCGCGTCGGACACCTTTGGCGGCGACATCACCAAGACGCCGTTTGCCGATGTGCTGGAACGCTATGGCTATGACGGGTCGGACTATTATTCCCGCGCCCGGTTCGAGGACCGCTTCAACGTCGAGAAGGAACCGAACGAGCCGAACCGTTTCGACTGGGTCGTCGAGATCGACCCCTACGATCCCGCGTCGATGCCGGTCAAGCGCACGGCGCTGGGGCGGATGGCGCATGAGGCGTCAACCGTGGTTCTGAACAAGGACGGGCATGTTGTCGTATACATGGGCGACGACGATTACTTCGAATACGTCTATCGCTTTGTGTCCGAAGGGAAATACGATCCGGCGAACCCGGCCTCGGGCAAGGATATCCTCGACACGGGCACGCTGTCGGTTGCGGTCTACAACGCTGATGGCACGATGAACTGGCTGCCGCTGGTTCAAGGGCAGGGGCCGCTGACGGCCGAGAACGGCTTTGCCACCCAGGCCGAGGTGCTGCTCAAGACCCGTCTCGCCGCCGATATGCTGGGGGCCACGCCGATGGACCGGCCCGAGGATATGGAAACCAACCCGGTTAACGGGCGTGTCTATGCGATCATGACAAAGAACAAGAAGATGACGGCGGACAAGCTGAACGCCGTCAACACCCGGCCCGAGAATTTCTATGGCCATATCGTCGAGATGATCCCCCCGGGCGGTGCCGGGGCTGAGGCGGACCATACGGCGGACAGCTATGCCTGGGATCTGTTCGTGCTGTGCGGCAACCCCAAGGTGCCCGAGCATGGGTCGCGGTTCCACGCTGCCACGTCGGAAAGCGGCTGGTTCGTCACGCCAGACAACCTGAGCTTCGACCCGCGGGGCCGGATGTTCGTGGCGACGGATGGCGCGAATGATTTCGACATCGCCGATGGCATCTATGGCATCGACACCGAAGGCCCGGCGCGCGGTTTGCCGAAACTGCTGTTCGCCTGCCCACTGGGGGCCGAGGCTTCGGGGCCGTGCTTTACCCCCGATGGCACGACGCTGTTCGTGTCGGTGCAGCATCCGGCGGAAGACAGCGACACGCTGGACAAGGCCACGACGCTGTGGCCCGACTTTGCCACAGGCGGCGTGCCGCGACCGGCGGTGGTGGCGATCCAGCGCATGGATGGCGGTGAAGTCGCGGCCTGACGCGGGGCTGGGTTGGTGATAGGATCTTCCGGAACTGTGCCCCAGACCGGAAGATCCTGCGCCCATGTCGCAACTTGACGCAACCGACCGCCGCATCCTGACTGTCCTGCAGAAGGAAGGCCGGATCACCAACGCCGATTTGTCCGAGCGGATCAACCTGTCACCATCCGCCTGCCACCGCCGCGTGCAGCGGCTGGAGGAAGACGGGTACATCGCCGGTTATGTGGCCTTGCTGGATGCCCGAAAGATGGGGCGACCGACGACGGTGTTTGTCGAGATCACGCTGCAATCGCAGGCCGACGAAGTGCTGGACGCGTTCGAGACGGCAGTGGCGCGGGTGCCTGACATTCTGGAATGCCACCTGATGGCGGGGACGGCGGATTACCTGTTGAAGATCATGGCCCAGGACACCGACGATTTCGCCCGCATCCACCGCCAGTACCTCACCCGCCTGCCGGGGGTGGCGCAGATGCATTCGTCGTTTGCACTGCGCACGGTGTTGCGGACAACGGCGCTGTCGGTCTGACGGGACCGCTGCAAGGGGGGCTGCCGCCCCCGCCTTCGGCTCCCCCGCGAGTATTTCCTCAAAGAAGAAACGCAAGTTTGAATCAAATTGTGTTTCTTCTTTGCCCAAGTACTCTCGGGGGGTGAGCCGAAGGCGAGGGGGGCAGACAGCCCCCCTGCGACGGGGCCACGGGTGCCCGCGTCTCAGGTGAGCCGGGCCACGACATAATCCGCGAGGCCGTCGAGCATGTCGCGCAAGGGGTGGTCGGGCAAGGCTGACAGTGCGCTGCGGGCGCGGGCGGACCATGCGCGGGCCTCGGCGCGGGCGGCGTCCATGGCGCCGTGTCGGGCCATGATGGCGCGGGCCCGTTCGAGGTCGCCGGGCGATTGCTCGCCCTTTTCGATCACCCGCACCCAGAAGGCGCGCTCGGTCGCGTCGGCCCGGGCCACGGCGCGGATGACCGGCAGGGTCACCTTGCGTTCGCGGAAGTCGTCGCCGGTGTTCTTGCCGATGGCGGTATCCGAGCCGCCGTAATCCAGAAGATCATCGGCGATCTGGAAGGCGATGCCAAGTGCGTCGCCATAGCTGCGCAGGGCGGCCACCTGATCCTCGGGGGCGCCCGCGATCACACCACCCACCTCGCAGGCCGCCGCGAACAGTGCCGCCGTCTTGCCGCGCACCACCTGCAGATAGACCGCCTCATCGGTTGCAAGGTCCTGCGCTGCGGTCAGTTGCAGCACCTCGCCCTCGGCAATCGTGGCGGAGGCGTCGGCGAGGATGTCCATGACGCGCAGCGATCCGGTCTGAACCATCAACTGGAAGCTGCGCGAAAAGAGGTAATCGCCGACCAGAACGGACGATTTGTTGTCCCACAAGAGGTTCGCCGTCGGCCTGCCGCGCCGCCGCTGGCTTTCATCGACCACGTCGTCGTGGAGGAGGGTGGCGGTGTGGATGAACTCGACTGTCGCGGCCAGCGTCACATGATGCGGGCCGTCGTAGCCGCACATCCGGGCTGCGGCCAGCGTCAGCATCGGGCGCAGGCGTTTGCCCCCGGCCTCGACCAGGTGCGCCGTCACCTCGGGGATGCGGGGGGCGTGGCGGCTGGCCATGCGTTCGCGGATGACGGCGTTCACCGCCTCCATATCCCGGGCAAGCCAGACCGACAGGCGGTCGGCGGGGGCGGTGCTGAGGGGATCGGTTGGCGCCTGCATTCTTGTCTCGACTTGGGGCCGCGCGCTGCCTATTTCGGGCAGCATGAGGGAACTTCTGCGCACCACCGACCCGACCGTCATTGCCTGGGCCAGCGCATTGCTGGATGGCGAGGATATAGAGACCTTCGCAGTGGACGTCCACATGAGCGCGCTGGAGGGCGGCATCGGGGTTTTCCCGCGCCGTCTGTTGGTGCGGGACGAGGATTTCTTTGTGGCCAGGGTGGTAATGGCCGACAACGGCATTCCCACGGGGGAATAGATGGATCTGGCCGATGCCGCCGGTCTGGGGGCCTTGAGCGACGACGCGTTCCTGTCGGGCCGCTTGCGTCTGTGGCAACCTGTCGCGGGGTATCGGGCGGCGACCGATCCGGTGCTGCTGGCGGCGGCCTGTCCGGCGGAGGCGGGGCAGTCGGTGCTGGATCTGGGGTGCGGGGCGGGGACGGCAGCGCTGTGTCTGGCGGTGCGGGTGCCCGGGGTGGCGCTGGCCGGGCTGGAGGTGCAGGCGGGCTATGCCGTGCTGGCGCGGGCCAATGCCGCGCGCAACGGGATCGCGTTCGAAGTGCATGACGGTGATGTGGCGGATGAGCCCGCTGCGCTGCGGCGGGGGTTTGACCATGTGATGGCCAATCCGCCCTACTATGCCGCTGGCGGTACTGCCGCCACCGACGCGGGCCGCGAGCGCGCGCTGCGCGAGGCACAGCCACTGCGGTTGTGGACCGAGGCCGCGCGGCGGCGGTTGCACCCGGGCGGGTGGCTGACGCTGATCCTGGGGGCCGACCGTCTGGGTTCGGCGCTGGCGGCGCTGGACGGGCGGATGGGGTCGGTCAGCATCCTGCCCCTGAGCCCGCGCGAGGGCCGCGCGGCGGTGCGGGTGCTGATCCGGGCGCGCAAGGGGGGGCGGGCGGCGTTGCTGCTGTTGTCACCGATGGTGCTGCATCAGGGCGCGACCCATATGGGCGACCACGAGGATCATACGCCCGAAGCGCAGGCGGTGTTGCGCGAAACTGCGGCGATCCGCCGGTTTGATCGAATGTGAGCGATCGTGTTGCGGGTTTCAGGTGACACGACTCGGGCGTTGTGATGCAATCGTCACATTGGAACCACGTCACAGGAGGATACGAATGACCGTCGCTTCGCACCTGCAGGAACTGCGCAAGAAGCATGAGCATCTGTCTGAAGTGGTCGAGCGCGAACAGCGCGCCCCCGGGTCGGACGGGGTGAAGATTGCGGAACTGAAAAAGCAGAAGCTGAAGCTGAAGGAAGAGATTATCCGCCTATCGCAGGACTGAGGCGACCAAGCGCCGGGTCAGCCTGTTCATCGCGTGGCGCGCGCGGCGATGACTGCGCCGCTGGTGATGAGCAGGGCTGACACCAGCAGCACGGGCGTTGCCGGGGCGATCCCGGCCGCCATTAGGGCTGTCGTTGACAACAGGGGAGCCGCATAGGACGCGACGCCAAGCAACTGGATGTCGCCCTGTTTCATGCCGATGTCCCATGTGAAGAACGCGATGCCGACCGGGCCCACGCCCAGCGCCAGCACCGCAAGCCAGCCCGTTGCAGACTGTGGCAGCAGCGTGTCCTCCAGCATCAGGTGCAGGGGCAGCGACAGGGCCGCGGTCGCAAGGCAGAAGATCACGACCGTCTCGCTGGGGACCGTGCCAAGGCGGCGCGAGTTGACCGAATAGGCGGCCCAGGTCAGGGCACAGCCGAAGGCCAGAACCAGCGCCGGGGCGGCATCGGCCCCCATCGGCCCTGCACCGCCGCGCAGCACGATAAGCGCCGCACCTGCAAGGGCAACTCCTGCCCCGATGATATGCCCGCGTCGAAGGGTTTCACCGGGCAGAAGGCCCGACAGCAGCACGATGAACAGCGGCCAGAGATAGGCCAGAAGGCCCGCCTGCGCCTCGACCCCCGCCTGTGCTGCCAGACGGAACACGGTGAAATAAAGCGCGTGGTAGCCGAACAATCCCGCCGTGCCAAAGGCATAGACCCGCCACGACACCCCCCGCAGCACGCCAAAGCCGCGCCCGGTGGCGATCCAGATCAGGCCGATGCTGCCACCGATGGCAAAGCACAGCGCGTTCAGCAAAAGCGGCGGCACCGGGGCCGATCCGACGGTGAACAGCGCCAGAAGCGCCCACATCAGGATGGCGGCAAAGCCGGTGGCGGTGGCGGTGCGGCGGGTCATGATCGGGGGCTTTCTGCGCAGGTCACCTTGATGCCCCGCCCGCAGCGCCCCTTCAACCCCCGAGCGCCGCAACCCTGGCGTGCTGTGGGCAGGTGACGAGGTGGTCGTTCACCATCCCCGCCGCCTGCATGAAGGCGTAGGTGATCGTCGGCCCGCAAAAGCCGAAGCCTTGCACCTTGAGCGCCTTGGACATTGCCGTGGACACCGGGGTGGATGCGACCGCGTCGGCCATTGTGCGGATGGCATTGTTCACCGGGCGGGCGCCGGTGAAGGCCCAGAGGAAGGGCGCGAAGCCACCTTGCGCCTCGATCCGCAGAAAGGACTGCGCACCGCGGATGGTGGCCTCGATCTTGCCGCGGTGGCGGACGATGCCGGGGTCGGCGAGGCAGCGCAGGATGTCAGCCTCGCCCCAGACGGCGATGATTTCCGGGTCGAATCCCTGAAAACAGCGGCGGAAGCCTTCGCGTTTGCGCAGGATAGTGATCCACGACAGGCCCGCCTGAAACGCCTCAAGCATCAGCATTTCCCACAGCGCGCGGGGGTCGCGTTCGGGCACGCCCCATTCGTGATCGTGGTAGTCCACATACAAGGGATCGCTGCCGCACCACGGGCAACGCATCAGATTGTCAGCCATCGGCATGGTCCCCCCAGTTTCATTAAAAATGGAACATATCGGGAATCTTTACCAGAGATTCATGGATGTGGCGGCAATCTGGCGAGGTAGGCGGCGAGGAGGGAACCATGACCGGACGCAGACCACTGGCAGACGTGATGCTGACCGAGGCGAGCCCGCTTGCCGCCGCCATCGCGGCGCAAGACAACCAGACCATCGCGATGGTCCGCGCGGCGCTGGAGGCGGGGCGGCTGCGGCTGGCCTATCAGCCGGTGGTGATCGGCAGCGATCCGTCGCGCGTTGGGTTTTATGAGGGGCTGATCCGGGTGCTGGATGACACCGGGCGGGCCATTCCGGCGCGGGATTTCATGAATGCGGTCGAGACCCAGGAACTGGGGCGGCAGATCGACTGCGCTTCGCTGGAAATGGGGTTGACTGCGTTGCGCCAACAGCCCTGGCTGCGGCTGGCGATCAACATGTCGGCGCGTTCGGTGGGGTATCCGCGCTGGATGCGCATCCTCAAGCGCGGCCTGTCGGCTGATCCCAGGATCGGCGAGCGTCTGATCCTTGAGATCACCGAAAGCTCGGCCATGCTGGTGCCTGAACTGGTGACGGCCTTCATGACCGAAATGCAGAAGGCCGGCGTGACCTTTGCGCTGGACGATTTCGGGGCGGGCTACACGTCGTTCCGGTATCTGCAGCAGTTCTTTTTCGACATCGTCAAGATTGACGGGCAGTTCATCAGGGGCATCGCGCGCGACCCTGACAATCAGGTGCTGACGCAGGCGCTGATGTCGGTGGGGCTGCATTTCGACATGATGGTCGTGGCGGAACAGGTCGAGACGGCGGAAGATGCGGCGTTCCTGCAGGCGCACGGGATCGGCTGCATGCAGGGGTATCTGTTCGGTGCGCCGACGGTGCGGCCCGCGTGGATCGAAGAAGCGGCGCGCAAACGGGCGTGAACGGGTCGGTCCGTTGCCGTTCGCGGCGGCACGACTGGACTTGTGCGTGACGCGTGTCGGACCGTGCTTCGGGAAAGGCCGCGCGACGGGCTTCGGGATGGGGCGGCGGGACAGACCGCGTGACGGGCGGCATGATGGGCCGCGTGACGGGGCGGCGGGATGGGGCGACAGGACGGGGCGGCGGGATGGGCACCCTTGGCCGGTCGGCGGGCGACCTCTGTGTGGTGAAACCCTCCGCTGCGTCACAAGCATGGCGGCCTTGCACCCCAACTTTCTTGATTTCGTCCGCAGTCCCCCTTAAGGCCGTTCTGGACGGGGCGGTGCGACAGTGCCGGTCCCCTGTACAACCGGGAGAGGGCCGTACCATGACCAATGTAGTGATCGTTTCGGCGGCGCGCACCGCCGTCGGCAGCTTCAACGGCGCTTTCGCCGCCACGGCGGCGCACGACCTTGGCGCGGCGGTGATCGAGGCCGTCGTTGCCCGCGCCGGGATCGACAAGGCCGAGGTCGAGGAAACCATCCTGGGCCAGGTGCTGACTGCAGGGCAGGGCCAGAACCCGGCCCGCCAGGCGCATATCAAGGCCGGGCTGCCGAAAGAGGCAAGTGCATGGTCGCTGAACCAGGTGTGCGGGTCAGGTCTGCGGGCGGTGGCGCTGGCGTCGCAGCATGTGCAACTGGGCGATGCGCGGATCGTGGTTGCGGGCGGGCAGGAGTCGATGTCGCTGAGCCCCCATGTGGCCCACCTGCGGGCGGGGCAGAAGATGGGCGACATGAATTTCATCGATTCGATGATCAAGGACGGGCTGTGGGACGCCTTCAATGGCTATCACATGGGCCAGACGGCGGAGAATGTCGCGAATCAGTGGCAGATTTCGCGCGACATGCAGGATGAGTTTGCCGTGGCCAGCCAGAACAAGGCCGAGGCCGCCCAGAAGGCGGGCAAGTTCCGTGACGAGATCATCGCGTTCATCGTCAAGACGCGGAAGGGTGATGTGACCGTGGATGCCGATGAATACATCCGGCACGGCGCGACGATGGAAGCGATGCAGAAGCTGCGGCCAGCGTTCACCAAGGATGGCAGCGTGACGGCGGCGAATGCGAGCGGGCTGAACGACGGGGCGGCTGCGGTTCTGCTGATGTCGGCGGAAGAGGCGGAAAAGCGCGGGTTGCCGGTGCTGGCGCGGATCGCGTCGCATGCGACGGCCGGGCTGGACCCGTCGATCATGGGCGTCGGTCCGATCCACGCCAGCCGCAAGGCGCTGGCCAAGGCCGGATGGAAAGTGTCCGACCTTGATCTGGTCGAGGCGAACGAGGCGTTTGCCGCGCAGGCCTGTGCGGTGAACAAGGACATGGGCTGGGACCCGGCCATCGTGAACGTGAACGGGGGTGCCATTGCCATCGGCCATCCCATCGGGGCCTCGGGCGCGCGCATCCTGAACACGCTGTTGCACGAGATGGTGCGGCGGGATGCGAAGAAGGGTCTGGCGACCCTGTGCATCGGCGGCGGCATGGGTGTGGCCATGTGCCTGGAGCGGTGATTTTCGGAAGTGGGCGCAATGATCTTGCGCCCACGCCGCCCTGCACCTAACAATATTCCAACAATACATTCTCTCGGGAGGAGAAAACATGTCCAAAACAGCTCTGGTCACCGGGGGATCGCGCGGCATCGGTGCGGCCATTTCGGTGGCGCTGAAGGCCGCAGGCTATACCGTCGCGGCCAACTATGCCGGCAACGACGAGGCGGCGGCGAAGTTCACCGCCGAGACCGGGATCAAGACCTACAAATGGTCGGTTGCCGATTATGAGGCCTGTGCGGCGGGGGCAAAGCAGGTCGAGGCCGATCTGGGGCCGGTGTCGGTGCTGGTGAACAACGCAGGCATCACGCGGGACGCGATGTTCCACAAGATGACGCCCGGCCAGTGGAAAGAGGTGATCGACACCAACCTGTCGGGCCTGTTCAACATGACGCACCCCCTGTGGACCGGCATGCGCGACCGCAAGTTCGGTCGGGTGATCAGCATATCTTCGATCAACGGGCAGAAGGGGCAGGCGGGGCAGGCCAACTATTCCGCCGCCAAGGCCGGCGATCTGGGGTTCACCAAGGCGCTGTCGGCCGAGGGGGCGCGGGCGGGGATCACGGTGAACGCGATCTGCCCGGGGTACATCGCGACCGAGATGGTCAAGGCGATTGACGAGAAGGTGCTGAACGAGCGCATCCTGCCGCTGATCCCGGTGGGGCGGTTGGGCGAGCCTGAGGAGATTGCGCGGATCGTGGTGTTTCTAGCGTCGGAGGATGCGGGGTTCATTACCGGATCGACGATTTCGGCGAACGGCGGGCAGTACGTGGTGTGACCGCCGGAGGGGGGGGGGGGGGGGGGGGGGGGGGGGGGGGGGGGGGGGGGGGGGGGGGGGGGGGGGGGGGGGGGGGGGGGGGGGGGGGCGGGGGGGGGGGGGGGGGGGGCGGGGGGTGCGGGGGTGGTTGCTGGGGGTGCGGGGGAGGCTGCTCGGGGTGCGG
>JBBQXK010000001.1:0-183591 GCA_038209775.1 Rhodobacterales bacterium | reverse complement strand
GTCCGAGGCGAAGTCCCAGTCGAACCCTTCGGTGTCAACAAGCGTGGTGCTAATCGGCATGGATGTCTCCGGCGATGCAAAAGTTGGGCGGCAGGTGCGTGATTCGCTGCCGGATAGTAGATCACTTTTGCGGGATTTCTTGGGTTTTCGGCCCCGTCGCCCTAAGGCTGGGCGCGGATGACGCCCAAGGCATCAAGCGCCTTTTCCAGCGCCGTGTCGGTTTGCACCGCGCTGCCCTTCAACGCATCGAACCGCACACGCAGCGCCTTTTTCTCGGTCCCCTGGCAATCGTTCCACGGGCGGCCCTGCAGGCCCATTACCAGCACATAGTACCCGATGAAATGCGGTGCCGTGCCCGATTGCAACAGGCGCACATAGGCGGCATCGGCCCCCATGTCGCGGATTTCCTCGGCCGAATGGATGCCCGCACGGGCAAAGGCCGCCTCGGAGGCGGGGCCGAGGTTGAGGATGGTCGACACGGGTGACGGCATGGGCAGGCAACACTCTTGCTTGGCTGGGCCAAGCCTGCCACGACCGCGCAGATGCCGCCAGTCAGATCAGATCGACGCCCAGTCGCGAATGACAGGCGGGGTTTGCCCCGACTGTATTTGGCCCGGTTGCTGCGGGGGGGTGGTGGTGCCCTGTTCCTGCTGCTGCGCGGGGGCGGGGGTGCTGCCCTGTTGGGGGCTGGCGGGGGTCTTCGACATCGTCGCTATCCGTTCGTTCTTGCTGCCCGGGCTGCCGGTTTTGGCGTGCCCCAGATGATCCAGTCTGATCGCGGCGCTAGGCGAAGCGAAGGCGACATCGTGTCTGTTGTCTGGCATCTAAGGCAGGTCCTGCAAAAGGCGCAACCCCCTGTGGCAAAGGTTTTTTCCTGACGTGTCGTCAAAGGGCGCAAGGCCAGGTCCGGGCCGGGACAGCGGTTGCGGCTGGCAGTGCTGCCCTGAAATGCGGCAGTTGCAGCATTGCCGACAAAGGGCCACAGGCGACAACATGCGCCATCTGTGGCCCGAAGGTCACTTATCCAAACCGCTTTGGGCAAGAGATGCAGCAATCGCTGCAAAGAATCTTAGGGCCATTTCGGATGTTTGCGGTAACATGGAAAGCGGTTTGGGTGTTTCTGCAGGATGCCCGTTCTGCGCTGTGCGTCTTGACCCCGGCTGCGGCATAGCGGCTTATCTGGTGTGACCGCCCGGCGCGCCGGGTACCGAGGAAGATGGACAATTGCCCGTGATCGCCATGACTGACACTGCCAACCGCCCCGTGTCTGCCACCGCCCTGCCGGTCGACGTGCCGCGCCTGAAGGCCGATGTGCTGCGCCACCTTACGTTCAGTCTGGGCAAGGATGTGCCGAATGCCACGCTTTACGACTGGCGCATGGCGCTGTCGCTGTCGGTGCGTGACCGGATCGTCGAGCCGTGGTTCGCCAGCACCCGCCGCACCTGGGCCGAGAACCGCAAGCGGGTGTATTATCTGTCGATGGAATTCCTGATCGGCCGGCTGTTGGAAGACGCGACGATCAACCTTGGGCTTTACGATGTCGCCGACGAGGTGATGCGCGGGTTCGGGCTGGACCTGCGCCATGTGATCGAGGATGAACCCGACGCGGCGCTTGGCAACGGGGGTCTGGGGCGGCTGGCCGCGTGTTTCATGGAATCGATGGCTACGCTGGGGTGCCCCGCCTATGGCTATGGCATCCGCTATGAACACGGGTTGTTCGTGCAGCGGTTCGAGGGTGGCAGGCAGGTCGAGACACCCGAGAACTGGCTGCGCCACCCGCATCCATGGGAATTCGCGCGGCCCGAAAGCGCCTACGTCGTGGGCTTCAAGGGCACAGTCGAGACCCGCGACGGGCGCGAGGTGTGGACGCCCGCCGAAACGGTGCAGGCCGAGGCATTCGATACGCCGGTGGTCGGCTGGCAGGGCAAATGGGCGAACACGCTGCGGCTGTGGGGCGCGAAATCCACGACGCAGTTCGATCTGGAGCGGTTCAACCGGGGCGACTATGCCGCCGCCGCCGAACCTGAGGCGCTGGCACGTACGCTGAGCCGGGTGCTTTACCCCGACGATACCACCTACCAGGGCAAGGAATTGCGGCTGAAGCAGGAATACTTCCTGACCTCCGCCGCGCTGCAGGACATCCTGCGCAGGCATATCGCGGCGGGGCATGACCTTGCGGCGTTGCCCGAACACGTGGCGATCCAGATGAACGACACGCATCCCGCGATTGCCGGGCCGGAACTGGTGCGCCTTTTGTCCGACGTCCACGGGATCGAGTTTTTCGAGGCGCTGGAGATTGCGCGTGCCTGTCTTGGCTACACCAACCACACGCTGCTGCCCGAGGCGCTGGAACGCTGGGCCACCTTCACATTTGGCAACGTACTGCCGCGCCACATGCAGATCATCGAGCGGATCGATGGCTGGCACCGCCGCAACTATCCGGCGCGGCCGCATTATGTGGGCATCGTCAAACACCACGAGGTGCGGATGGGTGAGTTGGCCTTTATCATGGCCCACAAGGTGAACGGTGTGTCGGCGCTGCATTCCGACCTTATCAAGAGCAGTCTTTTCCCCGAGTTGAACGCCCTGCACCCCGGGCGGATCATGAACCAGACCAATGGGGTCACACCGCGCCGCTGGTTGCGGATGGCGAACCGTCCGCTGGCGGGGCTGATCACCGACAGCATCGGGCCGGGCTGGGAGGATGATCTTGACCGGCTGAAACGGCTGGAACCGCATGTCGAGGATGCGGGGTTCCGGGCCGAGTATGATGCCGCCAAGCGGGTCAACAAGGTGGCGCTGTCGAACTGGATTGCGCAGGACATGGGGGTGAATGTCAGCCCCGACGCCCTCTTTGACGTGCAGATCAAGCGCATCCATGAATACAAGCGCCAGCTTCTGAACATCCTCGAAACGGTGGCGAGGTGGAGTGCCATCCGCCGCAATCCGGCAGGGCCCTGGGTGCCGCGGGTCAAGATATTCGCGGGCAAGGCCGCACCCGGCTATGCCGTGGCCAAGGAAATCATCCACCTTATCAATGATGTGGCCGAGGTCATCAACAACGATCCGGTGACGGGTGATTTGCTGAAGGTGATCTATCCGCCGAACTACAACGTCAGTCTGGCTGAACGGGTGGTGCCTGCCGCCGACCTGTCGGAACAGATATCCACCGCCGGGAAAGAGGCCAGCGGGACCGGCAACATGAAGTTCATGATGAACGGCGCGCCGACCATCGGCACGCTGGACGGCGCCAACGTCGAGATCCTGCAAGAGGTGGGGGCCGAGAACTTTTTCCTGTTCGGGCTGACCGCCGAACAAGTGGTCAAGCGGCGCGAGGATCCCGAGCATTCGCGCCACGCGATCGAGGCCAGCCAGGAATTGCAGGATGTGCTGCAGATGGTGGCCGAAGGGCGGTTCAGCCCGGAGCAGCCCGACCGCTATCATGATCTGGTCCACCGCGTCTGGCACCACGACTATTTCCTGGTGGCGGCGGATTTCGATGCCTACCTCGCGGCGCAGGCCGAGGTGGACGCGGCCTATGCCGACCGCGACCGCTGGGTCAGGATGGCGGCGCTGAACACGGCGCGCAGTGGATTCTTTTCGTCGGACCGTACGATCCGTGGCTATATGGCGGATATCTGGGGCGTGACGTCGGCGCTCTGACGCGGAACCTGGGGAGGGGTGACGCAATGGACCAACTGATTGAACCGGGTGCCGCGCTGGCGATTGCCGAGGGGCGGCACGGCGATCCGTTCTCGGTTCTGGGTCTGCACAAGCGGGACGGGGCGTGGGTTGTCACGGCCTTTGTGCCGGGTGCGACAAGCGTCGAGGTGCTGACGGGCAAGGCGGGCAAGCCCGTGCCCATGCACAGCGTGCCCGGGGTGCCCGAGGTGTTCGTGGCCAGCCTGCCGCGCAAGGCCGAGTACCGGCTGCGCGCCGATGGCCATGGCAACGCCTGGGAGTGGGAGGACCCGTTCCGGTTCGGGCCGGTGCTGGGCGAGATGGACGAGTATCTGCTGGGCGAGGGCACGCACAAGCGGTTGTGGCAGGTGCTGGGTGCGCATGTGATGGTGCATGAAGGGGTTGCGGGCACGCATTTCGCGGTCTGGGCACCGAATGCCGCCCGCGTGTCGGTGGTCGGTGATTTCAACATTTGGGACGGGCGGCGGCATCCGATGCGGCGGCGCGGGCCGACGGGGGTGTGGGAAATCTTTGTGCCCGGCCTGCGTGAGGGGTCGACGTACAAGTACGAGATCAGGGGTGGCGACGGGGCGCTGTTGCCGCTCAAGTCCGATCCGGTCGGGTTCGGATCTGAACATCCGCCTGCAAATGCCTCTGTTGTCAGGAAAATATCGGGTGACTGGCAGGATGGGGAATGGCTGTCCACCCGGGCCGCACATCACAACGTCGATGCGCCGATCTCGGTCTACGAGGTGCATCTGGGGTCATGGCGCAGGGCACCCGGCAACCGGATGCTGTCCTACGAGGAACTGGCCGATCAGCTTGTGTCTTATGTGGCCGACATGGGGTTCACCCATATCGAACTGATGCCGATCAGCGAGTTTCCCTTTGACGGATCATGGGGCTATCAGCCGGTGGGCCTGTTTGCCCCCACCATCCGCCACGGCACCCCGCCTGAATTCCGCGCCTTTGTCGACGCTGCCCATCGGGCGGGTGTCGGGGTTCTGTTGGACTGGGTTCCGGGGCATTTCCCGACCGATGCGCATGGTCTGGGCCAGTTCGACGGGACCGCCCTTTACGAACACGCCGACCCGCGTGAAGGGTTCCATCAGGACTGGAACACCCTGATCTTCAACTATGGCCGGGTCGAAGTGCGCAATTACCTGGTGTCCAACGCCCTGTATTGGCTTGAGGAATACCACATCGACGGCCTTCGCGTGGACGCTGTGGCCTCGATGCTGTACCGCGACTATTCGCGTGAGGATGGCCAGTGGGTGCCGAACCGCGACGGGGGCCGCGAGAATTACGAGGCGATTGCGGTTCTGCGGGCGATGAACACAGTGGCCTACGGTGAGGTGCCGGGGATCATGACGATTGCCGAGGAATCGACGGCCTTTCCCGGCGTGTCGCGGCCTGTCAACCACGGCGGCCTTGGGTTCGGGTTCAAGTGGAACATGGGCTGGATGAACGACACGCTGTCCTACATGCAGAAAGACCCGCTGTACCGGCAGTACCACCACCACAAGATGACCTTCGGGCTGCACTATGCCTGGTCCGAGAATTACATCCTGCCGATCAGCCATGACGAGGTGGTGCACGGCAAGGGTTCGATGCTGACCAAGATGCCGGGCACGGGGTTCGAGAAGTTCGCGAACCTGCGCGCCTATTACGGGTTCATGTGGGCGCATCCGGGCAAGAAGCTGTTGTTCATGGGGCAGGAGTTTGCACAAGGGGCCGAGTGGAACCACAACCAGAGCCTTGACTGGCACCAACTGGATGTGCCCGTGCACAAGGGCATGCAAAGCCTGGTCCGCGATCTGAACCGCGTCTACCGCGACAACCCGGCGCTGCATGTGAACGATTGCCGGCCCGAGGGGTTCCAGTGGCTGGAATCAAACGATGCGGCGGGGTCGACCTATGCCTGGGTGCGGCGGGGCCGGGCGGGCGATGCAGAGGTGGTGGCCATCATCAACATGACCCCGGTCGCGCGGCGTCAGCGCGTGGGCCTGCCTGGGGCAGGGCACTGGGACGAGATCCTGAACAGCGATGCCGCGCTGTATGGCGGCGGCAACCGGGGCAACCTTGGCGGGGTGACGTCAGAGGCGACGCCCTGGCAGGGGCAGGCGCAATCGGCACTGGTCACGCTGCCGCCGTTGTCGGCGATCTATCTGCGGCAGGCGAAGGCCTGAAGAACAAGCGACCGCGGGCAACCGCGATAGGGGAGGAAAGCCATGGTAACGAAACCGAACGCGAGGCTCAGCGCGCAGGCGATGGCCTTTGTGCTGGCAGGGGGGCGCGGCAGCCGGTTGAAGGAACTGACCGACAGGCGCGCGAAACCCGCCGTCTATTTCGGCGGCAAGACGCGGATCATCGACTTTGCCCTGTCGAACGCGCTGAACTCTGGCATCCGCAAGATGGCGATTGCGACGCAGTACAAGGCGCACAGCCTGATCCGGCATTGCCAGCGGGGCTGGAACTTTTTCCGCGCGGAACGGAACGAATATCTCGATATCCTGCCCGCATCGCAAAGGATGGACGAGGTCAACTGGTATCGCGGCACCGCCGATGCGATGGCGCAGAACATCGACATCATCGACAGCTATGGCATCGCTTACGTCGTGGTGCTGGCGGGTGACCACATCTACAAGATGGATTACGAGCTGATGCTGCGCCAGCATGTCGACACCGGCGCGGATGTGACCATCGGCTGCCTGACCGTGCCCCGGATGGAGGCCACGGCCTTTGGCGTGATGCATGTGGACAAGACGATGCGGATCACCGACTTTCTGGAAAAGCCGAAAGACCCGCCGTCGATCCCTGGCGATCCTGACCATGCGTTGGCGTCGATGGGCATCTATGTGTTCGACTGGGCGTTCCTGCGCGATCTGTTGATGCGCGACATGGTGGATGCCAATTCCAGCCATGATTTCGGGTTCGACCTGATCCCGGCCATCGTCAAGGGCGGCAAGGCCGTGGCGCACAAGTTCGCGGATAGCTGCGTGAAGTCGGGGTTGGAGGTCGAGCCCTATTGGCGCGATGTGGGGACGATTGATGCGTTCTGGCAGGCGAACATCGACCTCACGGATTTCGTGCCGAAGCTGGACATCTATGACAATTCCTGGCCGATCTGGACTTATTCCGAGATCGTGCCCCCGGCCAAGTTCATCCATGACGAGGATGGACGGCGGGGCATGGCGGTGTCGTCACTGGTGTCGGGCGACTGCATTGTGTCGGGGTCCGAGGTGCGCAATTCGCTGTTGTTCACCGGCGTGCGGACGCATTCGTTCAGTTCGCTGGAACATGTCGTGGCGCTGCCGCGCGTGGTAGTCAACCGCAAGGCGGACCTCACGAACTGCGTGATCGATTCGGGCGTGGTGATCCCCGAGGGGCTTGTCGTGGGCAAGGACCCCGAGGTGGATGCGAAGTGGTTCCGCAGGACGGAAACGGGGATCGTGCTGATCACGCAGGACATGCTGGATGCGCGGGCGGCGAAGATCGGATAGGGCAGGACCGGGGGGCATGCGTCGCCCCCCGGACCCCCCGCGGAATATTTTTGGACAGAAAAAGCAGAGGTTCGGAATGGGCGGTCGGGTTCTGTCAGTGGCATCCGAATGTGTGCCGCTGTTGAAAACCGGGGGGCTGGCGGATGTGGTCGGTGCCCTGCCGGGGGCGCTGGCGCCGCTTGGCTGGGACATGCGGGTGCTGATGCCGTGCTATCGTTCGGTGCGGGCGAAGGCGGCGGACTGGCCCGAGGTCTGGGCCGAGGATGACCTGTTCGGCGGGCGGGGCCGCGTGTTGGCGGGCATGGTCGATGGCATCGGCATGCTTTTGCTGGACGCGCCGCATCTGTTTGACCGGGACGGCGGGGCGTACAGCGGGCCGGGTGGCGACTGGCCGGACAATGCGGTGCGGTTTGCGGCATTGTCGTGGGTCGCGGCGCGGATTGCGCGGACCGGGCTGACGGGCGGCTGGGTGCCGGACGTGGTGCATGCCCATGACTGGCAGGGGGGCCTGGCGCCCGCCTATCTGGCGTTTGGCGGGCCGCGTGCGACGGGCACCGTGATGACCATTCACAACATCGCGTTTCAGGGCTGGGCGCCGGCGGCGCTGCTGGGGGCGCTGCGGTTGCCGGGGCATGAGTTTCATGCGGGGTCGCTGGAGTATTATGGCGGGCTTTCGTCGCTGAAGGCGGGGCTGATCACGGCGGATGCGATCACCACGGTATCGCCGACCTATGCCGAAGAACTGATGCGGCCCGAGTACGGAATGGGGTTGCAGGGGGTGATTGCGGCGAGGGCGTCGGTCGTCACCGGCATCCTGAACGGTGTCGATACCGGGGTCTGGTCACCCGCCGCCGCCGCCACGCCCTATGGCCTGGACGACATGGCGGGCAAGGCCGCTGCGCGGGTGGCGCTGTGTGACGAGTTCGGGCTGGAGGTGCCGGGGCCGCTGGCGATTCTGGTCAGCCGGTTGACCGACCAGAAGGGGATCGACCTGCTGCCCGCCATCCTGCCCGGCTTTGTCGAGGCGGGGGGCGGGGTCGTGGTGCTGGGGTCGGGCGATCCGGGCCTGGAGGCCGCGATGCGCGATCTGGCGCGGCGGTTCCCGGGGCGGGTGGGTCTGCGCATCGGCTATGACGAGGGGCTGAGCCGGCGTCTGTTTGCAGGGGGTGACGCCGTGCTGGTGCCATCGCGGTTTGAGCCTTGCGGGTTGACGCAGTTGTACGGGCTGCGGTTCGGCACGGTGCCGGTGGTGGCGGCGGTGGGGGGGCTGGCGGATACGGTCATCAACGCCTCGCCCGCCGCGATGGCCGCAGGGGTGGCCACGGGCATCGCGTTCCATCCGACCGATGCCGTGGCCTTTGGCCAGGCGATGGTGCGGCTGGTGGCGCTTTATGCGCAGTCGGCGGTCTGGCAGGCGCTGCAGGCCAATGCGATGCGCGCCGATATCGGGTGGGAGGCGAGTGCCGCCGAATATGCGCGGCTTTATGACAAGGTGCGGCGGTGAACCCGGCGGCACGAAGCGGAGGCACCCCGGGCGCGGGGCCCGACAGCGGCAACCATGCCGTTGGGGCGGGGCGGCCCTGGCCGATGGGGGCCACACCGGATGGCCACGGCGTCAACTTTGCGGTGTTCTCGGCACATGCGACGGGGATGGAGGTGTGCCTGTTCTCGGACGACGGGCGGCGCGAGTTGGCGCGCATTCCGTTGCGCGACCGCGATGGCGATGTCTGGCATGTGCATATCGGCGGGTTGATGCCCGGGGCGCGCTATGGGTTCCGCGCGCAGGGTCCCTATGCGCCCGAGGCGGGGCATCGGTTCAACCCGCACAAGCTGTTGATCGACCCCTATGCGCGGGGGCTGGACGGGCGGCTGCGGTGGTCGGATGCGCTGATGGGCTACAAGATCGGCAGCCCGCGCGGCGACTTGAGTTACGACACCCGCGACAGCGCCTTTGCCGTGCCGAAATCGGTGGTGGTCGATACCGCGTTCAGCTGGAGCGCCGATGTGGCGCCGCGCAGGCCCTGGTCGGAAACGGTGATCTATGAGGCGCATGTCAAGGGTCTGACGCAAGCGGCACCCGGCCTGCCGCCGGGGCTGCGGGGGACATATCTGGGGCTGTCGTCGGACCCGATGATTGAGCACATGCTGAAGCTGGGGGTGACGGCGGTCGAGTTGCTGCCGGTGCAATCGTTCATCGACGACCGGTTTCTGGTCAGCCGGGGTTTGCGCAATTACTGGGGCTATCAGACCATCGGGTTCTTCGCCGCCGATGCCCGCTACATGTCCCGCGATGCGTTGTGGGAGTTTCGCGCCATGGTCCGCCGCCTGCATGGCGCGGGGATCGAGGTGATTATGGACGTGGTCTATAACCACACCGGCGAGGGGGATGAGTTCGGCCCGACGCTGTCATTCCGGGGCTTGGACAACCACAGCTATTACCGGCTGCGCGACGGCGGGCGGCAGTATGTGAACGACACCGGCACCGGCAACACGCTGGACCTGACGCAGCCGATGGTGCTGCGGATGGTGATGGATTCGCTGCGCTATTGGGTCGAGGTCGGGCATGTCGACGGGTTCCGCTTTGACCTCGCCCCGGTTCTGGGGCGCGAGGCGGGGGGGTTCGATCCGCGCGGCGGGTTCTTTGATGCGATAAGGCAGGACCCCGTCCTGAGCAGGGTCAAGCTGATTGCCGAACCCTGGGATATCGGGCCGGGGGGGTATCAGCTGGGTGGGTTTCCGCATCCCTTTGCCGAATGGAATGACCAGTTCCGCGATGGTGTGCGCCAGTTCTGGAAGGGCAGTCCGGGGATGGTGCCCGACCTTGCCAAGCGCGTTCTGGGCAGTGCCGAGCGGTTTGACCATGGCGGGCGGTCGGCGCTGACCTCGGTCAATCTCATCACCGCGCATGACGGGTTCACGCTGCAGGATCTGGTGAGCTACACCGTCAAGCGCAACCTTGCGAACGGCGAGGACAACCGCGACGGCCACCATCAGAACCATTCCGACAATCTGGGGGTCGAGGGGCCGACCGATGATCTGGCCGTGCGGGCGGCGCGCGATCTGCGGCGGCGCAACCTGATGGCCACGATGATGCTGGCGCAGGGCGTGCCGATGATCCTGGCGGGGGATGAGCTGGGCAATTCGCAAGGGGGCAACAACAACGCCTATGCGCAGGACAATCCGACCGGCTGGGTAACGTGGGAGGGGGCGGACCCCGAGCATCTGGCATTCGTGGCACGTCTGGCCGCGATCAGGGCCGCGCATCCGGTGCTGCGGCAAAAGGCATTCCTGCACGGCGACCGGCGCGATCTGGACGGGCTGCCCGATGTGATCTGGCGGCGCGCCGATGGCACCGAGCCGTCGCGCGATGACTGGCATGATGCCCGGCTGACCCATCTGGGGGTCGAGATCCGGGGCGGCGCGGATGGCGGGATCGTGGGGCAGGACGCGGTCTATGTGTTCTTCAACGCGGGCGGGCCGGTGACGCTGCACCTGCCGCCGACGGCACCGGGGTGGCGGCTGATCCTGGACACGACAAGGCCGGCACTTGGGCCGCAAAAGCCGATGAAATCGCCGTTGGAGGTGGGGGCGCCTTGCGTCCTGGCCTTTGAGAGCGTCTGAACGAGGGGGAGTTTTCCGATGATTATCCGTACCATCGCCACCAAGCCCATTGCCGGGCAGAAGCCGGGCACCAGCGGTCTGCGCAAGAAGACGCCCGTTTTCATGGGGCCGCATTACCTTGAGAATTTCGTGCAGGCGATCTTTGATGTGGTGGGGGCTGAGGGCAAGACCTTTGTTCTGGGTGGTGACGGGCGGTATTTCAATGACCGGGCGGCGCAGGTGATCCTGCGGATGGCGGCGGCCAATGGGGCGGCGCGGGTGATCGTGGGGCAGGGGGCGGTGTTGTCAACTCCGGCGGCCAGCCATCTGATACGGTTGAACAAAACCGACGGCGGTATCATCATGTCGGCCAGCCACAACCCCGGCGGCCCGCATGAGGATTTCGGGGTGAAGTTCAACATGGCCAATGGCGGCCCGGCACCTGAGGGCGTGACCGAGGCGATGTATCAGCGCACGACGACAATCACCGAGTACCGGATTGCCGAGACGCAGGACGTGGATATCGGCACCGTCGGGCGGGTGATGCTGGGCGCGATGGTGGTCGATGTGGTCGATCCGGTCAGCGACTATGCGGCGTTGATGGAGACGCTGTTCGACTTTCCCGCGCTGCGCGCGATGTTCGCGGGCGGGTTCCGGATGCGGATGGATTCGATGTGTGCGGTGACCGGTCCCTATGCGGTGGAGATTCTGGAAAACCGGCTGGGGGCGGCGAAGGGCACCGTGGTGAACGGAACGCCCCTACCCGATTTCGGCGGCATGCACCCCGATCCGAACCCGACCTGGGCGCATCTGCTGATGACCGAGATGATGGGCGCAGATGCGCCGGATTTCGGGGCGGCGTCGGACGGCGACGGCGACCGCAACATGGTGGTGGGGCGGGGGATTTATGTGTCACCTTCGGACAGCCTCGCCGTTCTGGCGGCGAATGCGCATCTGGCGCCGGGGTATGCGGCGGGGCTGAAGGGGGTGGCGCGGTCAATGCCGACCTCTGCCGCCGCCGACCGGGTAGCGGATGCCATGGGCATCGGCAAGTACGAGACGCCGACGGGGTGGAAGTTCTTTGGCAACCTTCTGGACGCCGGGCGGGTGACCATCTGCGGCGAGGAAAGCTTTGGCACCGGGTCGGACCATGTGCGCGAAAAGGACGGGCTTTGGGCGATCTTGCTGTGGCTGAACATTCTGGCGGTGCGGAAACAGTCGGTGGCGGAGATCCTGGCCGGGCATTGGCACAAGTTCGGGCGCAATTACTACAGCCGCCACGATTTCGAGGCGATCCCGGTGGCACAGGCCGACGCGATGATGGCCGCGCTGCGGGAGCGTCTGGGCGGCCTGCCGGGGCAGGTGGTGGAGGACCTGCAGATCGCCTTTGCCGATGATTTCGCCTATACCGATCCGGTCGACGGGTCGGTGTCCAAGGCACAGGGTGTGCGGATCGGGTTCACTGACGGCAGCCGCATCGTGCTGCGCCTGTCGGGGACGGGGACGGAGGGTGCCACGCTGCGGCTGTATCTGGAACGGTACGCGGCGGGGCCTGCGGGCCTTGACCTTGATCCGCAGGTGGCCTTGGCCCCGGTGATCCGGGCGGCGCATGCGTTGGCGGGGATCGGGGCGCATACCGGGCGCGAGACGCCGGATGTGGTCACCTGACACCTCTGCCGGACCTGGGGGCTTCACGCCCCCCGGACCCCCCGTGGAGTATTTCCACAAAGAAGAAACCCGCAGGGCGCGAACAGACATTCAGGGGTCGCGCGTGATGCGGACTTCTGCGGGTTCGGAGCAGACGCTTTCACCTGTGTGCGGGGGGGGCGGTCATGAACGAAGTGCGGGTCAGGTCGGGGCGGCAGGCGCGTCAGGTGCAGCGGGCTGCCAAAGGGGGGGGCGTCGGGCGGCCTTACATCGTGCGGAACATTCCGACCTATGATGTGCTGTCGGAGGAAAACCTTCTGCGGATCGAGGCGGCGGCGGACCGGGTGCTGGCCGAGACGGGGATCGAGTTTCGTGACGATCCTGTGGCGCTGGACCATTGGCGGCGGGCCGGGGCGGATGTGCAGGGGGTGCTGGTGAAGTTCCCGCCGGGGATGCTGCGCGAGGTGTTGAAAACCGCACCGGCCACGTTCACCCAGCATGCGCGCAACCCGGCCAATTCGGTTGAGATCGGCGGCCGGAACGTCGTGTTCGCGCCGGCCTATGGCAGCCCCTTTGTGATGGACCTGGACCGGGGGCGGCGGTTCGGGACGCTGGAGGATTTTCGCAATTTCATCAAGCTGGCGCAGTCCAGCCCGAACTTCCACCACTCGGGCGGGACCATCTGCGAGCCGACGGATGTGGCGGTGAACAAGCGGCATCTGGATATGGTGATGGCGCATATCGAACTGAGCGACCGGCCCTTCATGGGGTCGGTCACGGCGGAATCGCGCGCCGAGGACAGCATCGACATGTGTCGGGTGTTGTTTGGCGAGGCGTTTGTCGATGCGAACTGCGTGATCCTGGGGAACGTCAACGTCAACTCGCCGCTGGTCTGGGACGGGACCATGACCAATTCCCTGCGCGCCTATGCGCGCGCAAATCAGGCGGCGGTGATCGTGCCGTTCATTCTGGGCGGGGCGATGGGGCCGGTGACGAATGCCGGTGGGATCGTGCAATCGCTGGCCGAAACCATGGCCGGTTGTGCGCTGACGCAACTGGAGCGGCCCGGCGCACCGGTGATATTCGGCAACTTCCTGTCGTCGATGTCGCTGCGGTCGGGCAGTCCTACCTTTGGGACGCCGGAGCCGGCGATCGGCAGTCAGGTGATCGGCCAGCTTGCCCGGCGGCTGAACCTGCCCTTGCGCTGCAGCGGCAACTTCACCACGTCAAAGCTGCCCGATGCGCAGGCGATGATGGAAGGGACGATGTCGATGCTGGCGGCGGTGCATTGCGGGGCGAACTTCATCCTGCATTCGGCGGGGTTTCTGGATGGGCTGCTGTCGATGTCCTATGAGAAATTCATGCTGGATGCCGACCTGTGCGGTGCGTTGCACACCTATCTTGACGGTATCCGCATTGATGATGACCAGTTGGCGGTCGATGCCTTTGCCGAGGTCGGACCCGGCAACCACTTCTTTGGCTGTTCGCACACCATGCGCCATTATGAGACCGCGTTCTGGGACAGCGACCTGTCCGACAACGAGCCTTTCGAGAAATGGGAGGCGGCGGGATCGGCGGATGCCGCCACCCGTGCCAACAGCCAATGGAAAAGGCGGCTGGCGGAATATGAGGCACCTGCGCTTGATGCGGGCATCCGTGAGGGGCTGCAAGACTTCATCGCGCGGAAAAAGGGTGCTGCTGCCGATGCATGGTACTGAAACAGGGCCAAGGCGGCGCTTGTCAGGACACTTGGTTCTCGTCTAGCCTTCGGTGGCGCGCGGTCTACGTAAGATCGACGGCGGCACAGCCCTGGCTGTGTACCTTGGGAGGGGTCCGGCGATGCAACTGAGCGACCAGCGCGATATTCAGGCTGATCCGGCAACGGTCTGGGCGGCGATGCTTGACCCCGCGGTGCTGAAAGAGGCGGTTCCGGGCTGCGAAAGCCTGACCGGCAGCGTCGCCGAGGGGTTCGAGGCGGTGGTGGTGCAGAAGGTGGGGCCGGTGAAGGCCCGCTTTACCGGGGTCGTCAGAATCTCGGACATCGTCGAGGGCCAGTCCTTGCGCATCTCGGGTGAGGGCAAGGGCGGGCCTGCGGGCTTTGCCAAGGGCGGGGCTGTGGTCACGATGAGCCCGAGCGAGACCGGGACATTGCTGGCCTATGAGGTTGAGGCATCGGTGGGGGGCAAGCTGGCCCAGCTTGGCAGCCGCATCATCGACGGGTTTGCCAAGAAGATGGCGGATGATTTCTTTGCCCGGTTCCAGGCGGCGGTCGAGGGGCCGGCCGAGCCCGAAGTCGTGGCCGAAGGCGACGAGGGGTCGGAAGAGGCCCCCAAGAAGGGATGGTTCAAGCGGCTGATCAGCTGACACCAATCGAAAAACCAAGAACACGTACCCAGGAATGACCAAGGGAGGAAGATGATGACGAAAGTCACGATGACCGTGAACGGCAAGTCCGTATCGGCCGAGACCGAGGGGCGGACGCTGCTGTCGGCCTATCTGCGCGAGGGGCTGGGGCTGACCGGCACACATGTGGGCTGCGACACGTCGCAGTGCGGGGCCTGCGTGGTGCACGTGGACGGCCAGCCGGTGAAAGCCTGTTCGGTATTCGCGCAGGATGTGGCGGGGGCCACGGTGCGCACCATCGAGGGGATGGCGAATGCGGATGGCAGTCTGGGGGTGATCCAGCAGGCGTTCCAGGATCATCACGGGTTGCAGTGCGGGTTCTGCACGCCGGGGATGGTGATGAGTGCGTCGGCACTTCTGGCGGTGAACGCCAAACCGACCGAGCACGAGGTGCGCCATTACCTTGAGGGCAACATCTGCCGCTGCACGGGGTATCACAACATCGTCAAGGCGGTGCTTGCGGCCTCGGGGCAGGATGTAAGCGCTATCGCTGCGGAATGACCGCAGGGTCGGCGGGGTGATCCCCATCCGACGCGCCCGGGCAGGGCGGGGTTACCCCGCCGGTCCCACAGAATTCGACGCCACGCTATTCCGCATGGCGCATCCATCAGGGAGACAGACATGCCCAAAGACGGTGGCATTGGCGCCAGCACCAAGCGGCGCGAGGATGTACGGTTTCTGACAGGTCAGGGCCGCTATACCGACGACATCAACATCCGGGGCCAGTTGTACGCGCATTTCGTGCGGTCCGATGTGGCGCACGGGCGGATCAACGGCATCGACACCGCGGCGGCCGAAGCGATGCCCGGCGTGCACCGCGTGTTCACCGCCCATGATTTCGCCGGTGTGGGCGGGCTTCCCTGCGGCTGGCAGGTGACGGACCGGTTCGGCAAGGTGATGCAGGAACCGAAACACCCTGTTCTGGCCGATGGCAAGGTGCGCTATGTGGGCGATGCGATTGCTTTGGTGGTCGCCGATACGCTGGAGCAGGCCCGCGATGCTGGTGAGGCTTTGGGCATCGACATCACCGAACTGCCCGCGGTGGTCGACATGAAGGCGGCGCTGGCCGAAGGGTCGACCAAGGTACACGACGATCTTGCGTCGAACCTTTGCTATGACTGGGGGTTTGTCGAGGACAACAAGGGTGCGGTGAACGCGGCCTTTGACGGGGCGGCACATGTGGTCAGCCTCGAACTGGTGAACAACCGTCTGGTCGCGAACCCGATGGAGCCGCGCGTGGCGGTGGGTGATTTTGAATCCCATTCGGGCCAGCACACCCTGTACACCACCAGCCAGAACCCGCATGTGATCCGGCTGTTGATGGGCGCGTTTGTTCTCGGCATCCCGGAACACAAGCTGCGCGTGGTTGCCCCGGACGTGGGCGGCGGGTTCGGGTCGAAGATCTTCCACTATGCCGAAGAGGCGGCGGTGGTGTTTGCGGCCAAGCAGTTGAAGCGCCCGGTGAAATGGACCGCCAGCCGGTCCGAGGCGTTCATCACCGATGCCCATGGCCGCGACCATGTGACCAAAATCGAACTGGCGCTGGATGCAGCGCATAACTTCCTGGCCATCCGCACCGACACCTATGCGAACATGGGGGCGTATCTGTCCACCTTTGCGCCGTCGGTGCCGACGTGGCTGCACGGCACGCTGATGGCGGGCAACTACAAGACGCCGCTGATCTATGTGAACGTGAAGGCGGTGTTCACCAATACCGTGCCGGTTGACGCCTATCGCGGGGCAGGCCGCCCCGAGGCCACGTTCCAGCTGGAACGTCTGGTCGACAAGGCCGCGCGTCAGTTGGGTGTCGATCCGGTGGCGCTGCGCCGCCAGAACTTCATCACGCCCGACATGTTCCCCTACCAGACGCCGGTGGCCGTGGTCTATGACACCGGCAACTATCAGGCGACGACCGACAAGCTGTTGGAAATCTCGGACCATGCGGGGTTTGAGGCGCGTCGTGCGGCGTCGGCGGCCAAGGGCCTGCTGCGCGGTTACGGCTTTGCCCACTACATCGAGGCTTGCGGCATTGCGCCGTCGAATCTGGTGGGCCAGTTGGGCGCGCGTGCGGGGTTGTACGAATCCGCCAGCGTACGGGTGAACGCCACGGGGTCGATCACCGTCTTCACCGGGTCACACAGCCACGGGCAGGGGCACGAGACGTCGTTCGCTCAGGTGGTTGCCGAGATGATTGGCATTGATGCGGCACAGATCGACATCGTGCATGGTGATACGGCCAATTCGCCGATGGGGATGGGCACCTATGGGTCGCGCAGCCTTGCGGTGGGCGGGTCGGCCATCGTCAAGGCCACCAACAAGATCATCAACAAGGCGAAAAAGATCGCCTCGCATCTGTTGGAGGCGGCAGAGGGTGATATCGAGCTGAAAGACGGCAAGTTCACCGTGGCCGGCACCGACAAGTCGGTCGATTGGGTGGGGGTGACGCTGGCGGCCTATGTGCCGCACAACTATCCCCTCGAAAGCCTCGAGCCGGGGCTGGAGGAGACGGCGTTCTATGACCCGTCCAACTTTACCTACCCCGCCGGGGCCTATGCCTGCGAGGTCGAGATTGATCCCGAAACCGGCAAGGTCACCATCGCGGCCTTCTCGGCGGCGGATGACTTTGGCAACATCGTCAACCCGATGATCGTGTCGGGGCAGGTGCATGGGGGCCTCGCACAAGGGATCGGGCAGGCGTTGATGGAAAACTGCGCCTATGACGAGAACGGTCAGCTTTTGTCGGGGTCGTTCATGGACTACACCATGCCGCGCGCCGATGATCTGCCGATGTACCATGTGGACCATTCCTGCATCACGCCTTGCACGCACAACCCGTTGGGCGTGAAGGGTTGTGGCGAGGCGGGGGCGATCGGATCGCCGCCGGCCGTGGTCAACGCGGTGATCGACGCGCTGCACCGGGCGGGGCATACCCACATCACCCATATCGACATGCCGCTGACGCCGTCGCGCGTCTGGTCGGCAATGAACAGCCACTGAGGGAGGATCGGATGAACAACTTCGAGTTTGTAAAGCCCTCGACCATCGCGGATGCGGTGGCGGCGATGGCGGGTGACGGGGCGCAGGCACTGTCGGGGGGGCAGACGCTGACCCCCACGATGAAACAGCGGCTTGCGTCGCCTTCGGTGCTGGTGTCGCTGATGGGCATATCCGAGATGCGCGGCGTGTGCATCGGGGATGGCGGTCTGTCGGTTGGCGGGGCCACGACGCACGCCACCGTGGCGAAAGAGGCGGCGGCATACTATCCGGCGCTGGCGGCGCTGGCGGGGCAGATCGGCGATCCGTCCGTACGGTCGCGCGGGACGGTGGGCGGATCGCTGGCCAACAACGATCCGTCAGCCTGTTATCCCAGTGCCGCGCTGGCCAGTGGGGCGACTGTGGTGACGAACCGGCGGCGGATCGCGGCGGATGATTTCTTTACCGGCATGTTCGGCACCGCGCTGGACGAAGGCGAGATCATCACCGAAGTGGTGTTCCCGGTGCCCCAGAAGGCCGCCTATGCCAAGTTCGTGCAGCCGGCGAGCCGGTTCGCGCTGACCGGGGTGTTTGTGGCCAAATACGCCAGTGGCGTGCGCGTGGCGGTGACAGGCGCATCGAACAACGGTGTGTTCCGCTGGAAAGCGGCCGAGGCGGCGCTGTCGGCCAGTTTCTCTGGCGCGGCGCTGGCGGGGCTGGTCTGTCCGGCGGATGACATGATTGCCGACCTGCACGGGACGGCGGCGTACCGGGCGCATCTTGTGGCGGTGATGACCAAGCGCGCGGTGACAGCGGCACACTGACGGCGCGGGCAGGAGCGGGGGGCTTCGCGCCCCCCCGCACCCCCCGCGGAGTATTTTTGCAAAGAAGAAACGAAGGGCCGGGGTCAGCCCCTGGCGCGGCGACCGCCCCGGCGGCCACTGGTGGCCTGGGTCGCGGCGGCGCTGGCTTCGGCAAAGGTGGCGCCGGCCTGCACCGCCTCGATCACCTTGGCGAATCGGATCCATTCGCCGCCGTTCGCATCGTGGTCCATCAGGAAGTTAGCGGCGCGGATCGCCTCCATTTCAACCTGGCGGACGGGGTTCATGATTGCTGACGTCATGCCGGCACCGATGGCCATCGGCAGGAACGCCGCGTTGATGCCGTGCCGCTGCGGCAGGCCGAACGAGATGTTGGATGCGCCGCAGGTGGTGTTCACGCCCAGTTCCATCCGCAGGCGCTGCACCAGTGCGAACACCTGACGCCCGGCGGTGGCCATGGCACCGACCGGCATCACCAGTGGATCAACCACGATGTCATGTGCGGGGATGCCGAAATCGGCGGCACGTTCGACGATCTTTTTCGCGACGGCAAAGCGCACGTCGGGGTCCTGACTGATGCCGGTGTCGTCGTTCGAGATGGCGACGACGGGGACGTTGTATTTCTTGACCAGCGGCAGCACCAGTTCCAGACGTTCCTCTTCGCCCGTCACCGAGTTCAGGAGGGGACGGCCTTCGCAGGCGCGCAGGCCCTCTTCCAACGCACCCGGTACGGAGCTGTCGATGCACAGGGGCACATCGACCACGGCCTGAATCCGCAGGATCAGTTCGCGCATCAGGGGCGGCTCGACAAAGTTGTTGTCGGCATAGCGGGGATCTGCGGCCATTCTGTTGGTGAAGACCGCGCCCGAATTCACATCCAGCACCATGGCCCCGCAGGCGACCTGTTCCAGCGCGTCGCGTTCCACGGTGGTGAAATCGCCCAGTTCCAGTTCCGCCGCCAGTTTCTTGCGACCCGTCGGGTTGATCCGTTCACCGATCACGCAGAACGGCTCATCAAAGCCGATGATGACGGTTTTTGTCTTGGATTCGATGACGGTACGGGTCATTCTTCAACCTATCTCTCAGGATTGCGCCGCGGGGGCCGCGGCTGCGCCACCGTTGCGGATGGTCCAGTCGGCATTTGTCTTGATGCCGCCCAATGGGAAGAAATGCACCGATTCGATGCCGAAAGCGGGGTTTGCCGCCTTGTGGGCCGCAAGGGCGCTGACGAATTCGTCAGGTTCGTAGGGCAGCAGCAGCTTCGTCACGTCCATCGCGCGTTTCTGCAGCACGCGCAGCGAAGGGCCGACGCCGCAAGCGATGGCGAATTTGATGAGGGTCTGCAGTTTCGCGGGGCCTGCGACACCGATGTGGATCGGGAGTTTGATCCCTTCGGCGGCCAGACGGTCGGCCCAGGCGATGACGGGACCGGCCTCAAAGCAGAACTGCGTGGTGATCGCCATCTGGGCGTCACTGCGTTCGGAGAACGCCTGTTTCCACTTCAGCGCCTGCATCACGATGGCATCGCCGCCGTCCTTGTCGATGTCCTTGTTGCCCTCGGGGTGGCCCGCGACGTGCAGCCGCTTGAAGCCGTCGAACAGGCCGGTCTCGACCAGTTGCATCGAGGCATCGAATGCGCCTGCGGGGGTGTTCACACCGCCGCCCAAGAGCAGCGCCTGTTCAACCCCCGCCTCGCCCTTGTAGCGCGCCAGCCAGTCGGCCAGCGTGGCGCGGCTGTCGATGATGCGCGCCGGGAAGTGGGGCATCGGTTCATAGCCTTCGCGGCGCAGGCGGGCAGCGGTGGCGACCATTTCGGTGATCGGCGTGCCTTCGATGTGCGCGATATAGACGCGGGTGCCTGCGGGCATCAGGGTGCGGAAATCTGCAACCTTTTCGGCGGTGCGGGGCATCACCTCCATCGAATAGCCCTGCAGCAGGGCCTCGACGGCGCCGGTGTTCACCTCGGGTTCGGGTTTGCGGCGGAAGTTGAACAGCGCCATGGCTTTGCTCCAGAGTTCGGTCACGGTGTCAGGGTTGGGGCCGGACGGCCCATCCATCATTGTCGATCAGCGCCTTGATCCGCGCCGCGTCATGTTCCGCCTCGATCCGGGCGGCTTCGGCAGCAGCCACAGTTGTGGCGTCGCCGTCCACTGCATAGGGGGCGGCCTTGCGCCATTCGGCGAGGTAGCTGTCGGTGTCGCGGGCGCCAGACTTCATCGCGCAGCGGTCGATCGCCTGCTCAAACCGTTCGGGCAGTTGCACCTTGGCCGCTGCCCGCCCCTTGCCCACGATCACCTGGGCCGGGATGTCGCGCCAATAGACCACCGTTACGTCAGGCACGTGATTCCCCTTTGTATTCTGAAGATGGTTCTAGCGCCGGTTTACGACAGCCGATGCCGGTTTTCGACATGGAATGTCGCTGATGCGACGGGGCACGGGTTCCTGCGGCGGGCGTTGCATAAGGGTCGCGTGCGCTATCGCCGCCGGCCGAAGATCGTGCCGAGAACGCCGCGCACGATGGCCTGCCCGGACCTCGTGCCCAATTGCCGGGCGAAGGACTTGGCGAAGGCCTCACCCACCGAATCGGATGACCGTGACGGCGTGGTTTTGGTTTTGCGCGGCATCTTCGGGTCATAGCGGCGGGCGTTCTGGAACTCGCGGTCGGCTTCCTCTTGCCGTGCTTCGGTGGCCTCGGCCTGTGCCGCGTCGCCGGCGGCCTGTGCCGCGCGGGCACGCAGTTTCTCATAGGCGCTGTCGCGGTCCACCACGGCCTCGTACTTGCCGCGAAGGGGGGAGGCTGCGATCAGTTGCGCCCGCGTGCCCGCATCAATCGGGCCGACCTGCGACGCGGGCGGGCGGACAAGCGTACGCTCGACCATGCCGGGGATGCCCTTGCGTTCGAGGAACGAGGTGACGGCTTCGCCCGTGCCGACCTCTTTGATCGCGTCCTCGGTCGCGAAGCGGGGGTTGTCGCGGTAGGTCTGCGCGGCCTCGCGCAGGTCTTTCTGATCCTTGGCGGTAAAGGCGCGGAGCGCGTGCTGCACGCGGTTGCCCAGTTGCGACAGGATGGTTTCGGGCACATCCGCCGGGCGCTGCGTGATGAAATAGATGCCGACGCCCTTGGAGCGGATCAGGCGGGCCACCTGTTCCACCTTGTTCACAAGGGCCTTGGGGGCGTCCTGGAACAACAGGTGCGCCTCGTCAAAGAAGAACACGATCTTGGGTTTGTCGGGGTCGCCCACCTCGGGCAGCACCTCGAACAGTTCGGACAAGAGCCACAGGAGGAACGTCGCATAAAGGCGGGGCGAATTCATCAGCTTGTCGGCGGCGAGGATGTTGATGCGGCCGCGTCCGTCGGGGTCGCAGGTCATCAGGTCGGCCAGATCAAGGGCAGGCTCACCGAACAGCGCCGTGCCGCCCTGGTTTTCCAGCACCAGAAGCCGCCGCTGGATGGCCCCCACCGACGTGCTGGACACCAGACCAAAGCGGGCCCCGATGGACTGGGCATTCTCGGCGATGAAGGTCAGCATCGCCTGCAGGTCTTTCATGTCCAACAGGGGCAGCTTTTCGTCATCGGCAAGCGCGAAGGCCACGTTCATCACGCCCTCTTGCGGTTCGGTCAGTTCCAGAAGGCGCGACAGCAACAGGGGCCCCATCTCGGCCACGGTGGTGCGCACGGGGTGGCCCTGCTGGCCGAAAAGATCCCAGAATGTGACGGGGAACGCGCCATATTGCAGGTCAAGCCCGATGGTCGCCGCGCGTTTCGTGAAGGGTTCGTGCAGCTTGCCCATGGCGGAACCGGCAACTGCCAGCCCCGAAAGATCGCCCTTCACGTCCGACAAGAACACCGGCACACCCGCCGCCGAAAAGCCTTCGGCAAGGATCTGCAGCGTGATCGTCTTGCCGGTGCCGGTGGCCCCTGCGATCAGGCCGTGGCGGTTGCCATAGCCCAGAAGCAGGTTTTGCGGCACGCCGTAACCCTCGCCGCCGCCGCCCACGAATATCTGCGTCTGGGGTTCCACGCCGTTCCTCCTTGCCTGCATCTGCCCGCCGAAAATACATTGTTAACCCCGTTGTGCCAGAGTGCATATTGTCCGGGTGACGGCGGCTTGTGGCCCGGGCGTGTTTCCTCCCTGTCGAACTGACCGCGCCTTGAAAAGGCGCGGTTTTTTTTGTGGGTGGTTGCGTTAACAGTGCCAGATTCCCGGTTGACGGAAACAGGTCAAGGTCGTAGCGTCCCTGCCCATGACGTCGGCCAGTCCGACAGGGAGCAAAAATAATAGATAAAGGGCCGGTTCGCCGGCCCTTTCGCATTTCCGGCCCCTGGCTGTCGCGCGGGCGTGATCTTCGCCGGGGCGTGTAACGGTTTTTCGGGCCTGACAGGTGCGGGCGTCCGTGCTAAATGGCGCATCATTCGCAATTCATTGCCTCATCGCGCGGAAGTCCACATGACCAGAACCACCTCGCTGATCGCCGCCCTCTTTGCCCTGACGCTGGCCACCGTGGCCCCCGCGCAAGAGGCGACGCCGCCTGTCGAACCTGCCGCACCCGCAGCCCCGGCCCCCGACGCCCCGGCCCCCGACGCCCCGGCCCCAGACGCCCCGGCATCAACCGAGACGCCCGCAGCACCCTCGGTAAACGATCTGCCGCTTGGCACGCCGGTGGAAGAGGATGGCATCGGATCGACTTATGTCGAGGCCAAGCATGGCGACTGGGAACAGCGCTGTGTGCGGACCGAAGACGGGGCGAACCCGTGTCAGTTGTACCAGTTGTTGTTGGACGCGACGAAGAACCCGGTGGCCGAGTTCAGCGTGTTCGGCCTGCCCGCAGGTGGCCAGGCGGTTGCCGGGGCCACGGCAGTTGTACCGCTGGAGACGCTGCTGACCGCCGAGGTGACGCTGCAGGTAGATGGCGGGTCGGCCAAGAAGTATCCCTATTCCTGGTGCAGCCCGATCGGCTGTGTGTCGCGCATCGGCTTTACCGGCGAAGAGGTGGCGGCGTTGAAAAAGGGCAGTGCGGCGACACTGACCATCGTGCCGGTGCAGGCACCCGATCAGAAGGTCACGGTGAGCATCTCGCTCAAGGGGTTCACGGCGGGGTTTGACGCGGTGAACAAGTCAAACGGCAACTGATCGCGGCGGGGGCGGGGTCAACCCCGCCCTACACCCGGCGCAGGGCGATGACGGCGTTCAGCCCGCCAAATGCAAAGGCGTTGGACAGGACCACGTCGACCTTGGCCGTCCGCGCGACGTTCGGCACCACATCCAGCGCACATTCGGGGTCGGGTTCTTCATAGCCGATGGTGGGTGCGATGACGCCTTCGGTCAGCGCCATCAGGCAGGCCAACAACTCGACCGCCCCGGTACCGCCAATCAGATGCCCGTGCATGGATTTGGTGGACGAGATCATCAGCCGGTCGGCATGGTGACCAAAGGCATGCGCCACGGCGGCGCATTCGGTCTTGTCATTCGCTGCCGTGCCGGTTCCGTGGGCGTTGATATAGCCCACATCCTCGGGGTTCAGGCGCGCGTCGCGCAAGGCCCCGGTGATCGCGCGTTCCGCCCCTTGGGCCGAGGGCATGACGATATCGGCGGCATCCGATGACATGGCGAACCCGATCACCTCGGCCAGGACATGTGCCCCCCGGGCGCGGGCGTGTTCATATTCCTCGAACACGAATATGCCGGCGCCTTCGCCCTGTACCATGCCGTTGCGGTTCAGGCTGAACGGGCGGCAGGCGTCCTTGGACATCACGCGCAATCCTTCCCACGCCTTGATCCCGCCAAAGCACAGCATCGCCTCTGACCCGCCGGTCACCATGACCTTGGCAGACCCCGCGCGCACCATCTGGAACGCCAGACCCATGGCGTGGTTGGAACTGGCGCAGGCGGTTGACACGCTGAAGGTCGGTCCGCGCAGGTGCCATTCCATGCTGACGTGGCTGGCGGCGGCGTTGTTCATCAGGCGGGGGATGACAAAGGGGTGGACGCGGTTCTTGCCCTCTTCATAGACGGCGCGGTAATTCTCGTCCCAGGTGTTCACGCCGCCGCCGGCGGTACCCAGGACCACGCCCGCATCAAGGCCAAGCCTGCCTGCGAAATCGAGGCCTGATTGTTCGATAGCCTGGCGCGCGGCCAACAGGGTGAACTGAGTGAACTTGTCGTAAAGCACGATCTGCTGGCGGTTGAAGTGCGCCTCGGGGTTCCAGCCGTGGACCTGTCCGCCGATCGAGATGGACAGCCGTTCCTTGTCGCGGATGTCCAGATCGGTGATGCCGCAGCGCCCTTCGCGGAACGCCGCATAGGTGCCGGGCACGTCGCTGGCCAGCGCGTTGATCGTGCCGGCCCCGGTGATGACGACGCGCTTCATGCCTTGGCGGCCACCAGACCCTCGACCGCCGCGATGACCGATGCGACCGACGAGATGTCAAAGTCGCTTTGCGCGGGGTCATTGGCGTTGAACGGCACCGAGATGTCGAACGCCTCTTCGATTGCGAAGATCGATTCGACCAGGCCCAGACTGTCGATACCAAGGGATTCCAGCGTGGCCTCGGGGGCTACATCGGCCACGTCCAGCACTGCGAGTTCGGCAATGATGGCGATAACCTTGTCGCGCACCGCTTGCGTCATGGTCCCGCTCCTTGTCGCCGATATTGGGGGTGGTTTAGTCGTTCCCACCCGCGTTGGGAACCGGATTCTTGAGGGTGGCCATCAGCCGGGGCAGGCGGCGCAGCGCCTTTTGCATCTCGACATGGGTTTCCATCCTGACCGCCGGATAGCCCAGCAGAACCCGGCCCGCAGGCGCGTTGGTGAAGATCTTGGTGGCCCCGCCGGCAATCACGTCGTCGCCGACAAAGATGTTGTCGTTGACCCCGCATTGCCCGCCCAGAACCACCCGGTCGCCAATCCGCGCCGACCCCGCGATGCCGACCTGCCCGCACAACAAACAGTCACGGCCCACGGTCACGTTGTGGCCGATGTGGACGAGGTTATCCAGTTTGGTGCCGTCGCCGATCATCGTATCACGGATGGTGCCGCGGTCGATGCAGGCGTTGGCGCCGATCTCGACATCATCGCCGATGGTGACGGCCCCGAGCGAGTGGATGCGGGTCCAACGTTGTTCGCGGATTTCGCTGCGTTTCCCTAGGGTTTGGCGAATTTCTTCAACTCCTGACGCCTCGGGCGTGACAAAGCTGAACCCGTCCGCGCCGATCACCGCACCGGGCTGGCAGGTGAACCGGTCGCCGATCACTACCCGCGCCCCGATCCGCGCGCCTTGCAGGATGAGCGTATCCGCCCCGATCCGCGCGCCGTCGCCGATGGATACATGGGCCGCGATGCGGGCGCGGGGGCCGATCACCGCGCCCGCGCCGATGGTCACGAAGGGGCCGATGGCGGCCCCGGGGGCAATCTGCGCCGTAGGGTCGATCACCGTCATCGGATGGATGCCCGGTGCGATGCCCGGCCCCGGGTCCAGCACCCGCGTGATCCCGGCCATGGCCAGCCGCCCGCGTGGGGCAAAGATGGCGGCGGAAAGCCCCATCGCGCGCCAGTCGGCCCCCGGCCACAGCACGGCCGCGCGGGCGTGTCCCTGGGCGATCCCGGGCGCATAGCGGGGGTCCATGGCAAGGGCGATCTCGTCCACCCGGGCCGCTGCGGGTTCCGCCGCACCCGTCACCATCAGCGACAGGTCACCCTCGGCCTCGGCTCCGATGGCGGCGGCGATCTCGGCAATCGTATGGGTCATCGGCAGGCCCCTGCGCGGAAATCCTGCGCGGGGTTTAGCCCTCTTCGCCGGTTCCCGCCACCCCGGCCTTGACCAGTGCGGCATAGATCTGCGCGTCACGGCCATAGACATCACGGCGGTACTGCATCTGTCCCTTGAGGTTGGCAAAGGCGGTGCGGTACTCCAGATGCACCGGCACCGGGGTGGCCAGCGTGATGCGTTCCTGCCGCCCGGTGTCCAGCACGTCATGGAAGGCCTTCTTCGGGTCGGCCTCCTGCCGGGAGAGGAGTTCATAGGCAAACTCCAACGGCTGGGCCAGCCTTACGCAACCATTTGAAATGGCACGGACTTCGCTTGCGAAATCCTCTTTGTGGGGGGTGTCGTGCAGGTAGATGGCATGGGGGTTCGGGAACATGAACTTGACCTGCCCCAGAGCATTTCCGTCGCCCGGCGCCTGTCGCAGGTTGAACGGAAAGTTTGATGCCGAATAGGCTGAAAAGTCAACCGAACCACGTTTCACCACACGGCCACGCCGGTCGGTAATGGTCAGGTGCCCCAGGGCATTCGGGTTGGCCTGCAGGCGCGGCAGGTAATCGCGCCGGATGATGCCCGGGGGCACGGTCCAGTCGGGGTTCACCTCCATGTAGGTCATCAGGTGGCTGAACTCAGGGGTGTTCTTGTCGGTCTGCTCGTCGCCCACCACGGCGCGGGTGGAAAAGGTCACACGACCGTCGTCGATGATCTTGGCGGTGTAATCGGCCAGGTTCACCCAGATGTGCCGACGCCCCCGGTCGATGTTTGACCAGCGTTCCCGCTCCATCGCCACCAGCACGCTGCGCAGACGCATCTCGGGGCCGACGTTCAATTCGCGGATCGTCGATTCGCCCGCCACCCCGTCGGCGTTCAGGCCGTGGTCGGCCTGAAACGTCCGCACCGCCCGCCCGATCCGCGCGTCATAGGACGCAAGCGCGTTCGGCGCGAGGTAACCTTGCGCCACAAGCCGGTCGCGCAGGGCGACGAAGGCGGGGCCCGTGGCACCCGGCTCAAGGCGGCTGGCCAGAACTTCGGGGCCCCAGGCCCCGGATTTCACAGCGTTCTGCAGCGTGAAATGCGCCTTCACCAGTTGCGCATATTCCTGCGATGCGGGTGGCAGAGCGCCAAGGAACGCAGCGGGCGAGGGGGCTGCCGCAAAGGCATCCAGATTGGCGCGGCGGTCGCGCACCGGCACTTCGCGCTTGATCGCGGCATTGACCGATGACGGCACCAGCGCCCCGGTCTGCACGTCGCGGGCATAATCCAGCAGCGCCTTGGTCATCGCCACCTCGATGCGACCCCGGTCGCCCTCGGTTCGCGCGGTGCGGGCAGCGGCGATCAGATCGGCGGGGTCATAGCGAAGGGTGGGCAACCCGTGCGCGCCCGCTCCGGCAAGGGCCTGCATCAGGGCGGCGCGACGCTGCGAATCGGCGGGGCCGGTCCAGAACGCGCCATAGCCCCGGTCGCGGTAGAAGCCTGCGATGGCCTCATCCTCGGCTGCTGCTTCGGCGATTGCGGTGGCGAAGGCGCGTGAATGTTCGGTGGGGGTGGCCTGGGTGGCCAGCGGCAGCACCTGTTGCGCCACCAGAGGCTGCGCGGACAGACCCACCAAGACCAGTACGGCGGCCAGCGGCCCCTGTGCTAAAACCCGTTTCATGCAGCCCTCGAAACCCCAACAATATCACAACAAAGCGTCGGTGATCAGGGGTGCGCTGTCCATGGCACAATGCAACCCCGCAACCGGCACGCCGCGCATTCCTGTGCGCTGGATTATTTTTGCCACATCGATGCCAGCGGCGGCGGATTTTCAGCAATTTTTTGCCGATTGCCCTTGTACTGACGTCGTCTGGCCATTCCCGGCTTCTGTTGCGATTCGACCTGTGCCATAACGATAGCGCGCTAGGGGATGAGTGCAGGAAAGCCGCCGGTACAGGCGGCGACGGCAATCTACAGGACGGACAGGCAAGCATGACGGATAGCAATTCTTCCAGCGTATCGCGGCGCGGCCTTTTTGGCGTGTTCGCGGCGACAATGGTTGTGGCAGCCCCCACGATGACGAATGCCTTCGGCATCCTGCGCGGCGCGGGTGATATCCGGCGCGTACGGATGTATTCCGGCCGCACGGGTGAGCAGATCGACACGATCTATTGGATCGAGGGTGAGTACATCAAAGAAGTGTTGAAGGAAATCAATCACTTCATGCGTGACTGGCGATCTGGCGATACGGTCAAGATCGACGCCCGCACGGTGGACATTCTGGCGGCATCGCACCGGCTGATGGATGTGACCGAGCCCTACATGATGCTGTCGGGCTATCGCAGCCCGGCCACCAACGCGATGCTGCGGTCGCAGTCGCGCGGGGTTGCGCGCGATTCGCTGCACATGAAGGGGCAGGCGGCTGACCTGCGGCTCAAATCGCGGTCAGTCGGCCAGATGGCGCGGGCGGCTGAGGCCTGTTCGTCGGGTGGCGTGGGGCGTTATTCGCGGTCAAACTTTGTCCACATGGACTGTGGACCGGTGCGTAGCTGGGGCGGATAGGGGTCGGTGCGGTGAAGCACACCCCGCACCCGGTTCAGCCCTGATCCGCCTCGCCTTCGTCTATCAGCGCGCCGCGAAACCCCTGTGCCACCACGAATTTCTCTGAACTGTCGGCGCGGCTTGCCGGTGGCTTGACGTTCGCCACCTTGCGGAACCGACGTTTCAGGATCGTCTGCAACTCGTTCTCGGCCCCGCCCGCCAGCACCTTGGCCACAAAGGTGCCGCCCTCTTCCAGCACGTCAAAGGCGAAGTACGCCGCCGCTTCGCATAGGGCGATGATGCGCAGATGGTCGGTGCCCTTGTGGCCCGAGGCTGAGGCTGCCATGTCGGACAGCACCACATCGGCCGGCCCGCCAAGCCAGCCCTTGACCAGCGCATCCGCGTCATCCGACAGGAAATCAAGCTGGTGGATCTGCGCGCCGGTGATCGGCTCGATCGCCTGGATATCGATGCCCAGCACGGTGCCCACGGGTTTGGACGGACGCTGGCCCATGGCATTGACCCGCTCGACCGCCACCTGGCACCAGCCGCCGGGGGCACAGCCAAGATCAACCACCCGGGCACCCGGTTTCAGAAAACCGTACTTGTCATCCAGTTCCAGGATTTTGAACGCCGCCCGCCCGCGAAACCCCTCTTTCTTGGCGCGGATCACGTAGGGGTCGTTCAACTGCCGTTCCAGCCACAATGTGGACGACAGTTTGCGCCCCTTGGCCGTTTTCACCCTTACCCGAAGCTCGCGCTGGCCGCGCCCTGATGTATTGTCGGTCATGCGAAAGGTCCGTCCTCCAGAACGCCATCCGCGCTCATCTGTGCATACAAAAGGCCCTCGCGCAGGCCACGGTCGGCCACTGACAGCCGGTCGGTCGGCCATATCCGCATCAGCGTCTGCAAGATAGCGGCCCCCGACATGATGAGCGAATGGCGGTCGCGACCGATGCGGGGGTCGGTGCGCCGTCCCTCGGGGCCAAGCGACAGGTATTCGCGGATCACCGTGTCGATCTGGGCAGAGGTCATCGACAGCCCGTCCACCTTGGCCCGGTCATAGCGGCGCAGGCCAAGGAAACTGGCGGCCACCGTGGTGATGGTGCCCGAGGTGCCGATGATCTGGAACCCCTCACGTACGCTTGTCGCGTTGTAGGGCGAGAATTTGGCAAGGTTTTCCTCGAAGTACCAGGACATCAGGGCAAACCTTGCCGCGTCATCCTCAACGTCGATGAACTGGTCCTTGAGGGTGGCCACGCCGAGGGGCACGCTGATCCAGTCCACCACGCGGGCGCCGTCGGCAGGTTGTTCGCGAAACCCGGTGTGCAGCCGCATGATCGCGGCGGGGCGTTCGGCTGGGGGGACGGTCGACAGGTCGATCCACACAAGCTCGGTCGACCCGCCACCGATATCGACGACCAGCAATTGCTCGGTTTTCTGCGATACCAGCGGCGCGCAAGAGATGACGGCAAGGCGCGCCTCTTCCTCGGGCTGGATGATTTCCAGCGCAAGACCGGTTTCGCGGCGCACCTGGCGGATGAAATCGCGGGCGTTGCGGGCGCGGCGGCAGGCCTCGGTGGCGACCAGCCGCATCCGGTGGACGCCGTGTTTCTCGATCTTTTTCTGGCAGATCCGCAGCGCCTGGATGGTCCGCCCCATGGCGGCGCGTGACAGACGTTCCGACGCTTCAAGCCCGTGGCCAAGCTGGACAGCCTTGGAAAAGCTGTCCACGACCTGAAACTGACTGCCCCGCGGGCGGGCAATCAGCATCCGGCATGAGTTCGTCCCCAGATCGAGCGCCGCATAAAGCGTGCCCTGCCCGGGGTTGGGGGAGGCAGACGGTTCGACCGCAGGGATGCCCTCTTCGGACACATCCCCGGGGAGCGCGTCCTCCTCCCGGGGACGCTCGGGCGTCATGGTGCGCCCTCCAACTGTGGTTGGGGCCATGGTAGCAGGGGGGGACAGGGGGGTGCAAGCGGGTTGGCGGGCACTACCCGGGGCAAACGAGTTCGGCCCGGACGCTACTTGATCGCCTCCACAAGTTTGCCATCCATAGTGAACACGGCATAGCCGCCGATCTGAAAGTCCGGTGGCACGCCGACACGCACGTCAAACAGGGGCAGTCCCCTGGGATCGCGCCAGAATGGCTGACCGCTCCAAAGCGATATGCGATGGATCGCGCCGCCTTCGATCCCAAGGGCCGCGACCGCCTGCGTGCGGATCGTCTCGATCAGGGCGGCATCAATGCTTGACAGCGTGCGCAGATCGAACAGGTCCGCGTCGGTCTCCATCATCACCGGGAACTCGGACCCATCGCGCAGACCCGCATCGCTGAGGTCGGCCGACACGGTCATGCCGGGTCTGGTCGGGTGGGGTCGCTTGAGGGTGGCGCTGTCTGGCCGGAACGAGATGTCGTAGAGGCGCGTTGTCGGACCAAGGGCGTCCCGGAATGCGGCAATCGTCGCAACCAGTTTATCAGGAAGGGTCTTGTCCGCAACGGCGCGTTTGTCATCGGGGGTGACGATTGCGCTGACAGCCCCATCCATGCCCAGAACCACGGTCGTAATCTCGGCCTTGGGAAAGATGGCATCTTTCACGGTGGTCTTGATGTCGACTGTCCATGAAACTAGGGGTGCCCCGCCTGAACCCGGGGCTGCGGTCACGCGGACCGCCGCAGCAATCAGGGCGTCCGGGCCTACGGCGCGCATCGCGGTGTCCCTGACGCGGGCGATCTGCGTCAGGTCAACCTCGTCCAGTGAAAAGGCAACCCCGCGTTGCACCACAGGGGGCGTCACGCTGACCAGAGCCGGACTATACTTGCCGCCGTCCCAGACCCAGGCGCGCAACGTGTCCGGCGCATCGGGCAGGGCGGCGGTCAAGGTGATCTCTTTGGGCGATATCTCGATGCTGCGGACGACCGGCGCGGACTTGACGAACCACTGAAATGCCTGTTGCGCGTGATGGAAGGGCCAATCCTGCGTCAAGAAATACCGGGCGCGCCAACGGTTGGTTCCGCTGATATCGGCACCAACGTATGTTCCGTCGCCCTCCATGATCACAAATGCACTCTCGCCCGGGCTTGTGACGGTGATGAACCAGCGTACCGAACCGATCCCCGTGACCGCGCCAAAAGAAGCCGGGCCAACGATTTCGACCTGACTGACCGAGGTGCCTCCGTCCATTCTGACCGCCGAACGAGCCGCCGCCAGCGTCCGCGCGAATGCGTCGGTCTGAAAATATGCCAGCGCGAACGACACCTTTCCGACGCTCAGATCATCCTGGGCTTTGGCTGGCACGGGTCCGGTCAGGCGACTGGCGTGCAGGCCAAGCACTTTCACAGCCTGAATATCCCATTCGACCAACCCGGGGCCACCCTTCGGGTCGCGCGAGATCACGAGAATGGCGTTGTCGTCCGCGCGAAAGCCGACCACCTCAACATCGCCACCTGCCGCTGTGGTGATCTGTGCGAGGGCGGTCTGGAACCGCTTTGGTTCATCGAGATAGCCTTGCGCGTGCAGCATCTGTGCCGCGAATATCAGGGGAAGCCACAGGGCGAGCGGGCGCATTGCAATACCTCGATGTGAAAAAATGAAAAAACCTGTGACAGAAAAAGTGCCTTTGAGCGCCCAGGTTGTCAATTCGCGATTGCTGCACAGCCCGGTTGGACGGGCGAGCAGGATCAGTTGTCAGATACCGGGCTGACGCCCGCCGCGTCAGTCGCCTACCTCTTCGATGCGAAAGTCGCGGATGGCGGAACGCGTGGCGTCAAACCAGGGGCTGGCGCGGGTGCGGGCCTGATGCGCGTCAAAGGCGGCGCGGTCGCGGAACGTCTCCATCAACTCCCAGATCATCGGGCTGTCGGTGGGGTCAAGATCGAAAGACAGGCACCCCGGTTCAGCCCGCGACAGGCGGATATGGTCGGGCGCAAAGGCCGCAACCGCCGCCGCATCTTCGGGTGTCAGGCAGCGCAACTGACCACGAAGCCGGATCATTCGAGTTCGATCGTGCCGGGGGGTTTCGATGTGCAATCGTAGAACACGCGGTTCACGCCGGGGACCTCATTGATGATGCGGGTGGCGGTTTCGCCAAGGAATTCGTGGGTAAAGGGGTAGTAGTCCGCCGTCATCCCGTCAACGCTTGTCACCGCGCGCAGGGCAAGGGCGAAATCATAGGTCCGCCCGTCGCCCATCACGCCCACGGTGCGCATCGGCAGGATGGCGGCGAAGGCCTGCCAGATGTCGTCATAAAGCCCATGCTTGTGGATCTGGTCGATATAGACCGCATCGGCGCGGCGCAGGATATCCAGCTTTTCGGTGGTGATCTCACCGGGGCAGCGGATGGCAAGGCCGGGGCCGGGGAAGGGGTGGCGGCGGATGAAGGGTTCGGGCAGGCCCAGTTCGCGGCCCAAGGCGCGAACCTCGTCCTTGAACAACTCACGCAGGGGTTCGACCAGCTTCAGGCCCATCTTTTCGGGCAGGCCGCCGACGTTGTGGTGGCTTTTTATGGTGACCGAAGGGCCGCCCGAAAAGCTGACCGATTCGATCACGTCCGGGTAAAGTGTGCCCTGTGCGAGGAACTGCGCGCCGCCGATGGCCGTCGCGTGTTTCTGGAACACGTCGATGAACAGCCGCCCGATGGTTTTGCGTTTTATCTCGGGATCGCTGACGCCTTCCAGCGCGCCCAGGAACAGGGCTGCTTCGTCGGCATGGATCAGCGGGATATTCCAGGTATCGCGGAACATGGTGACGACCTGTTCCGCCTCGCCCAAGCGCAACAGGCCGTGGTCGACGAACACGCAGGTCAACTGATCGCCGATGGCCTCGTGGATCAGGATTGCCGCCACCGACGAATCGACGCCGCCGGACAGGCCGCAGATGACCTTCGCATCACCCACCTGCGCGCGGATCTTGGCAATCGCCTCGGCACGGTAGGCGCCCATCGTCCAGTCGCCCGCAAACCCCGCGAGCCGCACGAAATTCTCGTACAGTTGTGCGCCCTTGGGGGTGTGGTGCACCTCGGGGTGGAACTGCACGGCATAGAAGTGGCGGGCAGGGTCGGCGGTGATCGCGAAGGGGGCGTTGGGCGAGGTGCCGTAGACGGCAAATCCGGGTGCTATTTCAGAGACATGGTCGCCATGGCTCATCCAGACCTGTTCGCGCGACTGGGGGCCATCTTCGGGCGGGAACCAGCCCGAAAGGATGGGGTGGGTCAGGTCGGTGGGGGTGACAAAGGCGCGGCCGAACTCGGCCGTGCCATGGCCACGTTCAACGCGGCCCCCAAGGCAGTGCATCATCACCTGCTGGCCGTAACAGATGCCGAGGATCGGCACGCCCATCGCGAACACCCCGGGCGGCGGCATCGGCGCGCCATCGGCAAAGACCGAGGCCGGGCCACCGGAAAAGATCACCGCCCTGGGCGCGAAGGCCGCGAGAAACGCATCGTCCACGCGGTTGTAGGGGTGAATTTCGCAATAGACGTGCAGCTCGCGCAGCCGCCGGGCAATCAGTTGCGTGACCTGGCTGCCGAAGTCGATGATGAGAAGACGGTCATGCTGCATATGGCCCGGGTAGCGCGCACCTGCGGGCGTTGCAAGGGGGGCGCTGCCCCCCCGCCTGCGGCGTCCCCCCGGGATACTTAGGCAAAGATGAAAGGGCGGGCGTTTGCGACAGGCGGGTATGTCGTTTTCGGGTGGCAAACGGCGCTTTCATGGAGAGGGGTCGCGCCGATGCGGGGCATAAGCGGGGCAAATGACGAAAGGGCGTGTGATGAACGAAGTGGCAGGGCGCAGGGCACGGGGCGGCGGCGGCGCGACACGGCGGGCCGAGCGCACGGCGGTGCATTTCGAGACCGCGCGGTTCATCGAGCGCAACATCCCCAATTTCGAGATCCTGAACGAAGAGGCGTTGCAGATCATCGAATGGAACGCCGACACGGTTCTGGAGGAAATCGGGGTGAACTTCCCCGAAAACCCGGGTGCTTTGGCCCTGTGGAAGGACGCGGGGGCCACGGTGACGGGCGACCGCGTGCGGATGCCCCGGGGGCTGGCGCGCAAGCTGTGCGCGACGGCGCCGCGCAGTTTCACCCAGATCGCGCGCAACCCGGCCCGGAATGTTGACATCGGCGGGCGCAATCTGGTGCTGGCACCTGTCTATGGCCCGCCCTTCGTGCGTGATGCCGAGGGTGGGCGGCGCTATGCCACCATCGCGGATTTCCGCAATTTCGTGAAGCTTGGCTATATGTCCAAGTGGCTGCACCATTCCGGTGGCACAGTGTGCGAGCCGACCGATGTGGCCGTGAACAAGCGCCATCTGGATATGCTGCACGCGCATATGGTGCTGTCGGACAAGCCCTATATGGGGTCGGTCACCGAGCCGTCCCGCGCCGAGGACTCGGTCGAGATGAGCCGCATCCTGTTCGGATCGGACGTGGTTGACCGCAATGTGGTGATGACCAGCCTTATCAACATCAACTCACCCCTGACGTTCGACAGCGTCATGATGGGCGCGCTTGAGGTCTATGCAAAGGCTGGGCAGGCTGCGATCATCAGCCCGTTCATCGTCGGCGGTGCGATGGCCCCGGTGACGGTGGCGGGCACGCTGACGCAGGTCCTGGCCGAGGTGCTGACGGGCGTGGCCTACAGCCAGTTGGTGCGCCCCGGTGCGCCAGTGATTGCGGGGGCGTTTGTCACCAGTATCGACATGAACAGCGGTGCGCCGACCTTCGGGACGCCCGAGGCTGCACACATCACCTATGGCGCGGGGCAGTTGGCGCGGCGGCTGGGGTTGCCGTATCGCAGTGGCGGGTCGTTCTGCGGATCAAAGCTGCCCGACGCGCAGGCGGCCTATGAGACGGCGAACAGCCTGAACATGGCGCTTCTGGCAGGCGTCAATTTCATGCTGCACGCCTGCGGCTGGCTTGAGGGGGGGCTGGTCAGTTCCTATGAGAAATTCGTGATGGATGCCGACCAGTTGGGCACCCTGCACCATCTGGCGCAGGGTGTGCTGATGGACGAAAACGCGCAGGCCATGGGGGCCATGCGCGAGGTAGGGCCGGGCGGGCATTATCTGGGCTGCGAACACACCCAGGCGAATTTCAAGACGGCATTCTGGCGGTCTGACCTGTTCGACTACAAGCCGTTCGAGACCTGGGATGAGGAGGGTGCCCGCGATACGCAGACGCTGGCGTCACTGCGGGTGAAGAAACTTCTGTCCGACTATCAGGCTCCGCCGCTGGACGAGGGCATTGCCGAGGCGCTGGAGGCCTATGTGGCGCAGAAGAAGGCATCGGTGCCCGACGCCTTCATCTGACGGCTGGGCTTACAGGGTGGCGCGGTTCGGCAACAGCCGCGCCTCGGCCATCATTGCGATCAGCACCTCGATATGGCGGGCGATGGAATAGTTCGCGTCGCCTGCGCGGCGCGTGGCCTCCAGCATTTCTTCGGTCTCGAACAACTGCTCCAACGCCGCCTCGGGGTGGGGGTTGGTGCTGGTCGGGATCAGCCGCGCCAGATCGCGTTCGCGGCGGTAATCCTGCAGCCCATAGCGCGCTGCGCGGACCAACAGGCGGGGGCGGCGGAGTTGCGACAGGAAGGTGCGGAAGTCGTGCATGGATTGGTCCCCCGGGGATGTTTGTCTTTTTCGACCATGGCACCACTCAACCCAGCGTTGCGAAACGGGCCGTTCGCCCGTACGGCCCTCTGCTGCTTTGTTTAGACATTAGAAACAATTATGACCGGAATCGTAGAAATTAACCTGTCGGTAACCAATGCTACCCAAAGTTGCAAAAGTGAAAGATCGGGCGGAAAGTCCCGCCAGGGTGTCAGGGGAAACTGACGTGTCGAACCACCTGCGGCCGGCGACGGCCTTGCCGGCATGGCTGCCGGATGCCGTACGGCTGTATCTGCACCACACCGAGGATGGCCTTTCGTTCCGCGACCTTGCGCGGCGTGAGGGGCGTCATGCCTCAACCGTGATGCGGCAGGTTCGCCGGTTTGAAACCCGCCGCGATGATCCCCTTTGGGATGAGGCGGTGGTGGCTATTGCCCGTGCCTGTGCTGTGTCGCAGGCCGGGTCTGCGCCCGACAACCCCTTGCCCCGCCTCGATCAGAAGGACGCGACCGCCATGACAGCCCCCATCCGCCATGAGACGATTGTCATCGAAGAGGAAACGATTGCCCGCGAGGCGCGGCGCATCCTGCGCCGTCTGTCCGAACCGGGGGCGGTTCTGGCCATCGCCCCCGACATGGACAAGGCGGCGGTGGTGCGCAACCTGCCCGAAGGGCGGACGCTGCGCACGGCGGTGGTGGAACGGGCCGTTGCACAGGCCTTTGCGCTGAAGGACTGGATCGCCTGCCGCAAGCCGGGGCGGATTGCGACCTATGAGATGACCAGCGCCGGGCGGGCCGCCCTGAAACGCATGGTCGAGGAGGATGCGCGCCGCGAGGGCGGCTTTGCCGAAGGCCAGACCCCCTTTGCCGACCAGCACCGCACCTGGGGTGAGCGTGACGTGCCCGAGCCGGACGGGCCGCGCCGGGTACGCTATAACATGGCCGAAAGCCCGGTGGCGGTGCTGGCACGGCGGCGCGACAAGGACGGGCGGGCGTTTCTGGAGCCCGAGTTGGCCGATGCCGCAGAGCGCCTGCGCGAGGATTTCGAGCTGGCGCAGATGGGGCCGCGCGTGGCGCAGAACTGGGAGCGGTTCCTGACCGCCGGAGACCGGGGCGGGTTCCGGGGGGATGGCGGCGGCGCCGAGGGCCCGCGCGGCGCGCGTGAGCGGGTGGCGGCGGCGCTGCGCGATCTGGGGCCGGGCTTGGGCGACGTGGCCTTGCGCTGCTGCTGTTTTCTGGAGGGGTTGGAGGTTGCCGAGAAGCGCATGGGCTGGGCCGCGCGGTCGGGCAAGATCGTGCTGCGCATCGCCCTGATCCGGCTGCGGCGGCACTATGATGAAACCTATGGCCGCAGCGGGCCGCTCATCGGGTGAGCGGCCCGTTGTCGCCGGGCCTCAGTGCAGATCGAACCGGTCAAGCTCCATGACCTTGGCCCAGGCCGCAGCAAAGTCGCGCACGAAGCGGCCTGCGTTGTCGGTCTGGGCATAGACCTCGGCCAGTGCCCGCAGTTGCGAGTTGGACCCGAACACAAGGTCCACGCGGCTGGCGGTGGATTTCTCCGCACCGCTCCGCCGGTCGCGACCCTGGAAGGCACCGGCGCTGTCGTCGGTCGCGGTCCAGACGGTGTCCATTGACAGCACTTCGGTAAAGAAATCCGGGGTCAGCGCGCCCGGACGGCGCGTGAATACGCCCTGCGCATTGCCGCCGTGGTTCGCGCCCAGCACCCGCAGGCCGCCCACAAGCACCGTCATCTCTGGCGCAGACAGCGTCAGAAGCTGGGCCTTGTCGACCAGCATTTCCTCGGCGCTGGTGCGGAACTCGGTCCGCTGCCAGTTGCGGAAACCATCGGCCTCGGGCTCCATCACGTCAAACGAGGCGACATCGGTCTGATCCTGACGCGCATCCGTGCGCCCCGGCGTGAACCGCACGGCGACAGGGTGACCGGCGGCGACAGCGGCCTGTTCGACCGCAGCGGTGCCCGCCAGCACGATCAGGTCGGCCAGCGATACGCGGCAGCCCCTCGTGGCCGTCGCGTTGAACGCATTGCGGATACCCGTGAGCGCCGCGATCACCGGCCCGGTGCGGGCAGGCTCGTTCACCGCCCAGTCCTTTTGCGGCGCAAGTGCGATGCGGGCACCGTTGGCGCCGCCCCGCTTGTCCGATCCACGGAAGGACGAAGCTGACGCCCAGGCGGTAAAGATCAGGTCGGCTGACGCAATCCCCGCCGCAAGGATCTGTGATTTCAGCGCCGCGATGTCGCTGTCATTGATCGGCGCATGGTCGGCCAAGGGCAGGGGGTCCTGCCAGATCAGGTCTTCCGCTGGCACCTCGGGGCCAAGGTACAGCACCTTGGGCCCCATGTCGCGGTGGGTCAGCTTGAACCAGGCCCGCCCGAAGGCATCGGCGAATTCATCAGGGTTGGAATGGTACCTGCGCGAGATTGCGGCATAGGCCGGATCGACCCTCATTGCCATGTCGGCGGTCGTCATGATGATGCGGTGCGTCCGCTCGCCCGTCTCGGGGTCGGGGGCGTGGTCTTCGGGCCGCAAGTTTATCGGCGTCCACTGGTTGGCACCGGCGGGGCTTTTGACCAACTCCCACTCGTACCCGAACAGCACGTCGAAATAGGCGCTGTCCCAGGTGGTGGGGTTTGGCGTCCAGGCCCCCTCGATCCCGCTGGTGATCGCATCACGTCCCTTGCCGGAACCGTAGGAGGACAACCAGCCAAGCCCGCCCGCCTCAATCGGGGCGGCCTCGGGGTCGGGGCCGACGTGGCTGGCGGGTCCCGCACCGTGGGTCTTGCCAAAGGTGTGGCCGCCTGCGGTCAGCGCGACCGTCTCTTCGTCATTCATCGCCATACGAGCAAAGGTCTCGCGGATATCGCGGGCACTTGCGGCAGGATCGGGATTGCCGTTCGGACCTTCGGGATTGACATAGATCAGCCCCATCTGCACGGCGGCCAGCGGGTTTTCGAGCACGCGGTCACCTGAATAGCGCACATCGCCCAGCCAGGTTTCTTCCTTGCCCCACCAGATATCCTCTTCCGGGGCCCAGACATCGGCCCGCCCTCCGCCAAAGCCGAAGGTCTTGAAACCCATCGTTTCCATGCCGACGTTGCCCGCAAGGATCATCAGGTCGGCCCAGGAAATCGCATTGCCGTATTTCTGCTTGACCGGCCACAGCAGGCGGCGGGCCTTGTCGAGGTTGCCGTTGTCGGGCCATGAATTCAGCGGCGCAAAGCGCTGCGTGCCCGACCCCGCACCACCCCGGCCGTCCGCCGTGCGGTAGGTTCCGGCCGAATGCCACGCCATCCGCACCATCAGCCCGCCGTAGTTGCCATAGTCAGCGGGCCACCAGTCCTGGCTGTCGGTCATCAGGGCAGCAATATCAGCCTTCAACGCGCTGTAATCGAGGGATTTGAAGGCCCGGGAATAGTCAAAGTCCGGCCCCATCGGGTTTTGCGCGGGGCCGTTCTGGTGCAGGATCGACAGGTTCAGCTGGTTCGGCCACCAGTTACGGTTTGCCCGTCCGCTGAAACGCGTCGCGGGCCGTGCCGCGCCGTGCATCACCGGGCATTTGCCCCCTGCGTCATTCCCGTCCATGTGCCAACCTCCGGCCTGATTGCTGCGGCGGGGCGCAACCCCTGAAACAACGGTTGCGCCCCGCCTTACGGCTTTCTCTGATTTAGACCGATTCTAGAAGAGGCGTCATCATGCCGACGCCGACCAACGAGCCTTCTGCGTCAATCTGCCCGGGTGATCCCTGCGGCATGCAGGATGCCCGCGAGCGCGCCCCCGGCCAGCGGCGCCGCGATGAACACCCACAGGTCGGCCAATGCCTTGCCGCCCACGAACAGCGCAGGCCCGATCGACCGCGCAGGGTTCACCGACACGCCCGTCACGTTGATGCCGACAAGGTGAATCGCGGCCAGCGTCAGACCGATGGCAAGGCCCGCCATGGCACCCGGAGCGCCGCTTGCAGTGGCACCAAGGATGACCGTGACGAACAGGAAGGTCATCACGAACTCGAACACCAGCGCCGACATCAGCGCGTATTCACCCAAGTATCCCGGACCGAACCCGTTTTGTCCCAGCCCATTGGTGGCCAACACATAATCCGCCTTGCCGCTGGCTATCAGCAACAAGATACCTGCGCCGGCAATGGCACCCGCCACCTGGGCCACGGCATAGCCGATGAAATCGCCTGCACTCATCCGCCCGGCCAGCATGACCCCCAGACTGACCGCCGGGTTCAGATGCGCCCCCGAAATCGCGCCAAGTCCGTAGGCTGCCGCCACAATCGCCAGACCAAATGCGAACGAGATGCCCAGCATCCCGATCTGCGCCCCCATCAGCACCGCTGCACCACAACCGAACAGTACAAGGATCAGCGTCCCCAGAAACTCGGCCACCAGTTTTTTCGTCATCGTCCCTCCTGACCGGACCCGTCATTGCGTGCCCGTGATGCGATATGTCCCGGCCCCCCGGTCGTTGCCTTGGGGCCGGTTCCAGCTTATGTCATGACTATGTCGTCCTGACAGGGGGAAAATTCCCGTGCGCGATCTCACATTGCCCGAAGGCCGCCACCCCGAAAAAGCGCACCGCGCCGATCAGCCGCAGCCGAAAAAGCCGGCCTGGATCAGGGTCAAGGCCCCGACATCCGAAGGCTACAAGGCCACCCGCGACATCATCCGGTCGCAAAAACTGGTAACGGTCTGCGAAGAGGCGGGCTGTCCCAACGTCGGCGAATGCTGGAGCCAAGGCCACGCCACGATGATGATCATGGGCCAGATCTGCACGCGCGGCTGTACGTTCTGCAACGTGGCGACGGGCAAGCCGCAGACGCTGGACGCGTTCGAGCCGGGCCGCGTGGCCCATGCGGTGGCGCAATTGGGGCTCAACCATGTGGTGGTGACATCGGTTGACCGCGACGACCTTGCCGATGGTGGGGCCGAGCATTTCGCCCAGACCATCCGCGCCATCCGCCACCGCGCGCCGGGCACCACCATCGAGGTGCTGGTGCCCGATTTTCTGAAGTGCGACGCGCAAGCGCTTGAAACCGTGGTCGAAGCGCGCCCCGACGTGTTCAACCACAACCTTGAAACCGTGCCCGGCCTTTACCCCGAGGTGCGCCCCGGTGCCCGCTATTTCCACTCCCTGCGCCTGTTGCAGCGGGTCAAGGAACTGGACCCCGCGATGTTCACCAAATCGGGCATCATGGTGGGGCTGGGCGAGGACCGACAGTCGGTGGGGCAGGTGATGGACGACATGCGCGCGGCGGATGTCGATTTCATCACCATCGGCCAGTACCTGCAGCCCACCCCCAAACACCACCGGGTTGACCGGTTCGTGACACCCGAGGAATTCGAAGGGTATGAGGCGGCCGCGCGGGGCAAGGGGTTCCTGATGGTTTCAGCCACGCCGCTTACCCGGTCGTCCTATCATGCGGGCGAGGATTTCGCGGCCCTGCGCGATGCGCGCAACGCCCGCCTGTCGCGCGGCTGAACCGGCTGGAGCGGGGGGCTGTCTGCCCCCCGCACCCCCCGAGGATACTTGTGCAAAGATGAAAGGGCCGGGGCTTCTTCTTTGCAAAAATACTCTCAGGGGGAGCCGAAGGCGGGGGGCGGAACCCCCCCTTTCCCGGGTGCGGCATTGACCCGGCATCCGGCCTCTGGCAAGCCCGCTATAAAGTGACAGGATGACGACGATGAACCTTTTCGCGGAAATGCGCGATCTTGTGCTGGCCGAGGTTGCGGCCATGGTGGCGGCGGGCGCGTTGCCGCAGGGGCTGGATACGGGTGCGATCTCGGTCGAGCCGCCGCGTGATGCCGCACACGGCGACATGGCGACGAATGCCGCGATGGTGCTGGCCAAGCCTGCGGGCCTGCCGCCCCGGCAGATTGCCGAAGGGCTGGCGGCGGGGCTCATGGCCGATCCGCGTGTGGCGTCTGCGGACGTCGCGGGGCCGGGGTTCCTGAACCTGACGCTGCGGCCTGCGGTGTGGCAGGGGCTGGTCTGGGCCATTCTTGAACAGGGTGCCGATTATGGCCGGTCGGCAATCGGCAAGGGCGCGCGCGTGAACGTCGAGTTTGTCAGCGCCAACCCCACCGGCCCGATGCATGTGGGTCATGTGCGGGGGGCAGTGGTCGGTGATGCGCTGTCGCGCCTGCTGGCCTTTGCGGGTTGGGAGGTCACGCGCGAATACTACATCAACGACGGCGGCGCGCAGGTCGATGTGCTGGCCCGGTCGGCCTATGAGCGTTACCGCGAGGCGCATGGCCTGTCGCCGGAAATCCGCGAGGGGCTTTATCCCGGCGACTACCTTATCCCGGTGGGCGAGGCGCTGAAGGACACCTATGGCGACACCCTGCTGGACAAGGGCGAGCAATACTGGCTGGCTGACGTGCGCGCCTTTGCCACCGAGCGGATGATGGCGATGATCCGCGATGATCTGGCGCTGTTGGGCGTCAGCATGGATGTCTATTCTTCGGAAAAGGCCATCTACGGCACCGGCCGGATCGAGGCAGCCATAGAGACGCTGCGTGGTATGGACCTGATCTATGAGGGCACGCTGGAACCCCCCAAGGGCAAGACGCCCGATGATTGGGAGCCGCGCCAGCAGACCCTGTTCCGCAGCACGGCGCATGGCGATGACGTGGACCGTCCGGTGCAGAAATCGGACGGGGCCTGGACCTATTTCGCGCCCGACATCGCCTATCACCACGACAAGATCGCGCGCGGGTTCGATTTGCTGATCGACATTCTGGGGGCCGATCATGGCGGTTATGTCAAACGGATGAAGGCGGCGGTGCATGCCCTGTCCGGGGGGCGGGTGCCGCTGGATGTCAAGCTGATCCAGTTGGTCAAGCTGTACAAGAACGGCGAGCCGTTCAAGATGTCGAAACGCGCGGGCACGTTCGTGACGCTGCGCGATGTCGTCGAACAGGCGGGCGTGGATGTGACGCGGTTCATCATGCTGACGCGCAAGAATGACGTGGCGCTGGATTTCGACTTTGCCAAGGTGCTGGAGCAGTCCAAGGACAACCCGGTATTCTATGTGCAATATGCCAATGCGCGGGTGAACTCGGTGTTGCGCAAGGTGGCGGAAATGGCCCTGCCGGCTCCCGACCTGTCACAACTGTCCCACCCCGCCGAGATCGCCCTGATGAAGAAGCTGGCCGAATGGCCGCGTCTGGTCGAGATCGCCGCGCGGGGGAATGAGCCGCACCGCGTGGCGTTCTATCTGTATGAACTGGCCTCTGATCTGCACAGCCTGTGGAACCGTGGCAACGACGAGCCGACCCTGCGCTTTGTGCAAGAGGGTGATCCGGCCACAACGGCGGCAAAAATCGCCCTTGCCCGCGCGACGGGCGTTGTGATTTGCGCGGGCCTTGCTATTCTTGGTGTAACGCCGGTTGAGGAAATGCGCTGACATCAAGATCAGCGGGCCTGGACGGGTTGAGGCAGCAACGGCAAGACAGGGCAGGGGCTATGTACCCCTGCCGATGAGGCAGAGCATGGCGATTATGGAATATGACGGGCCGTCACAGGCTCCGGGCCGGGTTGAGCGCATCTTTTACATGGGCGGCGCCGTGCTGTCGGTGGCGCTGGTGCTGGGGTTCTGCGTCTGGGGCTACAAGCTGGCGGTGCGCGATATCGCGGGCATCCCGGTGGTGCGCGCCATGGCAGGGCCGATGCGGGTGGCCCCGGCTGAACCGGGCGGCACGGTGTCGGAACATCAGGGGCTGTCGGTGAACGCGGTGGCGGCGGACGGCGTGGCGGGTGATCCGGCCGACCGGCTGGTGCTGGCGCCGCGCCCCATCGACCTGACGCTTGAGGATACGGCCGGCAGCTTTGCCACGCCGACCGCACCGGTGTCGGCCCGGACCGATGGGGCCCCCGGCCTGATGATCGCCGCGATTGACCCCGAGGCCACCCCGGCCCAGGACGATGCGATTGCCGCCGCCATCGCCGAGGCGACGGCAGAAGACCTTCTGCAACTGGACGCCTCGGGTGATGTGACCCCCCTGTCAGGATCGCTGGATGCCCTGCAATCGACCGGGTTGCCGCAAACCTTGCCCGGCGTGATGCTGGCGGGGGTGATCCGCCCGATGCCGCGCCCCGCGCATCTGGGCGGCGCGCCCGATCCGGTGACGGGGGCCGCGCTTGCCCCTGATGGTACCCAACCGACCCCCGCTTCCGCCCCCGTAGCCGAAATCGACCCCGCGACGCTGACCGCCGGCACGCGGCTGGTCCAGCTTGGGGCGTTTGACACCACTGATGCCGCCCGCGCGGAATGGGACAAGCTTTATGCCCGTTTTGGCGATCTGATGCAGGGCAAGGCCCGCGTGGTCGAGGCCGCGCAATCGGGGGGGCGGACGTTCTACCGCCTGCGCGCGCAGGGGTTTGACAGCGACAGCGACGCGCGCCGGTTCTGCAGCGCGTTCCTGTCGGCGCAGGCCGCCTGCATCCCGGTCAGCCAGAGATGACCACGGCGCATGGCGCGGTGATCCTTGGCTGCGCCGGGACTGCTCTGCTGGCGGAGGAGGCCGCATTCTTTCGCGCCGCTGACCCCTGGGGGTTCGTTCTTTTTGCGCGCAACGTCGAAGACCCCACCCAACTGCGCCGCCTGACGGCCGATCTGCGCGCCGCCGTCGGCCGGAATGCACCGATCTTCACCGATCAGGAGGGGGGCCGGGTGCAGCGGCTGCGCAAGCCCCACTGGCGCGAATGGACGCCGCCCCTTGATTTTGTCGCACAGGCGGGCGACCGGGCCGCGCGCGCGCTGTGGCTGCGCTACCGCCTTATCGCGCACGAGTTACGCGGCGTGGGGATGGACGGCAACTTTTCCCCCTGTCTGGATGTCGCGCGGGACGACACGCATCCCTTCTTGCGCAACCGCTGTTTGGCGGATGACCCCGCAACGGTGGCCAGCCTTGGGCGTGCGGCGGCGATGGGGCATCTGGAGGGCGGTGTGCTGCCGGTGGTCAAGCATATGCCGGGGCACGGGCGCGGTGTGTCGGATAGCCATTTCGACCTGCCGGTGACGGATGTGCCGCTGGATGACCTTGCGGCCACCGATTTCGCCCCGTTCACCGCGATGGCCGATCTGCCGTTGGGGATGACCAGCCATGTCGTCTACCGCGCGCTGGACAATCTGCCCGCCACCCAGTCGGCGCCGACCATCGCGCATATCCGCCAGAAGATCGGCTTTGACGGGCTGTTGATGACCGATGACCTGTCGATGCAGGCGCTGGCGGGAAGTCTTGCCGAACGGGCCTCGCGGTCGTTGCAGGCGGGCTGTGATTTGGCGCTTTACTGCAAGGCCGAAATGCCGGATGCCGAGGCGGTGGTGGCGGCATCGGGCACCATGACCCCCGCCGCGATGATGCGCGCCGCGCGGGCGCTGGACGCCCGGCGCACGCCCGAGGCGGTTGACATCATGGCGCTGGAGGCCGAACTTCGCAGCCTCTTGAACGGGGTCGCTTGAACGGGGCGGTGCATGCCGGATGACTGGGACGATGCGGCCACGACAACCCCTGCCGAACGGCAGGCGTCCGAGGCGCTGATTGTCGATGTGGACGGGTTCGAGGGGCCGCTGGACCTGTTGTTGATGCTGTCACGCACGCAGAAGGTGGACTTGCGGCGCATCTCCATCGTGCATCTGGCAGACCAGTACCTGGCGTTTGTTGCGCGGGCGCAAAGTGTGCGGCTGGAACTGGCGGCGGATTATCTGGTGATGGCGGCCTGGTTGGCCTACCTCAAGTCGCGCCTTCTTCTGCCGCCCGACCCCGCCGAGGAAGGCCCCTCTGCCGCCGATCTTGCAGCACACCTGGCGTTCCAGCTTGCCCGCCTTGAGGCGATGCGCGAGGCGTCCGCGCGGCTGATGGCGCGCGACCAGTTGGGCCGCGACGTGTTCGCGCGCGGCCAGCCCGAAACCCTGACGGCAAGACGGCACGTGACCTATACGGCGACCCTGCTGGACCTGATGCGCGCCTATGCCCGGATCCGCACCAAGGACGAGTTTCGCCCCTATGTCATGGACCGCGACAACATCTATACCATGGAACAGGCGCTTGACCGGATGCGCGGGCTGATCGGGCATGTCGGCCAATGGACTGATCTTGCCAGCTTTCTGCCCGAAGGCTGGGGCACCCATCCGATGCGCCGCCGGTCGGCCACAGCCGCGCATTTCGCCGCTGTGCTGGAACTGGCCAAACGCGGACAGGTGGACCTGCGACAATCGGCAACCTTTGCCCCCATCCACCTGCGCGCCCGGTCGCCCGAATGAACGATGCAGCCGAACCCGGACTTTTCGCCGTGCCGCCCTTGGCCGAACTGGAACGGATGGTCGAGGCGATCCTGTTTGCGTCATCCACCCCGGTGATGCAGGCCGATCTTGCGGCGCGCCTGCCGCATGGTGCCGATCCTGCCGAGGCGCTTGTGGCGCTGCAGCGCCGCTATCAGGGCCGGGGGGTGATGCTGGGCCGGGTGGGCGAGGCCTGGGCATTCCGCACCGCCCCCGACCTTGGCCACCTGATGGCGCGCGAGGTGCAGGAAACCCGCAAGCTCAGCCGGGCCGCTATCGAGACGCTGGCGATCATCGCCTATCACCAGCCGGTGACGCGGACCGAGATCGAAGAGATACGCGGCGTGGCGGTCAGCAGGGGCACGGTGGATCAGTTGCTGGAACTGGAGTGGGTGCGGTTCGGGCGGCGGCGGATGACACCGGGCCGGCCGGTGACCTTTGTTGTGACGGAAGGGTTCCTTGACCACTTCGGTCTGGAAAGTGCCCGCGACCTGCCGGGTCTGAAGGACCTGCGTGCGGCGGGCTTGCTGGACAACCGGCCCTTGCCGGGGGTGAGCGAGGTGCCCTACGATGACGAGGCAGAAACCACCCAGATCGCGCTGTTCGAAGAGGACCCCTGACCCATGTCCCGCATCCTGTCGTTGTTGTTCCGCCGGACCGTGATGGCAGGCATACTTGCAGCAATTGCAGGCCTTTTCGGCCGCAGCCGCGCGCGCGGGGCGCGCCAGGCCATTCGTGGCGTCAAGACCCTGCGCCGGTTCTCGCGCCGCCGCTGAGCGGGGCTGCTGGCGAGACGGGATGCCCGCGTTTCGTGCGGGGCCGTTGCGCCACGGGGGTTTCACACCCCCGGACCCCCGTGGAGTACTTGTTCAAAGGTGAAACGACATTTGACGATAAGTGTTTCAGTGCAGGGTGTTGTGGCGGGATGTTGAGGTATCAGGGGCAGAAGTGCTTGGCCAGCTTGAGGCCCTGACCCTGATAGTTCGACGCGATGCCTGCGCCGTACAGCACCGCGGGGATTTCTGCCATCCGCTCATACACCAGCCGCCCCACCACCTGCCCGTGTTCCAGCGCAAAGGGGGCCTCGTGGCAGCGCACCTCCAGCACGCCGCGCGACCCCGTCCCGCCGGCGGCGGCCCAGCCGAACCCGGGGTCGAAGAAACCAGCGTAATGCACCCGGAACTCGCCGACCATCGCGAGATAAGGGGCCATTTCGGCGGCATGGTCGGGGGGGATCGTGACGGCCTCGCGGCTGACTAGGATGTAGAAGGCGCCGGGGTCGAGGATCACCCGGCCCTCGGAGGTGTGCAGTTCCTCCCAGAAATCGCGGGCGGGGTAATGGGCGATGCGGTCAAGGTCGATCACGCCTGCGTGGGGTTTCGCGCGGTAGCCCACCAGATCGCCGGTCGCGGGTTCGAGGTCGACCGAGAACCCCAGCCCCTGGGCGATCACCGCCGTGCCGTTGACCAGCGGCACCCGGGCATGCAACGCGGCAAGGCCCGTATCATCCAGCACCGCCTCGCCCCGCCGCAATCGCAGCTGGTTAAGCCGCATGCCGGGGCGGACAAGGACCGAGAACGAACGCGGGCAGACCTCGGCCCACAACGGACCGGCATAGCCGTCGGGAATGCGGTCGAATTCGGTGCCGCCATCGGTGATCGTGCGGGTCAGAAGGTCCAGCCGGCCGGTCGAGGATTTGGCGTTGGCCACGCCCGACAGCCCTGCGGGCAGCGCCAGATGCTCCATCAACGGAATCACATAGACGCAACCCTTTTCCAGCACCGCGCCGCCGGTCAGGTCCATCCGGTGCATCTCGAACGTCGCAAGCCGGTCGGCCACGGCCCTCCCCGCCCCGGGCAGGAACGACGCGCGGGAACGGTAGGCGGTGGTGCCAAGGCGCAGATCAAGGCTGGCCGGCTGTACCTGTGCCGGGGTTACGGCGGGGTCGGCGGCAATGGCACCGTCGGCGATCAGGCGGCGAAGGGCGGTGTCGGGCAGCACACCGTTTGTGGTCATCGCGGCCCCCTTCAAGCGGAACCGCCCGCGCTTGCCCCGGGATAAGCCGGATCAAGGCGGGCGGTTTCGGTATTGGTCGGGCCGGAGAGATTCGAACTCTCGACCTCCCGCCCCCCAGACGGACGCGCTAACCAGGCTGCGCTACGGCCCGAACAGGGGCGTACATACCGGGTTTCGGCGCGGGGGCAAGCCAGAAAACGATGCCGCTGCAAGATGGTGCAGGCCATTCGCGGCGCTCAGGCCCGGGGGTCGGCGGTGCCGGCGGCGAGGGTGCCCGCAAGGGCGCGCAGACGGTCGGCAAGGGGCGCTATCGCATCGCGGCGGGCGGACAGCGCGCCACGGGGCAGGGCGCGCAGTCGGGTGGTGATGTCGGGCGTGTCGTCCTCTGCCGGGGTGGCGGGTTCGTCGGTGAAGAAGGCAAGCTGTGCGGCGGGCGCCGCTGCTGCGGGCGGGGGCGCTGCGGGCGGGGGCGCTGCGGGTGGCGGGGCGGCGGGCGGCGGGGCGGCGGCGGTTGGAAAGGGGATCGGCGCGCTTGGCACGATGGGTGCCGGTTTGCGCACGGGCTTGGGCGCGGGGGTGGCGGGCATCGCCTCATCCGCCGCAAGCTCTTCGTCGGTCAGGCCCGCGACATGGCGCACGCCCTGTTCGCGCAGGATTTTCTGCACGCCCCGGATCGTCAGCCCCTCGTCGTGCAAGAGCCTGCGGATGCCTGACAGCAATGCCACATCCGACGGCCGGTAGTACCGCCGTCCGCCGGCCCGCTTGACCGGTCTGATCTGCGGAAACCTGCTTTCCCAGAACCGCAGCACATGGGCCGGCGTGTCAAGGTGCTCGGCCACTTCGCTGATGGTACGGAAGGCGTCGGGCGATTTGTCCACGTGCCGCGCCGCCGCTCTCAGCCCTTGCCGCCGGCCGCAACGCGATCCTTCATCAGGTGCGAGGGCCGGAAGGTCAGCACGCGGCGGGGCGAGATCGGCACTTCGTCGCCGGTCTTTGGGTTGCGGCCCACCCGGGCCGACTTGTCGCGGATCGAAAAGGTGCCGAAGGACGAGATCTTGACGGTGTCGCCGGTGGCCAGCGCGTCCGACATATGCTTCAAAACGCTTTCCACCAGTTGCGCGGATTCGTTGCGCGACAGTCCCACTTCGCGGAACACCGCCTCGCTCAGATCCATGCGAGTCAAAGTCGTGTCGCCCATGTCATCCCCCGGATTTTCACCGAAAGATGGACGTTCGGGATTAGCGAGTCAATATCAGACACTTGGCGGATGTTCTTCAAACCGACACAAAACCGCCGATCACCAGCGCAAGACGACCGCGCCCCAGGCCAGACCGCCGCCGATGGCCTCGGTCACGATCAGGTCGCCGGGTTTGATCTGGCCGCGCGCACGGCCCACCGAAAGCGCCAGCGGGATCGACGCGGCAGAGGTGTTGCCGTGGTCCTGCACCGTTACCACGACGCGGTCCATCGGCACGCCCATGCGTTTGGCGGTGCCCTCGATGATGCGGATGTTGGCCTGATGCGGCACGATCCAGTCCACGTCGTCGCTGGTCAGACCCGCCTTGCCAAGCGCTGCATGGGCGGTTTCGGCCAGCTTTTCGACGGCATGGCGGAACACCTCGCGGCCCTGCATGCGCAGATGACCGGTGGTGCCGGTCGAGGTGCCGCCGTCGACATAGAGAAGGTCGCGGTGCCGCCCGTCGCTGTTGAGGTCGACCGACAGGATGCCCCGGTCGGCACTGGTGCCATCGGATTCGGCCGCCTCCAGTATCAGAGCCCCCGCACCGTCGCCGAACAGCACACAGGTGGTGCGGTCGTCCCAGTCCATCAGACGCGAGAATGTCTCGGCCCCGATCACCATCACCCGCCGCGCGATGCCGCCCCGGATCAGGGCATCGGCATTGGCAAGCGCAAAGACAAAGCCCGCACAGACCGCCTGAATGTCATAGGCAAACCCCCGGTGCATGCCGATGGCGGCCTGCACCATGGTGGCGGTTGACGGAAAGGTCAGATCGGGGGTCGAGGTGGCCACGATGATCGCGTCCAGATCGTCGGGGCCGATCCCCGCATCGGCCATCGCTGCGCGGGCGGCGCGTGCGCCGAGGTCGGAGGTCGTCTGGCCGTCGGCGGCAAAGTGCCGACGCTCAATTCCCGACCGTGTTCGTATCCATTCATCGGTGGTCTGCACCCGTGCCTCAAGCTCGGCATTCGGGACGACCCTGTCGGGCAGATAGTGCCCGACGCCCTTGACCACGGCGCGCAGCGTCATTCCGGCTTGGTGCCCCCCGCGTCCTCGCGCGGTGCATCCTGCCCTGCGCGCCCCGTCGATGCAACCCGCGCGGCCAGCCGTTCCAGAAACCGCGACTTGGACAGCTCAAACGCCAGCTTGATCGCCGACGACACACCCGTGGCATCCGCCGAGCCGTGCGATTTCACCACCGTGCCGTTCAGCCCCAGGAACACGCCGCCATTCACCCGCCGGGGGTCGATCCGTTTTTGCAGCCGTTTCAGCGAGTTGAGCGCCAGAAGGGCCGCAAACCGCGACAGCCAGCCCGCATTGAACGCCTCTCGCAGGAAATCGGCGATCAGTTTGGCGGTGCCTTCGCCGGTTTTCAGCGCGATGTTGCCGGTGAAACCGTCGGTCACGATCACATCCACCCGGTCGGATGGCAGATCGCCGCCCTCGACAAACCCCACAAAGGTGTAGGCCCCGGCCTCTGCCGCCGCTGCCATCTGGTCATGCGCCAGTTTCAGTTCGGCGCGGCCCTTGTGTTCCTCGGTGCCGACGTTCAGCAGGCCCACGCGCGGCGTTTCCACCCCGAGGCCGTTGCGCGCATAGGATGCGCCCATCGTGGCGAACTGCAACAGATCCTCGGCGTCGGCCTCTATGCCGGCACCCACGTCCAGCATCAGGTTGAATCCGCCGGGATTGCGCGATGGCCAGAGGCAGGCGATGGCCGGGCGGTTGACACCCGGCAGGCGGCGCAGGCGGATCATTGACACCGCCATCAGGGCACCGGTGTTGCCGCAACTGACGGCTACCGTCGCCTCACCCTGCTTGACGCTTTCGATGCAGGACCACATCGAGGTGCCCTCACCGTGGCGCATCACCTGGCTGGGCTTGTCGTTCATCGTCACAGTGCGGGGCGCGTGGCGGATTTCGCAGCGGCCCTGCAGGCTGGCGCGGCGGGCCACAAGCGGGCGCAGGATCACCTCGTCGCCGTGCAACAGGAACGCGATCTCGGTGTTCTTTTCGGCCGAAATTACAAGGCCCGCGACAACCGCCGCAGGCCCCTGGTCGCCGCCCATGGCATCGACCGAAATCACGATTCTTGCCGGCGCGACCCCTGTGGCTGAGCCCTGTTCAGGCGTGGCGCCGGATGCGGTCATGCCGGGGGGCTTGTGAAGGGCGGCGGCTTACGCCGCGTCCTCGTCAAGATCAACTTCGCGGGCGGATGCCACAACTTCGCGCGAATCGTAGTGCCCGCAGGACGGGCAGACATGATGCGGACGCTTCAGCTCGCCACAATTGCCGCAGGCGGCGGGATTCGAGGCGACCAGCGCGTCATGCGCGCGGCGCATGTTGCGACGGGATTTGGTGGTGCGGTTCTGCGGGACGGCCATGTCTAACCTTTGGTAACTATGGGCTTATGGCCCTGATATTCCTGAACAAACCGACCTGTGGCCCCAGCACTGGGCAGACCCCGGAAGGATCGTTTGCGAGGCGCGGAACATACTGTCTTTCTGGCGCGGCGCAAGGGGGTATCTGGCCCGCGCGCCCTCAGGTGTCGTCGCCTGTATCGGGCTTTGGTGTCAGTGTCGCGCGCAACGACGCAAGACCGGCAAAGGGGCGCAGGTCGGCATCGGCGATGGGCGTGACCCCCGGCGGGGCAAAGACGGCTTCGCCCAGACTTGCCCCATCCGCCCGGGGATAAAGCGGCAGCGCCAGGATCAGCGCCTCGGTCGCGACCTGCCCTGCGTCGATCACCTCTGGCAGGGGTTCGTCGGTATCGTTGCCGTCCAGTTCCAGCTCTTCGCCTGCGGCTTCCTCAAAATCCGCGAGGTAGCGCCGCTCGACGGGTTCGCTGATCCGGGTTGTGACCGGGACAAGGGTGACGGAACAGGGCTGCACCACCACCGCCTCAAGTGTCGCGGTCAGGAACAGGTCGTGACGGCCCTTGGGCTGTATCTCGCCCTTGAAGCGCAGGAACGGCAGGGCGACAAGGCCCGCATGCGCGCCAAGGGCTGCGCGCATGTCGGCGTCCGGGGTCAGATCGAACCGCGTCGCCTTGCGGCTGGGCAATTGCCGCACGATCAGGGGATGGCTAAGCGGCGACTGTACAGGGGGTGATGCGCGGGCGGGTGTGTCGGGCATTGTTGCGCTCTTGCATGGGGGTGGGCTATTCCCCGGTTGATGGCACAGCCGGGGGCCGTCGCAACTTTCTTGAACAGCCGCGCATCCTGTCGTAAGCCCTTTGCCAAGGGTTGGCGACCGTGAGGCATCGCCATAGGGGTTGGCCCGACCCAAGACAAGAGGGCGCGATGGCAGGGCAGGCGAAGGCGATCAAGGGGTGGCGGGTTCTGTTGCCGCTGGTGCTGACCTTTGCGGTGTCATGCTCGGCCATCTATCGCAACCACGGCTATGTGCCCGCCGAGGACGAGCTTGCGATGCTGACAGTGGGCGAAGATACCCGCGACACCGTCGAGGTGGCCGTTGGCCGGCCATCGGCGGCGGGCCTTCTGAATGATGACGGCTGGTACTATGTGCAAAGCCGTTATCGCCAGTTCGGCCCCCGCGCGGCCCAAGAGGTTGAACGACAGCTTGTGGCCATCAGCTTTGACGAGGGTGGCACTGTCACTAACATCGAACGGTTCGGACTTGAGGATGGCCGTGTTGTCACCCTGTCACGCCGGGTGACCGACACGAACATCAAGGGCGCGAACCTTATCCGCCAGATCCTGAGCAACTTTGGCCGCTTCCGCGCCGGTGACTTCCTGCGGCAAGAGGGCGGCTGAGGCCAGCCGCCCCCCAGTTCAGGCCGTATCAGCCTGCGTCGGGCGCGAAGGTCAGGGCCACGCCATTGATGCAATAGCGCTGGCCGGTGGGTTTCGGGCCATCGGGAAACACATGGCCAAGATGCGCCTCGCAGCGGTCGCAGTGGACCTCGGTCCGTTTCATGAACCAGCCGTTGTCCTCTTTCGTCGCGACAGGTGCGCCCGTTACCGGGGCCCAGAACGACGGCCAGCCGGTGCCGCTGTCGAACTTATGCGCCTGGTCGAACAGGGGCGCGCCACAGCAGACGCAATGAAACGTGCCCTTCGCCTTGGGGAAGGCGTCATGCGTGAATGCGCGTTCGGTGCCATGTTCGCGCGTCACGCGGTAGGCAAGGTCCGACAGTTGCGCACGCCATTCGGCGTCGGTCCGCGTGACCTTGTCGCCCTGATTGCCGCCATGCTGTCCGTCCATCTGACATCCTCCGGTCCATGTGCCGTTCCTTTCGCCCCACTGAGGCGCAAGGTTACATGCCGTATCTAGGGCGGCCCCGGTCCCAATCCAAGCCCGCCGCGTCAGTCAATCGCCGTGCAACAAGGGGCTTTCCTTGAAGCAGGCTTTGGGGAATCATCCTGTGTGACAGGTCCGCCCCTTTGGCCTGACAACGCCCGGCGTCCAAGAGGTTGTGATGGCTGACAAGGAAGCAAAACCGCAGGTCATGCTGGCAGATGTCACGATGAAAAGGGTCTGGGATGACAAGGCCTGCAAAGAGGTGCCCGGTTGGGCGGCCGATGCCATGAAAAAGGCCCTTGGTCGTGCGGTCGAAATCGTATCGTCCAAGCCGAAGGAGGGCTTCATTCTGACGCCCGCAATCGAACCCATCGACTTCGACGAAGCGAAAGGCATGCTTTCGGGCGCGATGTCGGTGCTTGTGACTGACGCGAGGAAATCGGTCAAGGCAAGCCTTTCCACCAAGGGCAGCCTCAAGGGGGTCGAGGCAAAGAACCTGCAGAAGAATCTGCAGCGACTGATCGGATCCATGGCCACCAAGTGCGGTGGTGATGCCGCCGATGAAATCGTGGCGGCAAGCAAGGCGAAGTAGTGCAGGAAACGACAAGTCCCTGAGGACCGCAGCCGATGCACCCCGTCGAAGTGCGTGTTTCCCAATCTGACCTGGCGCGCACATTTCATTCGAACGGCGGCAAGGTCATGGCCTGGCGGCCAGGATTGCGCGACCGCCTTGCTGCGCCGACGCTGACCGTGCCCTTGCGGTGCTGACGCCCGGGCATCGTCGATGGGTTGCGGATGCTGTGGTGGCTTGCGTGGCAGGCTTGGGGGGGACATATCTGGTCGCGCGGGGGTTGGCCTTGGCAAGGAAGGAAACGCAGGTGCTGTCGCTGCTGAAGGGACGATACCGGGCGCGAATCGCAGACGGCCTGTGCGATGTTCAGGCAGCGCAGGCGCTGCGCTATCTTGCGTTTCGCACGGGACAGCCGGGTGCCGAAGCGTCTGGCCTTGATAGCGATGCCTTCGACCCGGTCTGCACCCATGTGCTGGTGGACGAGGCGCGGACGGGCACGCTGGTGGCCTGTTTCCGCCTGCTGCCGCTGACCGATGGCTGCGAGATCAGCCAGAGCTATTCGGCCCAGTTCTATGACCTTGCGGCCCTTGCCGCCTATCCTGGCCGGATGGTCGAGATGGGCCGGTTCTGCATCCATCCCGACTGGCACGACCCCGACATCCTGCGCGTGGCCTGGGGGGCGATGACGGCCTATGTCGACCGCGAGGGGGTCGAGATGCTGTTTGGTTGCTCGTCCTTTCAGGGCACCGAGGCGGACAGCCATCTTGACGCCTTCGCCATGCTGAAAGACGCGCATCTGGCCCCCAAACGCTGGTTGCCGCGGGTGAAGGCCCCGAACGTGTTCCGCTTTGCGCAGAAGCTGCGGCGGAAAAAACCCGATCCCCGGCGCGCGATGCAGGGCATGCCGCCCTTGCTGCGCACCTATCTGATGATGGGCGGTTGGGTCAGCGATCATGCGGTGGTCGACCGTGACCTGAACACCCTGCATGTGTTCACCGGGCTGGAAATTGCCGCGATCCCACCCGCCCGGGCGCGGTTGTTGCGCGCCGTGGTCACGTAGGTCGGGGCCTGCCCCGACTCTTCTCCCCGACGCTTCCGACAATCCCCCGCATTGACGCCGCCGCCGGGGCTTTGTACTCGACGCGCATGGCACGCGCACCCCTTCTGCAACTATCCGGCATCTCGCTGACCTTCGGCGGCAATCCCCTGCTCGACAACCTCGACCTCGTGGTGCAGCCAGGTGACCGGGTGGCGCTGGTCGGGCGCAACGGGTCGGGCAAATCCACGCTGATGAAGGTCATGGCGGGGCTGGTTGAGCCTGACCGTGGCCTGCGCGTGGTGTCGCCCGGCGTGTCGGTCGGCTACATGGAGCAGGACCCTGATCTGCAGGGCTATGAAACCCTTGGCGATTTCGCGGCAAGCAACCTGGCCCCCGGCGAGGAATACCGCGTGCCGATGGTGGCCGAAGGGCTGCGGTTCCGCCCCGAAGCGCCCGTTGCCACCGCCTCGGGCGGAGAGAAGCGCCGCGCGGCGCTGGCCAAACTGATGGCCGAGGCGCCCGAACTGATGCTGCTGGACGAGCCGACGAACCATCTGGATATTCAGGCAATCCAGTGGCTTGAGGCAGAACTTACGGGTACGCGCACGGCATTTGTGATGATAAGCCACGACCGGGCGTTCCTGCGGGCGCTGTCGAAGGCCACGCTGTGGATCGACCGGGGGCAGGTGCGGCGGCGCGAGGCGGGGTTTGACGGGTTCGAGGAGTGGCGCGAAACCGTCTGGGCCGAGGAAGACGACGCGCGCCACAAGCTGGACCGCAAGATCAAGGCCGAGGCGAAATGGGCGGTCGAAGGGATTTCGGCGCGGCGCAAGCGCAATCAGGGCCGGGTGCGGGCGCTGGCCGTGCTGCGGGATGAGCGGTCTTCACAGATACGCAGGCAGGGGACGGCGGCTCTGGATTTTGACGGCGGGCCGGTTTCGGGCAAGCGCGTGATCGAGGCGAAGGGTTTGTTCAAGGCGTTTGGCGACACGCCCATCGTCCGGGGGTTCGACCTGCGTGTTCTGCGGGGCGACCGGGTGGCTTTTGTCGGGCCGAACGGCATCGGCAAGACCACCGTTCTCAAGATGCTGACGGGCGAGATTGCACCCGATGCAGGTACGGTCACGCTTGGCACCAACCTTGAGATTGCAGTGTTCGACCAGACACGGGCCGCCCTCGACCCCGAGGCCACGCTGTGGGACAGCCTGACGGGGGATGCGGGCCTGCGGGTGTCGGGGGCGTCGGATCAGGTGATGGTGCGCGGCAATCCGCGCCATGTGGTGGCCTATCTCAAGGATTTCCTGTTTGACGAACGGCAGGCGCGGGCGCCGGTGCGGTCGCTGTCGGGGGGCGAGAAGGCGCGGCTTTTGCTGGCGCGGATCATGGCGCGGGAATCGAACCTGCTGATCCTGGACGAACCGACGAACGATCTGGATGTGGAAACGCTGGACCTGTTGCAGGACGTCTTGGGCGACTATGACGGCACGGTGCTGCTGGTCAGCCACGACCGCGATTTCATCGACCGGATCGCTACCCAGACCGTGGCACTTGAAGGGCAGGGCCGCGCCAGCGTCTATCCGGGCGGCTGGTCGGATTATGTGTCGCAAAGAGTGGTCACGGGCGGCACAGCGACGTTCGACAATGCTGCGAAAACAGTATCTTCCGCGCCGATCTTCAAGTCATCTGACAAGAAACCCAGCCTGACCTTTACGGAACGCAAGCGGCTGGACGAATTGCCCAGCCTGATCGAGCGGCTGGAGGCCGAGATCGGCAGGCTGTCGGATTTCCTGTCAGAGCCCACCATGTTCACGAAAGAGCCGGTCAAGTTCAACAAGGCCGGTCAGGCCCTGTCGGAACGGCAGGCGCAACTGGCGCAGGCCGAGGCGGAATGGCTGGGGCTGGCCGAGCGCGGCGATTAGTTGCACTGATCGCCGTCAACCTGCGGTATCAGGAAACTGCGGTCATCGCCCCTTGTGCCCGAAATCAGCACATCTTCGCGTTGCCCGGCCAACGCCAGCCCCTTTGCACCGACAGTCACCAGCAGCCTGCCTTTGCCGCCGTCGCTGATCGTCAGGCGGCCGCGATTTTCCTCGGCCAGACAATCGAGGGTGCCGCCGTTCGGCCTGCAATAGATCAGGCTGCTGGGAAAATCGTCCGATCCGCGCTTGTTGACCATCAGGTTCAACACGACCCCAGCCGCCGGTGCGGGAAGGGGCACCGGTGACAGGCTGATGAAGCGCACCAGTTGGTCGGGATGCTTGGCCAGATGAGCACTGTTGTAGGTCCGAACGAAACACTCCTGACCGTTGGTCAGCGTCCGCGCCTCGGCCATCGGGGCGAGGGCGGTCAGAATGGCAAGGGGCAGGGCAAGGCGCATGGGGGATACCTGTATTGGGTCGCGGGCAAGTGTGCGGCAGCGGCGGGGCAAGCTCAAGTGACCAGACCTGTCACGTCAGTGCCGCCACCACTGCGGGGACCATCATCACATCGTCGCGGGTGCAGTCGAACTGGCCGACCTGCACACGGATCACGTAGGTTCCCCGGTGCTGCGTCGGCGTCAGATAGACGCGCCCGTCGTCGTTGATGCGGACCAGCAGCGCCTGCGTGGCGGCATCATCAGCCAGCGCAAAGGTGAACAGGCTGAGCGACGGTTCGGTCACGATCCGCACCCCCGGCAGGGCGGCCAGCGCATCGCGCGCCTCGGCGGCCCAGGTCACATGGTTGCGGATGCGGGCGCGCAGCCCCTCCAACCCATAGGCGCGCATCAGGAACCACAGTTTCAGCGCGCGGAACCTGCGGCCTAGGGGCACGGTCCAGTCGTTGAAGTCGGGCGGCGGGGGGGTGGCGGTGTCGGGGGTGGCCAGATAGGCGGGCTTCATCCCCAAAGTGCGGATTTGCGGTGCGGGATCGGCCAGGAACTGCACCGCGCAGTCGAACTGCGCGCCCAGCCATTTGTGCGGGTTGAAGACGATGCTGTCGGCCCCTTCGATGCCCGCCCAAAGGGGGCGGAACTCGGGGCAGATCATTGCGGAACCGGCCCATGCGGCATCGACATGCACCGGCAGACCTTCGGCCTTGGCCACCGCGATGCAGTCGGCGATGCGATCGAATGCGCCGACCGATGTGCCGCCTGCACAGAGGATCACCCCGGCGGGCAGAAACCCGGCCGCGCGGTCGGCTGTGATCGCGGCGGCAAGGGCTGCGGGGGCCATCGACAGGTCGGGGCCGGTTGTGACCTTGACAAGGTTCGCCTGCCCGATGCCCGACACCCGTGCGGCCTTGTCCACCGAGGAATGGGTTTCAGCCGAGGCATAGAGCCGCAGGGTCGGCTGTCCCGACAGCCCACCCGCGTTGCCCGCCCAGTCCAATGCGCGTTCGCGCATGGTCAGGACGGCGGACAGGGTGGCGGTGGTGGCCGAATCGTGGATCGTGCCCTGAAAGCGGTCGGGCAGTCCCAATGCCTGCGCCAGCCAGCGCATCATCACCACCTCGATCTCGGTCGCCGCCGGAGAGGTTTGCCACAGCATCCCCATCGACGCGATGGCGTTCGACAGCTGTTCAGCCAGCATCGAGGCGGGGGCGGCGTTGGCGGCGAAATAGGCAAAGAACCGGGGGTGCTGCCAGTGGGTCATGCCGGGGGGCACGATGCGGGCGAAATCGTCAAAGATCGTGGCGATGGGGTCGGGGGCCTCGGGGGGGGCAGGGGCCACCTGATCCGCGATGGCCCATGGCGTCAGGGGCGCACGCACGGGGCGGTCGCGCAAGGTCGCGTGATAGTCGTGCGCCCAGTCGGCGGCGACCTTGGACCAATGGCGCAGATCGTCGTGGTTCATCGAGAGGCCCTCCTTCGTGCCATCAAGGCATGCGGGGTGGAGGCGGGCAAGGCCGTGAATTCTGCTTGGCGCAGGGAGCGGCGGGGGTTATACGCATCACATGACGCATGATGACAACATTGGCCGCTGTATTCCCCGCTGACCTTTGGTCGCGGACAGCACCTGTCGTCGTTCCCAAGAACGCACAAAGTTGCTAGACCCGCGCCGGGGCAGGGTTTGCGCTGTCACGAGGGGTATGACCATGACCGTGATCCGCCTGCACGATTCGAAAACCCGCGCGAAGGTCACCTTTGCGCCGCTGGATGCCTTGCGGGTGCGGATGTATGTCTGCGGGCCGACCGTCTATGACCGCGCACATCTGGGCAATGCCCGGCCCGTGGTGGTGTTCGACACGCTGTTCCGCCTGCTGCGGCAGGTCTACGGCGCGGATCATGTCATCTATGCGCGCAACATCACCGACGTGGATGACAAGATCAACGCCGAGGCGCTGCGGCGGCAAGTGGCGGGGGCCGAAGGAACGCTGGAGCACCTGATCGCAGAGCGGACCGAGGAGACCATCGCCTGGTATCACGCCGATATCGCCGCCCTTGGTGCGCTGCCGCCCACACATGAGCCGCGCGCGACCGCCTATGTCGGGCAGATGATCGCGATGACCGAAGACCTGATTGCGCGCGGTCACGCCTATGCGGTGCAGGGGCATGTGCTGTTCCGGGTGCGGTCCTATGCGGACTACGGTGCTTTGTCGGGGCGCAGCGTCGATGACATGATCGCAGGCGCAAGGGTCGAGGTGGCGCCCTACAAGGAAGACCCGATGGATTTCGTGCTGTGGAAGCCGTCGGACGATACTTTGCCGGGGTGGGACAGTCCGTGGGGCCGGGGGCGGCCCGGCTGGCATATCGAGTGCAGCGCGATGGCAGCCGAATTGCTGGGCGTCAGTTTCGACATTCACGGCGGCGGGCTGGACCTGCAGTTTCCGCACCATGAGAACGAACTGGCGCAATCAAGCTGCGCGCATCCGGGGCAGGGGTTTGCATCCGTGTGGATGCACAACGAGATGCTGTTGGTCGATGGCCGCAAGATGTCGAAATCGCTGGGGAATTTCTTTACCGTGCGGGATTTGCTGGATGGCGGCAACCCGGGTGAGGTGATCCGTGCGGCGCTGCTGTTGTCGCATTACCGCGATCCGATGGACTTTGGCCCGGCGCGGCGGGCCGAGGCGCTGGCGGTGGTGGCGGATATGGCGATGACGCTGGGCAGCGACGGGTCGCAGACGCTGGCCATGCTGGGGCAGGGCACGCCCCTGCCCGAGGTGGTGGCCGCACTGGCGGATGATCTGGCGACGCCCGAGGCGTTCCGTCTGTTGAACCGCAAGGCGCTGACCGAACGCTATGGCGCGGCGGGGGTGATCGACCGGCTGGAGGATATCCGTGCCAGTCAGTGCCTGTTGGGGTTCGATCTGCAGCACAGCCGCACCGCCGAGGATCAGGCCCGCATCACCGACCGCGCGCGCGGCCATGTGTTTCAGGCACAGCGCGAGGCAGCCGAGATCGAGGACTATGCCCGCCAGATCGAAGAGGCCCGCGCGGCGCGTGATTTCATGCGCGCTGACCGCCTGCGTGCGGCGGTGGCGATGGCCGGCGCACAGGTGAACATCGGGCGCGACGGGGTGTCGATCCTGCGGCTGCCGGGGTTTGATGCGTCGAAACTTGAGGGCGAGGCATGAGCGGCGGCGTCGCAAGAGGGGGGCTGTCTGCCCCCCGCCCTGCGGGCCCCCCCCGAGGATATTTGCGTCAAGGTGAATGGGGATGAAAGAGCGGCTGTTCCTGTTCGACACCACACTGCGCGACGGGCAGCAGACGCAGGGGGTGCAGTTTTCGGTGGCCGAGAAATGCCAGATCGCGGCGGCGCTGGATGCCCTGGGGGTGGATCATATCGAGGGGGGGTGGCCGGGGGCCAATCCGACCGACAGCGAATTCTTTCGCGAGGTGGGGGCAACGCGCGCCACGATGACCGCCTTTGGCATGACCAGGCGGGTGGGGCGGTCGGCGGCGAATGACGATGTGCTCGCGGGGGTTCTGGATGCGGGGACGCCTGCGGTCTGTCTGGTGGGCAAGACACATCCGTTTCATGTGACGACGGCGCTTGGGGTCACGCTGGAGGAGAACCGCGAGGCGATTGCGGCCTCGGTGGCGCATGTGGTGGCGCGGGGGCGGGAGTGTCTGTTCGATGCCGAGCATTTCTTTGACGGGTATCGGGCGGATCCGGGCTATGCGCTGTCGTGCCTGACCGTGGCGCTGGAGGCCGGGGCGCGCTGGGTGGTGCTGTGCGACACCAACGGCGGCACGCTGCCTGCCGAGGTGGGGCGGGTCACGGCCGAGGTGATCGCGGCTGGTATCCCCGGCGTCCGGCTGGGCATCCATTGCCACGACGACACCGGCAACGCCGTTGCCGCATCGCTGGCGGCGGTCGATGCCGGTGCGCGGCAGGTGCAGGGCACGCTGAACGGTTTGGGAGAGCGGTGCGGCAATGCGAACCTCACGACGCTGATCCCCACGTTGCTGCTGAAGGCACCCTACCGCGACAGGTATGAAACGGGCGTGACGCCCGGCGCGATGGCCGGGCTGGTGCGGGTCAGCAGGATGCTGGACGACATCCTGAACCGGGTGCCGAACCGGGCGGCGGCCTATGTGGGGGCCAGTGCCTTTGCCCACAAGGCGGGCCTGCATGCCAGTGCCATCCTGAAGAACCCCGCAACCTATGAGCATGTGGACCCTGCCGTCATTGGCAACGCCCGCGTGATCCCGATGAGCAATCAGGCCGGGCAATCGAACCTGCGCGCGCGGCTGGTCGATGCCGGGATTGCGGTGGCGGCGGGCGACGGGCGGCTGGCGCGCATTCTTGAGGTGGTCAAGGAGCGCGAGGATCAGGGCTATGCCTATGACGGGGCGCAGGCGTCGTTCGAGCTGGTGGCGCGGGCCGAGCTGGGGATTTTGCCGCAGTTCTTTGAGGTCAAGCGGTACCGGGTGACGGTGGAGCGGCGCAAGAACAAGTACGACCGGATGGTCAGCCTGTCCGAGGCGGTGGTGGTGGTCAAGATCGGATCCGCCAAGATGCTGTCGGTGTCCGAGAGCATGGACGAGACGGGCACCGACCGGGGACCGGTGAATGCCCTGGCCAAGGCGCTGGCCAAGGATCTGGGGCCATATCAGGCCGCGATTGCCGACATGCGGCTGGTCGATTTCAAGGTGCGGATCACCCAGGGGGGGACCGAGGCCGTCACCCGCGTGATCATCGACAGCGAGGACAGCGCGGGGCGGCGCTGGTCCACCGTGGGGGTTTCGGCCAACATCGTGGATGCCAGTTTCGAGGCGCTGCTGGATGCGATCAACTGGAAGCTGATCCGTGATTTCGGGCAGCCGGCAGGGCCATGACGGTGCGGTTTGTCAATCCGCTGCCGTTTGCCGCCGACATTACAGTGGCGCGCGATTTCTATCGTGATGTCGTGGGGTTGGATGTGGTTGAGGATGCCGGGGAGTTCGTCCGCTTTGCCACCGGTTTTGCCCTGCACGACGGCGCAAGCCTGCTGCGGCGGGCAACGGGGGCCGCGCCCGACGGGACGGCCTTTGGCCGCGCCAACCTTGTGCTGTATTTCGAGGCGGACGATCTGGACGAGGCCTATCGCCGGGTTGCGGCAAGGGCGGTCATCCTGCACCCGGTCCAGCGGCAGGACTGGGGTGGGCGGGTGTTCCGGTTTCTGGACCCGGATGGCCATATCGTCGAGATGGGCGAAGCATGACCATCGCGGCCTGTGCCGCAATCGTGGCCAAGGGCGACCCGGACCGGTTTCTGGCGGTGATGGCTGCACCGGTAGCGGTGCGGGCGCGGCTGTTTCCGTTGTATGCCTTCAATCTGGAGGTGGCGCGTGCGCCTTGGGTGACGGCAGAGCCGCTGATTGCCGAGATGCGGCTGCAGTGGTGGCGCGATGTGGTGGCGGGTGGTGACGCGCGGGCGCATGAGGTGGCGGGGCCGCTGCACGGGGTGATCGCCGGGGCGGGTCTGCCGGTAGAGGTGTTGGACCGGATGATTGCGGCGCGGATGTGGGATGTGGGGCGGGATGCGTTTGCCGGGCAGGCAGCGATGGACACCTATCTGGATGACACCGCCGGGGGGCTGATGTGGCTGGCCTGCATGGCGGCGGGCAGTTCGCGGGGTGAGGCGGCGGCACGGGATATCGGTTGGGCCGCAGGGCTGGCCGCGTTCCTGCGGGCCGCACCCGAACTGGCCGCGCGGGGGCGGGTTCCGTTGGTGGATGATGCGACGGAGGCCGTGCGCGAGGTGGCTGGCGCGGGCCTTGCGCGGCTGGCGCGGGGGCGGTCGGGATTGGTCACGCTGGAACGCGGCCGGGTTGCGGCGCTGGCGGCATGGCAAGCGGGCGCGATCCTGCGGATGGTGGTGGACGACCCATCACGCGTGGCCGAGGGGCGGCTTGGCCGGTCAGAGTTTGCGCGGCGGGCGGGGCTTATGCTGTCGGCGCTGACCGGGCGGGTCTGACGCGTCAGGCCTGCGCCGGTTTCGGCCGCAGCCACAACCACACGAGCGCGCCCCCGGCCAGTGCGAGGAACGGCAGCATCGCCAGGTTGACCGCCGACCAACCCGCCTGCGGCGTGCCGCCCGAGCAGTTCATCAGACCGCCCGAGGACAGCGACGCCAGCGTCACCCCCAGGAACACGATGAAATCGTTCATCCCCTGCATCCGGCCGCGTTCTTCGGGCGCATGGGCGGCGGTCAGCATGGTGGTGGCGCCGATGAAGCCGAAGTTCCACCCGATGCCCAGAAGGATCATGGCGGCAAAGAAGGATGGCAAGGTCACCCCGGACAGCGCGACGAGGCCCGCCCCGGCCAGGATCACAAGGCCGATGGCAATCACCCGCTCGGCCCCCAGCCGCGCGATGATGTGGCCGGTGAAGAACGACGGCACATACATCGCCAGCACATGTGCCGACACGACATCGGCGGCGTTGGCCGTCTGGAACCCGCAGCCGACGATGGCGAGGGGGGACGAGGTCATCACGAGGTTCATCAGCGCATAGCTGACCGTGGCACAAATCACCGCCACGGCGATGCGCGGGGTGGCCAGAAGTTCCATCCGCGACCGGCCCTTGGGCGCGCCCGCCACGGGTTTGCCGGGGGTGGGGATGTCGAGAAGGGCGAAAAGGAACATGCCACCCAGATTGAGCACGATCACAGCCAGGTAGGTGGCCAGAAACGGCACCGCCATTTCCTGCGCCGTGACCTTGACCAGTTGCGGGCCGACCACCGCCGACAGAAGACCGCCTGCCATGGTCCATGAAATGGCCTTGGCGCGGAACGCGTCGGATGCCGTGTCGGTGGCGGCAAAGCGGAAGAACCCCTGCGCGCTCATGTACCCGCCCGACAGGAACGAGCCCAGCAGGAAGAGGGGAAACGACGCGGTGACAAGGCCCCAGGCGCCGATGGCCGCCCCCGCCGCACCGGCGAGGGCCCCGGCCACGAACCCGGTGCGCCGCCCGTGCCGCTGCATCAGGGCCGACAGCGGCTGTGCGGCCAGCATTGAGCCCACGACCATCATGGTGATCGGCAGCGTGGCCCAGCATGGGTTGGACGCAAGGCCCTGACCCGCCAGACCCGCCACCACAAAGATCATCGGCATCTGTGCGCCAAGGATTGCCTGTGCCGCAACCAGCACCATCACATTGCGGCGGGCGCGGGTGTCGTCGGCGGGGATGCTGGCGTTCATGGCGACAGGATTAGGACTGCAAGGGGACGGCCACAAGGGCGAAACACGCTTTCGGCAGGGCGGGAAAACCGCTAGTCCGGGGGCCATGGTTGGACGCATCATCATCAGTGACGCCTGTGTGGCCGAGGGGCTGGACTGGCTGGCGGGGGTCGAGCCGCGCTTTGCGCATGCGCGCGGGCTGACGGGGCAGCCGCCCTTGCGGCTGCGCGATGACGGATTTGGCGCGTTGTTCGATGCCATCGTGAGCCAGCAGGTCAGCGTGAAGGCCGCCGATGCGATCTGGGGGCGGCTGGAGGCTGCAGGGTTCACCGGGGCGGCGGGGTTGCTTGCGGCGTCGGATGATGACTTGCGCGCCTGTGGCCTGTCGCGGCAGAAGGTGCGCTATGGCCGTGCGCTGGCGGCGGCGGGGATTGATTTCGAGGTGCTGCGGGGGACGCCGACGGATGCGGTGATCGCCACGCTGGTGGCGCTGCCGGGGATCGGGCCATGGACGGCGGAGATATATGCGATGTTCTCGCTTGGCCGGGCGGATGTGTTCGCGCCCGGAGACCTCGCGTTGCAAGAGGCGATGCGGCGGCTGTTCCGCCTGGAGGCACGGCCGAACGAGAAGGCCGCGCGCGCCATGGCTGCGGCGTGGTCGCCGTGGCGGTCGGTGGCGGCGCGCCTGTTGTGGGCCTATTATCGGGTCGAGGCGGACCGGGAAGGGATCAGATGACACGGGTTCTGGCGTTCGGGCGAAAGGGGCCGGGGCTGGGCAAGGCCACCTCGCTGGTGGTGCTGCTGCATGGCTATGGTGCGGACGGGTCGGACCTTCTGGGTCTGGCCGACGTGCTGGGGCCGCAGCTGCCCGGGACGGTGTTCGTGGCGCCCGATGCGCCCGAGCCCTGTCATGGCAGCCCGATGGGCAAGCAGTGGTTCCCGATCCCATGGCTGGACGGATCATCCGAGGTGGCGGCGGGGCAGGGGCTGGCGCGGTCGGCGGATGATCTGGACGCGTTTCTGGATGCGCAGATGGCTGCCGAAGGGGTGGCGGCAGGGGCGGTGGCGCTGGTCGGGTTTTCGCAAGGGGCGATGATGAGCCTGCATGTGGCGCCGCGCCGGACGGTGGCGATGGCGGGGATCGTGGCGATCTCGGGCCGGTTGTTGCAGCCGGGGCGGCTGATGGCAGAGGCGGTGGTGAAGCCGCCGGTGCTGCTGATCCACGGCGATCAGGACCCGGTGGTGCCCTTTGCCGACATGGGGGCAGCGGGCGAGGCGCTGGTGGCGGCGGGGTTTGCGACCTTTGGTCACGTGATGCAGGGCACGGGGCACGGCATCGCACCCGACGGTCTGGGGGCGGCGCTGCGGTTCTTGAAAGAGCGGTTGCCGGGATAGCGTTGCGGGCACTGCGCGGGTGGTGCGGGCAGGAGACGGGGGGTTTCACACCCCCCGCACCCCCCGTGGGATATTTGTGCAAGGTGAATGGGGAAGGGGTTGCGTCACATGGGCGTCACCCGTTCGCGTTAGCCGTAGTGGGGGCAAGCAGTCGGGCCTTGTCAGGGCGGGAACGCCAGATATAGTTTGTATTGGCGATGAACGCGAAGCCCGTCCTTTGGCAAGGCGGCAAATGGCAGAAAGTCTGGGCGTGATGGACGGCGATTTCAGGACCACCTTCGTGCGCGAGCCGAGCGCGCTGAAACACTGGCCGGCCCTGGTGCTGAACGCAGACTACCGGCCGCTTTCGTATTATCCGCTGTCATTGTGGCCCTGGCAGGAGGCGGTGAAGGCCGCGTTTCTGGACCGGGTGGCGATCGTTGCCGAATACGATCAGGTGGTGCGAAGCCAGAGGTCCGAGATCCGGATACCTTCGGTCGTGGTGCTGAAGGATTTCGTGAAACCGCAAAAGCGTGTGGCCTTCACCCGCTTCAATCTTTTTCTGCGCGATGCGTTCTGCTGCCAGTACTGCGGGGCGCGCGGAGACCTGACGTTCGACCACGTCGTACCCCGGTCGCAGGGCGGCATCACCAGTTGGGAAAACGTGGTGGCGGCCTGCAGCCCGTGCAACCTGCGCAAGGGCAACAAGACGTTGCGGCAGGTGGGGTTCCATCTGGCCCACAAGCCGCGTGCGCCCAATGCCGAAGAGATGCAGGCGCATGGCCGCCGGTTTCCGCCGAACCACCTGCATGAAAGCTGGATGGACTATCTTTATTGGGATGCGGAACTGGAGGCCTGAGTGCCGTTGCGGGCTTGGCCTTCGGATGCCGGTGCCCGGTGACACTATTGGCGTTCATACCTTCCGCGAAAGCCGGGCAGGGGCCAGGCCAGACGTCCGTCACGCTCGATCGTCAGGACCATGCCGCGGAATCGGCGATCTTCGGGGGAATGCCGGGTGGGAACTGAGCGTCGACCCTTTACACGCAGGGTCAGTGTCCTGCCATCCGTCGACCAGCAGCCGTTACCGTACTGGTCGATTGCGCCGTAGAAGAGCATGAACTCGAACTGTCCGTGGCGCTGCAGCAGGATCTGCGAGCCGACCTCTCTTTCGCCGTTCAGGACATAGTGGCCTTCAAGGCCGGGTGCCACGGGCAGGCAGGGCGCGGCACGCGCGGCATCCGGGATCGCCGCAAGGATGGCGACAATGGCGAGTGCCTTGACCGCTTGATGCATGGGGAACCTGTTTGCCTGTTGTCGGGCAAGTTTCATTGCGGATTGTGACAGACATTCGCCATGGCGCAAGAACGTTCGATCCGGTTGCAACGGCTCTGGCGCATGCCACATTCTTCAAATGCAAGCGCCACTTGAAGTTCGACCCGCCTCGGGTTGCGACCGGGCTTGATCCGGGGGCCTTCGTGACGACTGCCTTGGAAACGGTGGTGCTGATGCTGTCGTAAATCGCCGCTTTGGCAGCAATTGACCGCTGCGAGGACATGCCGGTGATGCTGGCTGGTGAAGGCAATGTCTTGTGGAGGTCGGGCAGACCATCCTGAGCCCGGTCTGAAGCGGGTTCGGAGGGAGGCGCTGGATGGGGGGTCTGGGCGTTGGCGCATCTGTGCCATGGCGGTTTGATCGCCGGTCAGCCAATGGTAGACTTCGACGCGCCCCGGGGCTATCACCCCACTCGTTAGCGCTAACAGCCCCTGCGGTTCCCGTGCCGCAACGAAAGTGAGGTCTTGCGATGGTTTCCCGCGTCATTCCGGTGGATGCCTTCGATCTGGTGATCTTTGGCGGAACCGGCGACCTTGCCCGGCGCAAGATTTTCCCTGGTCTCTATCGCCGGTTCCTGAGCGGCCAGATGCCGGGCGAGGCGCGGATCATCGGGGCTGCAAGGTCGGAGATGACCGACGACGGTTTTCGCGCGATGGTGGGCGAGGCGATTGCCGAGTTTGTGGGGGAAGCGCACCGCGACAAGGCATCGGTGGCCGAGTTTCTGTCGCGGATCGGCTATGTGCCTATCGACGCCAAGGGCACTGGTGGCTGGGACATTCTGAAGGGCCGCGTGCGGGCAGATGTCGTGCAGGCGTTCTATTTCTCGGTCGCACCTTCGCTGTTCGGCGATCTGGCGGAACGCCTGCATTCGCATGGCATCGCGGGCCCCGATGCGCGGATCGTGGTAGAAAAACCGTTCGGCCGCGATCTGGGGACGGCGCAGGCGCTGAACGCGACGCTGGCGCTGCACTTTGCCGAGCGCCAGATTTACCGGATCGACCACTATCTGGGCAAGGAAACGGTGCAGAACCTGATGGCCGTGCGGTTCGCCAACATCCTGTTCGAGCCGATCTGGAAATCCGAATACATCGACCACGTCCAGATCACGGTCGCCGAAACTGTGGGGGTTGACGGGCGCGGCGCCTATTACGACACGTCGGGTGCCATGCGGGACATGGTGCAGAACCACATGATGCAGTTGTTGTGCCTGATCGCGATGGAACCGCCCTATCACTTTGACCCCAACGCCGTGAGGGATGAAAAGCTGAAGGTGATCCGCGCGCTGGATCCTGTGACGCCGGCCGACATCGTGCGCGGCCAGTATCTGGCCGGGGGCGGGCAGGGCGGCTATCTGGAACACAGCGAAGACCCGGCCAGCAGCACGGAAAGTTACATCGCCTTGCGCGTCAGCATATCAAACTGGCGGTGGAAGGGGACGCCGTTCTATCTGCGTACCGGCAAGCGGTTGCGGGCGCGGACCAGCGAGATTGCGATTACCTTCAAGGAGCCGCCGCATTCGATCTTTGACGACGCGAAAGGGTGGCGCGAGAATGTGCTGGTGATCCGGTTGCAGCCAAATGAGGGCATGAACCTGATGGTGATGATCAAGGAACCGGGGCCGGGGGGGATGCGCCTGATGCAGGTGCCGCTGGACATGACGTTTGCAGATGCGTTGGGGTCAGGGGCCGAAGAGGTGCCCGACGCCTATGAAAGGCTCATCATGGATGTGATCCGGGGCAACCAGACCCTGTTCATGCGCGGCGATGAGGTTGAGGCGGCATGGGCCTGGACCGACCCGATCATCGCCGGGTGGGAGGCGCGGGGCGACCGGCCGCAGGAATATGATGCAGGGTCGTCCGGCCCCGAGGATGCGCTGATGCTGATGCATCGGGATGGGCGGCGCTGGCGCGAGATTCGCGAATGATCGTTCGGGTAACGCGGGGGATCGGCGAATGAACATTCGGGAATACCCTGACCGCGAGATGCTGTATTTGGCACTGGCGAATGTGATCGCCGGGCAGTTGAGTGATTTCCTTCGGCGCGACGGCAAGGCCACGTTTTCGGTACCGGGCGGCACCACGCCCGGGCCGGTGTTCGACACGTTGGCGGGGGTGTCGCTGGACTGGGCGCAAGTGGCGGTGATCCTGAACGACGAGCGTTGGGTGCCCGAGGACAGCCCCCGGTCGAACACGCGTCTGTTGCGCGAACGGCTGTTGGTGGGGCCCGCGGCGGCGGCGCATCTGGTGCCGCTTTATGCGCCGACCGAAACCCCCGAGGAAAGCCTTGAGGCTTTGGCGGAAGGCATCGCACCGCACCTGCCGATCTCGGTGCTGCTGTTGGGGATGGGGGCGGATATGCACACGGCATCCCTGTTCCCCGGTGCTGACCGTCTGGCCGAGGCGCTGTCGCAGCAGGCACCCGTGCTGATGGCGCTGCGGGCCGAGGCGGCGGGTGAGCCGCGCATCACGCTGACAGCACCGGTGCTGCGGTCGGCCATGCATATCCATGTGCTGATCACCGGGACGGAAAAGCGGGCGGCGCTGGAACGGGCGCAGGGCCTGCCGGTGGAAGAGGCCCCGGTGCGGGCCATCCTTGACAATGCAACCATCCATTGGGCGGAGTGATTTGTGATGCAAAAAGAATGGGATGCGCTGCGAATCTACCACGATGCCACAGCCGGGCGGGCGATCCTGCCGCTGTTTGACGATCCCGCCCGCGCGCAGGATTTCAGCGCCCGTGCGGGCGAGATGCTGTTCGACTATTCCAAGACCGGGATCGACCCAGAGGCGCGGCGTCTGTTGCTGGCGCTGTGCGATGCGGCAGGGCTGGCGGCCAAGCGGGATGCGATGTTCGCAGGTGCGAAGATCAACGAGACCGAAGGGCGCGCGGTGCTGCACAGCGCATTGCGCACCCCTGCGGGGGTCGCGGTGATGGTGGACGGGCAGGATGTGATGCCCGCCATTCATGCGACCCGGGCGCGCATGGCGGCGTTTGCCGCGGATGTGCGGCAAGGACGGTTCCGGGGGCAGGGCGGGGCGATCACCGATGTGGTCAACATCGGCATCGGCGGGTCGGACCTTGGACCTGCGATGGCGGTGCTGGCGCTGGCCCCCTATCACGACGGGCCGAGGGTGCATTTCGTGTCGAACGTGGACGGCGCGCATGTGGCGGATACGCTGAAGCACCTGAACCCCGAAACCACGCTGGTGATTGTCGCGTCCAAGACCTTTACCACCATCGAGACGATGACCAATGCCGATACCGCCAAACGCTGGATGGGTGCCCGTGTGGCCGATCCGGCGGCGCAGTTTGCTGCAGTGTCCACTGCGGCCGAAAAGACTGCCGCCTATGGCATTGATCCCGAACGGGTGTTCGGGTTCGAGGACTGGGTCGGCGGGCGATATTCGGTGTGGGGGCCGATTGGCTTGGCGCTGATGCTGGCCATCGGACCGGCGGGGTTTGATGACTTCCTTGCGGGCGGGCGCGACATGGACGAGCGTTTCCTGCACGACGATTGGGCGCAGAGCATGCCGGTGATGCTGGCGCTGACGGGGATCTGGCACAACCAGATCTGCGGGTACACCACGCGCGCCGTGCTGCCCTATGACCAGCGGCTGTCGCGGTTGCCCGCCTATCTGCAGCAGCTAGAGATGGAATCGAACGGGAAACGGGTGGCGATGGACGGGTCGGACCTGACGTTGCCTTCGGGACCAGTGGTCTGGGGCGAGCCGGGGACCAACGGGCAGCATGCGTTCTATCAGTTGATCCATCAGGGCACCCGCGTGGTTCCTTGCGAGTTTCTGGTGGCGCGCGAGGGGCATGAGAAGGACCTCGCGCATCAGCATCTTTTGCTGGTGTCGAATTGTCTGGCACAGGCCGAGGCGCTGTTGCGGGGGCGGTCACTGGCCGAGGCAACGGCGATCATGGCGCGCAAGGGCCTGACCGGGGCGGAGCTTGACCGGCAGGCGCGGCACCGGGTGTTTCCGGGCAACCGGCCATCGACGATGCTGGCCTATCCGAAACTGACGCCCTTCGTATTGGGCCAGATCATCGCGCTTTACGAGCACCGGGTGTTTGTCGAAGGGGTGATCCTGGGGATCAATTCCTATGACCAGTGGGGGGTGGAACTGGGCAAGGAACTGGCGCTGGCGCTGCAGCCCATTCTGGAGGGGCGGCAGGGGACGGAGGGCAAGGACGGATCAACCCGCACCCTGGTCGAATACCTGCGCGGGTGAGGAGGCAAGGGGGGGCATGCCCCCCCTTGGACCCCCCGGCACCCTGTTCTGCAAGGTGCGCGCGGGTGAGGGGGGGCGCTGCCCCCCGGCCTTTGGCCTCCCCCCGGAGTATTTGGGCAAGGTGAAGCTCAAAGGGAAAGGGCGCGGGCGAAGGCGCTGCGCCAGTCTGATGCGAGGTCAGCCATCGGGTGGTGGTCGGGGCCGATCACGAGGTCAGAGCCACCGAAAGTAACGGCATGGGCGATCGGGATGCCGGCGGCGGCGGCGGCGGTGGTGATGGCGGTGGTCGCAGAGACGGGTAGGGCGATCAGGTAGCGGGCCTGATCCTCGGCGAAAAGTGATGCGAGGTCGGTGGCGGCGAAGGTGACGCCTGTGCCGCCGCGTTCGGCCATCTCGAAGGCGGCGAGGGCAAGGCCGCCGTCCGAAAGGTCGGCACAGGCGGTGATGCTTGCGGCCTGGGCGAGGATGAAGGCGCCGTGGCGGCGTTCCGTGGCAAGGTCCACCGGGGGGGCGTCGCCGGTCTCGATCCCCAGTTCGGCGAGAAGGGCGGACTGGCCCATGTGACCAAGGGTTAAGCCTACGAGGAGGCCGACCATGCCGTTGGTCACTGTGCCTGCGATCATCGGCGCGTCTGCGGCGATCAAACCGACGCCGCCGATTGTGGGGGTGGGCAGGATCGGCTGGCCGTCGGTTTCGTTGTAGAGCGAGACGTTCCCCGAGATGATCGGGAAATCGAGCGCGCGGCAGGCGGCATCGATGCCTTGGATCGCGCCGACCAGTTGCCCCATGATTTCAGGCTTTTCGGGATTGCCGAAGTTGAGGTTGTCGGTGGCGGCAAGGGGCGTGGCACCCATGGCAATGAGGTTGCGGTACGCCTCGGCCACCGCCTGTTTGCCACCCTCGAACGGGTTCGCCTTGACATAGCGGGGGGTCACATCCGAGGTGAAGGCCAATCGTTTGCCGGTGCCATGCACGCGGACGACGCCTGCACCCACCCCCGGTGTCACCACGGTATCGGCCATCACCTGCGCGTCGTACTGTTCCCACACCCAGGCCTTGTGGGCATGGCTGGGCGAGGCCAGCAGCACCTTCAGTGCGGCCATGGGGGTGATGTCGGGGAGGGGGGGCAGGGTGGTGTCGGGGATTGTCGGCACCCAGGGGCGGTCGTATTCGGGGGCGCTGGAGGCGAGTTTGGACAGGGGGAGGTCGGCCTTGATCTCGGTTCCGTGCAGGATCAGGAAGCGGTCCTCGGGGATGGTTTCGCCGACGATGGCGAAATCGAGGTCCCATTTGACAAAGATCGCGCGGGCTTCGGCCTCCAGTTCCGGCTTCAGCACCATCAGCATCCGTTCCTGGGATTCCGACAGCATCATCTCATAGGCGGTCATGTTGGTTTCGCGTTGCGGCACGGCGTCCAGCTGCAGGCGGATGCCAAGGCCGCCCTTGTCGCCCATCTCGACCGCCGAACAGGTGAGGCCCGCGGCCCCCATGTCTTGAATCGAGATGACGGCGCCCGAGGCCATCAGTTCCAGACACGCCTCCAACAGGCGCTTTTCGGTGAAGGGGTCGCCGACCTGTACCGTCGGGCGTTTGTCCTCGATGGTGTCGTCGAACTCGGCCGATGCCATGGTGGCGCCGCCGACGCCGTCGCGGCCGGTCTTGGCACCCAGATAGACCACCGGCATGCCGACACCGGAGGCCGCCGAGTAGAAAATCTTGTCAGTGTCTGCGAGGCCTGCGGCAAAGGCGTTGACCAGACAGTTGCCGTTGTAGCTGCGGTGAACACGTACCTCGCCGCCCACCGTCGGCACGCCAAAGGCGTTGCCATAGCCGCCGATCCCTGCGACCACCCCCTTCACCAGATGTGCGGTTTTCGGATGCGAGGGCAGGCCGAACGACAGCGCATTCATCGCGGCGATGGGCCGCGCGCCCATGGTGAACACATCGCGCAGGATGCCGCCCATGCCCGTGGCCGCCCCCTGATAGGGCTCGATGTAGGACGGGTGGTTGTGGCTTTCCATCTTGAAGATCACCGCCTGCCCGTCGCCGATGTCGGCCACACCGGCATTTTCGCCGGGGCCGCAGATCACTTGCGGGCCGGTGGTGTGCAACGTGCGCAGCCATTTCTTGGAGGATTTGTAGGAACAATGCTCGTTCCACATCGCGCTGAAGATGCCAAGCTCGGTGAACGTGGGCACCCGCCCGATGATGCCCAGAAGCCGGTCATATTCGTCCGGCTTCAACCCATGTGCGGCGACCAGTTCGGGCGTGATGACGGGGTCGGACATGGACGCTCTCCCAAAGGCACAGATGGCTTGCGTCATAAGCCAAGCCCCGGACCTGCGGAAGGCCCGCCGCCGGTTGCGTCCGGTATTTTCGCAGGACCGCAAAATAATTTTGCCCCGCCTGTCGAAATCGGCAAACTGCAATCGTCCTTGAGTCACGAACACCAAAACCAAAGGAAAACCCCGAATGACCTTCCCGACAACCACGCTTTACGTCCTGCCGCTGATCCCGATCTTCATCCTGCTGTTCTTCCGCGTCTCATCAAGGCGGACCGAACTGAAGGCGTCGATCGGGACTGCGGATGATGCCACCCTGCACGAACGCATCCGCCACCACGGCAACTTTGTCGAATGGGTGCCGTTCGTTCTGATCCTGATGCTGCTGGCCGAGGCCAATGGCGGCAACACCATCGCCATCCATACGGCGGGCGGCTTTCTGGTGCTGGGCCGGGTGCTGCATCCCTTTGGCCTTCGGGCCGACAACCCCGCCCACCCCCTGCGCATTGCCGGGAATTCGCTGAACCTCTTGTCGGTGGTCATCCTTTTGGTGGTCCTCGGCATGGCCCACTTCGGTTTCTGATACCCACCCCCTCAAACTCAAGGACACAATATCATGCAATACATGCTTCTGATCTACGGCGATCCCGCAGTGGAACCCGTCTATGGCACGCCCGAGTTCGCCACGATGATGGCAGGCTATGCGAAACTGAGCGAAGCGCTGAACGCCGACGGTGCGATGCGCAGTGGCGAGGGGCTGCAGGGGGTGGAAACCGCCACGACGCTGCGGATACGCAGCGGCAAGGTGGAAACCATGGACGGACCGTTTGCCACCACGAAAGAGCATCTTGGCGGGTACTATGTCATTGATGTGCCTGATCTTGACGCCGCGCTGAAATATGCGGCCATGGTCCCCTCAGCGCTTTATGGCTCGGTCGAGGTGCGCCCGCTGATGAACTACAACCCGGCGGGTTGACCCGATGACAGCCCCCCCCATTGCCGTGGCACAGGCCATCGCACAGGTCATGCGCCACGACCGGGGGCGGCTGATTGCGGCGCTGATCTCGCGGTTGCGGGATTTCCAGTTGGCCGAGGATGCGCTGCAGGACGCGGCCATCTCGGCCATGTCGCATTGGGGCCGCGCGGGGTTGCCCGCGTCGCCGCAGGGCTGGCTGCTGCGCGTGGCCCTGCGCAAGGCCATCGACCGGTTGCGGTCGGCGGGGCGCGAAGGGCGCCGCGTGGCCGATCTTACCGTGCTGGCCGAGGAAGAGGCCGCAGAGGTTGAGCCGATGGTGTTTCCCGATGACCGTCTGCGCCTGATCTTTACTTGCTGCCACCCGGCACTTGACCCGAAATCGCGCGTGGCGCTGACACTGCGCAGCATTGGCGGGCTGACCACGCCGGAAATTGCCGCCGCGTTCCTGGATGAGGATGCGACGATGGGCCAGCGGATTTCCCGCGCCAAGGCCAAGACCGCGGCGGCGGGCATTCCCTATGCCGTGCCGGGGCCAGAGTTGTGGGCCGAGCGTCTGCAATCGGTGCTGGCGGTGGTCTATCTGATCTTCAACGCAGGCTACACCCAAGGGGCCGCGCGCGATCTTTGTGACGAGGCGATATTCCTGGCCCGCATGGTCGATGGCTTGCGCCCGGGCGAGGGCGAGGTTGAGGGGTGTCTGGCGCTGTTGTTGCTGACCCGTGCGCGGCGGGCGGCGCGGGTGGGTGATGACGGGGCCACGGTGCCCCCGGCAGGGCAGGACCGGCGTTTGTGGGACATCGCGATGATGGCCGAAGCGGTGCCCCTGATCGCCCGCGCGATGGGCCGCGGGGTGGTGGGGCCGTTCCAGATCAAGGCCGCCATCGCCGCCCTGCACATGGCGCCGGGGGGGGGCGACTGGCCCGGTATCCTGCGCCTCTATGACCTGCTGTTGGTGCAGGAGCCTACGGATGTGGTGCGGCTGAACCGCGCGGTTGCGTTGGCCGAGGTGGGGCAGGCGGCCGATGCGCTGGCGGCGGTCGAGGTACTGGCGATGCAGGATTATCAGCCCTGGCATGCGGCGCGGGCCTATGTGCTGGGGCGGGCGGGGCGGCGGGACGAATCGATTGCGGCCTATGACCGGGCGATTGCCATGGCGCCGACTGTGGCGGACGCCCTGTTTCTGGGCAAACGGCGGCGCGAGGCGGCGCATTGACGGGCAAAGCCCTTGGCACAAAAAAAGAGGCCGAGCATTCGCTCGGCCCAAGTCCAACAGGGAGGTATGAGGGGAAGGCGTGAAATCCTCAACGCCGCCCTCGAAGACAGAGTTATGCCTGACTGCCCCGCCATTCAAGGGACGGTGCTGTGCGTCTTTGGAATGGCCGCCATGCAAGGATGACATGGCGGCTGTCATGCGGCGTTTACAAAAGGGGGGGCGAAGCGGGCCTAGGGCTGCTGGCGCTTGCGGTAGGCAAAGATTTCCTCGGTCACGAAGTCGCGGAAGGCCGCGACGCGTTTCGAGTGGCGCAGTTCTTCCGGGTAGGCGAGGAACACCGGGACTTCGGCCGATTGCACTTCGGGCAGGACGCGGACCAACTGCGGGAAATCCTCGGTCAGGTAATCGGGCAGAACACCGATCCCCAGATGCGACAGCACCCCCTGCAACACCCCGAAATAGTTGTTCACCGTCAGGGTTGACGGGATGTCATGGCTCATCAATTCCTGCACCAGCACGGCCCCTGCCGCGACCTGCGGCGTGCCGACGTGCTGCGAGATCAGCCGGTGCTGGGTAAAGTCCGCTGCCACCTGTGGCGTGCCCGATTGCGCCAGATACTCGGGCGTCGCGTACAACTGCATGCGGATGTTCATCAGGCGGCGGCGGATCAGGTCGGCCTGCGACGGCTCTTTCATGCGGATGGCCACGTCAGCCTCACGCATCGGCAGGTCAAGGACGCGCTCCTCCAGCATCAGGTCGATCTTGAGGCTGGGGTATTTCTTGTAAAGTGCGGGCAGGCGGGGGGCGAGCCACAGGGTGCCGAAACCTGTGGTCGTCGTTACCCGGATTTCGCCGAACACCTCATCCTCGCTGTCGCGGATGCGGGCTGCCGTAGCCTCAAGCCGTTTGACCATCGCCTGGGTCGCGTCGAACAGAAGTTCCCCCTGCTCGGTGAGGATCAGGCCGCGCGCATGGCGGTGGAACAGGGTGACGCTGAGTGATTCCTCCAGCGCCCGGACCTGGCGGCTGACGGCGGATTGCGACAGGTGCAGTGTGTCGCCCGCATGCGTAAGGCTGCCCGCATCCGCGACCGCATGAAATATCCGAAGCTTGTCCCAGTCCATCACGCAACTATCCTCACAATGTCGGGCGCTAACACGATGCACCCCATGTGGCTATCGGGATTGTTCGGTTAAAGTCGCAAAGCGACAAAAAACAACTTTGTAGGTCAGCGTGTTTGACCTAACATCGGGCAAAAGGGACCGCTCTGGGGGGGATGCAGAATGGGCCGGCAGGACGTCTCGCTGAACGACCGCTATGACCTTGCGAAATCGCCGGTTCTCTTGAACGGCACGCAGGCGCTGGTCCGCCTGATGCTGATGCAAAAGGCCCGCGACCGGGCGGCAGGGTGGAATACCGCAGGATATGTGACGGGATATCGGGGGTCGCCGTTGGGTGCGGTGGACATGCAGATGTCCCGCGCGGGCAAGGTTCTGGCCGAAAACGACATCCGGTTTCAGCCGGGGCTGAACGAAGACCTTGCAGCGACGGCTGCCTGGGGCACGCAGCAGGCGGAACTGCGGGGCGAGGGGCGGTTCGATGGCGTGTTCGCGCTGTGGTACGGCAAGGGCCCGGGGGTTGACCGGTCGGGCGACGTGATGCGGCACGCGAATTTCGCGGGCACCTCGCCCAAGGGCGGCGTCATCATGGCGATGGGCGACGACCATACCGGCGAATCGTCAACCACCCTGCACCAGTCCGACTGGGCGCTGGTCGATGCCTATATGCCCATCGTCAGCCCGGCGGGTGTGCAGGAACTGATGGATTATGGCCTGTACGGCTGGGCGCTGTCGCGGTTTGCCGGTGTCTGGGTGGGCCTGAAGACGATGAAGGACACGGTCGAGGTGACGGCAGTGGTCGACGCCGATCCGCATCGCCTGCGCTTTGTGACCCCCGAATTCGCGATGCCGCCGGGCGGCTTGAACATCCGGCTGATCGACGATCGGTTTGTGCAGGAAACCCGGATGCTGGATTTCAAGCGTCAGGCCGCCGAGGCGTTTTCGCATGTGAACAAGATTGACAGGCGCATCTGGGGTGCGCCGGGGGCGAAAATCGGGCTGGTGGCGGCTGGCAAGAACTGGCTGGACCTTGTGCATGCGCTGGCGCTTCTGGGGCTTGATGAGGCCGAGGCCGCGCGTCTGGGCATCACCACCTACAAGGTGGGGCAGGTCTGGCCCATGGATTTCAAGGGTTTCCACGATTGGGCCGAGGGGCTGGACCTGATCATCTGCGTCGAGGAAAAGCGCAAGCTGATCGAGGTACAGGCGAAAGAGGCGATTTTCCACGACCGCCGGGGTCGCCGGGTGTTCGGCGCGCAGGATGACCGGGGGAATGAGATGTTCCCGACCCGCTATGCGCTGGACCCGGTGATGGTGGCGGAAAAGCTGGGGCAAATGCTGATCGACGAGGGGCGCGGGACGGATGCCGTGCGCGCGGGGCTGGAGCGGCTGGCACAGGCGCGCCGTGCCGACAACGCCAAGGACATCGCGGCGCGTTTGCCGTATTTCTGTTCGGGCTGTCCGCACAACACCAGCACCAAGGTGCCCGAGGGCAGCCGCGCCTATGCGGGCATCGGGTGCCACTTCATGGTGCAGTGGATGGACCGCGAGACGACCGGATACACCCATATGGGCGGCGAGGGTGCCAACTGGATCGGCGAGGCGGCGTTTTCCACCCGGCCGCATGTGTTCCAGAACATCGGCGACGGCACCTACAACCACTCGGGCCTGATGGCGATCCGGGCGGCGGTGGCGGCGGGCACCACGATGACCTACAAGATTTTGTACAACGACGCCGTGGCGATGACCGGGGGGCAGGGCAACGACGGTGGCCTTGACGCCTACCGCATCGCCGCCGAGGTGCGCGCCATGGGAATTGCGCGCCTGGCGGTGGTGTACGATCCGAAAGAGGCGGTAGAGTTGTCGCGGTTCCCGGCGGGGTCAGATTTCGCGACCCGAGACAAGCTGATGGAAATTCAGGAGAAGTTTCGCGATATCAAGGGCGTGACGGTCATCCTGTATGTCCAGACCTGTGCCGCCGAGAAACGCCGCCGGCGCAAGCGCGGCCAGTTTCCCGACCCCGACCGCCGCGTGTTCATCAACACCGATGTCTGCGAGGGCTGCGGCGATTGCGGGGTGCAGTCGAACTGCGTGTCGCTGGTCCCGGTCGAGACGGAACTGGGGCGAAAACGGGCGATTGACCAGTCATCGTGCAACAAGGATTTCTCTTGTCTGTCAGGGTTCTGCCCGTCGTTCGTGACGCTGGACGGGGCGCGACCCAAGAAATCCGCAACCGCTGCCGTCGATCTGCCCGACCTGCCGTTGCCCACACTTCCCACGATCAACGGCACCTATAACCTCGTGGTGACAGGCGTCGGTGGCACCGGGGTGGTGACGGTCGGTGCAATCCTTGCCATGGCCGCCCATGTCGATGGCATGGGGGCGGGGATGATGGAGATGGCGGGGTTGGCGCAAAAGGGCGGTGCTGTTCACATCCATTGCCGTCTGGCCAACACCCCCGCCGATATCAGCGCCATCCGCGTGGCGGTGGGTGAGGCGGATTGCGTCATTGGCGGCGACATGGTGGTGACGGCGGGGGCGCGGACGCTGGGGCTTATGACCACGGGGCGGACGGGTGCGGTGGTCAACGCGCATGAGATCATCACAGGCGAGTTCACCCGCAATACCGAATTCCGTATTCCGACCGCGCGGTTGCAACTGTCTCTTGAAGCGCGGTTGAAAGAGCGGGTGACGTTCTTTGACGCATCCGAACTGGCGCGTGTGACGTTGGGGGATTCGATCTATTCCAACATGATGGTGTTCGGCGCGGCCTGGCAGCGCGGCCTGATCCCGCTGTCGCTGGGCGCGATCGAGACGGCGATCAAGCTGAACGGTGCCGGGCCCGAGGCCAATGCGCGGGCGTTTGCGCTTGGTCGTTGGGCGGCGCTTCATCCCGATCAGGCAGCGGCGCGGCTGGCCCCGCCGGTGGCGGCCAAGGTTGATCCCGTGGCCTTCCGCGCCGACCATCTGGCCGCGTATCAGGATGCGGCGCTGGCCGACCGTTTCCGCGCCATGGTCGCCCGCGCGCCCGACCCGCTGCGCGAAAGTGTCGCCAAAGGGTATCACAAGCTGTTGGCGTACAAGGACGAATACGAGGTGGCCCGGCTGCACCTGACCACCATGGACAAGGCGCGTGCGGAGTTTGAAGGAGACTTCAAGCCGGTGTTTCACCTCGCGCCCCCCTTCTTGCCCGGCAAGGACGCCGCCGGCCGCCCAAGGAAGCGCGCCTTTGGGGCATGGATGATCCCTGTGTTCCGCACCCTTGCCCGGCTGAAGCGCCTGCGCGGGACGGCACTTGATCCCTTTGGCTATTCCGCCGAACGGCGCGCGGAACGGGCGCAGATTGCGGAGTATGAGGGTGATATGGACCGCCTTCTGCCCACCGTCACCCCGTCACGCATGGCGCTGCTGACCGAGTTGGCGGAACTGCCGCTGACCATCCGGGGTTACGGCCCGGTCAAGCACGCCAATGCCACGCGCGCTGCCCTGCGCCGTGCCGACATTCTTGCGGCCCTCGCCCGTGGCGACACGCCGCAGGCGATGGCGGCGGAGTGACATGCAGGCTTGTCGTGGTCCTGTCATCATCCTTGGCGACAGTGATGCGCCAGAGATGTGACACCCCAGCAATCAGGAGCCTTGCGGATGAATGACCGGCCGATCACGCGCGACATCAGCTATGCTTCGTCTGCCCAGACGAAGGGGGGGCGCGCCCTGATCCGGGTTCTGGAAAACGTCACCGGCCGGTTGTCGCTGATCCGCCGCGCCGACGGGTATGAGGCCGAGTTGCGGGGCGGGCGCAGTTTCTGGCAGGTGATCCCGGAACGGTTCGGCCTGTCGCTGGATGTGATCGGCGGCGATCTGGCGCATATCCCGGCAAACGGCCCGCTGATCGTGATTGCGAACCACCCTTACGGCATTCTTGACGGGCTGATGATGGGGCATCTTCTGGATGCGATCCGGGGTGATTTCCGCATTCTGGCCAATTCCGTGTTCCGCCGGGCCAATGCGCTGAACCGTGTGCTGCTGCCGATCTCGTTCGACGAGACGAAAGAGGCGGTGCGGTTGAACCTGCAGACCCGGGCCAATGCGCTGCAATACCTGTCGGACGGGGGTGCCATCGGGGTGTTTCCGGGGGGCACGGTTTCCACCTCGGCCAAGCCTTTTTCCATGCCGATGGACCCCGGATGGCGTAACTTCACCGCCAAGATGATTGCGAAATCAGGGGCGACGGTGGTGCCGATCTACTTTGCCGGGCACAACTCGCGCCTGTTCCAGATCGCGTCGCGGGTGCATTACACGCTTCGGCTGGGGCTGCTCCTCAAGGAATTCAAGTCCCGCATCGACGAACCCGTGCAGGTGGTGATCGGCGCCCCCATCGCCGCCGCGCGGCTGGCGGCCTATCGCCACGACCCCAACGGCATGATGGAATATCTGCGCCGTGAAACCTATGCCCTTTCGCCGCGCCCGCTGAAGTCTTATGACTACGGCTATGAATTCGAGGCGAAGTATCGCACTCGGTGACGGGGGTGGGGCATGGCGGTCGGGGTGTTTGATAGCGGGCTGGGTGGCCTGACCGTTCTTGCTGCCGTCCAGAAACGCCTGCCGGATGTGCCCTTTGTCTACTACGGCGACAACGCCAATGCGCCCTACGGCGTGCGTACCGCCGATGACATCTTCAACCTCACCTGCCGGTCGGTGGAGCGGCTGTGGGACGAAGGCTGTGACCTCGTGATCCTTGCGTGCAACACCGCCGCCGCCTCGGCATTGAAACGAATGCAGGAAACATGGGTGCCGAAGGACAAACGCGTGCTGGGCGTGCTGGTGCCGCTGATCGAGGCGCTGACCGAACGGCAATGGGGCGACAACAGCCCGCCGCGCGAGGTGGCGGTGAAACATGTGGCGCTCTTTGCCACGCCGGCGACGGTTGCCAGCCGCGCCTTTCAGCGCGAACTGGCGTTCCGCGCCATCGGCGTGGATGTCGAGGCACAGCCTTGTGGCGGGGTGGTGGACGCAATCGAGGCTGGGGACGAGATGCTGGCCGAAGCGCTGGTGCGGTCCCATGTCGAGGCGCTGAAGCGCCGGATGCCGCATCCGCAGGCGGCGGTTCTGGGATGCACGCATTATCCCTTGATGGCGGGCACCTTTGCCGATGCACTGGGGGCAGGGGTCAAGGTGTTCTCGCAGGCGGACCTTGTTGCGGAAAGCCTTGCCGACTATCTGGCGCGGCGGCCCGAAATGAAGGGGGCGGGTACCGTGCCCAAGTACCTGACCACCGGCGACCCGCGCGCGGTCAGCGACCGCGCAACCCAGTTCCTGCGCCGCCGGGTGGTGTTCGAGGCGGCGTGACGCCGCCCCGCTGTTACTTGCTCGCCAGTTTCTCGACGGTTTCGCGGATGCCCGCGCCCATCGTCTTGGCGATCGCTTTCATCAGTTCCTCCACTTCCTTGTCCAGCTTCTTGGGGTCGGCGTCCGGCAGCGTGCCGTTTGATTTGCCGGTGGCCTTCATGCTGGTATCACCCGAGGCCGCGACCGTGTAGGACATCGTCGCGGCGATGGTCTTTTTGGCGGCGTCATAGTCCGGCCCGGTAATCGTGCCGATCACCTTGTAGCCGTCCTTGCTGTCACCGATCTTGACCTTGCCCTTCGGGATTTCGCGCGTCAGCGCTGCCTTCAGCGCGGCAGGTGCGCACTTGGCCAGTTTCGCATCCCAGGGCTTGGACAGTTTGAATTCCTCGACCGCCACTTCGACAGGCTTGTCGTCGGGTGCTTTGGGCATGGCAATTTCTCCAATCGGATGGGTTCAATGGGTCCGGCACGGGCGTGAATAATCCGTCCGGTGACCGGCATTCTACAGCAGCGGCTGTGCGGGTCCACGACAAAACAGGTGCGCTGTCCGGTGCCGGGGGGGAACCGTTCCGGGGCATGTGCGTTTTGTCCACATGGAGCGTGGATCTTGCCTGCGCACCCCCCGGGTCCGCCTTTGTTTTGAGGGCAGGGCCCCAACCACTGGAGCCGAACATGAACCGTTTCATCCTTTCTGCCGCTGCCGTGCTGATTTCGACCGCCGCCTTTGCCGCCGAATACAAGGTGAAGGAGATCGACGTGTCGCTTGACCTGTCAGCCGTCACCAACCCCGCCGCAGCACTGCGGTTTGCGACCACGGCGGACGACCTCAAGAACGCCATCGCCGCCCGGCTGCTGGATCGGGCAGACCCCGATGAAGGGGTGACCATCGACATCAACCTGTCGGAGGTCGAACTGTCGAACACCTACTCTGACCTGATCGGTGCCGCCGACACGCGGCTGGTGGGCGATGTGAAAGTGACCGATGGCCCCAGCCTGAAGGGTGAGTATGAGTTGTCTGTTGATATCAACCAGGCAAAGGTTTTCTTTCCCGCGACCATCGACATGACGACGCTGACCGCCAGCAGCAACGAATTCTATCAGTCGATGATCACCGCCTTTGCCGATGCGGTGGTGGTGCGTCTGGACAAGTGATGCAACGGGCAACCGGGCCTTCGGGCCCGGTTGCCGCTGCGGCGGCGCGGCCCCTTGCATCCGGCCCGCCGAGTGCCCACAACAAGCCTCGATTGTCAGAGGCTGCGGAGGGCCGTCATGACCTGCAACATCGCGATACTGGGGGCCTCGGGCTATACCGGGGCCGAACTGGTGCGCCTGATCGCAAGCCATCCCGACATGCGGATCGTGGCGCTGTCGGCAGACCGCAAGGCAGGCCAGGCGATGGCCGAAGTGTTTCCCTTCCTGCGCCATCTTGAACTGCCCCGGTTGCAGAAGATCGACGAGATCGATTTTTCCAGCGTTGACCTGTGCTTCTGCGCGCTTCCTCATGCAACGACACAGGCCGTGGTCGCCGCGTTGCCGCCCACCCTGAAGATCGTCGATCTGTCCGCCGATTTCCGTCTGCGCGATCCCGCAGCCTATGCGCAGTGGTACGGCCAGCCACATACCCAACCGGCCCTTCAGGCCGAGGCGGTGTACGGCCTGACCGAATTCTACCGCGATGCCATTGCCGGGGCGCGGCTGGTGGCGGGCACCGGCTGCAACGCCGCCGCCGGGCAATACGCGCTGCGGCCGCTGATTGGCGCAGGTGTGATCGACCTTGACCGGATCGTGATCGACCTCAAGGCGGGCGTTTCGGGGGCGGGGCGCAGTCTGAAGGAGAACCTTCTGCATGCCGAGTTGTCGGGTGGCACGCATGCCTATTCGGCGGGGGGCAAGCACCGGCATCTGGGCGAATTCGATCAGGAATTCAGCGCCATCGCCGGCCGTCCCGTACAGGTGCAGTTCACGCCCCACCTGTTGCCGATGAACCGGGGCATCCTTGCGACGGTCTATGCCGATGGTGACCCTGCCGTGGTGCATGAAACCCTGTCGCAGGCCTATGCGACAGAGCCGTTCCTGCAGGTGCTGCCCTTTGGCGCGCTGCCCAGCACGCGCGACATTGCGGGGTCGAACTTCTGTCATCTGGGCGTGACCGGCGACCGTATCGCGGGCCGCGCGGTGGTGGTGTCGGTTCTGGACAACCTGACCAAGGGGTCATCCGGGCAGGCCATCCAGAACGCCAACCTGATGCTGGGCCTGCCCGAGGTGGCGGGGCTGATGCTGGCCCCGGTGTTCCCATGAAGAGCCTCAAAAAGACCCGCCGCATCCAGATCATCGTGCTGGCATTCGCTGCGCTGACGCTGTCGACCGCGCTGATCGGCTATGCGATGCGCGACGGGATCGCATTCTTCCGCTCGCCCGCCGAGGTGGTGGCGTCGCCGCCGGGGCCTGACGAGGTGTTCCGCATCGGCGGTCTGGTGGAAGAGGGCTCAATCACCCGCGGGCAGGGTGAGACGGTGACGTTTCGGGTAACCGATACCGCCGCCTCGGTGCCCGTCAGTTTCACCGGCATCCTGCCCGATCTGTTCGGTGAGGGGCAGGGGATGGTCGGCACCGGGCGCTTTGTGGGCGGCACGTTTCAGGCCAGCGAGATCCTTGCGCGCCATGACGAAAGCTACATGCCCAAGGAAGTCGTCGATGCGCTGAAAGCGCAAGGTGTCTACAAGGAACCCGAGGCCGAACGCACCAATTAACGCGCGTTAACCTCTGTAGCACAGCCTTGACCCCGCCAAGATAGGGGATAGGCGCATGCCAAGCGTTCAAGACATTGCCGAGGAAATTGTCGCCCGCGAGGGTGGTTTCGTGAACGACCCGGACGATCCGGGCGGGGCCACCAACCACGGCGTCACGATCCACACCCTGCGCCGTCTGGGGATGGACCTGACCGGCGACGGGAAGGTGACCGAGGCCGATGTGCGGCGGTTGACGCGGTCGCAGGCGGTGGGGATTTTCGTTGAACACTACTACCGCCGACCAAGGATTGACGCCTTGCCTGCCGGCCTGCAGGCGTCGGTGTTCGACATGTATGTGAACGCGGGGGCGGCGGCGGTGCGCATCCTGCAGCGGCTGTTGACCGACATGGGGTTTCCCTGCGACGCCGATGGCGTGATCGGCCCCGCCACCATCCGCGCCTGTGCCATGGCGGCGGACGCGGCCCCTACCCATATCGCAGATGCCTATGCGATTGCGCGGCGGAACTATTACTACAGCCTGGCCGACCAGCGCCCCGCCAGCCGCAAATACGCCCGCCGCCGCGACGGTGGCAAGGGCGGCTGGATCGCGCGGGCCGAGGAATTCATGGCCGCGCGCTATCGCCTGACCGACGCCCAGCACAAGGCGCGGGTGGCAGCATGGGCCTGATCGGGCAGGTTCTGGGTGGCCCCGCCGCCGTTACCGCACTGGGCGAGGCGGCGCGGGGTGTGGCCGAAACCTTTGTGCCCAATGCCACCCGCCGGATGGAGTTGTCGGCCGAGGCGCAGATGGCCGCCCTGCGTCAGTTGGGCGACGAATACGGGCATCCCGCCCTTGGCTGGTTCGACCGGCTGGTGAACGGGTTGAACCGCCTGCCGCGCCCGATGCTGGCCTTTGGCACCTTGGGGCTTTTCGTTTATGCCATGGTCGATCCGCAGAAGTTTGCGACGCGGATGGTGGGGCTGAATGCCGTGCCGGAGCCGTTGTGGTGGCTTCTGGGGGCGGTTGTCGCGTTCTATTTCGGCGCGCGCGAGACGTATTATTTCCGCAACCGTCAGGTGCCCACGGCTGCGGCCACGGGCAGCGCCCCGGATGCGGACAACCCCGCACTGGAGGACTGGCGGCAGTCCGAGGGGTGACAGGGTGCGCGCCGCCGTGGCGATAGGGCGCGGTTTGCCCCGCCCTATTCGACCGCCGCCACCCGTTTCAGATAGGCCGCAATGGCCTGACGGTCACCGGCCGGCAGGCGCGCAAGGTTCTCGACGACATGCACCATCTCGCCGCCGACCACGTCGTACTCGGGGGTAAATCCGGTCGTCAGATACTCAAGGATTTCCGCCTCGGACCATGCCAGCTTGCCCGGTGTGATATTGGGGATCGTCCCCTGTCCCGACGGATTTGGTGCCCCGCCGAGCCAGCGCGCCCGGTCAAGGCCCCCCAAGGCGTTCCTTGGCGTGTGGCATTCGCCGCAATGGGCCAGCGCCTCGGCCAGATAGCGCCCGCGCGCCTCGGTCGGGGTCAGGTTGCCCGGCACCGCCCAATCCCCCCCCGCGAACAGGAGCTTCCACCCGCCAAGGGTGGCGCGGATGTTGAAGGGGAACCCTACCTCGTGCGGCTGGCTGGGTATGGGTGAGGCGGGCAGAGTGTCGATATAGGCCTTGAGGTCGGACACGTCCTGCAATGTGGCGCGGGCATAGGCGGTGTATGGGAACGCGGGGTAAAGGTGCTGCCCCTCGGGCGACACGCCGCGCTGCACGGCACTGGCAAACTGCGCAAGGGTCCAGCCGCCGATGCCATGTGTGGCGTCGGGCGAGATGTTGGGGGCCACGAAGGTGCCAAAGGCGGTGGCAAAGCGCTGCCCGCCCGACAGCACCAGTTGCGCATCGCCCGTGGCCTTGTCGGCCATGTGGCACGATGCGCAGCCGGCCGCGTGGAACACCAGCGCCCCGCGCGCGGCATCCCCCGTCACCCCCGAGACATCGGCATCCGACAGGGGGGCGGGTGCTGTCAGGTACCACCCCGCCGCCGCACCGATGACCAGAAGCCCCAGGATGATCCGCCCGATGCGCATGTGATGCCTCCTGTCCGCCTGCCGGGCCAGTCTGCGTTGCCCGCATGACCCGCGCAAGACAACCCCCGGTTGGCGCGGCGGAAAGGTGCCGTTGCGGGATCGGGGTTGGCATGCTGACCGGGCGCGGGCATTCTGGCGCAAAGGAGACGCAGCATGGTGCGCGATGACGATGTGGCGGCCTATGCCCGCGACGGGGCGGTGCTGATCCGCGGGTTGTGGCGCGACTGGGTCGATGTGATTGCCGCAGGCATCGCGCGGAACATGGCGGAACCCGGACCCTATGCGTCGGAAAACCTGAAACCGGGCGAGGCGGGGCGGTTCTTTGACGACTATTGCAACTGGGACCGCATCGCCGAATTCGAAACGGTCATCCGTGAAAGCGATGTGGCGGCGGTTGCCGGGCGGCTGATGGCATCGGACAGGGTGCAGATGTTCCACGACCATGTGCTGGTCAAGGAACCCGGCACCGCCAAACCAACGCCATGGCATCAGGACGGCCCCTATTACTTTGTCGAAGGCCGCCAGACCGTCAGTTTCTGGTCGCCCGTCGACCCGGTGCGCGAGGCGTCGTTGCGCTGTGTCGCAGGGTCGCACCTCTGGCCGCGCGAGGTGCTGCCGACGCGCTGGATGGCCGAGACGGCGTTCTATCCCGACCCTGACCGCTACATGCCCGTGCCCGACCCCGATGCCGAGGGGATGCGCGTGCTGGAATGGGAGATGGAACCCGGTGACGCCGTGGCCTTCCATTTCCGCACCCTGCACGGCGCCCGCGGCAACGCGGCGGGCACCCGGCGCCGGGCGTTTTCCTTGCGGTTGGTGGGCGAGGATGCCCGCGTGGTGGACCGGCCGGGGCGGACATCGCCGCCCTATCCGGGGCATGGGATGCGGGCAGGCGCGCGGCTGCGCGAGGATTGGTTTCCGGTGCTGCGGGGGTAGGGCCTCGGCTGGGGGCAGCTTGGGCGCGGATGTCGAATGGGTCGATGCAGCCGCCATGCCGGGTGTGGTCGAAAGCCCGCAATAGCTGGGCGGCCTGATCAACCGCCGCAACATGCCACCTGCATTCGCTGAACCTGATGCGGGGCGAGGCGCAGGCGGCGGCGTCGCTCGGGGTTCGCATCTTTGAGGATGCACGCGTACGGAACATCGACGCCCCGCATCCGGTGGCGAAAACCGCTACCGGAACTGTCACGGCCAGCGCCGTGCTGCTGGTGGGCCATGCCTGTCACCGCCGTGGCCGGGGCCGCAGGCGCTGTGCCCGGCTCCTCGTCAGCCTGGGTATAACCGCCACGGGCCCCCTCCGCGACGCGACCGCAAGCGCCATCAACCCTCAGAATATGGCGATTCATGACAACCTGTTCGTGCTGGATTATCACCGCCTGACTGCCGACCGGCGGCTGATCTTCGGCGGCGGCACCAGTTGCTCGGGCGCGAACGTGACCGGCGGCGACCGCACCTTGCGCCCGTCCATCGAGGCGACCTCTTCGCGCCTGAAAGGCGTCGCCATCGATTATGAATGGTTCGGACAGGACGGCGCCATCATCAACCGCATCCCGCACCTCGTGCCGGATCGGGCGGAACCTGTTCCAGGCCGAGGGCTGTTCCGGCCAGGGCATCGCCACCTGCCTCACCGTAGCCGAGATCATGGCGGCAGCCATCACCGGGCACTTGGCAGAGTTCGACACCTTCGCCCAGATCCGCCACATCCGCCTGCCCTTTGGCCAACGGGCCGGGCAAAAGGCGCTGGCGGCGGGACTGTGGTACTTCACGTTGCGCGAAAAGCTGCGGGAACCGGCCAACAGCCAATGGCCGGACGCAGTGCCCCGTCACCGGGGCACTGCGATCTTTCACATCCGATCAGACGAACACAAAGTCTGTTGCCACGATCTGCAACGCGCTCGACAGGCCGGTCAGGGCAATCGTGATATCTGCCGTGCCGTTGCCATCGGTGTCGACCACCACGTTGCCGCCATCGACCCTTGCCTGGCTGTTGTTGGACCCGGTGAACGCATCCGCGCCGATGTAGGTGAACGTGCCGGTCAGCACCCCCTCAAAGCGCAGGCTGTCGCCGACCCGCGCCACACCGTTCAGACCATTGAAATCGGTGATCGTGTCGATTCCGCCGCCCGGGCCGTTGAACACAAAGGCATCAGCCCCCGCGCCACCGGTCAGCAGGTCGTTGCCCGCGCCGCCGTTCAGCGTATCGTTACCCGATCCGCCGTTCAGCGCGTCGTCGCCTTCAAGCCCGGACAGAAGGTTGGCCCGCGTGTTGCCGGTGATGACGTTGGCCTGCGAATTGCCGGTGCCCGAGCTGCCGCTGAACCCGGTCAGGATCAGGTTTTCAAAGTTCGCGCCCAAGGTCCAGTTGACACCGCTTTGCACCAGGTCGGTCCCTTGGGAGGCTTCTTCGAACAACAGGTCAGTGATCAGATCGACGAAGTACGTATCGTCGCCCATCCCACCCGCCGCCGAATCCGACCCCGAACCACCGTCCAGCGTATCGTTGCCGTCACCGCCGAACAGCGTGTCGTTGCCCGAGTTGCCCGTCAGAACGTTTGCAGCAACGTTGCCGGTGATGACGTTGGCAACCGTGTTGCCGTTGCCATTGATCGCGTCACCACCAATCAGCGTCAGATTCTCGATGTTGCTGGCAAGCGTCCAGGTCAGGCTTGCATAGACAAGGTCGGTCCCGCCACCCGACGATTCCGACGTCTTGTCAGCGACGTTGTCGACACCAAACACATCGTCGCCGATGCCGCCCACCATCGAATCCGCGCCCGTGCCGCCATCCAGGGTATCGTTGCCTTCACCGCCGAACAGGGTGTCGTTGCCGCCAAGCCCGAACAGCATGTTGGCGCCGCCGTTGCCGGTCAGCACGTTGATGCCATCGGTGCCGGTGCCGTTCACCGCCGCCGTCCCGGTCAGCATCAGGTTCTCGACCTCGGCCAACAGGACATAGGTGCCCGCCGTCTGCACCGTATCGACGCCGCCGCCGACACCCTCGAGGACGATATCGCCCGGGTTGTCGACAATGTAGCTGTCATTGCCGGTGCCGCCGATCATGCTGTCGGCCCCGGTGCCGCCGTCCAGCGTATCCGCGCCGGCGCCGCCATACAGGGTGTCATTGCCATCCAGACCGGACAGCAGGTTCGCCTTGGTATTGCCGGTCAGCACGTTGGCCAGCTCATTGCCGATCCCGTCAATCGTGCCGATGCCCAGCAGCGTCAGGTTCTCAAGGTTCGCACCCAGCGTCCAGTCGACGATGCTTTGCACCGTATCACTGCCGGCATTCAGACCCTCGGTGATCACATCGGTCGCCTTGTCGACAACATAGGTATCGCTGCCGCTTCCGCCGGTCAGCGCATCGTTCCCCGCGCCGCCATTCAGCGTGTCGTCGCCGTCGCCACCGAACAGGGTGTCGTTGCCCAGATTGCCCACAAGCAGGTTGGCGCCGCTGTTGCCCGTAATGACGTTGCTCAGTGTGTTGCCGGTGCCGTCGATCGCGGCAGCGCCGGTAAGGGTCAGGTTCTCGATGTACAGCGCTAGTGTGTGGGTAATCGAGGCATCAACCCGGTCGACCCCGCCGGTCGAGGTTTCGACCACGATGTCGCCTGCGTCATCCACGACGTACAAGTCGTTGCCGCGCCCGCCGTTCATCGAATCCGCGCCGACCCCGCCATCCAGCGTGTCGGCTCCGTCGCCACCGAACAGGGTGTCGATGCCGCCAAGACCGAACAACTGGTTGTCGCCGATATTGCCGGTCACAACATTCGCGTCGCCCGAACCCGTCCCGTTGACGTTTGCCGTCCCGGTCAGCGTCAGGTTTTCAACCTGTGCGGTCAGGGTATGGCTTAACACGGACAGAACGGTGTCGGTTCCGCCTTCGGCAAGCTCCAGGATCGTGTCGCCCGCATTGTCGACGTAATAGGTGTCGTTGTCGGCACCGCCAGCCATGCTGTCGGCCCCGATGCCACCGTCCAGCGTATCCGCGCCGTCGCCGCCGTTCAGCGTGTCGTTACCATCCATACCGGACAAAAGGTTCGCCCGCGCATTGCCGGTGATGATGTTGTTCAGCGTGTTGCCTGTGCCCGAGACACCGCTGGAACCGATCAGCGTCAGGTTTTCAAGGTTCGCCCCCAATGTCCAGGCGACAAGGCTCTGCACGAGGTCGGTCCCGGAAGATGCGTCTTCAACGATGATGTCGGTGATCAGATCGACCATATAGGTGTCATCGCCGATCCCGCCCACCAGCGAATCCGTGCCCGTACCACCATCCAGCGTGTCGTTGCCACCGCCGCCAAACAGCGTGTCGTTGCCAAAGCCGTCGACAAGCAGGTTGGCTGCATTGTTCCCGGTCAGGGTGTTGTCTCCGGTGTTGCCAGTGCCGTTGATCGCCGCGTTACCCGTCAGGGTCAGGCTCTCGACGTTCGAGGCAAGGCTGTAGGTGACCGAGCTTTCGACCCGGTCGAACCCACCGGTTGACGTTTCCAACACACGGTCCGCCGCATTGTCGACGATGTACAGATCGTCGCCGTTGCCGCCGTTCATCGTGTCAATGTCAGCGCCCCCGTTCAGGGTATCGTTGCCGTCACCGCCAAACAGGCCGTCCGCACCGCCAAGGCCGGTCAGCAGGTTTGCGCCAGTGTTGCCGATCAGCACGTTGTCGTCCGTGTTGCCCGTGCCGTTGATGTTCACGGTGCCCAGAAGCGCCAGGTCTTCAAGATTGGCGCCCAGGGTCCATGTCACCGCAGACCGCACGATGTCGTTGCCTTCATCCGCCAGTTCCACCACCACATCCAGCAACGAGTCGACGAAAAAGCTGTCGTTGCCGATGCCGCCCAACATGCTGTCATTGCCCGTGCCGCCGTTCAGCGTGTCGTTGCCGCCGGCCCCGATCAGGGTATCGTCGCCCGCCATACCGTTCAGGGCATTGTGGCCATTCTCCGACAGCGACCCGCTGGAGCCGGAGTTTCCGGTGATGACGTTGTTCAGCGCATTGCCCGTGCCAGAGATGTCGATCCCGCCCGTCAGGGTCAGGTTTTCGATGTTGTCGCCGATCGTATAGTTCACCGACGACTGGACAAGGTCCGTACCACCAGCCGCAATTTCCGCAACAACGGTCGTTGTGACGGAAATGACGAAGGTGTCGTTCCCTTCCCCACCATCCAGCAGATCGGTACCGCTGGTGCCGAACAGGGTGTCGTCGCCAGCACCGCCAAAGACGGTGTCATTTCCCGCATCGCCATCCAGCAGGTCATTGCCGCCGCCGCCGCTCAGCACGTTGGCAAGGTTGTCGCCGCTCAGCGTGTCGTTGAACGCTGACCCGGAAAGGTTTTCGATGTTGATCAGGCTGTCCAGAAACGCGTCGCCCGCGAACCCGATGCCTTGTTCCAGATCGACACTCACAGCCGCCCCGGCATTGCTGTAATCGGCCGTGTCGATGCCGTCGCCGCCATCGATCAGGTCCGCCCCGGCCCCCCCGGTCAGCACGTTCGCCCCGGTATCGCCGACCAGCGTGTCCTCAAGGCCCGTGCCGATGACATTCTCGATCCCGGTCAGGATATCACCGGCCGCATCGCCGCCGCTGGCAGTTGACAGCGACAGATTGATCACCACGCTTGCAGCTGACGTCGCATAGCTGACCGTGTCCGACCCGGCACCACCGTCCAGCGTGTCCGCCCCGGCTCCGCCTGCCAGCGTGTCATTGCCAAGGCCGCCGGACAGCGCGTTCGCCGCCGCATCGCCGGTCAGCGCGTCATTCAGGCCCGAACCGATGACGTTTTCGATACCGGTCAGGACATCCCCCGCCGCGTCGCCGCCCACACCTGCGCCGCCGCCGATGGTGATGGTGACACCTGCGGTCGAGGCCGCATAGCTGACCGTGTCCGTCCCCGCGCCGCCGTCCAGCGTGTCAGCCCCGCCAAGCCCGATCAGCGTATCGTTGCCGACGCCGCCGGACAGGCTGTTCGCGTTCACATCTCCGGTCAGCGCATCGTTCAGACCCGACCCGATGACGTTTTCGATACCGGTCAGGACATCCCCCGCCGCGTCGCCGCCGACCCCTGCCGCGCCGCCGATGGTAATGGTGACGCCAGCCGTCGAGGCGGCATAGCTGACGGTATCAATGCCCGCACCGCCATCCAGCGTGTCGGCGCCGCCAAGCCCGATCAGCGTGTCATTGCCAGCCCCACCAAAAAGTCCGTTCGCGTTCACGTCTCCGGTCAGCGCATCGTTCAGGCCCGAACCGATGACGATCTCGATACCGGTCAGGACATCCCCCGCCGCGTCGCCGCCGACCCCTGCCGCACCGCCGATGGTGATGGTGACGCCAGCCGTCGAGGCGGCATAGCTGACGGTATCAATGCCCGCACCGCCATCCAGCGTGTCGGCGCCGCCAAGTCCGATCAGCGTGTCATTGCCGATACCGCCAAACAGGCTGTTGGCGTTGATGTCCCCGGTCAGCGAGTCATTCAGACCCGATCCGATGATGATCTCGATGCCGGTCAGCGTGTCGCCCGCCGCGTCACCGCCGACGCCCACAGCACCCCCCATGGCGACCGTGACACCGGCTGTCGACAGCGCATAGTCCGCCGTATCCGTCCCCACGCCACCGTCCAGAACGTCCGCCCCGGCCCCGCCGTTCAGTGTATCGTTGCCGTTGCCGCCAAACAGGACGTCGACGCCCCCCAGTCCGGAAAGCGAATCGTTGCCAGCCAGCCCCGAGATTGTGTCGGCGCTGGCCGTACCGGCCAGCAGTGTATCGTTTCCGGACGTCCCGTTGACTACAGCCATGATCGTTTCCACTTGCTGGGGCCCGGACCGGACAGCGGTCAGGCAAATTGAACTCCAGCCAGACCTAGATGCGAAACATGGTCGAAGTTTGGAGAAACCGCGAAGCTGCGCCGCTCAATCATGGCGCGATTCGGGCGCGTTGAAGGCGTCGGCTGCCACGCCTCTTACGGAACCATGAACGGGTGCCTGAAGATGAGGCCCAAGACCGGCCCCGCAAATTCCAGTTGAAAATGCGAGTGGACAAAGCATGGGGGGCAGCCCCTCCCAAAGAACTTACCCTAGCACAGGCGCCAGGAACGACGACGACCCCCATGTTTTGTCCAATCCCCCAGATCGGCGGCGATCCGTGGCGGCTGGTCATCCTGCACGACACTGACCGCCGGTAAGGTCTGCCTGTTGAGAAAGAGGGTGACGGCTGGCGGATCGTGCGTGCCGCAGCGGCCCGGCCCTAACGCCGCGCCGTCTGACCGTTCGTTGCGGTTTCGCGCCGGAGCCAGTCGGTAAAGGCCTGCGCGGGCGGGGGCAGGCGATCAGGCGGCTGGGTCACCAGCACATATTCGCCAAAGCTGAAGGTCCGTTCGCCGAACGGGCGCACCAGCGCGCCCTCGGCCAGATAGCGCCAGCCGATGAAGCGGTCGTTGATGGCAAAGCCGATCCCGGCGCGGGCAAGGTCAAGGGCGGCTTGCGTGCTGGCCACATGCACCTGGCGGCGACCGACGATCTGGTCTGCCCCGATGGCCGCGAACCAGCGCGACCAGATGGCGCCGTCATCCTCGTGGATCAGGGTTTCGTTGCGCAGGTGGTCGGGGGCCATCACCTCGGGGCCGGCAAACAGTTTCGGCGCGCAGACCGGAAACATGTCCAGATGCACCAGCGTTTCCACCCGCATCCCCGGAAACCGCACCTGATTGAACACGATGGCCACATCGACCTTGGGCAGCCGGCCATCGTTCTCGGCGGGCAACACCGTCGTGTGCAGCGACAGGTCGGGAAACAGTTCCAGAAAGCGGTGCAGCCGGGGGATCAGCCACTGCGAGGTGAAGGCAGAGGGGGCGGCAATGGACAGGCTGGCGGAATAGGCATCCTCGCCCATCTGCAGGGCGGTGGCCGAGATTGCATCCAGCGCCCCGCGCACAGTATCCAGAAGGCGCCGCCCTTCGTGCGTCAGGACCAGCCGGCGGCGGTTCGGCTCAAACAGATGCTGGCCAAGCGCGCGTTCCAGCGACCGTACCTGATGGCTGATGCCACTTTGGGTGATGTTCAGCTCATCCCCCGCCAGCCGCATGTTGAGATGGCGACCCACCGCCTCGAACCCCTGAAGGGCGTTGAGCGGAAGATGGCGCGTACCGATCTTCATCTGATACCTCCGGTTTCAACAAGTATCATTCATTGAACTGTTGAGTTATCCGCGTTTTACATGTGTTTTTTTGTCTTGCACAGTGGGGCTTGACGTCTGCCAAAGGGGGATCATTCATCATGGACATCAGCTTTTCGCGCAAACGGTTGATCGCGCCGGACAGGTTGCGTGCGCTGATGCAGCGGTCTGACCTGCGGGGTGCCTTGCAACTGGGCAGCCATCTGGGGGTGATTGCGGTGACCGGGGCGATGCTGTGGTCGCTGTGGGGCACCTGGTGGGCGGCGCCGGTGTTTGCGCTGCATGGGGTAGTGCTGAACTTCCTGTACGCAGGCCAGCATGAACTGAGCCACGGTACGGTGTTCGAGACGAAATGGGCCAACGTGCTGTTCGGGCGCATCTTTGGATTTTTGCTGATCTATCCGCGCAGTTTCGACAAGATCCAGCATGCGGCGCACCACCAGCATACGCAGAACTGGGACAAGGATGGCGAGCTGGTGCGCGAACCCTATACCCTGCGGTCGTACCTGATGTGGTTCTGGGGGCCGACCTATTGGTACACTCGTGTCACCCGGATCCTGCGGTTCACCCGTGGCATCGTGATCGAGCCGTACATCCGCGCCGACGAGGCACCGGTGGCGATCCGCGAGGGGCGCATCCATGCGGCGCTGTATGTGCTGATTGCCGTGGTGTCGGTGGCCACGGGCAGTTGGGCGGCGGTGATCCTGTGGCTGGCCCCGATGGTGGTGATGAAGCCGGTGCACCAGTTGCAGAACACCATCGAGCATCTGGGCCTGACCCACAACGATGACATTCTGGACAACACCCGGTCCACCCGCACCAACGCGGTGATGCGCTGGTTGTGCTGGCAGATGCCCTATCACACCGCGCATCACACATTCCCCAGCGTGCCGTTCTGGCAGTTGCCGACGCTGGACGCCGCGATCCGCGAAAGCGGGGCCACGCCGCACAAGATGGGCTGGATCGAGTTCCAGATCGAGGTGCTGCGCAAGCTGTGGTCGAAGGATGAGGCCGACTATCCCTATGACGAGGTGTGGATCGTGCCGCAGGCAAATGGCGGCGTGCGCCGGGTCGAAGCGGCATGAGACGCCTCAAGGTCTATCAGTCGATGTGGTCGATGCAGCCGCATGACCAGTCGGGTGTGAAGCTGCCGGTGGACCGGGTGGCGGGGATGGTGGCGGACGCGGGGTATGCGGGGCTGGCGCTGGACCTTGGCGCGTCGGATGTGGCCAGCGCGCACGCCGCACTGCCCCATCTGCAGCGGGCGGGGCTGATCCCGCTGATCGTGGCGTTTCCGCGGTCTGTCGAAAGCCTGCGCGATACGTTGAAAATGGCGGTGGATTTTGGCTCGCCGTTCGTCGATGTGGTGGGGCAGGTGTTTCCGCTGACCGTCGAGGGCGCGATCCCGGTCATCCGCCGCTGGATCGAGATGTCGGACGAGGTGGGCATGCCGGTGCATTTCGAGACGCACCGCAATTGCATCACCAATGACCTGTTCGCCACGCTGTCGATGCTGGACGCGATCCCCGAGATGCGGCTGGGGGCGGACCTGTCGCACTACATGGTCGACCGCGAATTCAAGCTGCCGCTGGGCGCGTGGGAGCGGGGGTTGCTGACGCGCTGCCTGCAACGGTCCGACAGTTTTCAGGGCCGCGTCGCCAGCCGCCAGCAGATCCAGTTGCAGATCGACTTTCCCCAGCACGCGAAATGGGTGGACCTGTTCAAGTCGCTCTGGGCCGAGGGGCTGGCCGATTGGCGCAGCCGCAATGCCACCGGCGATGTGGTGTTCCTGTGCGAGTTGGGGCCGCCCGAATATGCGATAACTGGTGCGGATGGGCGCGAATTGTCCAACCGCTGGGACGAGGCGTTGAAGATCAAGGCCATGGTCGAGGCGATCTGGGCCGGCCTTGGCGGGGACGACTGATGGCCTGCGCTCGGGCCCTGTCGCGGAGGCATCGGGCTGGATGAACGCCGGGCGGCGGGCGGCCGAGATCAGGGCAGAGGGCATCACCAAGCGCTTTGGCACGTTCAAGGCGCTGGAAGATGTGTCGCTGACGATCCGCCCCGGTGAGTTTCTGACGTTGCTGGGCCCGTCCGGGTCGGGCAAGACGACGTTCCTGATGATTTTGGCGGGGTTTGAGGTGCCCTCGGCGGGGCAGTTGCACCTCGACGGGGTGGACATGACCCATTCCCCGGCGGAACAGCGGGCGTTCGGGATGGTGTTTCAGGGGTATGCGCTGTTTCCGCATCTGACGGTGGCGGACAACATCGCGTTTCCACTGCGCGTGCAGCGCCGCAGCGCGCAGGATATCCGCAGCCGGACCGAACAGATGATCGGCATGGTGGGTCTGGACGGTCACGCCCACAAGCGCCCCGCCGCGCTGTCGGGTGGGCAGCAACAGCGCGTGGCGCTGGCGCGTGCGCTGGCCTATGAACCCCCGGTCCTGTTGCTGGACGAGCCGTTCTCGGCGCTGGACCGCAACCTGCGCGGCCAGATGCAGGACGAGTTGCGCCGGTTGCATGCCCAGACCGGCACGACGTTCGTGTTCGTCACGCATGACCAGTCCGAGGCACTGGCGCTGTCAACCCGCGTCGCCATCTTTGACCATGGCAGGTTGCAACAGGTGGCCACCCCGCGCGAGGTGTATGACCGGCCCGCCAGCCGGTTTGTGGCCGAATTTCTGGGCGACATCAACATTCTGCCGCTGACGGATGTGGTGCAGGACGGAGCCTTTACCAGCGGCACGTTTGAGGGCACGCGTCTGCGCGCGCCTGCCGCCACCGCCGCCACCAACCTTGCGATCCGGCCCGAGCATATGGTGCTGACCACCACGCCACCCACCGCCGCCAATACCCTGACGGCAACCGTGGCCGACCTTGTCTATCAGGGTGCCGAAACGCGGCTGGGGCTGCGCACCGCTGGTGCGCATGGCCTGACGATCACGCTGCAGACCGCCCTGATGCCGCCGGGGATAGCGCCCGGCACCCCGGTCTGGGTCAGTTGGCCCGACGACAGGGGGGTCATGCTGTGATGCCCCACAACCCGACACCGACCCCACCAACCAAAAAACCAAACCCCCAACAAGGAGCACGACAATGAACGGACCTTTCCAGCAAGACTGCCTTGAAATCCTTGCCGCACGCGCCCGCAGCGGCACGATATCGCGCCGCCGGTTCACCCAGTTGGGCCTGGCCCTGATGGGCACCGCTGCCGTCGCCCTGCGCGGCACGCCGGTGCTGGCCGAGGACGGGCAGATCGTGTTCGTGAACTGGGGCGGCGATGCGGGGCCGGCCTATGACGCAGCTTACGGCGTGCCGTTCAAGGCGGCGACGGGCATCACCGTGTTGCAGGACGGGTCTGGCCCGACCGAAGGTGCGATTGCCGCGCAGTTTGAAAGCGGCAAGCCAAGCTGGGATATCGTCGACGCCGACCCGTTTTCGGCCGAGACGCTGGGCAAGAAGGGCATGATGGAACCCATCGACTATGCCGTCGTCGACCGCGCCAAGATGCGTGCGGGGTTTGGCTGGGAATATTCGGCGTCGAGCTATTTCTTCTCGTATGTCATCGCGTATGACGCCAAGAAGTATGGCGATACCGCCCCCGCCGGCATGGCCGATTTCTTTGATGTCGCCAAATTCCCCGGCAAGCGCGCCATGTACAAATGGGGCGCGGGGATGTGGGAGGCGCTGCTTTTGGGCGACGGCGTGGCCCCGGCGGACCTTTATCCGCTGGACATCGACCGGGCCCACGCAAAACTGACGGCGTTCAAGGAAAACGTCGTCGGCTTCTGGGGCGGCGGGGCGGAAAGCCAGTCGCTGTTGCTGGACGGAGAGGCGTCGATGGCGCTGATCTGGTCCACAAGGGGCAAGCTGATCGAGCAGGACTCGGGCGGCAACATCAAGTTCATCTGGCAGGACGGTCTGATCTCGCCCGGCGCGATGGCGGTTCTGAAGGGCAATCCGGGCGGCGCTGAGGCTGCGATGAAGTTCATCGCGGCGGCGCAGGATCCGGCGGGTCAGTTGACGATGTTCAACATGCTGGCACAGGGCCCGGCCAACCCCGCGACCGACGCGCTGATCCCGGCGGACCAGCAGCGGTTCAACCCTGTGGACCCTGCCAACTTTGCCGTGCAGGTGCCGCTGGACATGGCCTGGTACGAGACGAATTATGGCCCGGCGCTGGACGCGTATCTGGCCATCGTGTCGGCCTGACACCCACGCCACGCCGCGGATGATCCGCGGCGTGGCCACTTCAGGAACCATGATCGACGTGTCAAAGGCGGCCCGAACCACCCTGTTGCTTGGCCCCTTGCTGCTGTTTCTGGCAGCCTGCTATCTGGTGCCGTTTCTGGGCGTCATGCGGTGGAGCGTGACCTTGCCCGAACCGGGCCTTGGCCAATACCGCACCGCACTGTCCGACCCCTTGGTGCTGTCGGTGTTCTGGCGCACGCTGCGCATATGTGTGTCGGTCACCGTGCTGTCGGTGACGGGGGCCTATGCGGTGACGCTGCTGTGGGTGCGCGGCAGCCCCACGCAACGGCTGGTGGTTGAGCTGTGCATCATGGTTCCGTTCTGGATTTCGGTGCTGACGCGGGCGTTTGGGTGGCTGGCGCTGTTGTCGAACAAGGGCATCATCAACACCTGGCTGATGTCGGCGGGGGTGATCTCGGAACCGCTGGCGCTGGTGCGCAACGAATTTGGCGTGATCCTGGGGATGACGCATTTCCTGATCCCCTTCGCGGTGTTTCCGCTGGCATCGGCGATGCGCGGGCTGGATGAACAGGTGCTGCTGGCCGCGCGCGGCATGGGGGCCAGCCGGGCGCGGGTGTTCTGGAGCGTCTTTGTGCCGATGACCCGGGCCGGCATTCTGGGCGCGGCGCTGGTGGTGTTCGTCTTTGCGCTGGGGTTCTTTGTGACGCCGGCGATCCTCGGCGGCGGGCGCAGCGTGATGGTGGCGGAACTGGTGTACCTGCGGATATTCCAAAGCCCGAACTGGGGCCTAGGCGCAGCGATCAGTGTAATCCTGATGCTGGCGGTAGGGGCGCTGATGGTGCTGCTGATGCGGGTCGTGCGCCCGGCGGGGGCACCATGAACCCGACGCGCCCCGGCAGGCTGGCTGCCCTTTGTGCAGGCGTGGTGGCGGTGTTTCTGTTGCTGCCGCTTTTGGCGGTGATCCCGGTGTCGTTCACGCCGCAGCGATATCTGTCGCTGCCCGACGGCGCGTGGTCGACGCGGCACTACCAGACGCTGATCGGCGATCCCAAATGGTTGGCCGCCGCGTGGTTGTCGGTGCGCATCGGGCTGGCGAGCGCGACGCTGGCCACGGCACTGGGGCTGTTGTTCGCGCTTGGCATCTGGATGCAGCGGCCGCGGTTTGCCGGGCTGTGGATGGGGCTGGTGCTGTTGCCGATGGTGGCGCCGCCGGTGGTGTCGGCGCTGACGCTGTATTTCTTTCTGATCGCGTTGGGGCAGGTGAACGGGGTGGTGGGCTATGACACGGTGCCGGGTGTGGTGCTGGCGCATGCGGTGATGATCGCGCCCTTTGCCGTGGTGCTGATCACCGTGGCGCTGGCGCAGGTGGACCGCCGCATCGACCTTGCCGCGCGCGCGATGGGGGCGGGGCTGTGGGTGCGGGTGACGCGGGTGATCCTGCCCAACATCCGGTTCGGCGTGCTGATGGCGTTTTTCCTGACCTTCGTTCTGTCCTGGGAAGAGACCGGCGTGACCATCTTTATCACCTCGGTCAACGTGGCCACCTTGCCGCGCCTGATGTGGATGGGTTTGCGCGACAACATCGACCCGGCCATTGCCGCCGTGTCTGTGGTGCTGATCGCCCTTGTCGTGACGGTAACGGTCGGGCGCCGCATCGCGCAGGCCCTCAGCAGCAGATCCTAGCAAGGGCCTAGACTAACGACGACGACCCCCATGTTTCGTCCACTCCCCTTTGCGCTGGTCAATGTGATGGTGCAACTTTCAACGCCGCGGTGGGTTCTGGGGCGGACGTTGTCGATCTATCATACGGCTTCGTCCGGGGGCATGACGGCGGGCGGCCGGCTGTGGGGGACGTTGGCCAAAAATCATGGCGCCCCCTTCGCCCTGATGATTGCGGGGGGCGTGGCCGTTGTTGGCGCGGCAATCAGACAACTATGCCGCCAGCAACCTGTATTGAAAATGTCCGCCTTGACCGCGCAACACCGCAGTTGTGGATTTCGACATGGACCATCGGACAGATGGCTGACCGCACCGGGTTCCCGAACGCCTTTTATTCCTCGTCGCGCTGTCTCCGCTACCACGGGGGGCCGCCGTCGCAGTACCGTGCGCGCTTTGATGCCTCTCATCACCGGTGGCCTCGACAGATTGAATCGGTTTTGGGGGAACCGATTTACCCCGACATGTGTTGCATTTCGAAAGCCCTTGGTTCGGGGGATGGCACATATCCGCGACGGGGGTTGGACAAGGTGGACAATGGCCCGGAAAATCATGCGGCATTGCTTGTCAGGCCCCTCACTGACAGTATCGCACTGACATGACCGGCACATCCGGAGCCGCCGCATCGCAAGGCAGCGCACAGCCGCGCGGGACCTTGGTGCTGGCAACGCTGACCGAGTTTGAGCGGTTGCTGGACACCGCCGTAAAGCAAAGCCCGCTGCGCATCGACATGGCGCAGGTGACCGCGCTGGACACAGCGGGTGCCTGGGCCATCGCGACCGCGCTGCGCAGTCATGGCGGCGAGGTGATCAACGCAACGCCGCAGCAATCGGCGCTGATCGAAACCGTGACCCGCTCCCTGCCCGTTGACAAGGCGGCGAAATCGCCGCGTCGCCGCGGCCATCTTGAACGCCTCGGCCGCACCACCTTTGCCGGTATTCTTGGTCTGCGCGACATCCTGAGCTTCTTCGGCCAGACTGTTGCGGTCCTGTTCATGACGATGCTTCGCCCGGCCCGGTTGCGCCTGACGGCGCTGGTCCACCACACCGAAGAGGCTGGTTTCAACGCCATCCCGATCGTCATGCTGATGGGGTTCCTGATCGGGATCGTCCTTGCCTTTCAGGGTGCCAGCCAGTTGCGCCAGTTCGGGGCCGAGGTGTTCGTCGTCGACCTGATTGCAATCTCTGTCCTGCGCGAGTTGGGCATCCTGTTGACCGCGATCATTGTGGCGGGTCGGTCGGCCTCTGCCTTCACCGCCTCCATCGGGTCAATGAAGATGAGCGAAGAGGTGGATGCGATGCGCACCCTTGGCCTTGATCCGATGGAACTGCTGGTCCTGCCACGGGTGCTGGCGCTGGTGATCTTTCTGCCTGTTCTGGGTCTGCTGGCCAATCTGTCTGGCCTGCTCGGCGGGGCGCTGATGGCGTGGTATCAGTTGGGCGTGTCGCCTGGGGCATTCCGTACGCGGCTGTTGGATGTCGACGTTTCGCATTTCATAGTGGGCATGGCGAAGGCCCCGTTCTTTGCCGTGATCATAGGTGTTATCGGTTGTTTCCAGGGTATGCGCGTCGAGGGTAACGCGGAATCACTGGGCCGCCTGACATCGCGTTCTGTGGTACAAGCCATCTTCATGGTGATCGTCGCCGATGCGACGTTTTCGATCTTCTTCGCGGCGGTGGGTATATGACGACGGAACGCGAAGCGGTGATCGAGGTGCGCGGCCTTCTGACACGCTTTGGCAGATCGGTGATCCACGAAAACCTTGACATTGACCTGTACCGGGGCGAGGTGCTGGGCGTTGTCGGCGGGTCGGGCACGGGCAAGTCGGTGCTGCTGCGGTCCATCGTCGGATTGCAGCGGCCAAGGGCGGGCACGATCCGCCTGTTCGGCACCGACATCCTGCATGCCCCCAAATCCGATCTGCGCGCGGTGGAACGCCGCTGCGGCGTGATGTTCCAGGATGGTGCGCTGTTCTCGGCCCTGACCGTGCGTGAAAATGTCGAGGCCCCGATGCGCGAACGCGCAAAGGTCGATCCCCGCCACCGCCGTGCCCTGGCCGACCTCAAGATCAGCATGGTGGGACTGCCGTCCAAGGCGGGTGACCTCTACCCGTCCGAGCTGTCGGGCGGCATGCGCAAACGCGCGGGCCTTGCCCGTGCCTTGTCGCTTGACCCCGAGATTGTGCTGCTGGACGAACCGACGGCCGGCCTTGATCCCATCGGTGCGACCGATTTCGACAATCTCATCAAATCGTTGCAGACAGCACTGGGATTGTCGGTGTTCCTCGTGACCCATGATCTGGACACCCTGCACGCCACCTGCAACCGCATCGCTGTGCTGGCCGAGCGGCGCGTTCTGGTGACCGGCACGATGGCCGAAATGCTGAAGGTCGATCACCCATGGGTGCGCGCCTATTTCCACGGCCCGCGTGCGCGCGCCGCCAATCCTGCTGTGGCCTGAGGGGACGACGATGGAAACCAGCGCGCGCTATGTTCTGATCGGGGTCGTCAGCGTGCTGGCCATCCTTGGCGGTCTGGGGTTCTTCCTCTGGCTGGCCAAGATTGAGCTTGATCGCAACTATGCCACCTATGAGATTCTGTTCGACTCGGTCGAGGGCCTTGGTGCGTCCAGCCCTGTGCGGTTCAACGGGGTGGATGTGGGCCGGGTTCTGACGATCAACCTTGACCGGTCCAACACATCGCGGGTGCGGGTACGGATCGAGGTCGGGGCGGAAACGCCGGTCCGTCTGGGCACGATTGCCACGCTGCAGTCGCAGGGCGTCACGGGGGTGTCGTTCGTGGCGCTCAATGGTGGTTTCCCCGGTGCCCAGCAACTCCAGCCAGACCCCCTGACCGGCCTGCGGGTCATCCCGTCCGAGGCGTCAGTGGTGCAGGGCCTGATCGAGGATGCCCCCGATCTGCTGCAAGAGGCGATTGCCCTGATGAAGGATCTGCGCGCTTTCACCAGCGACGAAAACCTGCAGTCCCTGACAAAGATCCTCGACAACGTCGAACTGGCCACTGCCAAGCTTGACAAAGCACTGACTGATTTCTCGCAGATCACCGAAAACGTGGCAAAGGCGGCGGACCGCATCGCATCGTTCACCGGCCGTCTGGATGAGGTCGCAAGCAAGGCCGAACTGGCCCTTGCCACGGCGAACCGCACATTGGGCACCATCGACGAATTCGCCACGACCGCCCTGCCGCAGGTCGCCCAGACGACGACCGAGGCGAAACGCCTGATCGAATCCGTGACACGCCTTGTGCAACGGATCGACCGCGATCCGGCCCGCTTTTTTCTTGGCAACCGCACCCCGGAGTACAATTGATGCCGCGTTTTCCTGCTGCCTTGTCGCTGGTATTCATACTGGCTGGGTGTGGTGCCCTTTCGGCGGTGTCCGATGCAACCGACCCCCTGGAGGCTTTTACCCTGTCGCCGGTGCGCCCGGCTATCGTCGGGGCGGGCACCAGCCACATTGTGGTACCCGCCGCCGTTGCCTCGGGTGCGATTGCGACCGACCGTATCCTGGTCAAGCCGACCCGCGTGCAGGCCGCCTATCTGCCCGCCGCCCGATGGGTTGACCCCGCGCCGGTCCTGATCCAGTCGCTGCTGGTCGGGTCGCTGCAGTCAAGTGCGGGGTTCCGCCTGGTCAGCCGTGACGATGCAGGCCTCAAACCTGACTTCATAGTCCTGCTCGATCTCTCTCAGTTTCAGGCCGAGGCCCCGGCCGAGGGTGAACCGGCCTGGACGATCCGCGTCGGCCTCACGGTCACGGTCATCCGTGACGAAGATCGGAGCATCGTGGCAAGCCGCCGCTTCGACGCCAAGTCGGGCGCGCCGGGTCAAGAGGTCGGTCCCGTCGTGGCCGCCTTTGATGCCGCGACAATGCAAGTCCTGCGCGAGGCGACAGCGTGGATCGTCCGGCAAACGCGATGAATCCATCCGGCAGCGCCCAGCGAGTGCTGACCGCATTAGGAATCCACCTCTGGCACGTCAGAAGACCACTCGAACGCCCGTCCTGTCAAAATTCCTCAATGATGCCCGGCACCTGGGCATGCTGTACTTTATGGGTCAAGCCGTTATGGCCAACCATCCGGGACCGTCCGTTTAACCGGCTGCTGAAGATGTCGGCCCTCGACCAGTGTTGGTGAGCATGGTTCGGCAATGGCGGGGGTGCAGATGCGCGGGACGGATGAGGCATGCGGGTCGCTGTTCAGCTAGGTCGATCTTGAGGCGCGCATCCCGGCGCCGCATCCGCTGCGCACGATCCGTCAGGTGGTCAACCAAGCGCTGGCCAGCCTGATCCGGGCCGACCTGATCCAGACCCTGTTCTCGGTCCGCTCCGAGTGGCAACTGATGGCGCAGTTGCAGTGTAACCTGCTGTTCCGCTGGTTCGTGGGCCTTGGCGTCGACGACCCGGTCTTGGGTGGCGGCCGTCTTCACGAAGAACCGTAAACGGCTGCTTGCGACCGATCTGTCGCGGCACGGGTGATGGCCGCTACTTGCGTGATCAGCGAGCATGGCAAAATCGTGAAAGAAGCGCAGGTTGCCAGTGAACCTTAAGAATTGGTGCGTGGGGCCCGGGAACAGGAGGGCACCATTGCCGCAATCGGGCTTGAAGCTGGTCCCCTGTCGCAGGGGTTGCAACGTTGGCTGAGGGCGGCAGGTCTGGATGTCGTCCTGAAAGAAACCCGACAGGTGAAGGGTGCCTTGAAGGCCGCAATTTGGGGCGGGCCAAACAAGACGGACCGAAGGGATGCCGATGGCATTGCGCGGCTGGTCACTGCAAACCGGTCTCGGCAAAAGAGGTCCGTGCCCTGTTCGGGGCACGGAAAGCTATCCAGCAGGGTATGATCACCCTGGAAATGTCTCTGCGCGGGCTGTTGCGGAACTTCGGGCCGAAGGTCGGGCATTGGGTCGGCATGACGCGATCACGAAACCAATTCGGCGAACGCGACGTCTCGGGCGGCATCACCAAGGCAGGTGATGTCAACCTGCGCCGCGCACTGTGTCAGGCGGCAACCGTCATGGTGCATGAGAAGGTTCAGAAAACAGTCCATTGGACTGTGTTCCTAACGATTGGCGGGCGTTCGACCTGGCTGAGAAACTGGGCCACGCAGGTTGCAAGCCGTCACGGCGCCAAACGGGCCATGGTCTCCCCGGCGCGGCGTATCAGCGTGATCCTGCACAGGATGTGGGTCGATGATGCCCTGGTCCGGACTGTTGCCGGTCAACGTCACGCACGCCAATGAGATGGGCACATCGGAATTGCATCTGAACCAGCATCATTTAGGCGGCCCCGCGCTGACCACGGACCGAAGCATGCACCCGGGATGATCGCAGATGAAGGCGACGGTGACAGCAGGACAGGCCAGCAAGACAACACGATCAAATCCGCCACCACGCGCCCGCATGCCTGTGTCGAAAGACGCTTGACCGAGACGTCTCCGTTACCGAAGTCTCGAAGCTAGACCTGCGCCAGCCACGCCCGCGCAATCGCCAACCCTGCCGCATCGGCAATCACACCTTCGCGGTCAGCGCGGGCCGCAAGGCGCGCGGCAAACCCCGGCTCATTCGCCTCAACCAGATCGGGAAACCGGCGCACCCAGTCGCCTACAACTGCACGGCTCGCCTCGAAATGGAACTGGAAGCCGTAGCTGGCTCGCCCCGCCCGGAAAGCCTGCTGTGATGCTGCGGCCGATGCTGCCAGATGGATCGCCCCCGGCGGCAGGGTGTAACTGTCGGAATGCCATTCAAAGATCGGAAACACCGCAGGCAGCCCCGCCAGCACCGGATCCTCCGCCGCAGCCATCGTCAGCGCCACATCGCACCAGCCGAACTCGGGGGCTGCCCCCAGAAGGTTGGTCGCCCCCAACCCACGGGCCAGTACCTGCGACCCGAGGCATATCCCCAGCACCGCCTTGTCCGCCGCCGTGAACGCTGACATCAGGCCTGCAAGCGCTGGCAGATAGGGGTGCAGCCGGTCGTCCAGCGCCGACTGCTCGCCCCCGAACACCACCAGCGCGTCGTGATCGCCGGGACCGTCAGGCAGCGCCTGCCCGGCAAAGGGCCGGTAAATGTCAACCAACGCCCCCGCCTCGTGCAGGGCCACGCCCACCTGTCCGTGATGCGTCACTTGGGTGTTTTCGACGATGGCAATGCGCATGGGCGGCCCCCCTGATCGGCCACGTTCACCATGACAGGGGCACAGGCGCAAGTCCCCCTTGCCATCGCCCGATACCCATGAAACAGGGACCGGCCAAACGAACCCATGCAAGGAGCACCCCATGCAGATTCGCGAGGCCTTCACCTTTGATGACGTGCTTCTGGTGCCCGCTGCATCCTCGGTTCTGCCATCCGACGCCGATACTGCGACCTGGGTCACCAAGGTGATCCGCCTGAACATCCCCCTTCTGTCCAGCGCCATGGACACGGTGACCGAGGCGCGCATGGCGATTGCCATGGCGCAGGCGGGCGGCATGGGCGTGATCCACCGCAACCTTGATGCGGGCGCACAGGCGCAAGAGGTGCGGCGCGTCAAACGGTTCGAATCGGGCATCGTCTACAACCCCATCACTCTGACCCCCGACCAGACGCTGGCCGACGCCAAGGTGTTGATGGAGCGCTATAATATCACCGGCTTTCCGGTGGTGGACGGGGGCCGCGTGGTGGGCATCGTGACCAACCGCGACATGCGTTTTGCGCCCGACGACCGCACGCCCGTCCGGGTGATGATGACCACCGACAATCTGGCGATCCTGCAGGAACCTGCCGACCGGGATGCCGCGATCAGCCTGATGAAGGCGCGCCGGATCGAGAAACTGCTGGTCACCGATGCCGCCGGGCGGCTGACCGGCCTCCTGACGCTGAAGGATACCGAGCAATCGGTGCTGAACCCGCAGGCCTGCAAGGACGCGCTTGGCCGTCTGCGGGTGGCGGCGGCGTCCACCGTTGGCGATGCGGGGTTTGAAAGGTCGCAGGCGCTGATCGATGCTGGCGTCGACATGGTGGTGATCGACACCGCACACGGCCATTCCGAAGGGGTGGCCCGCGCGGTCGAGCGGATCAAGCGGCTGTCGAACGACGTGCAGGTGGTGGCGGGCAATGTGGCCACCGCCGAGGCCACGCGCGCGCTGATCGGGGCCGGGGCGGATGCGGTCAAGGTGGGCATCGGGCCGGGGTCGATCTGCACCACGCGGATCGTGGCGGGCGTAGGTGTGCCGCAACTGACGGCGATCATGGATTCAGCGATCGCCGCCGGAGATATCCCGGTGATTGCCGACGGCGGTATCAAGTATTCCGGCGATTTCGCCAAGGCCATCGCGGCGGGGGCATCCTGCGCCATGGTCGGCTCGGCCATCGCCGGCACCGACGAGTCGCCGGGCGAGGTGATCCTGTATCAGGGGCGCAGCTTCAAATCCTATCGTGGGATGGGTTCGCTGGGGGCAATGGCGCGGGGGTCTGCCGATCGCTATTTCCAGAAGGACGCCGCCAGTGACAAACTGGTGCCCGAGGGGATCGAGGGACAGGTGCCCTACAAAGGGTCGGTCGCCGCCGTGCTGCACCAGATGGTGGGCGGTCTGCGCGCGGCGATGGGCTATACCGGCAACGGCAGCATCGCGGCAATGCGGTCAAGCTGCAGTTTCGTGCGGATTACCGGGGCAGGGCTGAAGGAAAGCCATGTCCACGATGTGCAGATCACACGGGAAAGCCCGAACTATCGGGTGATGTGATGTCAGTGGGTTGCGCGGTGACCTTCATGCGGTACATGAAGGCGGCATGACCCCTGCCGCCCGCCTTGCCGCTGCCATCGCTGTGCTTGACCGCTGGCTGGCGGGCATGCCTGCCGAACAGGCGCTGACCAACTGGGGACGCGCCAGCCGCTATGCCGGTTCGGGCGACCGCCACGCCGTGCGCGACATCGTGTTCGACGCGGTGCGCTGCCGGCGGTCATTCGCACACCGGGGTGGGGCCGAGACAGGTCGCGGCCTTGTCCTTGGCGGCCTGAGGGAAAGCGGCCAGAACCCTGCCACGCTCTTCACCGGCGAAGGCCACGCGCCCCCGGTTGTGACACCGTCAGAGGCCGTCGATCCCGGTCCCGCCACCGGCCTGGCCGCCCTCGATTGCCCCGACTGGCTGGGTCCGTTGCTGTCATCGTCGCTGGGTGACGATTTCGCGCCTGTCATGGCCGCCCTGCGCCACCGTGCGCCGGTGTTCCTGCGGGTGAATACCGCCCGGACCGACATGGCCGGGGCCATCGCGCGGCTGGCGGCAGAGGGCATCACCGCGACCCCCCACCCGCTGGCCGCAACCGCCCTGATGGTCGCGGACGGCGCGCGGAAAATCCAGACTTCCCGGGCGTTTGCCGACGGCATGGTGGAGTTGCAGGATGCCGCCTCACAAGCAATCATCGCGGCGCTGCCGGTCACGCTCGGGCTGCCCGTTCTTGACTATTGCGCCGGTGGCGGCGGCAAGGCGCTGGCGCTGGCGGCCCGGGGCGCGCGGGTGACGGCGCATGACGCCGACGCGGCCCGGATGCGTGACCTGCCGCCGCGTGCAGCGCGGGCGGGGGCCACGATTGCCGTGGCGCCCCCCGGTCACGTCATCGCCCCCCATCCGATGGTGCTGGTCGATGCGCCCTGCTCGGGTTCCGGCAGCTGGCGGCGCGCGCCCGAGGGGAAATGGGCGCTTACGCCAGAGCGTCTTGACGGGCTTGTGGCGCTTCAGGCCGGCATTCTGGATCAGGCCGCACGGCTGGTCAGCGAAGGCGGGCTTCTGGCTTATGCCACATGCTCGATGATCGGGGCCGAGAATGGCCAGCAGGTACAGGCATTTATCGCCAGGACTGCAGGCTGGACAGTGGCAGGCGAACATCGGTTCACGCCGCTGGACGGGGGCGATGGATTTTATCTGGCGCAGCTTCGGCGTGTGGCCTAACCTGCCCTGCAACCGAGAGCAGTTCTGCTTTCCGGTCCGTGATTAAGGGGCGTTTAACGTTTCTCGCTGCTGATGGATCGGGCGGGGGCAATGCCATCGCCCGATTCTGACGGAGAATGCCCTTGTTCCGAACCCTGACCCTTTCCAGCGACGTGATCGGCACCGCCCGCAGCCTTGCGCCGCGAAGCTGGCTGTTGCTGGCAGCGGGGATGTGTTGCCTGGTGGCGACGCTGTTCATGACCGATCGCGGGATGCGGCTGACGGCGACAGTGGCGGGCATCACATTGTGCATGCTGGTCGTCTTGATCCGTGGGCTGGTCTCGGGTGCAGGTCTGCGCGACCACTGGACCGAGGTACGGCTTGCGCAGATGGTTGGGCTGGACGCAACGCCCTGCTTCACTACCGATGCCGTGGGCGAGATCGGCTTTCAGAACCGCGCCGCGGTCGAGCGGTTCCATGCCTCGGAAGGGGCCACGCTGGTGTCGGTGCTGTCCGACCATTTCGCCAGCCCCGCCTCGGTTCTGTACCGGCTGCAGTCGCGCGCGGGCAATCTTGGTGCCGCGCGTGAGGATGTGGTCACGCGGCGTGGCCACATGCGGCTGTCGGTGCATCAGCTGTTGGCTGGGCGGTTCCTGTGGCGGCTGGAAGAGTTCAACGACCGTGCCGCATCAGGGCGTGGTGCCGAAAGCCTCAGCTTGCCGATGCTGGTCGCGAACAAGACCGGTGTCGTGCTGTTTTCAAACGAGGCGATGCGCCGTCTTGTCGGCAGCCGCCCCAAACGGATGGACCGGGTGTTCACCAGCACCAGCTTCCGCTCGGGCGAAGAGGTAGAGGTTGCGGGTCAGGATGGCCCGGTCCGCGCCATTCTGGCCGAGGTGGACGGCCCGGGTGAGCGGCGTGAGATTTATCTTTTGCCGGTGCCCGAACGGCCCGAGAATGAGGCGATGCTGGCGGATTTCGAACATGTGCCGGTGGCTCTGTTGAAATTCGGTGCGGATGGCGGGATGCGCGCCGCCAACCGCGCCGCGCGCGATCTTCTGGGGATCGAGGCCGACGCGGCCCTGACATTCGCCGAAACGTTTGAAGGTCTGGGCCGGTCGTTGTCGGACTGGATGGGCGATGTTCTGGCCGAACGGCTGCCCGGGGGTGCCGAAGTGTTGCGCCTGCGTCTGACCGAGGCCGAGACGTTCTTTCAGGTCACGCTGCGCCGCATCGTCGAAGGGGGTCGTCCCGGCGTGGTGGCGATCTTGCAGGACGCAACCGCCCTGAAAACGCTTGAGGCGCAGTTCGTGCAAAGCCAGAAAATGCAGGCAATCGGCCAGCTTGCAGGCGGCATCGCGCATGATTTCAACAATCTGCTGACTGCGATTTCCGGGCATTGCGATCTTTTGCTGCTGCGCCACGATCCGGCAGATCCTGACTATGCCGATCTTGTGCAGGTCCACCAGAACGCCAATCGCGCGGCCAGCCTGGTTGGCCAGCTTCTGGCATTTTCGCGCAAGCAGACCCTCAAGCCCGAACGGATCGATCTGCAGGATGTGCTGTCGGACATGATGCACCTCCTGAACCGGCTGGTTGGCGAGCGGATCAAGCTGACGCTGGCGCATGCGCCCGACCTGGGCGCAATCCGCGCCGACAAGCGGCAGTTGGAACAGGTGCTGATGAACCTGGTGGTGAACGCGCGGGATGCCATGCCCGAAGGCGGCCGTATCCGCGTCGAGACCGAAGCGCTGTACCTGACCGAGGAATTGCGCCGCGACCGCGCCGTCGTGCCCCCCGGAGAATATGCGGTGATCCGGGTTCAGGACGGCGGCACCGGCATTCCGGCCGACCGCCTGGACAAGATATTCGAGCCGTTCTTCACCACGAAGAAGGTGGGCGAAGGAACCGGGCTTGGCCTGTCGACGGTCTACGGCATCGTCAAGCAGTCGGGCGGCTTTGTCTTTGTCGACAGCGAAGTGGGGAAGGGGTCAGAGTTTCACGTGTATTTCCCAGTCCACGCTGCACTGCCCGAAGAGGCCACACTGCCCGCGACGGTCACCTTGCGCAGCCCCGCGCGTCAGGGCGAGGGTGTGGTGCTGTTGGTCGAGGATGAGGCTCCGGTGCGCGCCTTTGCCTCGCGCGCGCTGCGGATGCGCGGCTATACGGTGCTTGAGGCCGAGAATGCGGAAGAAGCATTGAAAACGCTGCAGGACCCCAAGCTGGATGTCGATATCTTTGTAACCGACGTGGTCATGCCCGGGATGGATGGCCCAAGCTGGGTGCGGGAGGCGTTGATTGACCGGCCGAATGTGAAGGTGGTTTTTGTGTCCGGCTACTCCGAAGAGGCGCTTGGCGAAGGTTCGGCCAATATTCCGAACGCGGTGTTCCTGCCCAAGCCGTTTTCGCTGAACGATCTGACGGCGACGGTTCAGGGGCAGTTGCACTAGAAAGAGGCATGATGAGCGGGTGGGGCCGGATGCCTGTATAGGGCCGGATTGCGCGGTTTGTCGGGGGGAGAGAGGCGGCTACGACCGCCGGGCGAATTCCCGGCGCGCGGCAATGCTGTTTGGTGTCGCGCCGGATCGCTGACCCCTGACACACTCCGGCGTTGCGGCGTCGCCCAACCCGGCAGCGCTCGGCACCGAGGTGTCCCCGCGCCCATTCGCAGCGAGCGAACGGGTTCCGGCGTGCACTTCTGGGCAAACCCATGCAGCCTGCGGCGTCGCTTCTTCGGAAACGTGCAATCGTACAACTGCGCCGCTGACGATCCTCGCGGCCTCTGTTACCGCGATACGTGCCCTGCGGTGACGTGAGGGCCGTCCAGGCTGCGGGCTTGGCCCGGACGAATGCCGGGGACTGCGCTCCCCCTCCGCGCTGACCGCGCCCGCCTGGTCGCCCCGCGCAGAGGGTCGTCTGCCGCGAATTGCGGCCAGGAGGGGGCAAGCGGCCCTTGTGTTGTTGCGTGACGGTGATCGGCACGGAGACCGATCAAGGTCGCGTCGCCTCTGGGTTGCAGGTTGAAGCCCAGACCGTCAGACGAAAATGAAGTCCGCCGTGTTGATCTGCCCCGCCGCGTTCAGGATTGTCAGCGTGCCGGGATCAAAACTGAACTCGACAACCACGTTTGCACCAATTGTGTTCACCGTCACCCCACTGAAGGACGCGCCGGCGATTCCGATAAAGCGAAACAGATCCGCTCCGTTCTGGAAATCGGTGATGACGTCATCCCCGAAACCCAAACTCCGGTAGATGAAGTTGTCGGCCCCGGCACCGCCCGATATCGTATCATCCCCGCCATTGCCGGCAATGTTGTCCACACCGTCACCGCCAAAGATCAGATCATCGCCGGACACGGCCACAATCGTGTCATTGCCAATTCCACCGTCAAGAATCGCATCCGCCCCGCCATCGGCAAACAGCGCCACGCCTTTCACCACGATGCGGTCGTTGCCGTCGCCCCCGTAAACCTCGACCAATCGCGCGTTCTCAAGCACGTCGGCGATGACAATGATCCTGTCGTTGCCGTTGCCGCCATAGATCAGGTCCGGTCCGCCACGCCCCGAGATGACGTCGTCACCGTCACCGCCGTACAGCGTATCGGACTGGGTCGGTCCCATGGGCAACTCTTTCGACCCGGTGATGATGTCATTCCCGGCGCCGCCCTCGATGTAGGAAATGGCGGTCGCGGTGATCCGGTCGTTGCCCATGCCGCCATAGGCTTGGTCGAACGCCACACTGGTGCTGGAGCCCAAGTCGATCTGATCGTCGCCGTCCCCGCCATACACGATGTCCGCCCCTGCGCCGCCGAACACGGTGTCATTGCCGGATGAGCCGAACACGAAGTCGTTTCCGCCATGGGCATCGTACCGGCCGGGACCGGCCAGTTGCTCGATATCCTGCTGATCAGTTCCCTGATTGAAGAACCGATACAGGCCAAAGGGGTCGAAAACGCCAAACCCGCCCTCCTGCAGGTCGATGATCGCGGTCTCTGCGTTGATGTGCAGATCAAAATTCATCGCCGCCGCCCCATTCGCTGCGGTGAACGACCTGACATTCAGGACCGGTCCCAACGCCACACCGGCGGCGCTGAATTCCTGGGCATAGGTCGAAAAGACAAGGCCCGAAATATTGGACCAAGCCACCACGAAATTGCCGTTGACCAGTCCGAGGACACTGATGTTGCCTTCGCGCCCCGCCGCGCCATCGGTATCAATCTGCACTCTTGGACCTTCCGGCACCCCGGTGGCCGAAAGGAGGCGGACAAAGGCCTGGCCAGAGGCCGCATCCTCCCAGGCGATCGCAACGCGCCCGTCGGCAAGTGCCGCTACATCGGGGTTGACCATGTTGCTTCCGCCGCTGACGTCGATGTAGTTGCCAACCAGGGTGCCGCCGGCATCATAGAAGTTGGCCCGGATGCGGCTGGCGGTGCCTACTCCGCCCTCAAAGACCACGACCATGCCGCCGCCGGTCAGGGCCACGACCTCTGCATCCTGCTGGTTGCCGGCCACAACCCGATTCACCCGTTCGCTCACACCAACCGCCTCTCCGAGGATGTTGAACCGTTGCAGGTAAACCCCGGTGCCGTCGCCGTCGCGGCCGTCTTCGGTCCAGGTCATCACGACGGTGCCATCGAGCAGCGTCGTTGTTGAAATGGCGCTGAGGACGTTCGTGGTCGTGTAGAAATTCGCAACGTTCAGGGGCGTAGCGACGACATTCGGGTTCGTCGTGACTGAATCGAGATAGGTCGTCAGGTCCAGACGATAGGTTGGCTGGCCGTTCGTCGTGTTGTTGGTCATGGTGCCGATGCTGACGCTGCCCAGCAGGTTTGCTGTCAGATCATAGGTTTGCAACAATTCCGAGTTGAAGGTGGCGAACCCTGACACACCTTGGGCGTCCGCTGTTCTTGAGCCCAGCGGACTGATACTGGTCAAATAATTGCCCGAGCCAGATGCGTTTCGCACCAATGCGATGAATTCCCCGCTCAGGGTCCTGACGGCCTCGACATCGCCAAAGCGGCTTGAAAAGAATGTCGGCAGTGCTTGAAGTCCGGTTGTCATTGTTATTGTAACTTTATGAATGAAATTTCATGGATGATGGCATATTGGAAAGCCTCTGTGAACCCATTAACTCTTGTTACAATTCCCCTTCTTCGCCCTGCGGAACTTCGGCTTCTGCAGCAATGCCCGTCGTGCGATTGACGTTACGCCGCCGTTCTGCCATGCCAAGATTTCGGCAGGCCGTACAGGGTGCCGCCCCCTGTGCCCCCCCCGTCCGGCTGGAGCCAATGCATGAAGGTCATCATCTGCGGGGCGGGTCAGGTTGGCTGGCAGATCGCGCGGCATCTGTCGGGTGAAAAGAACGACGTGACGGTCGTCGACATGAATGCCGATCTTGTCCGCCGCGCCTCCGAGACGCTGGATGTACAGGGGGTGACCGGCTTTGCCAGCCACCCCGATGTGCTGGAACGGGCGGGCGCGCGTGATGCCGACATGATCATTGCCGCGACCTATTCCGATGAGGTGAACATGGTCACCTGTCAGGTCGCTCATTCGGTGTTCTCGATCCCCCGCAAGATTGCGCGGCTGCGGGCGCAGACCTATCTCGATACGCTTTACTCTGACCTTTACCGCGCCGACCACATGCCCATCGACGTGGTCATCAGCCCCGAGAAAGAGGTGGCAGAGGCCGCACTGCAACGTCTGGCCGCGCCGTCCACCTTCGATACCGAAAGCTTCATGGGCGGGCGGGCACAGCTTCTGGGGATTGTCCTGGATGATGACTGCCCTGTTCTGAACACCCCCCTGCGGCAATTGTCGGAACTCTTTGCGTCCTTGCGCGCCATCGTCGTGGGCGTGCGGCGTGAAGAGCGGCTGTTTGCCCCCGACCCGGCAGACCAGTTGTTCGCGGGCGACCGCATCTATGTCTTTGCCCATGTCGAGGATGTGAACCGCGCGCTGGACATCTTTGGCAAAAGCACACGCAAGCAGGAACGTCTGGTGATCGTGGGGGCGGGCAACGTCGGCCTTGAGGTGGCGCGCGCGCTGGAGGCCCGCAGCGACCGGCTGCGCACCAAGATCATCGAGAAAAGCCGTGCCCGGGCCGAGTTTGCCGCCGATGCGCTGGAACGGACCATCGTGCTGAACGGTGACGGCATGGATATCGAGCTGTTGATCGAAGCTGCCGTTGACCGGGCCGATGCCGTGCTGGCGGTCACCGATGACGACAAGACCAACCTTCTGGTCGCGGTCCGGGCGAAACAGTTGGGGTGCCGCATGTCCATCGCGCTGGTCAACGACCCGACGCTGGTTCCGCTGATGGCCGCCCTTGACATCGACGCCTACATCAACCCGCGCGCCACGACCGTCAGCTCGATCCTGCGCCACATCCGCCATGGCCGCGTGCGCGCGATCTATTCGCTGGGCGATGCCGAGGCCGAGATGATCGAGGCACAGGTGCTGTCGACCTCGCCCCTTGCCGGGAAACTGGTGCGCGACATCGCGTTTCCCGAGGGCGTGCTGGTGGGTGCGGTGATGAAGGGTGACAAGGTCATCAAGCCCACAGGGGACCTGCGGATTGACGAGAACGACGTGATCGCACTCTTTGTGATGGCAAAGGATGTGCCAGAGGTCGAACGTCTGCTGCAAGTCTCGATCGACTTCTTCTAGCGCCCTGCGGATGCAAAGGTTCCGCACCCTGCCGCTGATCGTGATCCTGTTGTGGATTTCGGCGCTGGCGATGCTGCTGCCTGCGGCCCATGCGGCGGTGACGGGTGACGCACGGGTGGCGCGGGCATTCCTCTATGGCGCGGTGGTGGTGGCGGCCCTGACCGGCATGGTGGCACTGGCACTTGCCGGGCGACCCCTGGGGCCGAACCCCGCGCGGACGCAACTGACCTCGTTCGCGCTGGCCTATCTGGTGCTGCCACCGGTGCTGGCGCTGCCCTTTGCGCAATCGGTGGCTGACACCAGCTTTGCCAATGCCTGGTGGGAAATGGTGTCAAGCCTCACGACCACCGGGGCCACGCTTTATGAAACCCCCGGGCGGCTTGGCCCCTCACTGCATCTGTGGCGGGCGATGGTGGGCTGGCTGGGCGGGCTTCTCATTCTGGTCGGGGCGGCGGCGCTGCTGGCACCGTTGGACCTTGCGGGGGCCGAGGTGATCTCGGGTCGCGCGCCCGGCCGGGGCACGCGCGGTACCGCACAGATTACTCGGCTGGCCGATCCTGCCGAACGGCTTACGCGAGTGACGCTCTTGGTGGTTCCGGTCTATGGCGGGTTGACGCTGACACTCTGGGTCTTGCTGTTGATCGGCGGAGAGCCGGGCCTGCGCGCCCTGTGCCTTGCGATGTCGACGCTGTCATCCAGCGGCATCACTCCGGGGCAGGGCCTGACCGCCGGCGGATCGGGCATTGCCACGGAAATGCTGATCTTTCTTTTCCTTCTGCTGGGCCTGACCCGGCGCAGCTTTCCCGGCGCGGTGATGGTTGACCGGTCGCACCCGTTGCTGGCCGATCCTGAAATCAGGCTGGCCGCCGTGTTTCTGGTGTTGGTGCCTGCCGTTCTGTTCCTGCGCCATTGGGTGGGGGCGATCAACACGGTCGAGGGGGGGCAACTGGGTGCGGCACTGGGCGCGCTGTGGGGCGCGCTGTTCATGACGCTGTCGTTCCTCACGACGGCAGGTTTCGAAAGTGGCCAGTGGCAATCGGCGCAGGCGTGGTCGGGGCTGCCTGCACCGGGCCTCATCCTCGTCGGTCTTGCGATGATCGGCGGCGGTATTGCCACCACCACCGGCGGGCTCAAGCTTTTGCGCGTGCATGCGCTGATCCGGCAGGGGCAGCGTGAACTGGAACGCATCGCCCATCCCCATTCCATCGGCGGCGGCGGCGAAGGTGCGCGCCGGTTGCGCAACGAAGGGGCCTATGCCGCGTGGATCTTCTTCATGCTCTACGCGATCACGCTGGCCGTGCTGATCGCCCTTCTGGCGCTGGTCGAGGTGCCGTTCGAGGATGCGCTGGTGCTGTCGGTCGCGGCCATCTCCACCACCGGCCCGCTGGCCACCGTTGCGGCGGAAACGCCGATTGCCTTCAGCGCCCTTGGCGGTGCCGCCAAAGCCATCCTAGCCGCCGCGATGGTCCTGGGGCGGCTTGAGGTGTTGGCGATCCTTGCACTGGTGGCCCCGTCGGTCTGGCGGCGCTGACACAGGCCCTGCGCGTTGCGGCGCGTGGCGGTTTTTTGGTCTGGATTGTCCGCAATTCCCTATCCATACTACGCGGCAACGTCCGGGCGCCAACACCGCGGGCGATAACAGGGACATAAAAACAAAAAGGCTCAACGAAAAATGGCTGGCGACAAGCAGAATTTGCAGGACGCGTTCCTGAACCATGTGCGCAAGGCAAAGGTGCCGGTGACGATTTTCCTCATCAACGGGGTGAAACTGCAGGGTGTCATCACCTGGTTTGACAACTTTTGCGTGCTTTTGCGCCGTGATGGTCAATCGCAGCTTGTGTACAAGCACGCGATTTCCACCATCATGCCTGGCGCGCCGATCAGTCTGTACGAGAGCGAAGACTGACACCCGACCCCACAGATGACGATGACGACCTGCCGTTGGGCAGGGGTGAGGGCGGCCATGACACAGTGGCCCGCCCGACCGTCGCCTATGTCCTGCACCCCGATCTGAAATCGGTCCGAAAGCGGCGCCTGCCCGAACATGGTCTTGCCGAGGCGGTGGCGCTGGCCGCCGCCCTGCCGGGCCTGACCGTGGCCGGGGCCGAGGTGGTACGGATCGCGCGGATGCAGCCCGCGACATTGCTCGGCAGCGGCAAGGTGGATGAACTGAAGGCCGCCTTTGCCGCCCTTGACGTGGAACTGGTGCTGGTCGACGGCCCGGTGACGCCGGTACAGCAGCGCAATCTGGAAAAGGCCTGGGGCGTCAAACTTCTCGACCGCACCGGCCTGATCCTTGAGATTTTCGCCGACCGCGCCCGCACCCGTGAAGGCGTGTTGCAGGTGGAACTGGCCGCCCTCAGCTATCAGCGCACCCGCCTTGTCCGCGCCTGGACCCACCTTGAACGCCAGCGCGGCGGCTTCGGCTTTGTCGGCGGCCCGGGCGAGACGCAGATCGAGGCTGACCGCCGCGCCATCGACGATCAGGTGATCCGCCTCAAGCGCCAGCTTGACCGCGTCGTGCGCACCCGCGAACTGCACCGCGCCTCACGCCGCAAGGTGCCGTTCCCGCTGGTGGCACTGGTGGGCTATACCAACGCCGGAAAGTCCACGCTTTTCAACCGGATGACCGGGGCCGAGGTGATCGCCAAGGACATGCTTTTCGCCACCCTTGACCCCACCATGCGCGGCGTCGTGCTGCCCTCGGGGCGCAAGGTCATCGCGTCGGATACGGTCGGTTTCATCAGCGACCTGCCCACCCAACTTGTCGCCGCCTTCCGCGCCACGCTGGAAGAGGTGCTTGAGGCCGATCTGATCGTCCACGTCCGCGACATCAGCCACCCCGAGACGGCGGAACAGGCGCTGGATGTGGCCGAGATCATGACGTCGCTCGGGGTGGCCACCGCCACGCCGGTGATCGAGGTCTGGAACAAGCTTGACCTTGTCGAAGGCACCGCGCGCGCTGCCCTCATGGTGCAGGCAGCACAGCGCAACGGGGTGATGGCGGTGTCGGCGCTGACGGGTGAAGGGGTGGATGCCCTTGTCGACGCCATCAGCGATGCATTTGCCGAAGTGCGGGTTGACGAGGTGCTGATCCTGCCCTTTGCTGATGGCCGCGCCCGGGCGCGGCTGCATGGCATGGGCGTCGTGGTCAGCGAAACCGCCGATGAAGCGGACTATACAGTGACCGTCCGCTGGACGGATCGCGAAAAGGCACAATGGCAGGCGCACTAGCCTGCCCCCCTTCAAGTCTGGAAAGGACAACAGATGGCCAAAGGCAACAACCAAAAAGGCAACAAGGAAAAGAAGAAGCCCAAGAAAGAGGCGGTCAAGCCCGCCGTCGCAGCCCCGCCGCGCAGCGGCACCGAGATTGCTGGCAAAAAGCTCTGATCAGCCGACTGCCACGATCCCCCGGTCGATCAGCGCTGCAATCTGCCCCGACGCCATGCCCAGCACATCGGCCAGCACCGCTTCGCTGTGCTGGCCAAGGCGCGGGGCGGGGGCAGGGGGCATCCGTCCATGGGCCGCAAAGGCCGCCGGATGGCCAGGCATGGCATAGGGGCCGATGCCTGGCTGGTCCACCACCGCGAACATCGGATTGTCGGGCGACAGGTCGGGGTCATCCCGCACCGCCTCGCCAAAGGTGCGGAACGGCCCCCAGGTCAGGCCCGCCTTGTCAAACAGCGCCGCCACCGCTTCGCGCGTCCGCGCCGCAAACCACGGCGTAAGGATCGCCGTGATCCCCGCCCGTCCATGCCAGCGGTCGCCCTCACGCAACAGGTCCAGCCCCGACGCCGCCGCAAGGTCCGCCATCGCGCCCTCGGTCCCCGTCACCTTCACCAAGCCCCGCCATTGCCGGTCGGTCAGCCCCACCACCATCACCCGCCCGCCACAGCCACAGACAAAGTCCTGCCCATAGGCCCCGTACAGGCTGTTGCCATAGCGCGGCCGGTCGACCCCGTTCACCGCAACCTCGGCCAGAAGGCCAAGGTTCGCCATCATCGCCGCCCCCACATCCTTCAGCGACAATTCCGCCAGTTGCCCTTGCCCCGTCTTCAACCGATGCCGTTCAGCCGCCAACAGCGTCCCCGCAACCATCTGCCCCGCCACCAGATCCCAGGCAGGCAGCATGTGCGCCACGGGGTCGGCCATCCCCTCGGGGCCAGTGGCAAAGGGAAAGCCCAGGGCGGGGTTGATGGTATAGTCAACCGCAGGCTCACCCCGCCGCGTGCCGGTCAGGCTGACCATCACCAGATCGGTCCGCCGCGCCGAAAGGGCCGGCCAGTCCATGAACGCAGGCCCCCGCAGGTTGGTCAGGAACAGCCCCGCATCGGGGCCGGGCGCGGTGATCAGGGCCGCCACAATCTCCTGCCCCTCGGGGTGGGTCAGGTCGATGGCAAGGCTGCGCTTGGCCTTGTTCATCCCCGCCCAGAACAGGCTTTCTCCGCCCGCCGTCACCGGCCAGCGCCTCATGTCCAGCCCCCCCGTGGGCCGGTCCACCCGGATCACATCCGCCCCCATCTGCGCCAGCGTCATCCCCGCCAAAGGCACCGCCACAAAGGCCGCAACTTCGACCACCCGCATCCCTGACAGCGGCCCGGTCATGCCGCCCACCCGATATCGGCCTGCATCGTCATCACCCCATCGCCCGTCACCACAGCCAGCGACTGCTTCCCCTCCGCCTCGGGCCAGCCAGTCAGCGTGACGCTATCGGTATGAAACAAGGGCCGCACCCCGCGAAAGCGAAACGACGCGGGCATTCGACCTGTATGGCGCATCGCCGCCGCCATCAACAACATCGCCTGCATCGGGCCATGCACCACAAGGCCCGGATACTTCTCGACCGACTGCGCATAGGGCAGGTCGAAATGGATGCGGTGCGCGTTGAAGGTCAGCGCCGAAAACCGGAACAGCCGCACGGTATCCATCGGCACAGGCTCGCTCCATGCCGGCCTCTCGGGGGCCACCAGCGGCGGCGGCGGTGAAAACCGTTCCGGCATCGCGACATAGACGATGTCCTGCTCCTCGGTCACCGCCAGCCCCTTGGCCCCATGTACCTCATGCCCCACCGTCACGAACACCATCCGCCCGGTGGTGCCGGTCTTTTCCGACACCTTCAGGATCTCTGACCGCCGCTGCATCGGCTCGCCAACCGACAGCGGCGCATGAAACACCAGCCGCCCCCCCGCCCACATCCGCCGCTCCAAAGGCACCGGCGGCAAAAACCCGCCCCGCGCCGGATGCCCGTCGGGCCCAAGCCCCGCCATCGGCGTCTCGGGCGCCCATCCCATCCAGTGCCACAGGGGGGGCAACAGCCCATCCGGCACCCTGGCGTCCAGCGTGGCCGCCATCTGCCGGGCCTGCCGGGGGGTGATGGTATCGGTGGCGTCTTCCGTCCGTCCTATCCAGCCCTGCCATTCATCGGACATGAAATGTCCCCTCACCGATCTGTTGCGCAATTTTGTTGCTGACTGGATCGGCGAAGGGCGGGTGTCAAGGGCGCGCTGCCGGATGTGCCGGGCGCATCACTTCTTTTTCTTCGCCTTGCCCTGCCGTTCGACCTCTTTGGTGACGGCGGCGATCAGCATGCGGTTCACCGCCGCCTCATCAAGGACCTTGCGTTCGACGTCGGGCGGCTCCTCACTGCCTGTCAGTTTGCCGATGACGGCGTCATAGACCTTGCCGCCCCATTCCTTGAAACTTTCGTCGAAAACCTTGCCGAACACCTTTTCCACATCGCCGGGGCTTGCCTTGTCGCCGAGTTCTTCCAGCCAGGCCACGCGCTGTTTCATGCCGACCTTGGCCAGCACCGCGCTTGCCGACACATCACCCGCCTTGGCAAAGCGCGAAAAGACCCCGGCCGTTGCAACCTCCTTGGCGACGATGCCGACGAACTTTTCGACCGTCAGGCTGTCGGCATTGGCGCGAAAGGTTTTCAGCGTTTCCTTCATGATCCCTTCCAGGATATTCGCGCCGTTCTTCTTGAAGTAGCCGATCAGCCATGCGGTGACGACCTTTTCGCTGGCCTTCTCGAACATCTCTCCGGCCAAGAGCTTGGCCACCTTGGGGCCAAGTTTTTCAAGGAACTTCTCGGCACCCTTGCCGCTGATCAGCGCCCCGATCGAGCCGCCGATGAACGCGTCCAGCAGCACGTTCTTGGCCGCGTCGCCGACGCCCTTGGACTGCCCGGTGATGCCCTTGCCAACCTCTTCGGCCAGCGCCTCGACCGCGTTGGTGCCGGCACCTGCGACCACGCCTGCGGCCACAGCACCCAGGCCATAGGAAGCAGCCACCGGTGCCGCGATCAGGCCGACCACCAGAAAACTGCTGGTCTTGACGATTTCAAGGCCAAGCACGATGTTGCCGCCGCCGTCGATCATGTCGGCGACATAGGTGCGGATCTCGGCCCGTGCCTTGTTCGCGTTTTCCTGCGCCTTGGGGAAGATCGCGGCAAAAGCCTTGAGGTTGCCGCTGTTCAGCGCCTTCTCCGCCTCGGTGCAGCCGGTCTCGGCGGTCTTGATCATCGATTCGGGCGGCAGCTTGGCCCGCTTCACCGCCTCGATGCACCAAGCGACGATGTACTGGTCCTTGTTCAGGTCGCGCATGTGATCCCAGTACCCGCGCGCCTCGGCGACAGCACTGCGCAGCGTGGCGATGGCATCGGCGAACTCAGCCTTGCAGCGGGCGATCAGCGCCTTCTGGTCGGCGTCGGTCAGCAGATAGATCTTGCCATTAACGGTGATCTGCCACTTCGGGCGTTCTTCGTCGGCGACATCCTTGAGGATCTTCAGCACCGTGTCGTCCAGCACGCCGGTGGGTTTCAGACCGGATTCCACCTGAAACGCCTTGATCGCCTCGACCGTGTTCTTGTCGAATGCGCCACTTTCGGGGGCGCGGCTTTGTTTGCTGGCCTTGTTCAGCAGTTTTTGCGCCTCAAGAACGACAGCGCTTGAGGTATCGGGTTCGGCGAGGACTGCCACGGGAATAACCTTGTGCAAAAAGTTGTTTCACATGCCGTAAGCTCCAGCAAAGGCGCCCTTTCGACATGACCGTCTCAAACTTATGACATCACGGCGAAGTGCGATCAAGGTCCGGGCTCCAGCCGCGTCACACCCACCGCCGCCGCCCGCGCCAACTCTGGGTCCAGCGACATCGGGATGTACTCGCCACGCCGCCACAACTCACCCAGATCGTCGTAATGGCGTGACAGGGGGTGCCCCGATTGCCCGGTGGCGGTGATGAACACCGAACTGTCGGGGTCGGCAAAGTCATAGACGCCGCGATACCCCGCCCCGTGCACGTTCAGGAACGGCTCAGGCTCCTGCCCCCCCGTCACCCCCCGCATCAACGTGGTATCGCCGCCGCTGGTCGACTGGCGGATGTTCACGAAGTACCGCAGGATCGGCACCGTCCCCAGCACCGCATGGTCATGCGTCGCCTGATGCGCGTCGCCCCAGCGCCAGCTTTCCATGCTGGTCCCGTATTTCTCGGACAGCCGCAGCAGTGCCTCGTCCAGCGCCTGACGCGCGATCTCGCCGCAGGTTTCGACCGCTGCCGACTGTATCACGTCGCACCAGACCGACGCCCCCCCAACATCGCGGAACACCCGGTCGATGAAGATCGGATCGACATGGTCAAAGCTGTCCGCCAAGGGGCCGATTTCGTCGCGGATCAGCCGGTCCTGCAACGCACGCAGCCAGCCTTCGGTGATCAGTGGCTCGGGCAGATGTTCGTTCATCTCGCCGTTCCACGCAGCCAGAAGGATCAGCGCCCGCTGGCGGAACCGCTCGGGCGTGCCATCGGCGGCAGGTTCGCCCGTAAACCACAGGTCGGCCCCGATCAGCGGCAGCAACAGCCGCGCTGTGGGGGAAACGGTATCAAGTTGCGCCTCGATGAAGCTTTCGCGGGTATGCACCTCACGCGTGGCCATCAGTGTCAGCCACCGCTGGATGCGCTGCGTGTCGCCCCACAGGAACGACTGGTGGCGGGGGAAGGGCGCATCGAAGGTCTTGTTGTTGGTGTTGCCCAACAGGCCCGACGCGGGGTTTACCACGCGCAGGTTGTCCTCATAGGAGAAGATGCCCAGCCAGCGGTTCTCCGGCGCCGACCCCAACGCGGGCATCCGCCCTTGCGTCTGGTGGCGGGCATCGCGCATCGGCACCGCACCGATCACCTGCAACGCGATGCCGTCCTTGTCGGCAACCATCAGGTTCTGCGCCGGCGCCACATAAAGCCGCCCCGCCTCGATCGCCTCGGCGACCGATCCCGCCCGCATCATCCGCATGGCAGACGTCATCGAGGTGTCGGCCCCCGACAGCGCCGTCCATGACAAGACCGCCACATGCCCCGCCGGCGTGACCGTGCCCAAACCGTAGTGGCTGCCGGGCAGCACCGGGCCACTTTCCGACCAGCGCAGGGTGACGGTGACAGGTTCGGCGTCCTTCACCGTAATGATCGACCGGCGGGTGATGAACGGCTTCCACACACCGCCGCCGCTGTCGTATTCCTCGGGGTTGTCGGGGTTGATCCGCTCCAGCACCACGTCCTGATCGTCGACATAGGCGGTGGTCAGGCCCCATCCCAGCTTTTCCGACCGACCAAGGATGATCGCAGGCACCCCAGGGATGGTACCGCCGATCACCCCGCCCGATGACAGTTCCAGCCGGGCAAGGTACCAGATCGTCGGCGCGGTGAACCCCAGATGCGGGTCGTTGGCCAACAGCGTGCCCCCCGCCGCCGACCGACCCGGAACAGCCGCCCAGGAATTGGACGCCCCTGCAAAAGGCAGATGCTTGAACGGCGACAGGGGGTCATCCGCCATCCTGACGGGCATCTGCCCCGGCATGAGACCCGGCACCAGATCACCATAGCGGGGCAGGGCGGTCACACCCTGACCCGGATCATCCGGCAGAATATCACGCAGCCGCTCAGGCCCCAAGAGCATCGAGGTTTGCGCCCGCAACACCTCGGCCTCCAGATGCGACGACAGTTGCAGGGCCATCAGCTTGATGATGGCAATGCTGTCGGCAGGCTGCCAGGCGGCGATTTCGTTCGAGAACAGGAAAAACTCCGGCGCCCCCCGCCCGCGTGCGCGGGCATTGACCTGCCCGATCCACGCATTCACCCCCCGCGCATAGGCGTCCAGCGCCGTGCGCGTGCCCTCGTCCTGCACCTCGACCGACGATTGCGCCAGCGTGTACAGGTCGAACCGGCGCAACAACTCATCGACACGCAGGGTCCGCTCGCCGAACATCTCGGACAGCCGGCCTTGGGCGGTGCGCCGCAGCATCGTCATCTGCCACAGCCGGTCCTGCGCATGGGCAAAGCCAAGCGCATAGAACACGTCGGCATCGGTCGCACCAAAGATATGGGGCACGTTCGCGTTGTTGCGCACAATCTCGACCTCGCCCGACAGACCGGGCAGGGTGAAGGTTTCGCTGTAATCGGGGATCGAGCGCGACAGAAAGTAATAAGTCAGCACCAGCATCAGTGCTGCCAACCCGGCCAGCCCAAGGAAGATCCGCAAAGCCCAGGTAAAGGCGGTCAGCATGCGCGCGATGGTCTCTTGACGGGGCAGGGTGGGTGGATACCTAGTCGATCCGCGCGGGCGGGGCAATTGTGAGGTGACGGGTCATGGCAAAGGTTGCGTTCCTCGGGCTGGGGGTGATGGGTTTTCCCATGGCGGGGCATCTGGCGGCCAAGGGGCATGCGGTGACCGTCTACAACCGCTCAAGCCCCAAGGCCGAGGCGTGGGTGGCCCAGCATGGCGGAGCGATGGCCCCGACACCGCGTGCGGCGGCAGTGGGTCAGGACTTCGTGATGGCCTGCGTCGGCAACGATGACGACCTGCGCGCGGTCTGCACCGGGCCGGACGGGGCCTTTGCCGGGATGGCCCCGGGTGCCGTGTTCGTCGACCACACCACCGTATCTGCACAGGTCACGCAGCAGATGGCGGAAATGGCGGCAGGCATGGGCGTGGGCTATGTCGATGCGCCGGTGTCGGGCGGGCAGGCCGGCGCGGTAAACGGTGTGCTGTCGGTGATGTGTGGTGGCGACCCCGCAGCATATGCCAGCGCCGAGCCGGTCATTGCCTCTTACGCCCGCATCTGCCGGCTGCTTGGCCGCGCGGGGTCGGGGCAGCTTGCCAAGATGATGAACCAGATCGCCATTGCCGGCCTCGTGCAGGGCCTGGCCGAGGCTTTGGCCTTTGGCGAGAAGGCGGGACTGGATGGCAACGCGGTGGTCGAGGTGATCTCGCAGGGGGCCGCCGGATCATGGCAGATGGCCAACCGCCACAAGACGATGCTGGAGGACAAGTTCGATTTCGGCTTTGCCGTCGACTGGATGCGCAAGGATCTGGGCATCTGTCTTGCCACCGCCAACGACATCGGCGCCTCGCTGCCGCTGACGGCGCTGGTCGACCAGTTCTACAAGGATGTCCAGCGCATGGGTGGCAACCGCAACGACACCTCCAGCCTGATCCGCCGCCTGCGCTGAATGCTGGAACGCCGCGCCGTTCATCCCGTCCATGTCGCCGCCTTGGGCGCGCTGCAGGTACACCCCGACCAGCGCGATCTGGTCACCGCCAATGCCCTGACGCTGGCCGAGGTGCCGGCGCAACCGGGCGGGCATGTCTGGGGCCTCTGGGCGGGCGATGCTCCTGTCGGGCTGATGGCGATGATCGAACCGTCCGAGGTGCGGCACGGCGGCCCCTATCACGATCCAAGGGCGGCCTATCTCTGGCGGCTGATGATCGCTGCAGACCGGCAGGGCAGGGGCCATGGCGCCCGCGCCATGCGCATGGCAATCGCGACGGCCCTCGAATGGCACGCGCCGCGCCTGTTGCTGGGGGTCAGCGATACACCGCACAGCTTCCGGGGCTTCTACGAAAGCTTCGGTTTCCGCGATACCGGGGTGGTCGAGGACGACGACCGCCTGATGGTTCTGGACCTCGCCGCGACCCCCCTCAGGGAATGATCCGCGTGTACTTCACGCCCGCAAGCGTGGCCCCCGCGATCAGCCCCGACTGGCCGAACACCAGTGCGATCACCGGATCAAGCTCGGTCGTCTCCTTGCCCAGGCTCGCCCCCTGTTCCGGCGTGGCATAGCGCACGTCCGCCCCCACCGCCCAACCGGGCGAGCGGCGGAAATCCGAGATGGCGGATTCGGTCAGGAAAAACAGCGCATGCGCATATTGCTGCGCGCCGATCTGGAAACCGATGGTGGCACGCGTGGCGGAATAGAAATCGACCGTCGCGTCATTGATCCGCAACGCCCCCCGGCCATAGCCGCCGCCGATGCCGAACCCGGCTTCGGTGATCAGCGGCATGAAAAGGACGCCAAAGGATTTCGAGGCCAGATCGCGCGTGCCGGGATAGCGCGAAAACAGATAGTCCCGCGTTGCATCCACCCGCGCGTCGATCTTGGCCGCGTTGTTGGTGCCAACCCCGTTCGCACAGGCGCCCAGCCCCGCCAGCGCCCCGATCCCCAGGATAACCCGCCGTCTGCCGATATGGTCCATCACTGCCTCGCTGCCCAGCCCCGGGGCGTCTTGCGGCCCCTTCCCACAAGATATAGCGCGTCCGCCGCCCCCTGTCACCCATCACGGCACAATCCGGGCAGTCTTCCGCCACCCCCGTCCCCACTTTTTCTGTCCGGAAATATCCCACGGGGGGTCCGGGGGGTGTGAAACCCCCCGGTCCTGCCCGTGCCGCGGGCGCTACCCTTGCAGAACCCGCGCCACCGCCGGCGCGAAATACGTCAGCACCCCGTCGCACCCCGCCCGCTTGAACCCGATCAGGCTTTCCATCATCGCGCGGTCGCCGTCGATCCAGCCGTTCAGCGCCGCCGCCCGGATCATCGCGTACTCGCCCGACACCTGATAGGCATAGGTCGGCACCCCGAACGCGTCCTTCACCCGGCGGCAGATATCCAGGTACGGCATCCCGGGCTTGACCATCACCATATCGGCCCCCTCGCGCAGATCCCGCTCGACCAGGCGCAGCGCCTCGTCGGAATTGCCGGGGTTCATCTGGTAGGTCTTCTTGTCCCCGACCAGCCTCGAACCCGCGCCGACCGCCTCGCGGAACGGACCATAGAAGGCGCTCGCATATTTGGCCGCATAGGACAGGATCGCCACATCGTGGAACCCTGCCATCTCCAGTGCCGCGCGCATGGCCCCGATGCGCCCGTCCATCATGTCGGACGGCCCCAGAATGTCGGCCCCCGCCTCGGCCTGCGCCAGGCTCATCTTCACCAGCGCCTCGATGGTCTCGTCGTTCAGGATCACCCCATCCCGCACCAGCCCGTCATGGCCGTTCGCGTTGTAGGGGTCGAGCGCCACATCCGTCATCACCGCAATCCCCGGCACCGCCGCCTTGATCGCCCGGATGGCACGGTTGGCCAGGTTTTCGGGGTTCCACGCCTCGGCGCAATCCTCGGTGCGCCGGGCGGGGTCGGTGTATGGAAACAGGCACACCGCCGGGATGCCAAGCGCTGCCGCCTCTTCCGCCGCCGCCACGACGCGGTCGATGGACCGGCGCGCGACGCCCGGCATGGATGCCACGGGGGTTTCCACATTCACACCGTCCTGCACGAACAACGGCCAGATAAGGTCGTTCACCGTCAGCACATTCTCTTGCGCCAGCCTTCGCAGCGCATCGGTGCGGCGCAGGCGGCGGAACCTTGTGGCGGGAAAGGGGCTTTGCGTCGGCAGCATTGAAAACACATCCTTGTTGGGCGGATCGCCTGACCGCAGCGCGGGGGGCTTGCACCTTTATCCCTTGCCTGCCATGGAAAGGCGCGGCGCTCAAGGCCAGGTGCCGCGCCGGGCAAGGGGCGTGTCTCGCGTGAACTGGTACGAAACCGTCTTTGAGGTGATCGACGCGCGGTCATTCTCCAGCCTGTGGTTCTGGATGTCGGTCGCGGTCGTGTGGTCTACCGCCACGAATTACGTCGTGGGCGTGCCCTATGATCTGGTGCTGCGTGCCCGCCGCACCGGCGGCGAGGCGGCCCGTGACCTTGAGGCGATCGTCGGCGTCAATGTCCGCCGCCTGACCCATATCGTGCATGAGGCCGGACTGTGGCTGGTGGCCCTTGCTGCATTCGCGCTGACGGGGCTGGGCGTTCTCGCCCTGTACTACCGGATCGAATACGCGCAGGCGGTCCTGCTGATTGCGGGCCCCCTGACGCTGGTGGGCGGCCTCACCCTCTACACCGCCAACCGCATCGTGCTGGACCAGCCCATGGGCATTGATCTGTGCCGCAGGCTGACCCGCCACAGGATGATGGTCCAGGGCATCGGCGTGCTGGCGATCCTCATGACCACGATGTGGGGCATGTGGCACAACCTGAACGCAAGCGCGCTCTGACGCGCGGCCCCGGGGTACGGACATGACCGGCACAGAACGCATCACCCTTGGCGGCGCCCCCGAAGGCTTTGACGCACGCCTGCTGGCGCGCGAGGCCGAACGCGGCCAGCCCGTCATCCACATCGCCCGCGACGACAAACGCATGGCCGCACTGCGCGAGGCGCTGGCGGTCATGGCCCCCGGTCTGCCGGTCCTTGACCTGCCCGCCTGGGACTGCCTGCCCTACGACCGCATCTCGCCCAACCCCGACATCGCCGCCCGCCGCATGGCGACGCTCGCGGCACTGTCGGGGGGCATCAGGGGCGGCTTTGTCCTTCTGAGCACCCTCAACGCCGCCACCCAGCGTCTGCCCGCGCGCGAGGTGCTGCGCGATGCCTCCTTTGCAGCCCAGGTCGGCGACCGCGTCGATGAAGTGCGCCTGCGCGGGTTCCTCTCGCGCATGGGGTTCTCGCCCGCCACCACCGTGGCCGAACCGGGTGACTTTGCCATCCGTGGCGGTATCGTCGACATCTACCCCCCCGGCGACGGCGGCCCCGTCCGCCTCGATTTCTTCGGTGACCAGCTTGACGGCCTGCGCCGCTTCGATCCGGTCACCCAGCGCACCACCGAAAAACTCAAATCCATCGAGATCGCCCCCGTCTCCGAGGTCATCCTCGACGACCCCGCCATCGCCCGTTTCCGCCAGTCCTACCGGGCCGAGTTCGGGGCCGGGGGGGCCGACGATCCTTTGTATGAGGCCGTCAGCGCCGGGCGCAAACATCAGGGCATGGAACACTGGCTCCCGTTCTTCCACGCCCGTCTGGAAACCCTCTTTGATCACCTGCCCGATGCGTCCGTGATGCTGGATGACCAGATCACCGCCATGCGCCTGTCACGCTGGGCCGGGATCGAGGATCAGTACGATGCGCGGCGTGAGGGGATGACGGCCAAGGGCCGCATCGACACCGTCTACAAACCCTGCGCGCCGGGCCTGCTGTATCTGGATGACCCCGCGTGGGAGGCCGCATTGGCCCACCGCCGCGTCGTGCAACTGTCACCCCTGCCGCAATCGCCGGGGCCGGGGGTGCTCGATGCCGGTGGCCGCGCGGGCCGCAGCTTCGCGCCCGAACGCCAGCAAGAGAACATCAGCCTTTTCAACACCCTCGCCGATCATCTTCGCACTCTGCGTGAAGTGTCCCAGGTGGTCATCGCCTCATGGTCCGACGGTGCCCGCGACCGCCTGCGCGGGTTGATCGAGGATCAGGGCCTGACCGGCGCCACCCCCATCCGCGACTTCCGCGAGGTGCCCCCGGGCAAGGGCGGCCTATACCTGATGGTCTGGGCGCTTGAGGCGGGTTTCACAGCGCCGGGCCTTGCCGTCATCTCGGAACAGGACATCCTCGGCGACCGCCTCGTCGGTCGCCCCCGCAAGAAACGCAAGGCCGAGAATTTCCTGCGCGACGCCGAAACCCTGTCGCCCGGCGATCTGGTGGTGCACATCGAACACGGCGTCGGTCGGTACAAGGGGCTGGAGACGATCACCGCCCTCGGTGCCCCCCACGAATGCATCCTCATCGAATACGCCGAAAGCTCGAAACTCTACCTGCCCGTCGAGAACATCGAACTTCTCAGCCGCTTTGGCCACGAGGACGGGCTTCTCGACAAGCTGGGCGGCGGTGCCTGGCAGGCGAAAAAGGCCAAACTCAAGAACCGCATCCGCGAAATCGCCGACCGCCTGATGCGCATTGCCGCCGAACGCGCCCTGCGCGAGGCCCCGGTGTTTGAGGCACCCCCCAGCCTGTGGGAGGCCTTCGCCGCGCGCTTTCCTTACGTCGAAACCGATGACCAACTGACGGCCATCGGCGACGTCATGACCGACCTTGAAAAGGGCATGCCGATGGATCGCCTGATCGTGGGCGATGTGGGTTTCGGCAAGACCGAGGTCGCGATGCGCGCCGCCTTCGCCGCCGCGTTGTCAGGTCAGCAGGTCGCGGTCGTCTGCCCGACGACCCTCCTGGCCCGCCAGCACTATCGCAGCTTTGTCGAACGTTTCCGGGGTTTTCCGGTGAACATCAAACCCCTGTCCCGTTTCGTCAGCACCAAGGACGCAAACACTACCCGCGCAGGATTGGCCGATGGCACCGTCGATATCTGCATCGGCACCCACGCCCTTCTGGCCAAGGGCATCAGCTTCAAAACCCTGGGCCTGCTCGTGATCGACGAGGAACAGCACTTCGGCGTCACCCACAAGGAACGCCTCAAGGAAATGCGGTCCGAGGTGCATGTGCTGACCCTCACCGCCACCCCGATCCCCCGCACCCTGCAACTGTCCCTCACCGGCGTCCGCGACCTGTCGATCATCGCCACCCCCCCGGTCGACCGCCTCGCGATCCGCACCTATGTGTCCGAGTTCGACACCGTCACCCTGCGCGAGGCGCTTCTGCGCGAACGCTTCCGGGGTGGCCAATCCTTCTTCGTCGTCCCCCGCATCGCCGACCTGCCGGATATCGAGGATTTCCTGCGCAATCAGGTGCCCGAAGTCAGCTTTGTCGTGGCCCATGGCCAGCTTGCGGCGGGCGATCTCGATGACCGGATGAACCAGTTCTACGATGGCCGCCACGATGTGCTGCTGGCCACCTCCATCGTCGAAAGCGGTCTCGACATCCCCACCGCCAACACCATGATCGTCCACCGCGCCGACATGTTCGGCCTGTCGCAGCTCTACCAGATCCGGGGCCGCGTCGGCCGTTCCAAAACCCGCGCCTATTGCTATCTGACCACCCGACCCAGAATGCCCCTGACGCCACAGGCGATGAAACGGCTGCGTCTGCTCGGCTCGCTCGACTCACTCGGTGCAGGCTTCAACCTCGCCTCGCATGACCTTGACTTGCGCGGTGCCGGGAACCTTCTTGGCGACGAACAATCGGGCCATATCAAGGAGGTGGGCTATGAATTATACCAGCAGATGCTGGAGGAAACGATTGCCAAACTCCGCTCGGGCGAAATCGGCGGCCTGACTGAGGCGACGGATGCCTGGGCCCCCCAGATCAACCTTGGCGTGCCCGTCCTCATCCCCGAAGACTATGTGCCCGACCTTGACCTCCGCCTCGGCCTCTATCGCCGCCTGTCGAACCTCACGACCAAGGTGGAACTCGAAGGGTTCGCCGCCGAGCTGATCGACCGTTTCGGCCCCCTGCCGCGCGAGGTGAACACGCTTCTCCTGATCGTGCGGATCAAGGCGATGTGCAAACGCGCCGGCATCGCGCGGCTGGATGCGGGCCCGCGCGGGGCCACCGTGCAATTCCATCAGGACAAGTTCGCCAATCCGGCAGGGCTGGTCGAATTCATCAAGGCGCAAGGCCCCGGTGCCCGCATCGCCGGCAACAAGATCGTGCTGGTTCAGGACTGGAAAACCGAAGCCGAGCGCATCAAGGGCGCCTTCGCCATCGCCCGCGATCTGGCCGAAAAGGTGGTCCGGCCAAAGGCCACCACCTGAGCGGAAATTGCAAAACGTATGTACAGATGTAATACGGATGTAATACGCGCCGAATACGCCCCGAATACGGGGAAAACCCAGCAATCCCAGCCGCCTAACCCCGCCCCGGTCGCATCTGAGGCATCACGCAGAACGCAAGCCCGATACACACGAACGCCCCCAGTGCCAGCGGCCCGGGTGACCCGTCAAACGCCAGCCCCAGGGGGGCCGCGATGGCGGTGGACACAATCGTCGGCAGCGCCAGAATGACGCTGGCCGCCAGCCCCGCGATATGGCCCATAGGCTCCATCGCAATGGCGTTGAGGTTGCCCACCGTCATCCCCGCCATGGCAAACAGGCAGACCACCCAGACGACATAGGCTGGAAAATACAGCGCCCCGGGCCACAGCCCCCCCAGCGTCATCACCGCCATCGTCCCCGACAGCACGATCTGCACCGCCAGCACGTTGATGACCACTCGGTACATGCCCAACCGCTTGACCAGCAACGCATTTGTCAGGCTCGCCCCCGCCGAGCACAGGGCGATCAGCGCGAACCAGGCAGGGAACGTATCGCCCCGCCCGAAGGTCTTTTCGAACAACGGCTGCACCGATGACAGCGTGCCGAACAGCACCCCAAAGATCATCGTCTGCACAAACATCGACGCCAGCGCCAGCCGGTTCGACAACACCACCCGCGCCCCCGCCACCAGTGTCGCCACCCGCAAAGGCACCCGCGCCTCTGCCGTCAGCGTCTCGGGCTGCCGTAGTGTCAGCCAGGTGCCGACCACCAGCGAAAAGATCACAAACGTCCAGAACACCCCGCGCCAGCCATAGCCCGCTATCACCAAGGCCCCCATGGCAGGGGCGGCGGCAGGCACGATCATGAACACCATCATCGCGAAACTGATGATCTGCGCCATCTGCCGACCGGAATAAAGGTCTCTTACCAATGCCATAGACGCCACCCGCGGCGCCGCAGCCCCCAAGCCCATGATCACCCGCGCGGCCAGCAAACTCTCCATCGACCACGAATAGGCCGCCAGCACCGACCCCGCGATCAACAGCGCCAACCCCCCCAGAATGGTCGCCTTGCGCCCGTACCAGTCTGACAGCGGCCCCGCGACAAAGGTCCCGATCCCCATGCCCAGCACAAAGCTGGAAATCACCAGCCCGGCGCGTTCGGGGTTGTCAGGGCTCAGTTCCGCGGCAATGGCAGGCACGGCGGGCAGCATCGCGTCGATGGCCAGCGCGATGGTCGAAAACAGCATTGCAATCAATGCGATGAACTCGATCCGCGACGGCGCGGGGCGGGCGACAGGGATTACGGTCACGAGGCTTTGCTTTCCAGTTCCGCCATCACCTGACCCCACAGCGCCGGCGGTTGCGCCCCTGACAGCACATACTGGTTGGCGATCAGAAACGTCGGCACCGCATTGACGCCACGCTCGCGGGCATGCGCATCACGGGCGGCAATCGCGTCGTGGTCGGCGTCGCTGGCCAACAGCCGCGCCATCACCGCCCGGTCCAGCCCCACTTCGCCCGCGATATCCGCCAGCGTGTCCAGGTCGCCGATATCCCGCCCATCCCGCCAGTAGGCGCGCATGAGGGCCGCCTTCATCAGCGTCTGCTTGCCCTCCAGCCCCGCCCAATGGATCAGCCGGTGCGCGTCCATCGTGTTGGGAATGCGGGGAATATTGCCGAAATCCATCGCCAGCCCCGCCTCGCGCGCCGCCGCCTCGACCCGCGCATAGATGGCCACCGCCCTATCCTTGCCGCCGAACTTGGCCTCAAGATAGCTCGCGCGGTCCATCCCTCCCGGGGGCATGTCCGGGTTCAACTGAAAGGGATGCCATTCGATTTCAAACGGATGATCCCCCCGCGCCTCCAGCGCGCGATCGAGATGCGCCTTGCCGATATAGCACCAGGGGCAGACGGGATCGGAAAAGATGTCAAGATGGATCATGGACGGGCACCGGCTGGGGGAATATCGCAGACCTATCCCCGCCCACCGGGGCTTGCAAGCCAAGGGCAAACATATCCCCTCCATTCACCTTGATCCAAATATCCCGGGGGTGAGGCCCTTCAGGGCCGAGGGGGCAGCGCCCCCTTTTGCCACCCATCCAAACGGTGCCGGAAAGGGTGCAGGGGGGTCCAAGGGGGGCGAAAGCCCCCCTTGCCCGGCCCAAGGGCCTGGCCCGCGGGAGAGCACGCGGCGTCAGAACAACTGACCGACCCGTTCCGCCCCGTTGGTGATGTCGCGCCCGACGCCTGCAATCGTGTTGCAACCCGCCAACAAGAGCACGGCCAGAAGAAGCGCTTTCGTCATTCCTGATGCCACCATGTGTCTGGTTGGAAACCGGGCCAGTCGCCATAGACCGGAAGGCGCGCAGGATAGTGCAGATCGCTGCGGTAGGCCAGTCGCGACACATCCGAATACCACACCGGGATCACATAGCGCCCCGCCGTCAGTACCCGGTCCAGCGCCCGGGTGGCGGCCGTGTACGCTTCGGCATCGGTCGCGGTCAGCATCGCGTCGATGGCCGCTTCTGCCGCAGGGCTGTCCATTCCCATCCAGTTGCGCGTGCCGGGTTCCGCCACCCCCGCCGCCGCCCAGTAAAGTCTCTGCTCGGTCCCGGGGCTCAGCGACAGGGACCGGATATAATGCGTCATGTCAAAGTCATAGACGTTCGTCCGTTCGATATACTGCGCCGAATCCACGGTGGTGATCCGCGCGGCAATCCCCAGCCGTTTCAGCGCCTCGACATAGATCGAGGCATAACCGACGGGGTCATCCTGCCCGTTCTGCAACAGGATTTCGAACGCAAAGGGCGTGCCTTGTGCATCCTTCAGGACCCCGTCCTCTACCGTCCATCCCGCCTCGGCCAGAAGCTTTGTGGCCGCCCGTATGCCTTTGCGGTTGGCCTCTGACCCGTCCGACACGGGCAGGGCATAGCCCTCGATGGTGCCGGGCGGCAGGCTGTCGGCAAAGGGTTGCAACAGCGCCAGTTCCGCCCCCGTGGCCGGGGTGCCGGGGGTCATGCCCAGGGCTGAGTTCGCGAAATAGCTGGTGATCCGGGGCTGCACCCCGCCGGTCAGCGTCTGGTTCGCCAACTCGAAGTTGAACGCCTGGATCATCGCTTCGCGCACCCGCCAGTCGGCGAACATCGGGCGGCGCGTGTTCATCACCAGCCCCTCGATCCCCGAAGGGCGGCCATGCGGGATGGTGGCCAGCACCACCTCGCCCGACGTCACCGCTGGAAAGGCATAGTTCGTGGCCCATTTCGCCGCGTTGGTCTCGCGGTAGCTGGTGATGGCGCCGGCCTTGAACGCCTCGAAGACCACGCCGCCATCACCGAAATAGTCGTAGCGCACCTCGTCCAGGTTGTGCAGGCCCCGGTTGAACGGCAACTCCGCCCCCCACCAGTCGGCCCGCTTTTCAAAGACGATGTACCGGCCCGCTTCGAACGACTTAACCCGGTAGGGGCCCGATCCGATCGGCGCATCAAGGGTTGAGGCGCTGAAATCCCGCCCCTCCCATTGCGCCCGTTTCAGGATCGGGCGCAGACCCAACAACAGCGGCAATTCCCGGTTCGCCTCGCCAAAGCTGAAACGCACGGTCCGTGGGCCGGTGACTTCCGCCGTGGTCACCGCAGCCCATGCGGCGGCATAGCGGGGCGAGCCTTTCGTGCCCAATGTCTCCATCGACCACAGCACATCATCGACCGTCACCGGACTGCCATCGGCGAATCGGGCCCCCTCGCGCAGGGTAAAGGCCACATAGCTGCGGGCCTCGTCGGTCTCGACCGATTCGGCCAAAAGGCCATACAGGGTGAAGGGTTCGTCGATGGAACGGCCCAGCAGTGTCTCGATGGTCAGGGCGGTCAGGCCGGCGGGCGCGCGGCCCTTGACGATGAAGGGGTTCAGCGAATCAAAGCCGCCCGCCTCGCCGAAAACGATCCGCCCGCCTTTGGGCGCGTCGGGATTGGCATAGGGCAGCGACACAAAATCAGGTGGAAGGGCGGGTTCCCCATACATAGCTATGCCATGCACAGGCTGTGCCGCGCCGGGGGCCGCGACCATGGCAAGGCTGGCAACCAGCCCCCCGAAACACAGCATTTTCCCGATAAAGTGAAACGACATGCTGCAAGAAACTCCGCTATCCCCTAGTTTTCTTGGAGGAACGGTATGACGGCCCGCAACGGTTTTCAAACTTTTAACTTCACCTTCGGCGCAGACGCGCGTATACAGTCCTCACTGCTCGATAGGTTTCTTGCCTGTATGAAACCTGCCTCAACACTTAACGCCCGCCTTGTGCGGGCGTTTTTTTTGGCCCGGTTCCTCACGCCCTTGCGTGTTCCCTTTGCGCCCCGCACATGCTTTGATGCTGCAGGTGCAGCATGGGAGCGGTCGTATGACGATGACGGGCAAGCGGGCGGTGGTCACCGGGTCAACCTCGGGCATCGGTCTGGGCATCGCGCGGGCACTGGCGCAGGCGGGGGCCGAGGTGGTGCTGAATTCATTCAGCGACCGCCCCGAGGATCACGCGCAGGCGGCCGAACTGGCGGCCGAGACGGGCGCGAAGGTGACCTACATCGCGGCAGACATGTCCAAGGGTGACGCCTGTCGCGCGCTGATCGAACGCGCGGGTGGCTGCGACATTCTGGTGAACAATGCAGGCATCCAGCATGTGGCCCCGATCCCCGACTTCCCGCCCGAAAAGTGGGACCTGATCCTTGCGATCAATCTCACCTCCTCCTTTCATACAACCGCAGCCGCGCTTCCCGGCATGCGGACACGCGGCTGGGGCAGGGTCGTCAACATCGCCTCGGCGCACGGGTTGACGGCATCACCTTTCAAGGCGGCCTATGTCGCGGCCAAGCATGGCGTGGTGGGGCTGACCAAGGTGACGGCGCTGGAATGCGCGGGTCAGGGGATCACCGCGAACGCGGTCTGTCCCGGCTATGTGCTGACGCCCTTGGTCGAGGCGCAGATCCCCGGCCAGATGGCAGCGCACAACATGGACCGCGAAACGGTGATCCGCGAGGTGATGCTGGAACGCCAGCCCTCGCGCCAGTTCGCCACGGTCGAAGAGCTGGGCGGCACCGTGGTGTTCCTGTGTTCCGACGCCGCCGCCCAGATCACCGGCACCACGATCAGCGTCGATGGCGGTTGGACCGCGATGTAACGGCGGTTGTGACGGGTCGGGATACGCGTGTTTGCCGGGTGCGAAATCCGCAAAGATTTCGTTCCGGGTTCCGGGAGGAAACCGACCTATTGCGCAAATCACAGGTTGCGGCGAAGGCGCACAGGGTGGTGGCCCATGCCACCGACTTGCCCTAGGATACGTACTACGGAGGGCACCCCATGATCGTTGAACTTGGCCATTTCGCGTTGATCCTGGCACTGTGCGTGGCGCTGGTGCAGACCATCGTGCCGATGGTTGGCGCAGCACGGCGCTGGCAGACGTGGATGGCGGTGGGTGAGGCTGCGGCAACCGCGCAGGTGCTGCTGATCGGCTTTTCCTTTGCGGCGCTGACCCATGCCTTTGTCACCTCGGACTTTTCCCTGCGCCTTGTGGTTCTCAACTCGCACACCGCCAAGCCCATGCTTTACAAGGTTGCGGGCGTCTGGGGGAACCACGAGGGCTCGATGCTTTTGTGGGTGCTGATCCTGGCCGTGTTTGGGGCCAGTGCCGCGTGGTTCGGGGGCAACCTGCCGGCCACCCTCAGGGCGCGGGTTCTTGCGGTTCAGGGGTCCATCGGGGTGGCATTTCTGATGTTCCTCATCTTTACCTCGAACCCTTTCCTGCGGATGGCCGTGCCGCCCTTCAACGGACAGGACCTCAACCCCCTGCTGCAGGATCCCGGCCTCGCGTTTCATCCGCCTTTCCTCTACCTCGGTTATGTCGGGCTCTCGATGGCGTTCTCTTTTGCCGTGGCCGCACTGATCGAGGGGCGCGTCGATGCCGCCTGGGCGCGGTGGGTGCGGCCCTGGACGCTTTCGGCCTGGGTGTTCCTGACCATCGGCATAGCACTTGGGTCTTGGTGGGCGTATTACGAGCTTGGCTGGGGCGGGTTCTGGTTCTGGGACCCGGTCGAGAATGCGTCGTTCATGCCGTGGCTGCTGGCCGGGGCGTTGTTGCACTCGGCGGTAGTGGTCGAGAAACGCGAATCGCTCAAGGCATGGACGGTTCTGCTGGCAATCCTGGCCTTTGCCTTCAGCCTCATTGGCACCTTCATCGTGCGGTCGTGGGTCATCACCAGCGTCCACGCCTTTGCCAATGATCCCGAGCGGGGGGTGTTCATCCTGCTGATCCTTGGCGTCTTCATCGGCGGCGCGCTGATCCTGTTTGCGGCCCGGGCGGGGGTGCTGGAGGCCAAGGGCATCTTTGCCCCCGTCAGCCGCGAAGGCGCGCTGGTCGCCAACAACCTGTTGCTGGCGGTCAGTTGTTTCGTGGTGTTCATCGGCACGATCTGGCCCCTGATTGCCGAAATGGGCTGGGGTGCGAAACTGTCGGTGGGTGAGCCGTTCTTCAACGCGGCCTTTCCGCCGTTCTTTGTGGCGCTGTCGCTGATCCTGCCGGTTGGCGCGATGCTGGCGTGGAAGCGTGGGACGGTAGGGCGCACCCTGCAGGGCCTGTGGCCGGCGGCGGTGCTGGCCGTGGCGCTGATGGCGCTGGCCTTTGCGGTGCAGACCGGGCGTTCGGCGCTGGGGCCGGTGGGGTTGGGTCTGGGTGCTTGGGTGGTTGCGGGGGCGCTGACTGACCTGTGGGCACGTACCGGGCGCGGTGCGGTGGCCGCGCGGTTGGGGCGGCTTGTGCGGCTGCCAAGGGCCGACTGGGGCCGGGTGACGGCGCATGCGGGCTTGGGTGTCACCGTCTTTGGCTGTGCCGCGATCAACGCCTGGATGATCGAGGATATCCGCGTGGCGCAGGTGGGCGAGACCTATCCCTTGGGTGCCTACAGCGTGACGCTGGAGGATGTGCGTGATGTGCAGGGGCCGAATTATCTTTCGACCACGGCGGTGATGGCGCTGTCGCAAGGCGGCGTGGTGGTGGCCCGCTTGCTGCCGGAAAAGCGCATCTATCCGGTGCAGGGCATGCCCACGACCGAGGCCGCCATCGACCAGGGGTTCTGGCGCGATGTCTATCTGGTGATCGGTGACCGCCAGCAGGCGGGCGGCTGGGCGGTGCGCGGCTATGTCAAACCCTTTGCCAACTGGATCTGGGCGGGGGCGCTCTTGATGGCCCTTGGCGGTGCCATCAGCCTGACCGACCGGCGTTACCGCATTGCCGCCGGGGCGCGGCGGGTGGCGGGCGGGGTGCCTGCGGAATGAGGCGTTGCATCCTGATTGTGGCGCTGTGGCTGGCGGCGATGCCCGCCCTTGCCGTCCAGCCTGACGAGGTGCTGCCCGACCCGGTGATGGAGGCCCGCGCGCGCGCCTTGTCGCGCGAATTGCGCTGTGTCGTCTGCCGGACCGAGACCATCGACGACAGCGATGCCGCCATCGCCCGCGATCTGCGCCTGTTGCTGCGCGAACGGCTGGTGGCGGGCGACAGCGATGCCGAAGCGATGGCCTTCATGGTGGCGCGCTATGGCGAGTATGTGTTGCTGAACCCGCCCGCGCGCGGCGCCAATCTGGTGCTGTGGCTGGCCGGGCCGGGGCTGTTGCTGCTTGGCGGCGGGATCGCTGTGACCTGGTTGCGGCGGCGGCGCGGACCCGAGGCTGTGGCCGCCCTGACCCCCGACGAAGAACGCCGCCTCGATGAGATTTTGCACCCGTGACGCGGCGTTGCCCTTGGCCGCCGGGGCCGGGGGCGGCTAGGTTCGCGCCCTGAACCGATGGGGATTTGCGATGACCGATGCCGTTCTGGTGACCGATGCGGCAGGGGTGCGGACCATCACCCTGAACCGCGCGCCGCTGATGAATGCGCTGAACCGCGTGATGCGGTCAGCGATCACCGCAGCCCTTGGCGCGCATGACGCAAGGGTCGTGGTCCTGACCGGGGCAGGGCGGGCGTTCTGTTCGGGGCAGGACCTGTCGGGCGACGCCATCGCACCCGCCGACATAAGCCGCACACTGCGTGAGGAATACGAGCCGATGCTGCGCGCCATCGTCGATTGCCCGGTGCCGGTGATTGCGGCGGTGAACGGGGCGGCGGCGGGGGCGGGGGCCAATCTGGCGCTGGTCTGCGATGTGGTGATCGCCTGCGAAAGCGCGTTTTTCCAGCAGTCTTTCACCAAGATCGGCCTTATCCCCGATGCGGGCGGCACCTGGGCCATGCCCCGCTCGGTCGGGTTGCAGCGCGCCATGGGGGCGATGCTGTTTGCCGACCGGGTGACGGCGCGGGCGGCGGCGGACTGGGGGATGATCTGGGAATGTGTGGCCGATGATGCCTTTGCGGCAACGGTTGCCGCGCGCGCCGCACATCTGGCCAACGGCCCCGGGGTGGCGTTCCGGGGGATCAAGGCGGCGGTCAGGGCAAGCTATGGCAATGACCTTGACGCGCAACTGGCGCTGGAGGCGGAGTGGCAGGGCACTTGCGGGGCCACGGCGGATTTCGCCGAAGGGGTGGCCGCTTTCATGGCAAAGCGCGCACCCCGGTTTACCGGCGCGTAAGGCGCGGCGTCACGCATCCCGCCACACCCAGGTGTCGATGGGCGTGCGGCGCCCGCGCAGGGTGACGTCGGGCAGGGCGGTCAGGCCCGCCAGCATCGCGTCCTCGACCCCGTCCGCCCTTGCACGCAGGACCAGTGCATCCGACAGCACGATCCGCGCCCCCATCTCGCGCGAACTTGCTTCCAGCCGTGCGGCCACATTCACGGTGTCGCCGATCACCGCAAACTCCAGCCGCCGCGCGGGCCCCACATCCCCCACCGTTGCCCGCCCGAAATGCACGCCTACCGAAACGTGAAGGCCAATCTCCAAGGCATCGACCCCCGCCACGATGGCCCGCGCCGCGCGCAGCGCGTTTGCGGCATCGCCCGGTTCGGGAACCGGCGTGCCAAAGGTCGCCATCACCCCGTCGCCCAGATACTTGTCCAGCGTGCCGCCATGATCGAATACCGCCCGCTCGATCACCGCATAATAGCGGCGCAGGTCGGCCACCACCTCGGCCTCGGGCGAGGTTTCGGCGCGTTCGGTGAACCCCACCAGATCGGCGAACAGCACCGCGATTTCCAGCGTCTGCGGTTGCGCCAGTGCGGCCGGCTGCTGCGCCAGCCGTTCCACCATCGTGGGCGCGAAATAGCGCGACAGGTTTTCCCGCTCTGCCGCCGCCCGGGCCTGCCGGTACAACATCTGGTTCGCCCGCCAGCCCTTGAGCGTCAGGGCTGCCGCCACGATCAGGAAGATCACCACCTCCTGCACGCGCAGGCTCCACTGCACGTCATTGAGGTTCAGGAACGGGGCGACGGCCGGGACGTCAAACCGGGTGGCCATGGCACGCGCGGCGTCGGAAAACGCCGGAACCTCATGCCCGAAAAGATCGACGATCAGCGTGGCCGCCAGCCAGACCACCGCCACCGTGACGCCGATGGTCCAGACCGTCCGCCATGAATAGGACAGCGTGGCGAAGGCAAGGACAAGGAACAGATAGTCGAACGTATGAAAGCGAAAGCCGAATGCAGTCGGGGCCGCGACACCCAGAAGCGGGTTCGGCACCACGGCGATGCAGGTCAAAAGCAGGATGTCCGACAGGATGAAGGCCAACTCGCCCAACGACCGCCCGACCGTGGCATATCTGCTGCGCAACCGCCCGCTCAGCCAGAACAGGAACAACAGCCCCTCATACCACAGCATTTCCCAACTGAAGTTCAGGAACGGGATCAGGATGGCGATGATGATGATCGCCGTCTGCCGCCCGGTGCCGGCCATCCTTCGCCCGATGCGCTGTTCCGCCTCGACCGCCTGACGCAGGACCGGGTCGGCGGCGACCATGTCGGCCTCGGTATCGGCACTGGCAAGGATGCGGGCCAGAAGGCCAAAGCGGAGGCGGGGCAGGCGGAGGAGATCGCGGTTCATCATGCGGCAGGTTACCGTCACAGGCCTGCCCCGACCAGCGGATAGGCCTTGCGCCCCGCAAATTCACTTTGCGCAGTCTTGCGGTGTCCGTAAGGTGTGGGTCGGCTGTCGGGGGGGGGGTGTGATGCGTTGTGCGGGATTTCTGGTGACGCTCTTGATGCTGGTCGCGGGGCCTGCGATGGCCGATGTTGCGGTCTATACCAAGGGTGGCCTGCAGGTGGTGGGCAAGGCCACCCTGCAACCCGGACAAAAGCGGGGTCTGGCCGAGTTCAAGGCGCGGGCGCGCGATTTCAACGGGGCCTTCTACATCTCGACCGGGGCCGATCATGCCGAATGGTGGGTCGACGAACATCGTCTGGAGGACGCGAAGGCCATCGCCAAGGCCAACTGCGAGGCCAATGACAATGCAGGCGGCGCTTGCGTCCTTTACGCGGTGATCGTGCCTGCGGGCCAGCCGGTAGGCGCGGGCAAGGTGGTCACGAACATCAACAGCGGCATGTCACGCGAACTGGCGCGGTCATCGAAAAAGGGTGGCACGGGCAGTTACGGGGCCGCCGCCGCGAACCGGGTTGCGAAATACGGGCTGTCCTGGGGCCACCCCACGCGCGACGCCGCCCGCAAGGATGCGCTGGTCAGTTGCCTGCGCAGCATCGAGCAGGGTGGCGGCGCGGATGTCTACAGCAAGTACGTCTCGGCGGACACCTACCGGCGGCTGCTGTCGGGCGGGCGGTTCGACTGCAAGCTGGTGGCCGAATGGCAGAACTGACGCGGGGTTAAAGGGTGGCGGGGTGAGCCCCACCCGCCCCCTCACTCCCCCGTGCCCGGCCTAACCCCGCGTGCCAGTGCAGCAACGCCGGTTCGCGCAATCTCCAGCAACCCCAGTGGCCGCACCAGTTCGGCAAAGGCGTCGATCTTTTCGGGCGTGCCGGTCATCTCGAACACGAAACTTTCCAGCGTCGAATCCACCACATTCGCACGGAAAATCTCGGCCAGCCGCAGCGCCTCGATCCGCAGATCGCCCCGGCCCGCCACCTTGATCAGCGCCAGTTCGCGCTGCACTGACGGGCCGTCGGCGGTCAGGTCATGCACCGCATGAACGGAAACCATCCGCGACAGTTGCGCCTCGATCTGGTCGATCACATGCGGCGTACCGCGCGTGACGATGGTAATGCGGCTGCGGTGGCCGGTATGGTCCACCTCCGCTACCGTCAGGCTGTCGATGTTGTACCCCCGCCCTGAAAACAGGCCGATCACCCGGGCAAGGACGCCCGGTTCATTCTCGACGATCACGGCCAGTGTGTGGCTTTCCTCGGCCTCGGTATTGGAGGCGCGCAGGTCATAGGCGGAATGGCTCGACGAGCCTTTCTTGATGTTCAGGGGGGGCATTCAGGTCTCCGAGGAATGGGGGGCGGTCAGGCTGCGCGGGCGCAACCTCAGCACCAGAACCAGCAGGCAGGCAAGCGCGGTAGCCTCGGGGGGCAGGCCGAGGATGGCCATGACGGCAAAGCCCGCACTTGACACAAGCAGCACGTTGCCGCGCCAGCCTAGGGCGTGGAAGCGGTCACGGATCGCCCAGAGGGCACCGAGGTAAAGTGCGACGGCGCCGTTCACATAGGCGGCGGGCACGGCGGCGGTGACCTTGGAATGATGCGTCAGGTAATCCATCTGCGCGCCAAGCCCGACCGCCAGCAGCGCACCCGCTGCAAAGATGAAGAAATGCCCGTAACCCCAAAACAGCGCACGCCCAATATCCCGCGAGGTCAGGTGCTCGGTCTCGATGAAGTAAAGCCACCAGACCACGAACACGATGACCGTGCCGCTCAGCGCATTGGCCAGCAGGTGCACGTCGAACGCACCTTCGTAGAAGTGGCTGATGGTCAGTGCTACCGACAACAGCACCTCGCCCAGAACGATGATGTTCAACAGCCCGAAGCGTTCGATGATGTGGTGGCGGTGCCAGGGCAGCCTGCCGCGCGGATCGGCGATATAGGGCACCGCAAGCTCTACCAGAAAAACCAGCGGACCCAGCGTCAGCATCATGGTCTTGTCGCCGGGGAACGCGAAGTACAGCAGAACCCACAGGCTCTGCGCAACAAGATAACCGCCTGCATACCGCGTGGCCATCGTGCGATATTCCGGACAACTGAAGGCCACGCGCGCCCACAGCAGAACCATTCCCAGCCGCATGATCACCCAGCCCAGAAGGCCGTACCGGAAATCGAGGGTTTCAAAGATCGAGGCCGCACCTGCGGCAAAGACCGTGGCCCCGAACATGATCACGATGGTCAGAACCCGGTGCAGCGCATCGTCGTTGTCAAAGGCACTGGCATACCAGACGTAGTTCATCCAGACCCACCAGATCGCCGCGAAAATGAACACGAAATTCGCCAGCATTTCCAGCCCATGCGCGGCCGACACCGCATGGTGAAAGGCCTCGGTCAACGAGGCGATGGCAATCACGATCACCAGATCAAAGAACAGCTCCAGCTGCGTGGCCGCGCGATGGCCCTCGTCGGGCGAGCGCGGACGAACCCGTGGAAGCCAGTTCATCACACCAGCACCGCCCCCTTGGCCCCGATCACCCCCTGGGTATCCGCATCCCCTAGCAGCATCTCGTTGTGAGGTTTGCCCGATGGGATCATGGGGAAGCAGTTTTCGTGCTTTTCTACCCGGCAGTCGAAAATGACCGGGCCGTCAAAGGCCAGCATTTCCTTGATGGCGTCGTCCAGATCTGCGGGGTCGTCGATGCGGATGCCCTTGCAGCCGAACGCCTCGGCCAGTTTCACGAAATCGGGCAGGCTTTCCGACCACGATGACGAATACCGCTGGCCGTGCAGCAACTCCTGCCACTGGCGCACCATGCCAAGGCGTTCGTTGTTCAGGATGAACTGCTTGACCGGCGCGCGGAACTGCATGGCGGTGCCCATTTCCTGCATGTTCATCAGCCATGACGCCTCACCCGCCACGTTGATGACCAGGGCATCCGGGTGGGCGATCTGCACGCCGATGGATGCGGGCAGGCCGTAGCCCATCGTCCCTAGCCCTCCGGATGTCATCCAGCGGTTCGGCCCTTCGAAATTCAGGTACTGCGCGGCCCACATCTGGTGCTGGCCAACCTCGGTTGTGATGTAACGGTCGTGCCCCCGGGTCAGCGCCTCAAGCCGTTCCAGCGCGTACTGCGGCTTGATCGTCTTGGTGGAACCCTTGTAGCTCAGGCACTTGACGGCGCGCCATTGCTCGATCTGACGCCACCATTTGGCCAGACCGTCGCGGTTCACCTTTGATCCCCGCGACTTCCACAATGTCAGCGCATCCTCAAGCACGCTTGCCACGTCGCCGACGATGCCGACATCGACGCGGATCACCTTGTTGATCGACGACGCATCGATGTCGACATGCACCTTGCGGCTGCCGGGTGAGAAATCCTTGATCCGCCCAGTGATGCGGTCATCAAACCGCGCGCCGATATTCAGCATGAGGTCACAGCCGTGCATCGACAGATTCGCCTCATAAAGGCCGTGCATCCCCAGCATGCCGATCCAGTGCTTGCCCGACGCGGGGTATGCCCCCAGACCCATCAGGGTAGAGGTCACAGGAAACCCCGTCGCCTCGACAAATTCGCGCAGCAGGGCCGAGGCTTTAGGCCCCGAGTTGATGACGCCGCCGCCAGTGTAGAACAGCGGGCGTTCGGCGGTCTCCATCATTTCGACCATGCGCGCGATGGCTTGCGCGTCGCCCTTGGTGCGCGGCTGGTAGTGTGACGGGCGCATCGCCTCGGGCGCGGTATAGTCGGCGGTCGCGAACTGCACGTCCTTGGGGATGTCGATCAGCACCGGGCCGGGGCGGCCATGCGTGGCGACGTGGAACCCCTTGTGAATGGTTTCAGCCAGTTGTGCGGTGTCCTTCACCAGCCAGTTCATCTTGGTGCAGGGGCGGGTGATGCCGACGGTATCAGCCTCCTGAAACGCATCTGTGCCGATCATGAAGCTGGGAACCTGGCCGGTCAGCACCACCAGCGGGATCGAATCCATCAGCGCATCGACCAGTCCCGTGACCGCATTCGTGGCCCCGGGGCCGGAGGTCACCAACACCACGCCCGGCTTGCCGGTGGATCGCGCGTAACCTTCGGCCATGTGGACGGCACCCTGTTCGTGGCGCACCAGAATGTGGCGGATGTCGTTCTGCTGGAAAATCTCGTCATAGATCGGAAGCACCGCCCCCCCCGGATAGCCAAACACCACCTCGACCCCCTGATCCTTGAGCGCCTGCACCACCATCCGGGCACCCGTCATCGTTCTGGTCATCGTCTTGGTCATTGTTTTCATCCTTGTTCGTGCGGGTCGGTCTGGTGTTCTGGCGTTTGGGCAACAAAAAGCCCCCGGGGTTCAGTCGGGGGCGCATGGGAACCTGGGTTAGGGGTCAACCGTTACCGGCCCATGCGCGCAAGTCCTACGATGATGATAAGGATCGCCACTGTCGCCTCCGGTTCATGTCGTGGCGCAGATTAGGCAAGGCGACGGGGGGCGTCAACACCCATCCACATGGAAAAGTTGCCGCAGGGGGGGGCGCAGGCGCAATCTTGTTGCGAGGGCGGGCGCGCACCGGGTCGGCGCGCGCCCGAGGGGGTCAGGCGCCGATCACGCCGCCATCGTCACGGCTGATGACCAGCGTGGCCGAACGCGGGACCGAGCCGTTGTAGTCGGGAAAGCCCGAGCCATAGTTGCCGACGGCGAAATCCTCGGCCGATGCATGGCCACCCGGATGCTGCACGTTCACGAACATCGTGGTGCCATCGGGTGTCATCGAAATGCCGGTGATCTCTTGCCCCCATGGCCCGGTCAGAAACCGGCGGATCTCGCCCGTGGTGGGGTCGGCGCACAGCATCTGGTTCATGCCGAAGGGTTCAAGCGGGCCTTCCTGCGCCGGACCGATGTCGCCCATGTCGGTCTGGATCCACAAGCGGCTGTTCTGGTCGCACCAGATGCCATCGGGGCAGGCGAACAGGTTGTCGTCGCCCAGAACCTCGCCTGCGATGGTTGCGGATTGCTTTTCCGTTCCCGCCAGAACGAACAGCTCCCACGCAAACGCCGTCGCGGCGAAATCCTCACCCGCCTCTTTCCAGCGGACGACCGAGCCAAAGTTGTTCTCGGCGCGCGGGTTCACCGCATCGACCTGCACCTGCGTGCGGCGGGTGTTGTTGGTCAGGGTGAAATAGACCTCGCCCGTGGCCGGATCGACGGTGCCCCATTCGGGGCGGTCCATCTTGGTGGCGCCGGCCTTATCGGCGGCGGCGCGGGTGTTGACGATGATGTCGGCCAGATCGGCAAAACCGTTCTCGGGCGTCAGGCCGTTCTGGCCGGGGGCAAGGGCCAGCCATTCGCCGCTGCCATCGGCGTTGAACTTCGCCACATAAAGCGTTCCGCTGTCAAGGATTTCGCCGCGAACGCCCGCCGCATAGGGGGCTGACGATACGAACTTGTAGATGTACTCGAACCGGCTGTCGTCGCCCGAATAGCAGACCAGCGGCTTGCCCTCGACGACGGGTGCGAACACCACGCCCTCATGCCCGAACCGGCCAAGAGCGGTGCGCTTGACGGGGGTTGAGGCGGGATCAAAGGGGTCGATCTCGACCATGTAGCCAAAGGTGTTCGGCTCGTTCCGGTAATCCTGCGTGGCATCCGCGCCTGTGGCGGCGGCGTTGAAACGGGTGTATCCGTCAGCCCCCGATGCGGCCTTGTCCCAGCCATAGCGCGTGGCGTCGTCCGGCAGCCCATAGCGTTTGTGTTCGCGCGGCTGCTCTGCGTCTGCGTTCACGAAATAGCCGGCCCAGTTTTCCTCGGCCGCCATGTAGGTGTTCCACGGCGTATAGCCGTTGGCACAGTTGTTCAGCGTGCCACGCGTGCGGGTGCCGTCGGGCGAAAATTTGGTCACCAGATGCGCGGAACCGGCGGCCGGGCCGCTGAGGGCCATTTCGGTCAGACCGGTGATGCGCCGGTTCATCGGGTCCATCACCACCGACCATGCGCCGTCGTCACCGCGGCGAATACGCACGATGGTCACGCCATGGCCGTTGATCTCGGCCAGCACCTCATCATCGTCGCGGCTGCCATCGGCGGCCATCACCACGGTGTCACCGTCGATGGCCTGACCTTTCCACTTCTCGGCGTGGAAAAAGCGGGGCTCCGCATATTCGTGGTTCAGCACCAGAAGGCCGTCGGTCGATGACCCGTCGATGGGATAGAAATGCATCCCGTCGTGGTGGGTGCCGACCTGCAGCGCCTGGCCTGCTCCGGTCACGGCACCCGGGGTGGCGTCGGGGGTGCCTTCGGCAATCGAGGTGCCCCAGGGCGCCAGAACCTGCACCTTGTAGCCGCCGGGCACGACAACGGTATCGTCCTTGGACAAGGGGATGGGGGCAAAGCCCAGCAGGGCGGTGGTCTGCGCCAACGCACCCCTTGGCGACAGGCCGACCGACACGGCACCGGCCGTCACGGCGGCGGCAAGACCACCGGCCATGAACCCCCGACGCGAAAGGCGGGCCTGATCGAGGATGTCATAGAAAGTGGGATTGGCCGATGTATTGGCGGGCAACTCATCGCCATGCTCAAGCCCCGGGGTCTGGCGGGGGTCGGCGGCGTAGTCCTGGGTATAGGTGTTCATGCCTGGCTCCTTGGGCAGCGGGGGCGGCGAATCGCAGGCAATAACCTGCGACAGAGCACTCAGTCGGCACGAGGAACATGACAGGCATGCAAAGGGCCGCAGGACGATGCCTGCGGCCATTTGCCCGATGTCAGAGCAGGGTCCAGACGTAGACCGCGTATCCCGTCAGAAACAGCCCGCCGACCAGCCGGCTGATACCGCCGGTAAAGAACAGGATCGCGGTCAACAGAACCGACAGACCAATCATCAGCGGCGTGTCGATCATCAGGAACCGGGGGTCGTCGACCGGCACCGGCGCCACCATTGCCGTGATCCCCAGAATGGCGAAGATGTTGAACACGTTCGATCCCACCACATTGCCGATGGCGATGTCGCGCTGGCCCTTTGCGACGGCGGCGATACTGGTCGCCAATTCCGGCAAGGACGTGCCGATTGCCACGATGGTCAGCCCGATCACCGCCTGGCTGACGCCAAAGGCAGTGGCGATGACAACCGCGGAATCCACCAGGAACCGCGCCCCCACCATCAGCGTGATCAGCCCCACCACAAGATAAGCGACGCTTTGCCAGACCGGGGGTATCGGCTGGTCATCGGGTTCCCCGGTCCCGACCCGGCGCAGCGCAAGCCCCAGATAGACGAGGATGGCCGCAAACAGCAGCGCGCCCTCCCACCGGGCCAGCACGCCTGACAGAAACACCGGCACACAGGCCAGCGCTGCCGCAACCATCCAGATCAGATCGCCCCGGACCCGGTCAAACCCGATGGACAGGGGGGCGACCAAGGCCGACAGGCCAAGGATGATCAGGATATTGCTGATGTTCGATCCCACCACGTTGCCGATGGCGATGCCCGAGTTACCCTCTAGCGCTGCCTGAATGGAGACAAGGAGTTCGGGGGTCGACGTGCCGAAGCCGACGATGGTCAACCCGATCACCAAAGGCGGCACATTGTAGCGGCGGGCGATATCGGCGGCCCCCTGCACCAGCCAGTTGCCGCCAAAGTACAGGCCGACAAGGCCGATCAGAAAAAACAGGGCCGTCATCAACATCTGCACGTCTCCGTTGCCGTGGGGCGGTTTGGCTGCACTTTGTGCATCGGACTGTCGGGTGCAAGGGCGCACGGCAATTTTATCGGCATCCGTGGCGGTCAAGTGCCGGGCGTCAGCCTGTGCCGCTGTTCTCATACACGACGGCATTCGCCTTGTTGCCGTCGGGGTCGCGCAGGTATCCGGCATAGAACCCGTCACCATACTGCGGGCGCAAGGCGGGCGCCCCTTCATCGGTGCCGCCATGCGCCAGTCCTGCCGCATGAAAGGCATCGACGGCAGCGCGGTCGCGGGCCACTAACGACACCATCACACCATTGCCGGTGCTTGCCGGGCGGCTGTCAAACGGCTGGGTCACCCACAGATGTGGTCCGGGTTCGGCGCAGCCCCAGGCCGACGACGTGGCATCATCATATCCCGGCACGCGCGCCAGCCCCAGCGGTGCAAGGGCCGCATCCCAGAACGCCCGCGCCTTTGCGATGTCGTTCGTGCCAAGACAGACATAGCTGAACATCCGTGCCCCTGTTTCCTCGCGGCGCTGCGCGACCACGCCATACCCCCGGGGGTCCGTCAAGCTGCCCCTGCGGCTTTCCGCATCGGCCACTCGCGCGGCGCTTGTATTGATGTGCGGAACGTCGCATCACTGCTGCAATCGGTCGCGAACAAGACGGCTGACATACGGGAGGACAACATTGCAAGGTTTGCTCGCTCTGGCGACCGGCATTGACCGGATCAGCCGCTTTTTCGGGATCATCGCCGCACTTCTGGTGGCGGTCAGTTGTTCGATCAGCGCGCTGAACGCGCTGTCGCGCTATGCATTGGACATCTCGTCGAATGCCTTTCTCGAAATCCAGTGGCAGATGTTCGCGGGGATTTTCCTGTTGGGGTCTGCGCATGTGCTGAAACTGAACGAACACGTCCGGGTCGATCTGTTCTACGGTGCCATGTCGGCCCGCAACAAACTGTGGGTCGATGTGTTCGGGTTCGTCTGCTTCTTCTTTCCGGTCTGCATCCTGATGCTGGACCTCAGCCTGCCCTGGGCACTGACCAGCATGCGCGAGGGTGAGATTTCGGCAAATGCGGGCGGTCTGCCGGTGTGGCCGGTCAAGCTGATCCTGCCCTTGGGCTTTGCGCTTCTGACGTTGCAGGGCGTGGCCGAACTGATCCGCCGGGTTGCGGCATTGCGCGGCGTGATCGCGTTTGACCCGACGTATGAAAAGCCCGTGCAATGACCGGAAGGACCGCCTGATGCTGGAATACGGACTGCTGGCGCCGGCCATGTTCGGCGGCCTTATCATCTTTCTGCTGGTGGGATTTCCCGTCGCGTTTTCGCTGTCGGCGCTGGGGTTGTTCTTCGGCTTCATCGCCATCGAGGTGGGCTATTTTGGCCTGTCGTTCCTGCAGGCGATGCCCGCGCGCGTCTTCGGCATCATGTCGAACGACCTGTTGCTGTCGATCCCGTTCTTTACATTCATGGGCGTGATCCTCGAAAAATCAGGACTGGCCGAAGATCTGATGGAGGGGTTCGGCCAGTTGTTCGGGTCGGTCCCGGGCGGCCTTGCCTATGCCGTGATCTTTGTCGGTGCCATTCTTGGCGCCATCACCGGAACGGTGGCGGCAAGCGTCATCGCCATCGGCATGATCTCGATCCCGATCATGATGAAATACGGCTATGACATGAAGATCGGCACGGGTGTCATCGCGGCCTCGGGCACGATCACGCAGGTGATCCCGCCGTCGCTGGTGCTGATCGTGCTGGCGTTCCAGTTGGGCGTGCCGGTCGGCGACATGTACATCGGGGCGATCGGGCCATCGATCGTGCAGATACTGCTGTTTGCGTCGTTCATCCTGCTGGTGTCGATCTTTCAGCCGCACAAGGTGCCCGCCCTGCCGCCCGAGGCGCGCACGCTGTCGGGCCGCGCGCTTGCGTCGAAACTGGCCTGGGGGATGGTGCCGTCTCTGGTGCTGATATTCCTTGTCCTTGGCACGATCTTCATGGGGCTTGCCACGCCCACCGAAGCGGGGGCCATGGGGTCGGTGGGTGCTGTGTTGCTGGCCGTGTCGCATGGACGGTTCAGTTGGCTGATGGTCTGGCAGGCGTCGGACGGCACGATGCGCATCTCTGCCATGGTCATCTTCATTCTGGTCGGTGCCACGGTGTTCAGCCTGGTGTTTCAGGGGGTGAACGGCGGCAAGTGGATCGAGCACATGCTGGAGGGGATCCCCGGCGGGCGCGTGGGCTTTCTGATCTTTGTCAACATCTTCATCTTCTTCATCGCGTTCTTCCTCGATTTCTTTGAAATCGTGTTCATCATCATCCCCCTTCTGATCCCGACCGCGCTGGCGCTGGACATCGACCTTGTCTGGTTGGGGGTTCTGTTGTGCGTGAACATGCAGACGGCCTTCATGCATCCGCCCTTCGGCTTTGCCCTGTTCTACCTGCGCGGCATCGCGCCCCCTGAAATCAAGAGCCGTGACATCTATCTGGGGGCGATCCCCTGGATCATTCTGCAGCTTATTCTGGTCGCACTCATCATTGTCTTCCCGGGTATCGTGGATAGTTTCATCAGCGAGCCGGTGCTGCTGGATGATGCCGCCGTGAACCAGCAACTGGACGGTCTGGCGATGCCGGAACTGGACATGCCGGCGCTGGATCTTGACCTCGGGCCCTTGCCCACACCACCGCCGAACCCTTGATCTGACTGTAACGGGAGGAAACCCTATGAAAAGACGTAACTTTCTGACAACTGCCGCTGTCGGCACCGCCGCCGTATCACTGGCGGCACCGGTGCTTGCACAAGCTGCACCCAAGATCAGCTGGCGCCTGACCTCGGGCTTTCCCAAGGCGCTGGACACGATCTATGGCGCCGCCGAAGAATTCGCGGGCATCGTATCGGCCGCGACCGACGGCAATTTCCAGATCCAGCCCTTCCCGGCCGGGGAAATCGTGCCGATGCCGGAGGCATCGGATGCCGTGGCTTCGGGCACGGTCGAGATGACGCATACCGCGTCGTATTATTACTGGGGCAAGAACGCGACCTTCGCGCTTGGCACAGCCGTGCCGTTCGGGCTGAACGCGCGCGGGATCAACGCCTGGTACTACCACGGCGGCGGCATCGACATGATGAACAAGTTCTACAACGCACAAGGGTTGCACGGTTTTCCGGGTGGCAACACGGGTGCCCAGATGGGCGGCTGGTGGCGCAAGGAAATCAACAGCCTGGCCGACCTTCAGGGCGTCAAGATGCGCATCGGCGGCATGGGCGGCAAGGTGATGGAGGCGCTGGGCGTCGTGCCGCAGCAGATCCCGGGCGGCGAGATTTTCCCGTCACTGGAACGCGGCACGATTGATGCGGCGGAATGGGTTGGCCCCTATGATGACGAAAAGCTGGGGCTGAACAAGGTGGCCCCCTACTATTACTATCCCGGCTTCTGGGAAGGCGGCCCCGCGCTGAACTTCATGATCAACCTGGCCAAGTGGAACGAACTGCCCAAGTCCTATCAGGCCATCATCCAAACGGCGGCGGCCACGGCCAACGTCAGCATGCTGGCCAAGTACGATGCCAAGAACCCCGCCGCCCTGCGGTCGCTGATCGCGGGTGGGGCGCAGTTGCGTCCCTATCCCGACGATGTGATGAAGGCAGGGTTTGAGGCGGCGAATGCCCTCTATGCCACGATTTCGGCCGAGAATGCCGATTTCAAGGCGATCTACGACAGCCAGACCGCCTATCGCAACGAGGCGAACCTGTGGAACCAGGTGGCCGAATACACCTTCGACAGCTTCATGATCCGCAACCGCCCGCGCGGCTGAACGGGTTTGATGGAACAAGGGGGGGCCGCACCGCAGGGTGTGGCCCCTTCTGCATGCCGCCTGTCAGAACCTTTGCAGCAGATCCCACCTGTTGCCGAACGGATCGCGCCAGACCGCCACGCGGCCATAGGGCTCATCCCGCGCGGGTTCTTCGAACACGCCACCTGCGGCGATGATCCGCGCGGCATCCCGGTCGAAATCGTCGGTCTCAAGGAACAGGAACACCCGGCCCCCGGCCTGATCGCCGATGGCCGCCACCTGCCGGGGCCCTTCCGCCCGCGCCAGCAACAGCGCCACGCCGCCGCCGGGTGCCGCCACACGGACCCAGCGTTTGTGCCCCTGATCCACGTCTTCCAAGAGGTCGAACCCCAGCCCCGCGACAAAGAACGCGATGGCTTCGTCATAGTCCGGCACCACCAGCGCCAGCGTGGTGACGGCCTGCATCAGCTTGTCAGCCGCCCCGGGTCGGCAGGCGGCGGACCGCCCACGGCATCGCGCCCGGCGCGCCCGTCGGGCAGGCTGATGCGGGCCACCTGTTCGGCGATGGGGTCGACCGACAGGGGGTGCAACTCGGTCCGGTGGGCCGCAGGATCGCCGATATCCTGCCAGCGTCCGCCCTTGTAAATCTCCAGCGCCGAGAACCCGGCCTTGTAACCCATCTTGCGGCTGCCGGGCACCCAATAGCCCAGATAGACATAGGACAGCCCCGCCTCACGCGCGATATCGACGTGGTCGAGGATCAGATAGGTGCCCAGCGACCGGGGCGTCATGTCGGGGTCATAGAACGAATAGACCATGCTCAGCCCGTCATCGAACACGTCCGTAAGGCAGACGGCGGACAGCGGGCGGCTGTCCTGCCCGGGGCCGGCGGGGCGGGTGTATTCGATCACACGGCTGCGGATCGGTGTTTCCTCGATCATCGCGGCGAACTCGAAGATGTCCATGTCCGCCATACCGCCCTGCGCATGGCGGTCGTCCAGATAGCGGCGGAACAATGCGAACTGATCCTCGGTCGCCCAAGGCGAGGTGGCGTTGCGGCGCAGGTCGCGGTTCTTGCGCATGGTGCGCCCTTGCGTCCGCGTCGGCACGAAATCGGCCACCCGGATGCGCGCAGAAAGGCAGGCCGAACACTCAGCACAGCTTGGCCGGTACAGCACGTTCTGGCTGCGGCGAAAGCCCTGTTTGGACAGCGTATCGTTCAGCTTTTGCGCATGTTCGCCCTGCAGGGCGGTAAACAGCTTTCTCTCCATCCGGCCCTCAAGATAGGGGCAGGGCTGCGGGGCAGTCACATAGAACTGGGGCGCAAGCGGAAGGGTATGGCGCATGTCTGATCCGGGGTGTCGGACATGACGTTAGCAAGACAAGCGCGCGCCGCCAAGCCGCGAATTACCGGCGGTTGCGCGGTTACACAGCACCCGCGCGGCGGATCACGACGCACCCCAGCAAAAGGTCGGTCAGACCCTGCCCGCGCGGACCCATCGCCATCAGCGCCGCCGAGGCGATCTGCGGCAGGACCGTGGTCCAGGTGAACAGCGTGCCAAGGGTGTGCAGCACCGCCGTCGTCGCATCGAACCTGCTGCCATCGGCACGCCGGAACTCGATCCCCAGCAACCACATTCCGGGTGTCGCCGAGAAACTGGCCAGCGTGGCCGCGCGGTAGGCAAGGTTCACAACGCCGAACAGCAACGGAAAGATCAGGATCGCCAAAAAGGCCGTGAACGGCAGCACCATCACAGCGGCAATCCCGGTGATGACGGTGTCGATGCCCCAGGCAAAGGCACGCTTGGCCGCGACACCTTCGTAGAACGCCGCATGGCGGACGGGATCGGGCAGGGTGCGCATCATCGGGGTTACTCGCTTGTCAGAAAAGGGCCGCCCCGAAATGGGGGCGGCCCGGTGGTTTGGCAAGGATGGCGTCAGTAGCCTGCCGCGCGGGGATCATCGCGGGGTTCATCGGCCGGCACCGGGGCGGTCTGCACGGTGCGGGCGCGGTCGTCCATGAAGCTGTCGAACTCTTGCTTGTCCTTGGCATCACGCAGGCGCTGCAGGAACGCCTCGAACGCCTCTTGTTCATCGGTCAGACGGCGGATCGTGTCGGCCTTGTAGGCGTCAAACGCCGTGTTGCCCGACGGGCGGAAGGCGCGTGCCATATCGCGGTAGGCCTCGCGTCCATGGCTGTTGTGCGTGTGGCGGCTGCCACGGCAGGAACGGTTGAACATGCGTTTGCTCCAGATCATATAGGCCAGAAGGGCCAGGCCAACGGGCCAGAAAACAACGAAACCGGCGATCATGGCGATGATCCACGCGGGGCGCCCGCGGTCGTCAAGCCAAGCTTCGGCGCGGCGCAACCAACCGGCGACACCGCCGGCAGGGGCAGAGGGGGCATAGGCAGTTTGCATCGGGGTCTCCGGGTTGATGTTTATCGGCTTCACATGACCAAGATGCGCCTTGGGTGGCCTTGCTTCAAGGGGCTATGTTAAACAAATTTACATGGGCGGACTCAGGCGCAGAAATCCGCCAGGACGGCACCGGTTGCCCGCGCCAGATCGGCGGGGGCCACGGCAAAGATGTGGCGCGAGGTGCCTGCGGCGGCCCAGACCACGGCGAAATCCATCAGGCGCGGGTCCATCCACAGGGGCAGGGGTGTCAGGTGCCCCAAAGGCGCCACCCCGCCGATGGCAAAGCCGGTCACCCGCCGCACCGTATCGGCATCGGCACGGCCCAGAGCCTCACCCGCCAAGCCACCAGCGCGCAGGCCGTCCACCCGGTTCCCGCCCGCTGTCAGGAACAGATACAGCCCGCCGCTTGCCCCCTGAAACAGGATCGACTTCACGATGGCATCCAGCGCACAGCCTGCCGCCGCCGCTGCCTGCTCGGCGGTGCGCGTCTCGGCGGGCATCTCAACCGGGTCAGACGTGATGCCTGCGGCGGCAAGGGCTGCGCGGACGCGGGCAAGGCTTTTGCTCATCGGCAGGCTCCGGTTTTGTTGCCGCAATCTGGCCCCGGTGACGCAGGCGGTGCAAGAGCGGTCGGCGATGGTGGTTGACCCCCGCCGCCCGCACAGGCCACTCTGCCGCCCATGTCCGCCTTCGCGTCCCGCCTGACCCGCCACCCGATTGCCGTCGATGCCGGTGCGGCGTCGGATGCCATCCGCGCCTTTGCCGACCTTGACCCCGCCCTGCGCCCCCTGATCGCGGGCACCGCCGGATCCAGCCCCTATCTGCGCGGCCTGATGATGCGCGAAGGGGACTGGCTGCGCGTGGCGCTGTCACTGTCGCCTGAAACGGCGCTGGCCACGGTGCTGAAGGCGCTTGATACCGTGCCACCCGACCAACTGGCCATTGCCTTGCGCCAGGCCAAACGCCGCGTGGCGCTGTTGTCGGCGCTGGCCGATCTGGGCGGCGTCTGGCCGCTGGAGGCGGTGACGGGCGCGCTGACAGCACTTGCCGACCGGGCCGTCGATCTGGGCCTGAAGGCGCTGGTCGGGGCCGAGGTCAAGCGCGGCAAACTGCCGGGGCAGGGTGAGGGTGACGTGGCCACAGCGGCGGGCATGGTGGTGCTGGCGATGGGCAAGATGGGGGCCGGAGAGCTCAACTATTCATCCGATATCGACCTGATCTGCCTCTATGACGAAACCCGCTATCCCGGCACGACCGACGATGCCCGCGCGGCCTTTATCCGCGTCACGCGCAAACTGACGGCGATGCTGTCCGACATGACGGCCGAGGGGTACGTCTTTCGCACCGACCTGCGCCTGCGCCCCGATGCCTCGGTCACGCCGGTGTGCCTGTCGATGGCGGCGGCCGAATCCTATTACGAAAGCGTGGGCCGCACCTGGGAACGCGCGGCCTACATCAAGGCCCGCCCCTGTGCCGGCGACATCGCGGCGGGCCAGCGGTTCCTGCGCACGCTGACCCCCTTTGTCTGGCGCAAGCATCTGGACTATGCCGCCATCCAGGACGCCCACGACATGCGCCTGCGCATCCGCGAACACCGCCAGTTGCACGGCCCCCTGACGGTTGAGGGGCACAACATGAAACTGGGTGCAGGCGGCATCCGCGAGATCGAGTTCTTCACCCAGACCCGCCAACTGATCGCCGGTGGCCGCGACGCATACCTGCGCGACCGCACCACCGTCGGCGGCCTGCGCGCGCTGGCCGCGCGGGGCTGGTTGCCGGGTGACATCGCCGATGAACTGACCGGCCACTACCGCGCCCACCGCGAGGTGGAGCATCGCCTGCAGATGGTGAACGATGCCCGCACCCACGACATGCCCGCCACGCCCGAGGGGATCGAGCGTATTGCCCGCCTGTCGGGTGAGGGAGATACGGCCCTGTTCCGCAAGCGGCTTCTGGACCGCCTCACCCGCGTCGATGCCCTGACCGAAGGCTTCTTTGCCCCCGCCACCACACCCGAGGGGCCGACCCTGTCGCCCGAGGCTTCGGCGTTGGTCGAGGGGTGGAATGCCTACCCCGCACTGCGCAGCGACCGCGCCACCGCGATCTTCCGCCGCCTCCGCCCCCACCTCCTGCGCCGTCTGGAACGGGCCGCCAACCCGACCGAGGCGCTGCATGCTTTTGACGGCTTTCTCAGGGGCTTGCCCGCAGGCGTTCAGGTGTTTTCCCTGTTCGAGGCGAACCCCGCCCTTGTTGATCTGATCGTGGACATCACCGCCACCGCCCCGGCACTGGCGCAGTACCTGTCGCGCAATGCGGGGGTTCTTGATGCCGTCATAGGCGGGTCGTTCTTTGCGCCATGGCCGGGTGTGGCCGATCTTGCGGTCGACTTCGGCGCATGCATGGCCGGGGTTGCAGACTACGAAGGCCGCCTTGTGGCATTGCGCAAACGCATGAAGGAGTGGCACTTTCGCGTCGGCGTCCACCACCTGCGCGGCCTGATCGACGCGTTCGAGGCGGGCAAGCTTTATGCCGACCTTGCGCGTGCGGTGATCCTTGCACTGTGGCCGGTGGTCGGGGCCGAGTTTGCGCAGCGGCACGGGCCCGCACCGGGGCGCGGCGCGATGGTGCTGGGGATGGGGTCGCTGGGGACGGGGCGGCTGAATGCGGGGTCGGACCTCGATCTGATCGTGATCTACGATGCCGACGGGGTCGAGACGTCGGATGGCCCCCGCCCGCTTGCCACCCGCGCCTATTTCGCACGGCTGACACAGGCGCTGGTGACGGCGCTGACGGCACCGATGTCGGCGGGGCGGCTTTACGAGGTGGACATGCGGCTGCGCCCGTCGGGGCGGCAGGGGCCGGTTGCGGTATCGCTGGCCGGTTTCGACAGCTATCAGCGGACCGAGGCCTGGACCTGGGAACACCTGGCCCTGACGCGCGCGCGGGGCATGGCCGGCGATGCGGGCCTGTGCGAAGCGGTTGAGCGGGTGCGCCGGTCGGTGATCGCGGACAAGGGGCAGGGGGCGGGGGTCCTCGCGGATGTGGCAGCGATGCGGGTGCGGCTGGCCGCGGCCAAGCCGCCCGCCGGGGTCTGGGATGCCAAAAACGGGCCGGGGCGGCTGATGGACATCGAACTGATCGCGCAAACCTGTGCCCTGCGCGCGGGCGACCCGGCCCGGACGGTCGAGGCGCAACTGGCGTCAGGGCTGCGCGCGGGCCTTCTTGGTGCGGCGGACGAGGCCGCCCTGCAAGGCGCCTACCGCCTTCTCTGGCGGCTGCAGGCGGCGGCACGCGCATTGGGCGACCGCACGCCCGACCCCGCCACCATCGGCGAAGGGGCCGGCACCTTTCTGTTGCGCGAGACGGGCGAGACGGATGCGGCTAGTATGACAGCAAGGCTTGCCGCCCTGAGCGGGGCAGCGGCAGGGGTGATCGACCGGCTTTTGCCGGAAGAAGCGGGGGAGCAGGTATGATGCTGGGAGAAGCTGATCCGAAAGGGCTGGTGCGCGAAAGCTATGCAATCGAGGGGATCACGGCGCCGGAATGTCGGTCGATCTTCATGGATTGGGCGCTGAGCCTGAAGAACGGGGTCGAGGTGGGGCCACCCTTGGCGGTGCTGATCGCGCATTACGGGGCAAAGTGGCCCGACCATCCGATGACACAGGTGCTGCACGAAGGGGCGGCCCCCGCGGCCGAGCCAAAACGCAGGGGCGGGCGGGCGGGGCGGATGGGGCCTGACGGCGCGCAATGAAAGCGCACCCTAGGGGCGCAGCGCGGCGGCCTCTGCTGCCAGTGCGGTGATCGCGGCCCAGTCGCCGCGCGCTACGGCGTCCTTCGGGGCCACCCAGGACCCCCCGACGCACAGGATGTTCGGCAGTGCCAGATAATCCCGCGCATTCTTCAGCCCGATCCCCCCGGTCGGGCAAAAGCTGACCTGCGGGATGGGCGAGCCGATGGACTTGAGGTAGGCCGCCCCCCCCGCCTGTTCGGCAGGAAAGAACTTCTGCACCGTGTATCCCATTTCCAGAAGCGCCATGATCTCGGACGCCGTCGCAGCCCCCGGCAACAGCGGCAGGTCGTGTTCGGCGCAGGCATCAAGGATGCGCGCGGTCGCCCCCGGCGACACCCCGAACGTCGCCCCCGCCGCCTTGGCCGCCTTCACATCGGCGGGCGTCAGCAGCGTACCGGCCCCCACGTGGCCCCCCGGCACCTCGGCCATCGCGCGGATCGCGTCCAGTGCGGCAGGCGTGCGCAAGGTGACCTCCAGCGCGGGAAGTCCGCCTGCAACAAGGGCTTGTGCGAGGTTCTTCGCCTGCACTGCATCGTCGATCACCAGCACCGGGATCACCGGGGCCAGGCGACAGATAAGGATAGCGGCGGCGGATTGTTCGGCAGGGGTCATCAGCAGTTCTCCAAATGCACCCCGCACGAGGGTGGGTCAGGTCGGAGCCTCCGGCGGGGATATTTGGGGCAAAGATGAACGGGCAACGAAGCGGATCGCGCCCGGCCTCGGGCCGCAGATCGCGGGGGAGGTCGGGCGCTTTCACCTTTGACGGTCATCGGCGTCCCCGCCTGTACCGCAACGTCCGTTAACCCCGAATCCCTTTCATCTTTGTTAAAATATCCCCGCCGGAGGCGAAGGGTTCAGCGGGCGATCCCGGTGTCGTATCAGACCACCACAGCCGCCCCGGAGTCGGATGCGCCAACCGTGCGGCGGAAGGCCGCGAACAACTCGCGCCCGATGCCATGGTCGTTCCCGGAAAGGTCGGCCACTACCGGCGTGCGGCTGTCGAAATCGGGTGCGAGACAGGCCAGCGTCCCCGCCACCGCGTCCAGCCGCACCACATCGCCATCCTGCAGCCGCGCCAGCGGCCCGCCACAGGCCGCCTCGGGCGAGATGTGGATGGCGGCGGGAACCTTGCCCGATGCCCCCGACATCCGCCCGTCGGTCACCAATGCTACGCGCAGGCCCCGGTCCTGCAGCACCGACAGTGTGGGTGTCAGCGAATGCAATTCCGGCATGCCATTGGCTTGCGGTCCCTGAAAGCGGACGACGACAATGGTGTCGGACGTGAACTCGCCCGCCTTGAAGGCACGTTTCACGCTGTCCTGATCGTGGAAGATGCGCACGGGCGCCTCGATGACATGGCGCTCGGGGGCCACGGCGGACACCTTGATGACGCCGCGCCCAAGGTTGCCCGCCAGTTGCCGCAGCCCGCCCGTGGCCGCGAAAGGGTCGGCGACGGGGCGCACGATGCGGTCGTTGAGCGTCGTGGCCGGGCCGTCCTGCCAGTCCAGCTTGCCATCCTTCAGGGTGGGTTCCTGCCGGTAGTACGAAAGCCCCTCACCCGCGATGGTCTTGGCGTCGGGGTGCAGCAGGCCCGCATCCAGCAACTGCCCGATCAGGAACTGCAACCCGCCCGCCGCGTGGAAATGGTTCACGTCGGCCAGACCGTTCGGATAGACCTTGGCCATCAGCGGCACGGCGGCACTGATGTCGTCGAAATCCGCAAGGTCCAGCAGCACCCCGGCGGCGCGTGCCATGGCGGGCAGGTGCAGCACCAGGTTGGTCGACCCGCCCGTGGCCATCAACCCCACCAGCCCGTTGACGAAGGCGCGTTCGTCCAGGATCTCGCCCGCCGGGCGATAGTCATTGCCCAGTTGCGTGATCGCCGCCGCGCGTTCCACCGCGGCCACCGTCAACGCCTCGCGCAGCGGTGTTCCGGGGTTGACAAAGGATGCACCCGGCAGGTGCAACCCCATGAATTCCATCAGCATCTGGTTGGTGTTGGCGGTGCCGTAGAAGGTGCAGGTGCCGGGGCCGTGATAGCTGGCCATCTCGGCCGCCATCAACTCGTCCCGCGTCGCCTTGCCCTCGGCATAGGCGTTGCGGACGCGGGATTTCTCGTCGTTCGGGATGCCTGATGTCATCGGCCCGGCGGGGACGAACACCGCCGGCACGTGTCCGAACGTTGCGGCGGCCATGATGAGGCCGGGCACGATCTTGTCGCAGACGCCAAGGTACAGCGAGGCGTCAAAGGCGTTGTGGCTCATCGCGACGCCGGCCGCCAAAGCGATCACGTCGCGTGAGAACAGCGACAACTCCATCCCCGGCTGGCCTTGCGTGACCCCGTCGCACATCGCGGGCACGCCGCCCGCAACCTGTGCCGTGGCACCCACCCGGCGGGCGGCGGCGCGGATCAGCTTGGGAAAATCCTCGTACGGCTGATGCGCCGACAGCATGTCGTTGTAGGCCGTCACGATGCCGATGTTCGGCGCCCGTGCGCCCGAAAGGTCGGCCTTGTCATCCCCCATCGCGGCATAGGCATGCGCCTGATTGCCGCAAGACAGATGCGCCCGCGCGGGCCCCGCCGCTGCCGCACGTCCCATCCGGTCAAGATAGGCCGCCCGGGTATCGACTGAGCGGGCGCGGATGCGGTCGGTGACGCGCGCGATGGTGGGGTGCAGGGTCATCGGGTGTTGCCTTCCGGTTCGGGTGGGCGTTGCCGACAGCATACCCCGTTAGCGCTAACCCCGACAACCCTTGCTGCGGCATGTCTGCGGTTGTCATGTCGGCAAGGCTTGTCAGGCAATACCTTCCTTGACTAACCTTGCCAGCATGCGCCGCTTCTGTCTTGTCCTTTTGCTTTTCTGGTGGCCAACGCTGATGTCGGCGGAGTTGCGTATCGACTTCTCCGACGACCTGCCTGCGGCGATGCGCGACGATTACCGCGCCATCGACGAGATGATGAACCGCGGTGACTGGTCCGCGGCGCTGATCACGGTGGAGGCCCTGCAGGCCGCAATCGTGGCCGAAGATGACCTGACGCGGCTGATTGGCATCGACCTTGCGATCAAGCGGGTCCGGTTGCTCGACTCGCTGGACCGCGAGACCGAGGCCTTGGCAGAGATCACGGCGCTTTTTGCCTATGTGAAACGGCACTTCACCGAGTTTTCGCCGCATTATGCCCAGGTCGAGGTGATCTATGCGGGCGAACTTTCCAAAGCGGGTCGCGGCGCAGAGGCGCTGACGATTGCCTTGGGGGTGACGCGGCGGGCAGGCGGGATGTTTGGCGCTGATTCGGCTGTGTCTGCGTCGTTCCTGCAGGAAGCCGCCGCGATCCTGGCCCGCCTTGGCCATCGGGAAGAGGCGGTCGAGGCCTATCGGCGAATTCTGCCGATCCTGGATGCCGAACCGGGTTTGGCACAGCGGGCGGCTGGAACGGCCTTCCTGATCGCGGACTCGCTGCAGCGGTTGGGTGACTACGACGGTGCGCTGGTGTCATACCGCGACGCCGAAGTGCGCCACAACGCGGCCTTCGGACCCCGCCATGTCGAAACGCTGGCGGTCAGGGTTGCGTTGGGGCGGATGTTGCTGGCGCTGGACCGGATCGACGACCTCGGGGCGCTGGTGGACGCCAATCTGCCCATGGTGGCCGAGATTTTCGGCTCGGACAGCGTGCAGTACGGCACCTGGCTGCGGCTGGATGCGCGGCGGGTGCAGATGACCAGAAGCCCGTCCGAAGCCATCACCATCATGGGTCGCGCCGTGGATATCATCGCGGCGAAGTTGCCCGCGAACCACCGCGTACTGGCCGAGGCGCGGTCAGACTATGCGGGATTGCTGTCGTTCGATCAACGCTTTGAAGAAGCGTGGGCGCAGTATGTGGCGGCGGAAGGCACCTTGGGGCCGGACCGCAAGTACATGCTGGACCTTCTGGAGTTCCGCCGCGACACCGGAACGCTGTCGAACGCGGCCTTTCCGATCGAAGCGCTGCCGTATCTGCAGCGCGCCGCCGGCGGCTCGGCGCGCGGCGCCGTCCGCGAACAGGTCTTGCGCCGGCTGATCCGCGATCCGGCGGTGGCAGTGCTGTACCGCGAAGCGACCGATCTGAACGAAGAGTTGCTGATGCTGCAAGCAGCGATTGCCGATCTGGCCAGCCGCCCCTTGGCCGACGCTGACCCGGCGGCGGAAAAGACGGCGCGGATCCGTGTGGCCGAGGTCACCGTGGCCATCGACAGCTGCATGGCGCAGGTGCGCGGGGCGGAACCCGCCTTTGCCGAACTGTCCGGCGCGGTCGATCTGGACCTTGCGGCGCTGCAGGCCCTGCTGGCCGAGGATGAGGTGGTGGTGCTTCTGGACCAGCAGCGCCATGACGAGGAATGGAGCGTGATCATCGCCATCACCCGCGAAGAGGTGGCAGGCACGGTGTTCTGGCAACCGGTGGCCGAGATGAACGGCTGGATCGCCGAGGTGCGCGATTCCGTGTCGCTGACCCTTGGCACCCGCGCCGCCGAGGCGCTGAATGCGCCGCAGAACGATGGCGCGTTCCCGTTCGCCGCGTCGCACCAGATCTATTACAACTCGATTGGCCTGATGGACCGGCTGCTGTGGCCCAAGCGCCATCTTCTGCTGGAGGTGCGGGGGCCGCTCACCGGACTGCCGCCGTCGCTGTTGCTGACCTCTGAACCCGATGCGACGACGACCGTGGTGAATGCGCCCTGGCTCATCAACCATGTGGCGATCACCATACTGCCGTCACTGACCAGCCTGCGCACCGCGTCGCTGGCCGCCGACGCCCCCCGCGCGCCCGAGGCGTTTGCGGGCTTTGCCGATCCGGTGTTCGATGCCGATGAGGCGCAGGCGCTGTTGGTGGCCGCCGCCGATACGGACACGCGGTTGCGCGGGGCGCTGACGCCGTTGCCGGAAACGGCAGGCGAGGCCGAGGCGGTGCGGGCGGCCGTGGCGGGCGGCAAGGGTGAATTGTGGCTGGGGCTTGGGGCGTCCGAGGCCACGCTCAAGAAGGCGGGGCTGGACCGTTACCGGATGCTCTACTTTGCCACGCACGGCCTTGTGTCGGGTGACAGGGCAGGGGGCACGCTTCTGTCGGAACCGGCCCTTGCGCTGACCCCGGGGGATGGCGAGGACGGGTTCCTGACCGCCACCGAAGTGGCGCAGTTGCGGCTGAATGCCGATTGGGTGGTGATGTCGGCCTGCAATACCGCTGCCGGGGCCGAACCGGGGGCCGAGGCGCTGTCGGGTCTGGCGCAGGCGTTTCTGTATGCGGGCGCGCGGGCGCTGTTGGTCAGCCACTGGCCGGTCGAAAGCAAATCCGCCGTGGCGCTGATGACCGACGTCTTTGCCGAACGCGCCGCCGATCCGTCCCTGCGCGCCGCCGAGGCGCACCGCTGGGCGATGATCGACATGATCACCGAGCCCCCCGATCCGCGCTGGTCGCACCCGGCCTATTGGGCGCCGTTCGTGCTGGTCGGAAGCCCGGATTGATGCACCTGCTTCGCCTTGCCCTGGCTTTCTGGCTGATTTGTGCCCCCGCATTTGCCGAAGACGCGCCCCTGACACCCGAAGACGTGACCGAGGTTGCCGATCTTATCGACGCGGCGCTGACGGCTTTGGGCGATTACGCGATGGTCGAGAGCAAGGGGCGCGAGTTCTACGGCGCCGTCACGCATACCTTCGGGGCCGAAAGCCGGCAGGCCCTGCAACTGGAATGGCTGATCGTGATGGCGGTCGCCCTGCAGGGGCGCACTGACGAGGCGCAGGGTCTGGCGCGCGGAATGCTGGAAAAGGCGCAACGATTGCTGAGCGCCGACGATGTTTTGGCCTATAAATGTCTTTCGGCCTATGCGGCGTCGCTTGGCAGTGCCGGTGAGGTGGATGAGGCCCTGGCGGTTCTGGCCGAAGGTCTGACAGAGGCCGAGCGGTGGTTGCCGAACGATGCGCTGGTCATTGACGAGTTGCGCTATCTGCAGGCGGTTTCCGCCGTCCGGGCAGAAGATTTTGCGCTGGCTGCCTTGGCCTACCGCATCCTTGACCAACGGCTTGCTCCGCGCACGGACCCAAACGCAATGGCGCTGCATGCCGTGTCGATGGCCGGCTGGGCGCAATTCCTCGCGACCAGCGCCGATCCCGCTGAGGCGATCCCGGTCTATGACCGCGCGCTGGCGGCGATTGATGCGCAGTTCGGCACGCTGAAATCCCCGCGCATGCAACCCATGCGGTTGAACATTCTTGTGCTCAAGGCCGATGCGCTGGAAACGGCGGGGCGGGGGGCCGAGGTGTCCGCACTTTTGCGCCCGGTCATGGCCGAGGTGGCCACACACTACGGCGCGGACAGCCCGCTGTGGGCCGATCTTGCGTTCAACCTGGCCGTGTCATTGGTGGACGAGACGCCAGGCGGACCAGACGACGATGAGGCGCTGGATCTTCTGGCCCGTGTGGTGGCGATCCGGGAACAGGCGCTTGACCCGGCTTCGGCCAAGCTTCTGCACGCACGGCAGAACTATGCAATGCTCCTGGCCGCGACCGGGCGCGCGGGCGAGGGGGTGGCGCAATTGCGCGCAATGGCGGGGGCGGCACTGCCGGGCACGCGGTCACAGATCGTGTATGTGCTGGGCACGGCGCAGGAAAACGGCGACCTCAGCGCGGAAGAGGCGGTTGATGCGGTGCTGGTCTGGCTGCAGGACAGCCAGTCGTCCGGTGCTGCAGCGGCGCAGCGTCTCTTGACCGCGCGGCTTGAGGCCGGCAGCGATGCGGTGGCGGGCCTTTTGCGGGACCAAAGCGATCTGAACACGCGCCTGTCGCGCGCGCGGGACGCGTTGGCGGCGCAGACGACACTGCCCCTGTCCGACCGCAATGCCGACGAGGTTGCGGCCCTGCGCGACCAGATCGGCAAGATGATCGACACCCTTGACACCACCCGGCGCGACCTTCGGGTGACGGCCCCCGAACTGGCCAGCGCGACCGGGCAGGGGGCGCTGAACCTCGCCACGATCCGCGCGCGCCTGAAACCGGACGAGGCGCTTGTGGTGATTGACCCGCCCCGGGAGGGGGACGATATCGGCCTGGTCGTGGCCGCCAGCGCCGGGTCCGTGGACTGGCATACGTTTCAGGTGCCGGGCCCGGAGATCGAGGCTGCCGTCAGCCACCTGCGCGCGGGGATCGACCTGCGGCTGGGCGTGCGGTCGGCGGCGGCACTGGCCCCGGTCGCCGTGGCCCGGGATTTCGATCTGGATGCCGCACACTGGCTCTATACCCAGACGCTGGGGCAGGTCGCCGGTGTCACGGCGGGCAAGGCGCATCTTTGGTTCGACCTGCGCGGCGCGATGGCGGCCCTGCCGCCGCAACTGATGCTGGTCACGCCGCCCGGATCGGATGATTTCGGTGCCGCCGACTGGCTGATCCGCCACCATTCCGTGACCATCCTGCCCGCGCTGTCCTCGCTGCCCCCCGCCACCCCGCGCGCGTCCCCTGCAGAAGGCTTTCTTGCCTTTGCTGACGCCCGGTTCGATCCATCTGACGGCCTCGCACCCCTGCCCGAGACCGTGGCCGAGGTGCGCGCCGTGGCCGCGTCGCTCGGGCAGGACGCGACAGCCCTTCGGCTGGGCGACGGGGCAACCGAGGCGGCGGTCAAGACGGCAGCACTTGACCGCATCGGCACGCTCTATTTTGCCACCCATGGCCTTGTCGCCGGTGACCGTGCGGGCGACGGCCTGCTGTCCGAGGCGGCGCTTGCGCTGACGCATGGCGGCGGCGAGGACGGGTTCCTGACGTCGTCCGAAATCATCGACCTGCATCTGAATGCGCGCATCGTCGTGCTGTCGGCCTGCAACACCGCCTCGGGTGGCGTGGCCGGCGCCGAGGCGCTGTCGGGCCTGACGCAGGCCTTCCTGTACGCAGGCGCGCGCGGCCTTCTGGTCAGCCACTGGCCGGTCGAAAGCCGCTCTGCCGCGCGCCTGATGACCGACACCTTCGCGGCCCTCGCCGCCGTGCCCGGCACCCGGATGGCCGAGGCCCAGCAACAGGCGATCCTGTCGATGATCGACGCGCCTGCCGACCCCCGCTGGTCGCATCCCGCCTATTGGGCACCCTTTGTGCTGGTCGGAAGCCCGGACTAGACCAGCATAGATCCAGTTGGCCTGTTCCCGCCGACACCTTGGCTGACGCGGCAAAGGGCAGATGTTTCGGCGGCGAATCGCCCAAACCAGGGGCGCTGTTGCGCTGCTGCATCATGTTTCTGCGGTCCGCCGCACAATTTGGCCACAAATCGCCGCCAACCTGTGTTGAAATCAATATTGGGACCGGGTGCCGCATCGCCTGCTCCAGCCGCTGACGGAGGACGTCGATGACCCCCTGGAAACCCTTGCTTGGCCTATGCGTTGCGCTTGCCCTCACGGGCTGCGCCACGACTGCGCCATCGGCCCTTGGTGATGGCGCATACGGGGCCACTGTCGTCAGTCGCATGGCCCGCACACCCGGCGTGCTGAGCGAGATCGACGTCGTGCGCGCCGTGCAATCGTCACTCTGACAGGCCGGGCTTTCGCGGGACCGGCAAAGCGGGTATTGCCGGTCGGATGATGACCCCCGACGCTTCTGATCCTGCCTCCGAAGGCTCCCCCGGACGCGCCCAGGGACGCCCAATAGTGCGCCTGCGCCCCAAGGCCGAGGCGCGCGCCCTGCGCCACGGCTTTCCCTGGGTCTACGCGGACGAACTGGTCACCGACCGGCGCACGCAGTCCCTTGCCCCTGGCGCACTGGCGATCCTTGAGGATGCAGAACGCCGCCCTTTGGGGCTGGTCACGGTCAACACTGCTTCCAAGATCATCGCGCGGATGCTCGACCCCGATCCTGCTGCAGTAATCGACCGCGACTGGCTTGGCCAACGCCTCTCCCGCGCCCTTGCCCTGCGCGAGCGGTTGTATCCCGCGCCATTCTACCGGCTGGTCCATGCCGAGGCCGACGGTCTGCCCGGCGTGGTGATCGACCGTTTCGGGGACCTCGCGGTGATCCAGCCAAACGCCGCCTGGGCCGAGGCGCATCTGACCGACCTTGTGGCAGCCCTGATGGCCGTGACCGGCGTGACCACCGTGGTCAAGAACGGCGGTGGCCGGTCGCGTGGGCTTGAAGGGCTGGACGACATGGGCGGCATCCTAATGGGGCAGGTGGACGGGCCGGTCACGGTGCCGATGAACGGTGCCAACTATCTGGCCGATGTCACGGGCGGGCAGAAAACCGGCCTCTTCTATGACCAGCGCCCCAACCACGCCTTTGCCGCCGGTCTGGCCCATGGCGCGCGGGTGCTGGACGTCTTCGCCCACGTCGGCGGCTTTGCCCTCGCGTGCCTTGCGGCAGGCGCCAGCCATGCTTTGGCCGTCGACGGCTCGGCCCCGGCGCTGGACCTCGCCCGGCAGGGGGCGGCGCTGTCGGGGACCGAGGCCCGCTTTGCCACCCGTCAGGGCGATGCCTTCGCGGTGATGGAGGATCTGGCCACGCAGCCGGACAGGTTTGATCTGGTGATCTGCGATCCGCCCGCCTTCGCCCCGGCCAAACCCGCACTTGAGGCGGGCCTGCGCGCCTATGAACGGGTGGCGCGGCTTGCGGCGCCGCTGGTGGCACCGGGTGGCTATCTGGTGCTGTGTTCCTGTTCGCACGCCGCCGATCTTGCCGCGTTTCGCAACGCCTCGGCGCGGGGCATCGGGCGGGCCGGGCGGCGCGGGCAACTGATCCACACCGGATCGGCGGGCCCCGATCACCCCGTGCTGCCGCAACTGGCCGAGACGGGCTATCTCAAGGCGCTGTTCTTCCGGCTGGACGGGTGAAGGCGGTGCTCGACACCTGCGTGCTGATGCCGCCGGTGCTGTGCGACTGCCTGTTGTCGGTGGCCGCTGCCGGACTGTTCCGCCCGCTCTGGTCGGACCGCATTCTTGGCGAATGGTCGCATGCGGCGGCCCGCAAGGGCATCCCCGCCGGGGCCGCCATCGCCCGGGCGACCACGGCCTTCCCCGCCGCCCGCGTGCCCGCCGCCCCCGGCATCGAGGCGCGCCTGCACCTGCCCGACGACAACGACAACCACGTCCTCGCCATCGCCATCGCGTCCGGGGCCGATGCCATCATCACTTGGAATGCCGCCGACTTCCCGCGCGGCACGCTGTCTGCCGAAGGCATCCAACGCCGCGACCCCGACGGTTTCCTGTGGGAAATGTGGTCGCACGACCCCGCCCGCACAGATGCCGCACTGGAAGCCGTCCGCGCCCGCGCCGAGGCGATGGCCGGCACCGCCACAGCCCTCCGCCCCCTTCTCAAACGCGCCAAACTCACCCGCCTCGCCCGCGCCATCGGCTGAGCGTGGTCGCCACTTCCAGGCTTCACCTTGCCCAAATACTCCGGGGGCCCGGGGGCTGGCCCCCGGCCTTCGGTGCCGCAAGTGCCACTTCAGAACTCCGCACCCAGACCCCACCGCACTTCGCGCGCCTCGATCAGGCGGATGCGTTCCTCGGTCCGGGGATGGCTGCGCAACCAGTCGGGCGCACCGCCCGCACCCCCCACCAAGGCGTCCAGCTTGCGGAACAGCGATTTCTGCGGCCCGGTGCCGATCCCCGCCTTGACCAGCAGCGCCGAGGCATAGGCGTCCGCCTCATGTTCCGCCTTGCGCGACAGGCCTGCGGCAAGTGCGGTCGAGATGAACCGCGCGATCCAGATGCCGAGGACCGGCACGAACCGCGACAACAGCGGAACCAGCACCACAAAGACCGCGTTCTGCCCGGTCACGTCGATCATCCGCCGCTTCGCATGGCCCATCGCCACATGCCCCAACTCATGCGCGATCACCCCGGCCAGTTCCTCGGCACTGACGCCGCCGGCCTTGTAGCGGTCGATGAAACCCCGCGTCAGGAAAATGCGCCCGTCCGGTGCTGCAAGGCCATTGACGCCCGGCACCTCGAACACATGCACCGGCAGGTGCGGCACACCCTGCGCCACGGCCAGCCGCCCGGTCAGATGCAGCAGCGCCGGGTCATCCATCGGGCGGCTTTGCGCATCAAGGATGCCCTTGGTCCGCCACGCCGAGAACCAGTACATCGCAAGACCGTAGGCCAGCGCAAGAATGATGGGTGTGAGCTTCAGCATTCGCCAGATATGGGGCAGCAGGCCCGCGTTGCAACAGGCTAGCGCCCCAGCATCCGCGTGCCCCGCGCGATCCCCTCCAGCGTCATCGGCACCATCCGCTCGGGGAAGGCCGCGCGGACCAGACGGGTTGAATGGGTGTGGTCCCAGAACCGCTCGGGCACCGGGTTGATCCACAGGTGCGACGGCCAGCGTTCTGCGGCGCGCCCCAGCCACACCGCACCCGCCTCGGCGTTCCAATGCTCACTGGCCCCGCCGGGATGCAGGATCTCGTAGGGGCTCATCGCGGCGTCGCCCAGAAAGATGCACTTCCAGTCGGGGCCATAGGTGCGCATCACCTCAAGTGTCGGGGTCTGCGCGTCCCAGCGGCGGCGGTTGTCGCGCCACACGCCCTCGTACAGGCAGTTGTGGAAATAGAAATGCTCCAGATGCCGGAACTCGCTGCGGGCGGCGCTGAACAATTCCTCGACCATCCGCACAAACGGCTCCATGCTGCCGCCCGCATCGACAAACAGCAGCACCTTCACCGCATTGCGCCGCTCGGGCCGGGTCTGCACGTCAAGCCAGCCGTGTTCGGCGGTGGCGCGGATGGTGCCTTCCAGATCAAACTCGTCCGCCGCACCGTCGCGTGCCCAACGGCGCAAACTGCGCAGGGCGATCTTGATGTTGCGGGTACCCAGCTCGACCCGGTCGTCCAGATTGCGGAACTCGCGCTTGTCCCAGACCTTGACCGCGCGCTGATGGCGGCTGGTGTCCTGTCCGATGCGCACGCCTTCGGGGTTGTAGCCCTGCGCGCCAAACGGGCTGGTGCCCGCCGTGCCGACCCACTTCGACCCGCCCTCATGGCGTTCCTGTTGTTCGGCCAGCCTTGCGCGCAACGTCTCCATCAGCTTGTCGAACCCGCCAAGCGCCTGCACCGCATCGCGTTCCTCGGGCGTCAGGTGGCGTTCGGCCAGCTTCTGCAACCACTCTGCCGGCAGGTCCATCGCTTCCAGCACGGCGGCGTCGGGGATCGTCTCCAACCCCTTGAACGCCTCGGCAAAGGCGCGGTCGAAACGGTCAAGGTGACGCTCGTCCTTGACCATCGCGGTGCGGGCAAGGTGATAGAACCCCTCGACATCGTGGGTCACCAGACCTGCCGCCACCCCCTCCAGAAAGGCGAGGTATTCGCGCAAGCTGACCGGCACGCCGGTGCGGCGCAGGGTTTCAAAGAACGGCAGGAACATGCGCGCGGCACCCCGTTGACGGCCGCAGGATGCAGGGCGGCGCGACCGCTGTCCAGATCACGCCACGCGCGCGATGATGATGGTCAGGATCATGCCCGCCACGCCAAACAGAATGGCAAACGCCGTCGCGTGATGCGCCATGTCCAGCCGCCGCCCGCCGCGCCTATGCGCCACCAAGGCACCCGCCAGCGCCCCGAACACCAGTCCCGCCACTACGATCACATCAGCCCCATGTTCCCGGGGCCGATGATCAGCCCCCGCGCCGCGCCAGAATGGCAATCTCGGCCATCCGCGCCCGCACCTGTTCGTCCGAACCAAAGCCATAGCGACCCCAGCCCCGGCTGTCGAGACGGGCCGCATTGGCGGCAGCGGCCTGACCCAGCCCGTCCAGCGCCTCGGCCTTCATCATCAGAAGTGTGGCCATCAGCGCCGCATTCTCGGCGGCCGACACGATCGGAATGGCACCCTCGGACAGTTGCAGCGCGCGGGCATGCTGGCCCACGCTCAGCGCATGGGCCGCAAGCTGCATGTCCACATGTGCGGCCTGAATGGCACCACCGGGCAGGGTGCGGTAGATCTGCGATGCCTCGGCAAAGGATGGCAGCGCCACACCGGGATTGCGCGACAGTGTAAGGCGGCCCAGCGAAAACAGGCTCAGCGCCAGCCGGCCGTCCCGCCACCCTGCGTTGCGCGCCATCGACACGGCCTGCGCGGCGGATGCCTCACGCTGCGCGATGGTGCCGCGCCCGCCAAGCGCCACTTCGACCGCGTTGATCCAGGCGCGCGGGGTGCCGCTTGCGCCGCCACTGCCGACGCCCTCGCCGCCCGGGTTCAGCCGCGCAAGGATGCCCGGCAGTCGCGCCGCAACCTCGGCCTTGCTCATCCCCGCCTTGATTTCGGGCGCATAGGTGGCCCGCAGGATCAGCATGTCGAACCCGGTCAGGGTGTTGTTGAAGTTGTCATCGTTGAACACCGAATCCGACAGCCGGTACAGGTCGTTGATCGGGCCCAACGCCTGTGCCAGTTCCTCGTGCAGGCAATCGCGTGCCTCTTGGGCGGACCCGTCCGACGGCACAAAGATCGACAACTGGTCGCGCGCGGTCAGCGTCGTCCAGTCGGTCGCAGGTGTGTGGCGCTTGGCGCGGAAGTCGTCCCAGCCGGTGACGCGGGGGGCAACAAAGCAGGCGACATTGGCATAGGTCGCCTGGATCTTGGCGCGCGGCAGGAATTCGATGGTGATCTCGGCCTCGCCACCCGTCACTTCGCGGATGTCGATGCCCGCTTCAGACCGCAGGCGGGCCAGAAGGCGGTCGAAATCGGTCGCGGCACTGCGCGGCACCGGGCCGCTCAGACGCACCCGCACCGGCCCCTCGAACCGGCTGAACGCCCGCATCGCGCGCCCGCTTTCCATCGAGAAACTGAGGTCGAGGAAATCCAGCATGATGCCGTCGTTGCCGCGCCGGGGCAGGGCGGCGCGGTGCAGCCCGAACCCCTGCATCGCGGCAGGCACGGAATCCGTGGGGCCAGCAACGACGTTGCTCTGGCTTTTCGACACGTCGGCCTCTGACACCGGCAGGCAGGCGGTCAGCAACATCAACGAGGCAAGGGCAGTGGCGCGCATCGGTCAGCCTCCGTTCCGGCAAAGGGGAAGGGCAACAGGCGGGCAGCAGGGGCGAAGGATCATCTTGCGGCGGTCCCGAATACAGGTCTGGCGTTCACGCTCAGACAATCGGGAAGGAGTGTCAGGATCGGGGCGTCGTCATGTCAATCTTGGGGAATCAGCGGTTCGGCGTCGATTCTATCCCTAGACGCGTCGGAACCACCCACCGCAGCATCTGCGGCGATTCGATCACGAGATATTGCAAAAAATTGACGAAATGTGTCAGAAAGTGATCCGATTGTGGCGCAATCATGGCGCAATCAAGGCGCGCCGCCGCATTGTCGCCCATATTCTGGCCCGATTCTGGCCCGATTCTCGGCGTCGTGTGAACCACTTACACCGCGTTCTTCATGTCAGGCGCGGCCCGACCGCGCGATGAAGGCCAGACGTTCGAAAAGGTGAACATCCTGTTCGTTCTTCAACAGCGCCCCATGCAGTTTCGGCAGCGATGACTTTGCATCCCGCCGCAGATCTTCGGGCGAAAGGTCCTCGGCCAGCAACAGCTTCAGCCAGTCCAGCATCTCGGAGGTCGAGGGCTTCTTCTTCAGCCCCGGCGTTTCGCGCAACTCGAAAAACTGCGTCAGCGCGGTGGCCAGCAGGGCGTCCTTGATGTCGGGAAAATGCACCCGGACGATGGCGCGCAGCGTGGCCTCATCCGGGAACCGGATGTAGTGGAAAAAGCACCGCCGCAGGAACGCGTCGGGCAGTTCCTTTTCGTTGTTCGAGGTGATGATGACCACAGGCCGCACCCGGGCCCGCACCGTGGCCCCCGTCTCATAGACGTGGAACTCCATCCGGTCGAGTTCCTGCAACAGGTCATTCGGAAACTCGATGTCCGCCTTGTCGATCTCGTCGATCAGCAGCACCACACGCCCCGGCGCATCGAACGCCTGCCACAACTTGCCCTTCTTGATGTAGTTCGCCACATCATGCACCCGCGCCTCGCCCAACTGGCTGTCGCGCAGGCGGCTGACGGCGTCATATTCGTATAGTCCTTGTTGCGCCTTGGTTGTGGACTTCACATGCCACTCAATCAGCGGCAGGCCCAACGTCGCGGCCACCTGCCGCGCCAGTTCGGTCTTGCCGGTGCCGGGTTCCCCCTTCACCAGCAGCGGGCGCTGCAGTGTCACCGCGGCATTTACCGCCACGGCCAGATCGGGGGGCGCCACATAGCTGTCGGTCGTGGTAAATTTCATCGGTGTCTCAAGGGTTTTGGGGGCGGGGTTTCACGTTTCCTATCCTGCCCCCGATTTTGTCGCAACCGCTAGTGACAAGCCCTGCGCCTTGGGCTAATGACGCGCCAACGAGGAGCGACAGATGCAGAACGCCCCCTTGTCGGTCCAATCCGGCGACCTGGAGTTGAAGAATATGAAGGCTGAGGTCTTTCTTCCCGCCGACTACCGGCCTGCCGAAAACGAACCCTTCATGAACGTTTTGCAGCTCGAATTCTTCCGCCGCAAACTGATGGTGTGGAAGCAAGAGCTGATGAGCCAGTCGGCAGAAACCATCGACAACCTGCAGGACAGCGCCCGCAACGTACCCGACATCACTGACCGCGCGTCCGAAGAAACCGACCGCGCGCTGGAACTGCGCACCCGCGACCGTCAGCGCAAGCTGGTGTCGAAGATCGACGCGGCGCTGCGCCGGATCGAAAACGGCGAATACGGCTATTGCGAAGTGACCGGTGAGCCGATCAGCCTCAAGCGTCTCGCCGCCCGCCCCATCGCCACGATGACGCTTGAGGCGCAGGAAAAGCACGAACGTCGGGAACGAGTCCACCGCGACGACTGACGGTTTCAGCAGACGGATGTTGCGCCGGGCCGTCGTGCCCGGCGTTTTGCTTTGAGGAACGGGATTGGCGCTGAAAGGCACCTCGGTGATCGTGGTCGGGGCAGGCGTGGCCGGTCTTGCCGCCGCGCACGCGCTGGCCTTGCGTGGCGCTGCGGTCACCGTGCTGGAACAGGCCGATGCAATACGTGAGGTGGGGGCGGGGTTGCAGGTCAGCCCGAACGGTGCGGCGGTGCTGGCCGCGCTTGGCCTTGGCGCGGGGCTGCAGGCTGCGGGCACCCGTGCTGCGGCCGTGCAACTGTGTGACGGCCTCACCGGAAAACCCGTCCTTCGGATGGACCTGACGCGCCCGGGGGCCGGGGGCCATGGGTTCCATCTGATCCACCGCGCCGATCTGATCGGGTTGCTGCGCGAGGGTGCGGTTGCGGCGGGCGTACAGATCGCGCTGCAACAACGGGTCGTAACGGTTGACCCCGCCGCTGCCCGCGTCGTTACCGAAACCGGCGAAACCCATGCGGGCGATGTTCTGATCGGCGCCGATGGCCTGCAATCCCGGGTCCGCGCGGCGCTTAACGATACCGTCGCCCCGTTCTTCACCCATCAGACGGCATGGCGCGCGCTGATCCCCTGCGAACCGGGTGCCACCCCGGTGGCCGAGGTTCACATGGGGGCAGGGCGGCATCTGGTGTCCTATCCCCTGCGCGGGCACGCCTTGCGCAACATCGTCGCGGTCGAGGAACGCCGGGATTGGGCTGACGAAGGCTGGGCCCTGCGCGGTGACGCGGCGCAGATGCGGCAGGCGTTCGCGGCGTTTTCCCCGCGCGTGCGGGGCTGGCTGGATCAAGTGACCGAGGTCGGCCTTTGGGGCCTTTTCCGTCACAGGGTGGCCCGCGTCTGGCACCACGCGGGCACTGCTGCGATCCTTGGCGATGCCGCCCACCCCACGTTGCCGTTTCTGGCCCAAGGGGCAAATCTGGCGCTGGAGGATGCATGGGTGCTGGCCGAAACCCTTGACCGCCACGCAGATCCCGCCGCCGCCCTCGCCGCATTTCAGGCGAAGCGCAGCGCCCGCGTCACCCGCGCCGTCGCCGCCGCCAACGGCAATGCCCGCGCCTATCACCTGCGCGGGATACAGCGGGTGGTGGCGCATGCAGGGCTGCGGGTTATCGGCACCGTTGCCCCCGGCCTGATGCTGCGCAGGCTGGACTGGCTTTACGGCCATGACGTTACGGCAGGTCAGGCGTCCAGCGTCACCCAGACCGGCACATGATCCGACGGCTTGTCGCCGCCACGAACAGCGCGGTCGATGCGGGCCTCGGACAACAGATCAGCGGCCTGCGGTGACAGCAAGAGGTGGTCGATGCGGATGCCGTTGTTCTTTTCCCAGGCCCCGGCCTGATAATCCCAGAACGAATACTGCCCCGCCCCGGGTTCGCGCACCCGGAACGCATCGGTCAACCCCAGGTTCACCAGCCTGCGGTACGCCGCGCGCGTGTCGGGCAGACCAAGCGCATCGGTCACCCAGGCATCTGGCCGTGCCGCGTCCATCGCTGTGGGGATCACGTTGTAATCGCCCGCGAACACCACAGGCATCTCACCCGCCAACAGCACCTCGACCCGGGCCTGCATCCGCGCCATCCATGCCAGCTTGTAATCATACTTCGGTCCCGGGGCCGGGTTGCCGTTCGGCAGGTACAGCCCGCAGACCCTGACCGCGCGGGTGCCCGTTACCGTAGCCTCAATCCAGCGCGCCTGCGCATCGTCATCATCACCCGGCAAACCGCGTACCACACCCGTCATCGGCAGCCGCGACAACAGCGCCACGCCGTTGAACGCCTTCTGCCCGTGGGTTTCCACCTGATACCCCATGTCGCGGAACATCTGGCCCGGGAAACCGTCATCCTGCGACTTGATCTCTTGCAGGCAGACCACATCGGGGGCGGCCTCGGCCAGCCAGCGGGGCAGGGCCTCGATCCGGGCCTTGATGCCGTTGATGTTGAAGGTGGCAATCTTCATGGGGCTGTCTCCGGGGAACCGCCGCGATGCTAGACCGCCGCCCGGCCCAAGGGAAGCACCCCTAGCCCGCCCGCGCCATTGGCGCGCGCGCCGCCGCCAGCCACAGCGCATCCAGCGTGTCGATGGCAGCATCGTCGAAACGCGCGGCCTCTTCCCAGTACCGACCCGACGGGACGTGGTAGCCAAGTTCGGCCTCCAGCGCCATCGCCTCGTCAGCGCGGTGGGTGTCGTGCGACAGCGGGCGGCAGGCACGGGCGGCCCGGTGATCGGCGCGCGGAAAGATCAGGCGCGACGGCCCCGCCGACAGGTTCACCATCGCACAGCCCCGCATCGCCGCCAGCACCATCAGCCGCGCCGATTTCGCCTCAAGCGAACGCAGGGTGATGTCGGGGCGCAGGGGGTCTGGGGTGCCGGTGCCGTAGAAATGCGTGCGCCCCCGGGCGGGATAGTGCATGTCGCAGCCCATCACCCCGATCACACGCGGCGCATGCTGGCCAAGCGCCCAGTAACCGGCGGTAAACGCCATCGTCCCCCCGGCATAGACGAACCCGCCAAGGGCATTCTGCACCGGCACAAAATCATCCTGCGCCACAATCCGCTGCCCCGGCCCTGCCACGGCACGGCGGGCGGGGGGAAAGTCATAGGGATGGATCGCCTCGTCCCAATCAGGGCGGACACGCCAGGCGTTGTTGATGGCGATAATGCGGTCAAAGGGGCGGCGCGGCCAGTCGCGCGCCTGAACCACGTTCGGGCCGGACCCAAGGATCAGTATCGTGTTCATCGCGCGCCCATCCACCGTGTCTTGGCCACGGCAGATAGGGCAGTCACGCCGACAGTCCCGAAAAAAATCCCGCCTGCCGTGGCGTCAGACCGAAAACGACGTGCCACAGCCGCAGGATGAGGCAGCGTTCGGGTTCTCGATCACAAAGTGCGCGCCGATCAGCTCATCCGTATAGTCGATGACGGCGTTCGACAGGTACGGCAGCGATACCGCATCGACCAGCACCGATTGCCCGTCCTTTTCCAGCACCAGATCATCGCCGCCCGCCTCGTCCAGCCGGATGTCGTACTGAAACCCCGAGCAGCCCCCCCCCTCGACCGCGACGCGCAGGGCCTTCTTCTCGCCCGTCATCTCGGCAATCTCGGCGAGGCGCGCATAGGCGCGGTCGGTAACGCGGGGGGGAAGGGTAAGGTTCATGGCGGGCTCCTGTATCCGACATCCAAGATAGGCGTTGTCGGGGCCGATGCAAAGGGCCTCGGTCGCGGTTGGCCAGCGGCGGATCGGCAGGCTAGGATCGCACGGTCGCGAATCCCCGGCGGCGCCCGCGTGCAGAGGTCCGATGCTTGCCCCCTATGCCTGTCAGCCCGATGCGTCACGCGGGCGGCTGTACCCCGAACGGGTGTCATCCTTCCGCTCGCCGTTCCAGCGCGACCGGGACCGGATCATCCATTCGTCGGCCTTCCGGCGGCTGAAACACAAGACGCAAGTGTTTGTCGAACACGAGGGCGACTATTACCGCACCCGCCTGACCCATACGATCGAGGTGGCACAGGTTGCGCGCACCATCGCGGGCGTCCTTGGCCTGAACACCGATCTGGCCGAGGCGGTGGCACTGGCGCATGACCTTGGCCACACCCCCTTTGGCCATACCGGCGAGGATGCGCTGGCGGCATTGATGCAGCCCTATGGCGGGTTCGACCACAACGCGCAGGCCCTGCGTATCGTGACCCGGCTGGAACGGCACTATGCCGATTTCGACGGCCTGAACCTGACATGGGAGGCGCTGGAAGGCATCGCCAAGCACAACGGCCCGGTGACCGGCCCGAACGCCCGCCACCCGGGCGCGCCCTTGCCCTATGCGCTGTCGGCGGTGAACGGGCTGTGGGATCTGGAACTGGACACCCACGCATCGGCCGAGGCGCAGGTGGCGGCCATCGCCGACGACGTCGCCTATTCGCATCACGACCTGCATGATGGCCTGCGCTCGGGCCTGTTCACCGAAGCTGATCTTGAAGGGCTGCCGGTGACCGGCCCCGCCTTTGCCGAGGTTGACCGCCTGTACCCGGGGCTTGAAAAGATGCGCCGCCGGCATGAGGCGCTGCGCCGCGTGTTCGGGCGCATGGTCGAGGATGTGATCGCGGTGGCGCAGAACCGCCTCGCCTCGGCGCAGCCCCGCTCGGTTGACGATATCCGCCAGATGGGCACAACGGTGATCCGGTTCTCAAAACCGCTGTATCAAGAGTTGAAGGCGATCCGCTCGTTCCTGTTCACCCGCATGTACCGGGCCCCCACGGTGATGGTGGAACGCGCGCGGGTGACGCATGTGGTCAACGCGCTGTTCCCGCTGTTCATGGCGCAGCCCGGTCTGCTGCCCGCCGAATGGCAGGCCGATGTCGCGGGGGCAGGGGACGCGACCGCCCTTGCCCGGATCGTCGCGGATTATGTGGCGGGGATGACCGACCGCTTTGCGCTGCTGGAACATGGGCGGCTTTGCGGCTAGGGCTGAACCGGGGGGCGGCCCTCCGGCCCCCCCGGGATATTTGGATCAAAGGGAAAGACACGGGCTGTTGCATGTGCGAGTGGCGGCGGGTTTAGTTGTTCGCAATCCCCCGCATGCGAGACGATAGCCCCATGACCGAACCGCAAACCATCCATCTGGCCGACTATCAGCCGTTTACCCACCGTCTGCTGTCGGTCGATCTGACCTTCCGGCTGCACCCGACGGCAACCCGCGTCATTGCGCGGTTGCAGATGGAGGCGAACCCTGACCGCCCCGGTGCGCACGACCTGTTCCTGCATGGCGAGAACCTGACCCTGATCGGGGCGCGCATCGACGGCGTGGCCGTGGTGCCGCAGATGGACGATCTGGGCCTGACTATCCCCGCCGCCGTGTTGCCCGGACGCGCCTTTGTGCTTGAAACCGAAGTCGAGACTGCGCCCGAAGGCAACACCGCACTTGAAGGCCTCTACATGTCGAACGGCCTTTACTGCACGCAGTGTGAGGCCGAGGGGTTTCGCAAGATCACCTACTACCCCGACCGCCCGGATGTGATGGCCACCTTCCGCGTGCGCGTCGAATCCGATCTGCCGGTGCTGTTGTCCAACGGCAATCCCGTGGCGCAAGGCCCCGGTTTCGCCGAATGGCACGACCCCTGGCCCAAGCCCGCCTATCTGTTCGCGCTTGTGGCCGGGCACCTTGTGGCCCACTCGGCCCCCTTCACCACAGCCTCTGGTCGCGCGGTTGCCCTGAACATCTGGGTGCGCCCCGGCGATCAGGACCGCTGCGCCTATGCGATGGACAGCCTGAT